>JAICUB010000016.1 GCA_025936045.1 Polyangiaceae bacterium | reverse complement strand
CGCTCGGACCGCTCCGCACGAGTTGGATTGCGGCAGCGCTGCTCGTGGGCGGCCTCGGGCTTTGCGCGCGCGAGCTCTTCACGCAGGGCTGACCGGCCGTCAGCCGCCGGGGGCGGTCGAACGCGGCGTCGGACGCGAGACGGGAGGGATGCTCGGCAGCGCCGGCTTGTCCTGATAGACGAGCGCGCCCGCGTCGAACGAACGCAGCGTGTTGCGCGTGCAGAAGGGGCACGACCAACCGATCTGAAACGAGTCTTTGCCCGTACCGACGTTATTGGCGGGCGCGAGGAGCTCACGCGTCCGCTGGCGGGCCCAGCCACGCACGGCGCGCCGCTGCTCGTCGAGCTCTGCTCCGAGACGGGCCTGGCACTCGCAAACGGATTGAACGACGGCCGTTTTCATGGGTTCTCGACCCACGCTTCGTACCGGAAGCGCCCCGGAGAGGTCAAGCCCAGGCGAGCTGTGGGCCAGAGCGAGCCGCACTAAGCTGAGGGCGCCGTGGCCAGATCCCTCGACGAACGCGACCTCGAGCGCCTGGACGAGCTCGGCTACGTGGTCCTGCCCGACGCGCTTCAGCCCGAGCACGTGGCGCGCCTTCTCATTGCTTTCGAGCAGGCGCTGCCGCAAGCGGACGGCACTCAACACGTGCGGCTCGACGCTTCCACGCCAGAGCTTGCGGCGTGGCAGGACCTCGAGCGCCACCCCGTCATCCTGAGAGCGGCCGCGCACGTCCTCGGTGCGGCCGCGTATCGAACCAACTTGCACGGTCGCAATCCGCTACCGGGCTTCGGAGACCAGGGCCTCCACGCCGACAGTCGCCCGCGCGGGCGCGGCGAGCCGAACTTGGTCCTCACCGCGCTCTGGATGCTCGACGACTTCACGCGCGACAACGGCGCGACGCGTGTCGTTCCGCGCTCCCACCGGCTGCTCGGTGCCGTGCCGAAGTCGTTCGCTCAGCCGGGCGCGCGACATCCGGACGAGGTCGTGGTGACGGGAGCCGCGGGCAGCGTGCTCGTCCTGAACGGACATCTCTGGCACTCGGGGCGGCTCAACCAGAATCCTCGCCCGCGGCGCGCCGCGCAGCACGTGCTCATGGCCGGCGGCGGCGTGCCTCCCGTCTCCGGTGCGTCGACCCTTGACGCGAGCCCGACGCGGTGACCTTCTTTCCGGCACATGGGGGCACGTAAGCCACATCGAACGATCCTCGGCCTGATCGCGCTCGGCATGTTGACCGTCGCAGGGTGCGGACAGGACCGCGACTTTACCGCCCGTGCGGAGGCGGGCGGCGAAGGCGGCGCGTCCCCTGAAAGCGGCGCGAGCGACGGCGCGGGGCAGGCCGGTGACTCCGCACGAGCGGGCGCGTCAGAGGGCGGCGCTGCGGGCGCTCGCGCCGAAGACGCCGGCGCGAACGGAGCCGGGGAGGCTTTGGGCGGCGCCCCTTCCGAGAATGGCGGCACCCCTGCCGCCGCCGCGGGCGCGGGCGAAGGCGGCGAACCGTCGGAGCCAGGCGACGCTGCAGGCAATGGCCTCGGCGGCTCCGCCGGGACCTCGAACGCCGGCCGTGCGGGCTCGAGCGGCGCTGCCGGATCCGGCGGAGCCGCTGGCTCCGCTGCGGCAGCCGGAGCCGGTGGAACGCCGGCGGCAGGCGGTGTTTCAGGGTCGGGCGGCGTCACCTCGAGCGCCGGAACGACATCGAGCGCCGGAACGACGAGTCAACCGGGCTGCACCATTCCGCGCGAGTGCGGGCCACACGGGGAAGGCTGGTGCTGCCCCGACGGCAATTACTACACGTGCGTGGACGGGAAGTTCGGCAGCAAGACCACCTGCCAGATGGCGGGACCGCCGTGAGCGAAACCACGCCGACGGGTATCTCAGCGTCCGTCGTCGCACGGCTGCGAGCTCTCGGCTTCACCTCGTGGCCGTTGCGGGACCGTTCCGCTGAAGCTCCGAGAGCCTTTGCAACCTCAGGGAATCGGGGTAGGTTGCGCCGGTCCAAGCGGGACTAGCTCAGTTGGTAGAGCACGAGCTTCCCATGCTCGGGGTCACGGGTTCGAGTCCCGTGTCCCGCTCCAGAAAAAGTAGATCGGGCCGATGAGTAGCTCGCTTCGTTGGCAAGCCGTCACGGAGCGCGCCGTTCGGCGGGCAGGCACCGGCGATGGAGACGGAGGCGCGGACGAGTACGCCGAAGCGTTCGCGATGTGAGCCCCGGTGCGCCTCGCGATTTTGCACCCGAGTTTCGAAGCGTTCGGCGGCGCGGAAGCGCTCGTCCGTGATCAGGCACGCGAGCTTGCGGCGCTCGGGCACGACGTGACGGTCGTGAGCTTCGCGCTCGGGCGCTTGCGCCGAGAGGGCGTCGCCGGTGCAGCAATCGCGGAGCTCCGCCGTCCGTTGCGGCGGGCGGGCGCCGAGCTCGCGGTGTTCGAAGGCTTCACGGGGGTCGACGGCTCCGTCAAGCGCGCCCTCGCGGGTGCGGAGCGCATCATCGCGCACCATCCGCCCGCGAGCTCGTTCGCCGTTCGCGCAGGGTTCGCCGAACGTACGATCTTTTATTGTCACGAACCGACGCGCGCTTTTCACCGCCGCACGGTGAGCCCGGCGCTCGATGCGCTCCTCGGCCGTCGAGCGAACGCCGCGAGCTTTGCCGAGCGCGCTTACGCGACGTCACTCTCGCGCGACGCTCGACGCAGGCTCGTCCCATTCGGCAACGGCTGGGCCGGGCGCGAAGAGCGCGGCGCGATCGCGCGCGTGGCGGCCGTTTGGGCCAACAGCGCGTTTACAGCGGAGCTCGCGCACAGCGTCTATGGACGCGCAGACGTCGAAGTCGTCTACCCATTCGTCGCCGAGCGGCCCGCGCGCCCTCCGCTCGCGCCGCCGACGGACGGTCCGCTTCGTGTGCTCACGCGAACGCGCCTGCAGCCGATCAAAAACGTGGATGCGCTCGTGCGCGCGGTCGCGCTCTGCGTGGAAGCGGGTCGCGACGTGGAGCTCGACGTCGTCGGCGACGGTTCTAAACGGGCCGAGCTCACGGCGCTCGCGCGCGCGCTCGGCGTCGGCGCACGCGTTCGGCTGCACGGCTATCTCGACGCAACCGCCTCGGCGGAGCTCGAAGCGCGCTGTCACGTCTTCGCGCTGCTCCCGTTCGACGAACCGTTCGGCCTCGTCTTCGTCGAAGCCGCGCTCGCCGGGCTCGTCGTGCTCGGCCCCGATCAAGGAGGACCGCGAGAGATCCTCGCAGCGGGGGGCTTCGGCGCGGCCGCGGAGGATCCGGCCGCGATCGCCCGCGCACTTGCGGCGATTCGCGCCATGCCGGCCGCGGAGCTCGCAGAACGCCGCGCCGCTTTGCGTCGAAGCTGCACGGAGCGCTTCACGGCGCCCGCATTCCGCGCACGGATGCGGGCGCTACTCGGTCCGGCGCCGCGCTGAAGTGCGCTCGCGCCCCTATTGCGCGATGTCGAGGGCCGGGCCGTAAAGGCTTTCGCGGAATTCGACGTATCCGAACGAGCCGCTGCCCTTCACCTCGAGAACCACGGCGTCGTTCTTGTCGACCTCTTGCATGAGCTGCGAGGTGGAATACGTGATGATCGTATTGCCGTTCGAAAGGCGCTGCACGTCGCCGAAGTTCGTCGCGTTACCGTTGCTCGTGAACTTCTTGAGCAGCATGCCGTTCAAGTCGTACTCGATGGCGGCCGACTTGTTCGTCCCGCCGCCGTTGTTCGCGTAGATGAGGATGCTGTCGTCGAGGAGCTGATGGCCGTGCTGCGCGCCGCCCCAGGCCGTATTGCCGCCCGAGACCTTCTGCGAAAGCTTCCAGACCAGCGTGCCGTCGCGCTTCACGACCGCGACGTCCTTTTGCCAGTCGGAGAAGGTGTAATAGTCTTCCTTCTGCGAATAGCGGACGGCGTTGCCGTGACAGCTCGTGAGCGAGCCCGCGGTGCCGGTCACGCCCGTCGACTCGAAGACTTCCTTGGTCGTCCCCGCGTTGTTGATCTCGAAGATGCTGTTGCAGTCAGATTCGCTGTAGTCGAGGTACGCCATGGTGTCGGCGCTCACCGCGGCGATGTCGTGCGACGCTTTGGTGCTCATGTACGTCTGCGTCGTGGTGCCGTCGATGCTCACGCGGCGCAGCGGATTGCCCGTGAGCGCCTCGTTGACGAGCCAGATACTCTGGCTGTCCGCCGACAGGCGCGCGCGCGAAATGCCGTCGGTCGATTCACCCGAATTGGCCGTGTACCACCACACCAGATCGCCGTCGGTGTCGAAGATGAACGGCATCTTCGAGTTCGTCCCTTGCCAGAACGACGTGATGAAGTAGCCCTTCGGTAGTGAGCTTGCGTCCTTGACGGAGAAGCTCGTGAGCGGGCTCGCGCTCGGCTTCGCGCCGGTCGTCACCGTCTGATCGTCGCTCGTGTACGTCTTCGAGGCGTCGCTCGCGCTGATCCGGAAGTGATACGTCTTGGCGGGCTTCATGCCGAGCAGCAGCGTGCGGTAGTCCGTCTGCTTGAGATCGACCGGCGCCGTCAGGCCGTACGTCGTGTCGAGGCCGAAATCGATCTTGGCGGACGTGATTCCGGTCGCCGCCACCGACCACGTGACGATGCCGACCGTCGTGGGTGCACTTGCCTTCACTTCGCTCGCGAGCTGCACCTTGATGGTGAACATCGAAGTGCCCATCTGTCCGGTGCCGGCGCCGCCGCCGGCGCCGCTCGCGCTCGCGCCACCGGCGCTCATGCTCGGTGCTCCGCCGGACCCGCGGCCGCCGAAGCCGTTCGGCGCGCCGGCCATGCCGCTCCGTCCGCTCGAGCCGTTGGTCCCGCCGCTCATCGCTGGTCCCGCGCCCGTTCCCGTGCCGGCCGTCGCCGTGCCGCCGGTGGCCGTGCCGCCCGTCCCGCCGCCGGTGGCCGTGCCGCCGGTAGCCGTGCCGCCGGTGGCCGTGCCGCCCGTTCCCGTCCCACCCGTGCCGTTCGGAACGGTGCCACCGGTGCCCGGTGAACCCGCACCGGGCGCGTTTCCCGCACCGCCGGCGCTCGTTCCGCTCTTCGTCCCGCCGGTCGCCGAGGCGGTATCGTTCGGCTCCGTATTCGAGCCGCACGCCGCGCCCGCGCTCAGCGCAAGCGCGCAGGCTGCACCCAAGATCGTCTTTTTGTCCATGTCGTCGATGGAGTAACCGAGGTTCGTCCACGACAGGCGCGAACGACCGGAGTGCCTCGCTATTGCCCGCGTCGCGCAGAGAGTATTCGAAACATCGTCCGCGCGGAATCTTCTTTGCGCGCGCTCAGCGGTGCGCGCTGTACGGTCCGTGCTCGCGCGCCGGCGGAACGCCCCAATGTCCGCGCGGACCACTCCGCGCAGGCGGCATCATGACGCGTCGCGCGGGCAGGGGAGCGGGCCGTGCCCAGGCAATTCGGTACGCAGGTCGGTAAGGTTCGACGTACACGACACGTGCGCGCCGGGGCGCGCAGGGCGCGGCTTCGACGTACACCGCCTCGGGTGGCGGAGCCGAAGCGCAGCCGGCGAGCGCGACGGCCGCAACCAGAGCGAAAATTGGGCGCAGCATGTCCCTTTCTACGGCCCGGGACGCGCAACGCTTCCCGGGCGCACGGCGGGTGCACCCGGGAACGCTTCAGCGCACGATCAAGGGTAGTTGAAGGCGAGCGGCGGGGCCTCGCGCTCGACGACGTAAGAAAAGCGTTTGCGGAACTCGGCGGGCGCAAGCTTCGACGTCGTCGCGAGCCGCTCGAGCTGCTTCTCGTCGTCGAAGTCGTCCTTGCGCAGGCGGATCATGTAGCGCCGCGCGATCTTGTAGGACTCGGTGTCGATGTTGACCATGCGCACGCGTGTCTTGCCCGTCTCCGGATCGAGCATGTCGGAGAACTTGATGGGCTTGAACTTGCCCTGCTGCACGGTGACCATCGCGCCCGAGCCGCCCTCGATCAAGTACTTGGCCGCGCAGTACCCGAGGTCGCGCGTGTACTCCATGTCGAAGGGGATTGGATCGGTGCAGCGGAGCTCGTAGCCGATGTTCTTCGAGACGAGCGTGGCCTTGATGCCGAGAGCCTTGAGCTTCTCTTGCACGCGGTTCTTGATGATGGGACCGAACTCGACCTCGGCCATGCGGATGTGGCCGTGCTCGTCGAGCTCGACGTCGCCCGCGACCTGCTTGAGCTCCTCGTGCGAAAGGTGCTCAACCAGCCCCTCGGCGAGCACGGCGACGCCGTCCTGCCTGCCGTGGGCGAGCCGCTTGACGATGGCGCCCGCGAGGATGTCGGCCATCTCGTCGAGCGGGATGATCTTGCGCCCGAATTCCTCGGGAATGATGGTGAGCGTCGCCCCCGCGGCCTTGCCGATGCCGAGCCCGAGGTGGCCCGCCTTGCGACCCATCGCGACGACGAAATACCAGCGCGAGGTCGTCTGCGCGTCGGTGAGCAGGTCCTGGACGATGCCCGTGCCGACGTGGCGGGCCGTCTGGTAGCCGAACGTCGGGATGCTGTCCGGTAAGTCGAGATCGTTGTCGATCGTCTTCGGAACGTGAACGACGCGGAGCGCGCCCTTCGAGTGCTCGGCGAGCGTGAGCGCCGAGAAGGCCGTGTCGTCGCCGCCGATCGTGATGAGCTTGCTCACGCCGAGCTTCTTCAGCGACTCGAGCGACGCCGCGAGCGTCTTCGGATCCTTCGTCGGGTTCGCGCGCGCGGTGCGCAGCACCGAACCGCCACGGAAGTGCACGCGCGACACGGATTCGATGTCGAGGGCGCGCGTGTGGCTCGTATCGCCCTTCATGATCCACGAAAAACCGTCGAGGATACCGACGACCTGGATCCCCGAAAGGCAGGCGCGGATGGTAGCGGCACCAATCACGCTGTTGATACCCGGAGCCGGGCCGCCGCCGACCACGATGGCAAGCTTGTCGTTGTCAGACATGGGGGCGCGCCTATACCACGACCGGCGCCGAGACCAGGGCCTTCGAGCCACACGCGAAATATCCTTCGAGCTCGAAGTGGTCGCGAAACACGAACCGTGCGGTCGTCACAAACGAGCGATCACGAAAACACTGCCGGGACGGATTGCGTTGTTGCAGGACGAGTTGCTATACCGTCTCGCCCTTCGATGCTTGGTCTCGCGCGGCACCTGAGAGCCATCCGCTGGTTCGCCCTTCCTCTCGCGGTGGGTCTCACCCACGTGGCGTTCGAGCGTCCTGCGCACGCGGCCACCCCCTCGAAGTCGAAGAAGAAGAAGAAGCCGCAAAAAAAGACCGGCCCCAGCATGGACGACAATGCGGGCCGAGACGTGGACGAAGGCGGCACCGCGCCCGGCACGACGGACTCGAAGGCGGCAGAGCCGGAGACCGAGCAGGTCCCCGCGACGAAGCCGAAGCCGGAGGCGCAGCCCGAACAGGTGAAGCTCGAGGAGGACGAGGACGCGCCGCCCGAAACGCAGGGCCCGCCGGAACCCCCCTCACCGTTTTCCCTGAATTGGCTCGGCGTCACGATTCAGCAGAGCTTCCTCGTTTACGGCGACGTGAAGGGCGTGTGCCCGGCCGTCAATGACGCGGGGAAGGACGTTGCGGGCGCGGCCGGCTACTCCTGCCGTGACTCGCATGGCTTGCACCGCGGTGGCGTCTACGCCGGGGGCGGCAACGAGGTGCACGGCGGGTTTGGTATCGCCGACCTGCGCTTCCTCATCGGGTACGACCGCGTGCTCGGGTCGAACCTCATGCTCGGCGCGCGCTTCGGCGTCGCGCTGCTGCAGTCGCCGGCCGTCGTCGGCACCACGGCGCCGATGCCGTTCCACGGTGAGGCGCATCTCTACTACTACTTCGGCGAGTCACCGCTGATGAACCCCGGCATTCGCCCGTTCCTCGGGCTCGCCGCGGGCATTGCGGAGGTCGACGGCAAAGTCAGCGTCGTCTACTACAAGGACCACGTCGGGTACGAAAACAACCTGCAGGGTCGGCTCGACGTGTGGCGCAAGGTCGGCCCGGGCTTCGCTGCCGCGCGCGCGGGCTTCGGTTTCCCCTTCGGGCACTTCATGCTCAACGTGGAGGCCAACGTCCCGATCCTCTTCAGCTACACCGGCGTCGCGCCGTCGCTGGCCGCCGGTCTCGCTTACGGCTTCTGAGCGGCGGGCGGCCGCCGGGGGCGCTGGTACCGGTTCCAGAAGCCGATTGACACGCCGCCCCGCGGCGGACCAACATGCCGCCGCCCGGGGCGCCGTCGGTACCCCCCAACGGGGTCCACCCGCCCGGCTCGGGCTACTCCAGGTGATGAGCATGCAACGACAGATGATGTGCGCGGCCCTCGGCTGCATGGGCGCGATGGCGCTTGGCCTCGGCGCCTGCGTCTCGAGAATCGATCCGACCTCGCCGAAGACCAAAGAGCTTCCGGAGGGTCGCCCCTGTCCCGCGGCGACGGCGATGATTTCCGATTGCGAATCGCAGAACAAGACGAACTTCATCCAGGGCCGCGGCGGCTACTGGTACACGTTCGACGACTCGAAGGACAACGGCGGCTCCGACGTGTGGCCGCTCTCGGGCGCCAAGGGCGGCACCTTCGAGATGAGCGAGGGAGGGGCCAACGGCTCGGCGCACGCCGCGCGCATGAAGGGCACGATCGGCGGCGCCGACATCGTCTACGCCGGCATGGGCATGAACTTCGTCGATCCGAAGGGCTGGTACGACGCGAGCAAGTACGGCGGCATCGGCTTCTGGGCGAAGAAAAACAGCCCTGAATCGACCGGTCACATCCGCCTGAAGGTGCCCGACGCGCAGACCGATCCCGACGGAAAGCTCTGCCATCAGTGCTTCAACGACCACGGCCTCGACATGAACCTCACCACCGAGTGGGTTTATTACACGGTGCCGTGGCGCGCGATGAAGCAGGAAGACTGGGGCCCGAAAGACGGGGGCATCGACCCGTCGAAGATCTACGGCATCCAGTTCCAGTGCGCCGAAAAGGGCGCCAAGTTCGACGTCTCGATCGACGAAATTCAGTTCGTCGGTTGCAAGTAAAAGGACGTCCCGTTTCGGGACGTCTTGGTTCGCCGACCCGCTCCGTGAAGGGGCGGGTCACCCTTGTGGATTATTGAGCGCTGGGCGGACGGAGAAGGTACCTCCACGCTCGGAGCGCTTCGGCTCGCGCGGCGAGCCTGCCTGAGGCTATAACGGAGATTCGCATGCGCTACGGCCATTTCGACGACGAACGCAAAGAATACGTCATCACCACTCCGAAGACCCCTTATCCGTGGATCAACTACCTCGGATCGGAGCGCTTCTTCGGGCTGATTTCGCACCAGGCCGGCGGCTATTGCTTCTACCGCGACGCGCGCCTGCGCCGCATTCTGCGCTTCCGCTACAACAACGTACCGACCGACTCGGGCGGCCGTTACTTCTACGTGCGTGAGACGGACGGCGACGTCTGGAGCCCCTCGTACATGCCGGTGAAGGCGGAGCTCGAGTCCTTCGAGTGCCGTCACGGGCTCGGCTACACGCGCATCACGGGTAAGCGCCGCGGGCTCGCGGTCGAGCTCCTCGCGTTCGTGCCGGACGGCGTGGACGCCGAAGTGCACCAGGTGACGCTACGCAACGAGACGACGAGCCCGCGCGAGGTGCGGCTCTTCTCGTTCCTCGAGTTCTGTCTGTGGAACGCGCACGACGACCAGACGAACTTTCAGCGGAACCTGAGCACGGGTGAAGTCGAGGTCGACGGCGCCACGATTTATCACAAGCATGAATACCGCGAGCGCCGGAACCACTTCGCTTTTTATCACGTCAACCAGCCGATCGCGGGCTTCGACACCGATCGCGAGTCGTTCATCGGGCTCTACAACGGCTTTCACGAGCCGGACGTCGTGCGCGCGGGCAAGAGCAAGAACTCGGTCGCGAGTGGCTGGTCGCCCGTCGCGTCGCACTCGCTCGACGTGAAGCTCGCGCCGGGTGAGTCGAAGACGCTCGTCTTCGTGCTCGGCTACGTCGAGAATCCGAAGGAAGAGAAGTGGGAGAAGCCGGGCGTCATCAACAAACGCCGCGCCAAGGCGCTCATCGCGCAATTCTCGACGCCCGAGCAGGTGAATACGGCGTTCGAAAAGCTCAAGGCGCACTGGTCCGGGCTCTTGTCGAGCTATCGGCTCTCGTCGTCCGACGAAAAGCTGAACCGCATGGTGAACGTCTGGAATCCGTACCAGTGCATGGTGACGTTCAACATGTCGCGGAGTGCGTCGTACTTCGAGTCCGGCATCGGTCGCGGCATGGGGTTCCGCGATTCGAACCAGGACCTGCTCGGCTTCGTGCATCTCGTGCCGGAGCGGGCGCGCGAGCGCATCATCGACATCGCCTCGACGCAGTTTGCCGACGGCAGCGCGTACCACCAGTACCAGCCGCTCACGAAGCGCGGGAACAACGACGTAGGCAGCGGCTTCAACGACGACCCGCTCTGGCTCATCCTCGGGACGGCCGCCTACATCAAGGAGACCGGCGACTACGGCATCCTCGACGAGCAGGTGCCCTTCGACAACGACGAGAAGAACAAGGCGTCGCTCTTCGAGCACCTCAAACGCTCGTTTTATCACGTGACGAACAATCTCGGTCCGCACGGACTGCCGCTCATCGGCCGCGCGGATTGGAACGATTGTTTGAACCTGAATTGCTTTTCGGAGACGCCGGACGAGCCGTATCAGACGACCGGTAACCGCGTGGGGCGGACGGCGGAGTCGATCTTCATCGCCGGCATGTTCGTGCACATCGGGCCGGAGTACGCGGTGCTCGCGGAAAAGCGCGGACTCTCCGACGAGGCGCAGAAGGCCCGTGAGCTCGTGAAGCAGATGAGCGACACCGTGCTCCAGCACGGTTGGGACGGCGAGTGGTACCTGCGCGCCTACGACTTTTTCGGCAACAAGGTCGGCAGCAAGGAAAACGAAGACGGGCAGATCTTCATCGAGCCGCAGGGTTACTGCTCGATGGCCGGCATCGGCCTCGAGAGCGGCCACGTGAAAAAGGCGCTCGACTCGGTGAAGTCGCGGCTCGACACGAAGTACGGCATCGTGCTCCAGCAGCCGGCGTACAAGGAGTATCACCTCGAGCTCGGGGAGATTTCCTCGTACCCGCCCGGCTACAAAGAGAACGCGGGCATCTTCTGCCACAACAATCCCTGGGTCATCATCGGGGAGACGCTGCTCGGCCGCGGTGACCAAGCGTTCGAGTACTATAAGAAGATCGCCCCCGCGTACCTCGAAGAGATCAGCGACGTGCACCGCACGGAACCCTACGTCTATTCGCAGATGATCGCGGGCAAGGACGCCGTGCGCCACGGCGAAGCCAAGAACTCGTGGCTCACCGGCACCGCCGCGTGGAACTTCGTTGCCGTGTCGCAGCACCTGCTCGGTGTGAAGCCGGAGTGGGACGGCTTGTCGGTGCGCCCCTGCATCGGCAAAGACATTGCCGACTTCACGATCGAGCGGCGTTGTCGCGGCGCGACGTACCGGATCCGCGTGAAGAACCAGGGCCGCGCCGGCAAGGTGTCGCTCAAGGTGAACGGCAAAGCCGTCGAGGGCCACCTCGTGCCGTACGCGCCCGCGGGCTCGACGGTCGAAGTGGAGTGCGAGGCGTAAAACGCGGGCGCTTAGCATTGCTTGCGCAAGCTCTTGGAGTAAGACCCCGAACATGTGGCGCCGGTGGAGCAGGGACGTTGCGCTTGCGATGCTGGCTTGCGTCGCCTTCATCTATTGGTGGTCGACGCGCCAGCCGAGCCGGGCCGCATCGGCGTCCCGCCAAAGCGAATCTGAGCCCGTCGCCCGGCGCACCTCTTCGGCAGCGACGCGGAGCTTCGCTCCGACACCGAGCTTCGCTCCGTCGCCGAGTGTCGAACCGAGCTCGCTCGCAGATGCTGGCTCGCCTCAGGTGGCCGGGGGGGCGTCCTCGGCGGTGTCGGCCCCGGCAGACACCGCGAGCGCCGACGCCGGAGCAGCAGTGCCCGCGTCGCCGCCCATAATCACCGAGATTCGCCACGCTCTCGTTGCAAATCCCGGCGAGGCCGAGGCGCTTGCGCGCGCCGACCAGGAGCGATTTCCGGACGGTCCTTACGCTGACGAGCGCGACGCGCTCCTCGTCGCGGCGATTTTCAACCAGCATGACCCTCTGCGCGCGCGCCTCGAAGGCCGCAATTACCTCACGCACCATCCGAACGGGCGCTACGTTGACTTTCTCAAGAAGTACGCCAGAGCGACCCTGCCGCCGAGTCCGGCCCCGCGTTAGCGGTGATTCATGCCGTCAAGCGGCGATCGTGCACTTGTAGCCGATTGACTGCCCCGCGAGACAAATCCACCGCTGGTCCATCAGTTGGGCAAGCCAATCGTTCTTGCGTGATCCGGTGAGGCCCGTGTTATCCACCACACGGCCGTCAGCATCGATGACGACGACTCCGCGTGTCGGACCGAGGTGCTCATCCGGAGCCAACGTAGCGCTTGCAGCGTGACATTCACCAAGGCCACCTACCGAACCTTCGTTGATTTCTAGCCATAATGTGCTGTCGTCACACGTGTCACCGCCGCCCACCGAGTGGTCGCCGGCGCCCAATCCCCCGCTTCCGCCGCTAGCGGGCATGACGCAGCACAGACTCCCCGAGCCGGCGCCGCTAGGGCTACCGCCCTTGGCGTCCGTCGCGGAGGCACCTCCCGTATCGTTACTTTGGATGCCAGCGCCGCTGGCGTCGGCCATGTTAGGAACGCCGCCGCCCGCCGAGATCGGGAGTGCTCTGTTCGACGAACGGCCGCCGCAGGCCAGGATGACTGACAGTGCGAGAACCGCGGACCGGTGCCGCACGCGCGGCGCGCACGTACACTTCCGCTCCGAGGTTCCTGCCTCGTCGCGGTGCTCAGTGCGGGGTGGATGGGTACCACTTGAGGACATCAGCGAGTAGGTCGGTCGAGCCGCGGATCGTTACGCTATGCCCCGCGTCGTAGTAATGCGGCATGGTGACGACGCGCTGGTCCGTATTGGAGGTATACGTGAGAGACATGGTGCCTGGACGGGGCAGAACCGTGCGGGCCATGGGGTCGTATCCCACCCCAGAAATTAGCATTGCGAACGTGGGATTTTGCTGCTGAAGGTATGCCATTCCTAGCGGGATCTGCGGCGACCAAACGATGGTGTCGTGCTGCGAAACGGTAAGGAATGTCGATACCCCATTGTGAAGATTGTTCACAAACGCTGTCCCGCTGATCAATCCGGCTCCCGTAGAGTTCCATTGTCTGGCCGTCTTGAACCCCGAGAACACATTGTTGTTGTCCCTCAGGAAATAGTTGTCCTCGGGGCCCAGCGTTCCGAAGGTAGCGGTCATCTCGTTCGATTGGACGATCGTCCCATCGTTGCGCCCATAGGCATTCGTTCTCGAGGACGCTTTCATCCACTCGATCAACCTCACATCGGCCCCGATCGCGGTGTTCAGAACGCTGATGCTCACAAGGCGACTCGCCGCCGTCTGCTCCTGACCGTCGGACCAGCCGAAAGGCTTCATGCAGTCGTATTCGTCACAGGTTGGAGGCGAATCGGCTGTTCCCGTTGTGCCTGGAATCATTGTCGTGCAGGCACCATCTCCGGGCTTGGGTGCCAAGCATGTCGGCTCGGGGGTGCCATTCGGTAGACTACTGGAGACGAGGTTGAGGTATTGTTCGTGGCCGATGACCGCAGGCTCGATCAGTACCTGATGCCCGAACTTCGACGCAATTTGCGCTGTGCTCGGCGTGGGAGTGCCGAAAACCGATAAAAAGTAGCTGGTCTCGTCGTTGTTCAGTTGCAGATCGATATAAGGCGACCCCGACATTGCGATTGAGGTATAGTTGAACAAGTAGTTCAACATGAATGTCGCGCGGGTGCCGCCGTAACTCTCGCCGACGAGAACTACGCGATTTTGTCGAATCTGAGGATGACGTTGGAGAAAGCGTAGAATCACGCGGTCGAAATCGCCAGCATCCCGATCGATATCGATTCCGAGATCGGGCTTGCAATTGGCGCCAGTGCAGCCGGTGCTATTCGCCAATGGGTACGAAAATCCCGTTGCTGGGGCATCGATGTAGAGCAGGTTCGCAAACTGGCCCCAATAGCTGGCGGAATTCGGAATGATTCTGGCACTCCCAACCTTGTCGGGGTCCAACGTCCACGGACCAGTATTGAAGGCAAAAAGGACGGCAGAGGTTGCTGAGCCGGGCCCGCCGTTGAAAAATACTGCGAGAGGTTTCGTTTTGGGCTGAATCTGCGCCGGTAAGAAGGAGTACCAGATGCGGTTGGTCGCATCGAACCGCGACTGGTTCTCAGCGACGTAGCTGCCGCCGGTAATTTGCAAGAACCCCGCTTCGTTCGCCAGGTCGGCAGCAGTCCCGTCATCGCTGACGTACGCGGTGGATGACCACGTGGCGTCGAGACAAAGGCCCCCACGACAAGCGGGAATTCGGAAGGGAACGGAGTAGAACTCTACCATGGCGGAGCCGGCGGACCCGACGACCGCAGTGCCTGTGACCGAGCCATTCTGCATATTCGCGGCTGCTTGGGGCGCCAAAATCGAACCCATGAACCCCACACCGTTCAACGTCAGCATCGTCGCGTTCGGAAAGTTCCAGAGAAGTTGCGGCGGTATTGCGCCGACGAATCCGGCGTTTCTGAAGCTTGGGTCGGCGCCCGTGACATTGACAATTACGCTCGAGTTCTGCGGCACATTGAACGTGTAAGCGGTCGCGCCGCTGAGTGCGCTCGATGCCAGCGAGAAGACATTGAGTTCAGGATCCGTTCCCGTGAACGTTATTGTGCTGTACTGCTTCGTCGCCGGGATGGCATCGTAGCGTTGAAGCGCCTGTGACATGGCCACGAGGTTGTTGCAGACGGCGTCAAAGTTGACCGGGAAAGGGTTCGAAACCGGAGGGTTGGCATTCGGAGTAGGGGAGTCGAAAAAGGTGACCTGCGGGTCAGAGAGAGTATTGCCATAGACGACGTTACCGTAGATGGTGCCCTGAGTGATGAAGGCACCCCCGCCCGCGAGGAGCGCCACTGGCTCGCGTCGTTTGATGTTGAGGTTGAAAGCAGCGAAGCTCACACCACCCGCAGCCCCGACGGGGCCTTCGACGTCTCGCAGCCCATTAATCCCTCCGGCGACCGCGATCAGATTGAAATCGCGCGGGTAGTATTGGCCGGTGCCGGGAATAGGGCCCTGAGCCCAGGCAAATCGCCCGCAGAAGTCACCGCCAGCGAGATTGTTTTGTTTCGCGTACGAGGCGGCCATCTGTACACACGAAAGGCTCCAGCGTCCCCCCGACGCGCAACAGCTCGGAGCATTGCCACAGACGTTTCCGACGATCGTGTTCGTCATCGGATCCGTGGATCCGTTGGGCGCCATTGGAGTGCCGGTCACGCACCACGAATGGGCGCCGCCGGTCGATGACACAAGCATGACACGGCGAGCACGAGCGCGAATAAAACCCTATTTGCGATTCCCATGATCCCTCCACCGAAATTCAGGACGGATTGAGATCCGTCGCGGACGAAGCTTCTTCGTCCTCACGCCCACTGTACTTGTCGTGTACTCCCCTTAGCTCCGAGCAGTCAATTGAATTTTGAAAAGCGCGTTCGGTGCGCCCTGGTAGCTTCGCGCCACACGGGAAGTTGGGCTATTTCGCCAGCTTCGTGCCGGTCGAATTCTAGTTCCTTACGCCCAGTTGCCCCTCGAGGTGGTTCGACACCCTGAGCTGCGCTACCCTTCATAGAGGAGCCTTGGCGTTGCAAAGATCTGTTGGCTTAACCTTGCTTCTTCTGTCCCTGGGCACGTTCGCTGGGTGTAGTGGCAAGGAGGGCAACTCTGATGACGATGACGACAACGGTGCAGCCATGCTACCTGGCGGCGGGGCCGGCTCGACCGGGGCCACGAGCTCTGCAGGCGGTGCGGGCGCGCAGGGTGGAACCGGTGCCATGGGTGGGTCGGCGGCGGGAGCGAAGGGCGGCACCGGCGGCTCGAGCGGCAGCGCGGGAGCGCAGCAATTCATTCAAGGTGGCCCCTTCGCCTATCCCCAAAACGAGAAGCCGCCGTTCTGCACGCTGACCACGGTCGCGAATGCGTCGGCGACGGTGCAATCGATCTACACCACGTGGAAGAACACCTACGTAGTCAGCGCGAGTCCCGGGCTCCGCGTGCAGCGGCCCGAAAACGGCAACGATACGGTTTCAGAAGGCATCGGCTACGGCATGCTTGCCGCTGTCTATATGGGTGACCGGCCGACGTTTGATGGGTTGTGGGCCTACGCTAGTGCGCAGGGGCACATCGACATGGCGGGCCTAATGAACTGGCACTTGAATGCGGATGGCACCGTCGCCGCGCAGGGGTCAGGCTCGGCGACGGATGCGGATGAGGACATGGCCTGGGCCTTGCTTATGGCATCCGGTCAGTGGTCCTCGCCTGACTATTACGCTGCTGGGAAGAAGTTGGCAGCGGCCATCATGTTCAACGAAGTCGCGGGCGACGGCATGCTCACGCCCGGCGACCAGTGGGGCTCGACCAACAAGACGTACCCCGACTACTTCTCCCCGGCGTACTTCCGCGTGTTCAAGACGGTCACGGGCAACGCCAACTGGGACATCGTCATCAAGCGTAACTACGAGATCCTGACGCAGGTGAGCGGTCAATACGGGCTAGTCCCGGACCAAACCACGACGAGCTACGATCTCAGCCAATCCTACAAGTACGACGCTTGCCGCGCGCCGTGGCGCATCGGCATGGACCTCTGTTTCAATGGTCCGACCGTCGCGCCCGACGCCAAGACGTACATCGACAAGATCAGCACCTTCTTCGACGGTGTCGGCGCCGCGAACATCGGCGACGGCTATTCGCTCACGGGGATGAAGACGAGCAACTTCCCGAATATGGCGTTCATCGGGCCGGCGGGGGTCTCGGGCATGGCGAGCCACCAGAAGCTCCTCGACGACGCCTTCACGTTCGGCGCGACCGGCAACGGCGGCACCACGGGCTACTTTCAGCAGACGCTGCGTGTCGTGACGATGCTCGTGATGTCCGGCAATTTCATCGATTACACGCAGCAGTAGTCGCGCACGTTAGCGCCACAAAGCGCAACGGGCGAGCCCGGACTCGGCGTCCGGAGCTCGCCCGCGGCGATGCGTCAGCTACCGCTCAGCGCGTGCGGAGGTAGCGGATGTTCGAGATCGTGAAGTCGTACGGCGTGTTCGCGCCGGCGACGACGTGGAACTGCATGCCGAGCATGCGGTGCCGGTCGAACTTGTACGCCGTGGTCTTCGGCGACTCGATGCCCATCGTGGTCGTGTCGTCGAAGTAGATCTTGTTCTCGACGCCGTCCGTGACGGGCGACTTCGGGAACTTGCCGTCGCCGTTCGCCTGCGCGCCCCAATACGGAGCGCCAGCCGAGTGCTCGTCCGTCGTGGGGGTGGGGAAGATGGCCGGATCGATCGGGGGGGAGTCAGCAGCCGCTTCAGCGGCGGTGAGCTGCATCGGGAACTCGACGCGGAAGTTCAGCGGCGTGCCCGTGATGGTGAAGGCAATACCGATGACGCCGTACATGTCCGGGTCCCAGACGTGCTTCGCGCCGGGGGTGGTCGTGCCGTCGGCGTTCGGGATGGCGCCGTCGGCGTTGAAGTCGAAGCCGATGCCGGCGCCCCACATGTTTGAGAAGTCGCTCATCGGGCAGCCCGAGGTCGTGAGCATCGAGGGGCAGGCCAAGATCGGCTCCACGTTGCCGGTCGTGTGCATGAAGCCACCGGTGTTCGTGAAGCCCATCGCCGGCGGCGGAGGCGGCGATGTGATTTGCGCGCACTCCGAAGCCATGTGCATCCCGATCCTGGTGCACTTCGCGTCGCCGGGACCGCTGCCGTACTGGTCGCCGTAGGGGTACCAGGCGCCCTGTACGCCCACGTCATTGCAGGGGTCCTTGGCGTCGGTCCATCCCGAGTCGCTCGGAATGAGCGTCGTGTCGCCAGCGGGGGTCTCGCACGTGTTGCCGCCGGTCGTGCCCGTACCGCCGGTGCCGCCCGTAGCGCCCGTGCCACCGGTCGAGCCGCCCGTACCACCGGTCGAGCCGCCCGTGCCGCTCGTCGCGCCGGAGCCCGAGTCATCATCGCTCGAGCTGCTGCTACAGGCCGAGGCGAGCGCGGCGGCGGACAGGCCGAGCGCGATAAGCATGGAATGGTGCAAAAACTTCATCATGGAGGAACCTCTCGAATCGAACAACGTGGGACCTTGGAACAATGCCGGGTCTCTACGTCCAACTAAGATCGCTCGGCCCGGTGGCTGTGGGGGAGTATTCGCGGCCGCGCGAGCGCCGTCAAGCATGGCACTGGTGTCGCGGCTCGGTGTCTTCCTAGGGTTTTAATCACCACCACATGGTGGCTTCGATCTTGAAAACGTTTTCGTCCGGACGCGTCACGTTCGGCGCGCGGGTCTGCGCGTCCTGCTTCGCGGTCGTCGCCCCGAAACCGTCGTAGGGGACCGGTGATGGGGGCGCCTGGGTGCAGCGATACGCGGACATGGGGTCGTCCATCGTGTTCGGAACCGTGCCGCCGATCGAGCCGGCCTTGCTGAACGGCACCTGCGGCTCGCACACGCGCTGATCGTAGAAGTAGTGCGAGTAGCCCAGGGTCAGGCGCTCGTGGGTGACCCACTGCGACTTGAACTGGATCCGGGGTGAAAGAACGGAGAACGACTGCTGCGTGATCTCGCTGTTCGGCATGACGCGATCGAAGCGGATGCCGGGGGAGAGCCACGGGAGCGCCTGAACGGTCAGATCCGCGCCGATTTTGCTCTTGGTGATCTTGTAGCGGGTAGGAAGTGATGTTTCATTGAGGAGGCCGGCGCTGCCGCCCGTCTTGGCAGCCTTGGTCGTGTCCCGCGCCCAGCTATCGACATAAGCGACCAAGCCGTAGAGCTTCAAGATCGCATCGAAGCCTGCGCCCCAGAACCGCTGTCCGCCCGAGATCTGCTGGCGGAAATTGGTGAGGCTGAACTCGTATTGCCCGTGCAAGGCGTTGATGCTGCCGTTGCCGTCGCTACAGCCGTCGATGTCGAGGGGATACCAGTTTTCGGGGGCACCGTTAGGCACGCTGAGCGACTTCGCTCCGCCTGGATACGGGTGGCTCGGCGGCGCGCCGTGGCAGCCGGGGCTGTCGAGATAGTTGCTGGAGACACCGAGGTCGAACTCGCCGCCGCCCGACGCGCTCAGTACCTCGATCGCGCGCGAGACCGTGACCGCGTAGTCCGCGCCGACGTGCGAATAGGCGCCGTAGATGTACCCGAACGCGCCGAGCTCGGCCCGCGCCTCGACGCCCGCGACCCAGAGGTGCCCCGGGGGCAAGCCGTTCCGCGGCGCCTTGCCCGTCGCGTCGAACGCGACGGTGGTGAACGCGTCGTCGCGCGACGCGGTCGTGCGGTACTCCTCTTGCGACCACGACATCAGGTAGTGCGCGCCGAACTCGAGGTCCCGCCCCTGCTTCAGCCCGATGTGCTCGTGGTGAAGCATCGTGTAGCGGGCGTTGTTGTACGAATTCGGGTCGGGCTTGTGCGAGCCGAAGCCCTGCTCGAGGTAGAGCGTCCACGAAGGTGTGAGGTCGTAATCGACGTGCGCGGTTTCACCGGTCACGTGCGTGCGGCCGAACATGTAGGTGTCGTACTCGCCGGCGTCGTAGCGGCCCGACATACCGTAGCGGTCGACGATGGCGCCGGCTTTCGCCCAGAGCCGCACGTTCTCGAAACCGAGGTCCGGCGTGAGCAGCACGTACGCCTGCGAGATGCCCCAGTTCGCGTCCGTGTCGTTGAAGCCGCCCTCGGTGAGGTTGTACGAACCGAAGCCGACGACGCCCTTCGCGAGCTGGTTACCGTAGCTGAAAAAGGCTTCGGCCCAGGAGCGCATGTTGTGCGCCGTGCTCGAGAAGCTCAAGTATTGGTCGTCCGGGATTGACGCTTCGTGAATCGTCGCCTTCGACCCGCTCACGCTGTAGCCGTTCGTGTCGGACGGGAGCTGCTTGTTGAGGCCGATGCGCATCGGGGCGCGGAGGTAGCCGTGGTAGTCGAATTTCCAGGTGCTCTCGTCGGCGTTCTTCACGCCGGACACCCACGTCGGCGCGGGCGGAGTCGCATGCGTCGGCTTGTCGTCGGCCGCAGGCGCCGTCGGCTTCAGGGTCAGGTCGACCGCGCCGTTCGCGCCGGCGCCGGCAGTCGTCGTGCTGGTGGTGGTCGCGGGGGGAGGCGTGGGCGCCGGGGTTGCAGCGGGCTCGGTTGCCGGCTTCGGCTCTCCGGGGCTTCCGGTCTCGGCCGGCTTGTTCTCGGCCGGGGTCGAATCAGGACCGCCTTGCGCTTGGGCGTGAGCGGCTGCAGGAAGCAGGAGGAAGAGGCCGGTAAGGATAATCCTTCGCATGGGCTCGCAGTACGTGTTGGGCCGGAACCTGACGACCAACCTGTCGTCGAGGCGCGCGGGGCGTTTCAGGGCGCCCACTCATAGCAGGCCCCTCCAAAATCGGGAAGCGGGTTTGTGGGATCGGTTCCATCGAATATGGCCGGGAAATCACGAACAATTCGCGATCATTGTCGGACGAGCCGGCCATGCGCGCGTGACGACACCCGTTCCGCAGCCCTTTTCAGTCGAATTTTGCGGCGCGGGCGCAGGGTGAGATACTGAGAGCCGATACGGCTATGTGCCGCCTTTTCGGCTTCCGCAGCGTCATCCCGAGCAAAGTCCACCGCTCGCTCCTCGCCGCGGAAAACGCGCTCGGCGTGCAGAGCAATCAACATCCCGACGGCTGGGGGGTCGCGTTCTACGTCGACGGCTCACCGCACGTCACCCGCAGCCCGTCGACGGCTCTCGGCGACTCGTTGTTTCACCGCTTGAGCGGCGTCGTCTCCTCGCAGACGGTGCTCGCGCACGTGCGCAAAGCGACGCAGGGGCCGCTCACGGTGCTGAACTGCCATCCGTTTCAATACGGGCGCTGGGTCTTCGCGCACAACGGCGATATCCCGAATTTCGAAGCGCTGCGGGAGACGCTCGTCGCCGAAGTCGCGCCCGAGCTCCGCCGTTTCATTCTGGGCGATACGGACAGCGAAGTCGTCTTCTATCTGTTCCTCACGTTGCTCGCCGAGCACGGGCCGCTCGCGCAGAAATTCGAGCTCGACACGGTGAGCGCCGCGCTCGGCCGCACGGTGCAGCGCCTGCGCGCCCTCGTCGACGGCGGGGCGGCGTCGGCGGCGCTCCTCACGCTGATGGTGACCGACGGCGAGCTCCTCGTCGCAGCCGAAGGCGGCCGCGATCTCTACTGGTCGAGCTACAAACGGCGCTGCTCCGATCGCGAGCGCTGCTCGAGCCTCTCGGCCGCGTGTGAAGCGCCCACGCAGAGCGGGCACGTGAATCACTTCATCGTCTCGAGCGAGCCGCTCCAGGGCGAAAACGTCTGGGAACCCTTCGCTCCCGGCGAAATCGTCGCCGTCGACCGCGACATGCGCCTCCACCGCGCCCACGTGGATCGCCGTGGACTGCCCGTACTTCTGACGGCCTGAGCGCATCGAGTAGCAGGTTGAGGGTGTTCCCGCCCGGCGGTCGGACGCTCACCGTTCGGAGCGTTCGAGCGCTCGAACGTCGCGCAGGTCTTGCTCACGCCCAGCTGCGCGCTTGGCCGCGATGAGATCCTCACGATCGACGATGGAAACGGGGACGCCTTCCCAGCTCACCTCCAAACGTCGTGCATACGCGGTAGAAAAATCGATCCCGTCGGCCCGGCGCAGGATGTCGACTCTCGCAGGCGCCACGCCGAACCAGACGATGTCGTCCGCCGTGCTCGCTTTCAACGAAGCGAGGACGGCATCGGGTGCGCCGAACCGCGCGAGCGCCGAGTGCACGCGTGCTAGATTCGCGGGCGTGTCCGCGACCAATAGGTCGATATCTTTCGTCAAACGCGGGCGCGCATGGAAGCTCACCGCGTAGCCGCCGATGAGGAGATATTCAACCTGCTCGCCGGCGAACGCCGAAAGCAGGTCCTTGAAATCCGGATGGAGGCCGGGCTGCGGCATGAATCGCGAAGCCTTCCTGCGCCAACTGCCAGGTCGCCGTCAGTCTATCTGACCCAGTCGCGCCTCTCCAGAATTTCCAATCGAGCTCCTCGAGCTCCTCGTGGCTTCGCGCGATGCCGCCGACCATCGCCTCACGACGGCGCCGAGCTCGCGCTTCGAAGTCGGAATCCACTTCTCACAGTGTAGCGCGTCTAGCTCGCTCCCTCCAACAACTCCCTCGGAATCAACGGACTCGGCTTGCCCCCCGTCACGATCCAGAGCTGGTGCGCCGCGCGCGTCGCGCCGATGTGGAGCAGATGGCGCGCTTCGTCGTCGTCCGGATACGCGTTGTCCGTCACGTCGACGAGCACGACGTAATCGAACTCGAGGCCTTTGACTTGGCGGACGTCGGTCACGTCGATGCCCGGCTTGAAGGAGAAATCCTGCTCGGCCACGCGCCGGACGCCGTGCACCTCGGCGCGCTGTAGAGCCTGGAAGTAGACGTCGGCTTGCTCCGGAAAGCGTGCCACGACCGCCACCGACGCCGTCGGCTCTTCGCCCGCGAGGTCGCGCAGTGCTTCCGCGAGAAATGCGGCCGCGTCTCCCGCATGGCCGAGCTCGAAGAGCTCGACCGGCGCGCCGTGGCGTGTCGCCGCGGGCGCGTCGGCCGAAGCGAGCGGACCGAGCACGGCGCGTGAAAATTCGATGATCTCGTGCGTGGAACGGTAGGACAGCTTGAGCGGCTCGATCTCGACGTGGGAGAAGCCGAGCTCGCCGAGCACGGTGTTCCAGTCGGAGAAGCCGTTGTCCATCAGCATGCGCTGCTGCACGTCACCCGCGAGCGTCACGCTCTTCGCCTTGCTCGCCGTGTCGAGCACGACGGAGAGCTCGAGCGGGCTCAGATCCTGCGCTTCATCCACGAGGATGTGCTCGTAGACGATGGGCTCGCGCTGGGTGCCGCCGCGCGTGAGGTGGCCGCGAAACGCTTGGTGGATGAGGAGGAGCAGCGTGTCGTCCTCGACGTCGAGGCGCGCGCGCTCCGAAATGTCGCGGCCGTCGACGCCCGCGCGGATCTCGAGATCGACGTCGTCGTCCCCGTCCTCGCCGCGCTTGCGGCGCGGCGCTTCTTCCTGCTCCTCGCGCTCGACGAGGTTCCGCCCCCGCCTGACGCCGCCCTCGGTGTCGAGCTCGGACATCACTTCGCCCGTGCGCGCGCTGCACCAGGCGTGCGCGCGTTCGAGCTCCCCGCGTGTGAACGCGCCCGGCGCCGCGCGTTCGAGCGCCGCCGAGAGCGCGTCGCGATCGGTGAGTAGCTCGGCCCACGCGGCGGGCACGTCGCGTGCGTCCGCCACGGCTCGGGCCGCGATGCGTTCGAGCGCAACGCGGCCGTTCGTCGAGAGCTTCTTGCCGAGTTCGGCGGCCGCGAGGGCCCCCACCGCGTGAAAGCGCTGGACGAGCGGCTTGCCCGCGCTCGCGCGCAACGAGTCGACCACGGCAACGCCCGCATCGCCGTCGCTCGCGAGCGCCGTAGCGAGCTCGCGTTCTAGGCGCTCCGCTCGCGCGGTAACCATGCTCTTGACCGCGCCGAGCAGGGCGGGGTGCTTCTTCAACCGCGTGACGACGCTCGGGGTGTCCTCGTGGTGCTTCGCCGGCAGACGAGGGTAGAGGCCCTGGCGCGTGCGAGCGGCCCAGTCGCCGTAGGTGCGCGCGGTGACGCCCGGTACGCCGAGCGCGGGCAGCACGCCCGCGATGTAACGGACGAGCGCGTCGTTGAAGACGATGACGAGCATCCTGTCGGCGCGAAACCTGCGCGGATCGCGGAAGGCGAGGTAGGCGAGGCGATGCAGGCCGATCGTCGTCTTGCCGCTGCCGGCGCCGCCCTGGATCACGACGAGCCCCGCGTCGGAATGGGTGATGAGCTCGAACTGGCGCGGATCGATCAGCGCCGTCACCTCCTTCAGCGTCTTGTCGTCGCCGGACTCACCGCCGGTGCCGAGCTTACCCGGGCGCCGGTGCTGCTCGGCGCGGATGGCCGTGCCCGCGCCGCCGTGGAGCCGGCTCGCCTGCTGGTCGATGCGTCGCCAGCCCTTGGAATTGCGGACGAAAGTGCCCTGGGGCGCTCCGATGCGGCGGAGCTCGCCTTCGGCGATGCCGAGGCTCCTGCGGACCTGGACGGTACCGGTGACTTCGCGCCCGCCGAAGACCTCGTCGTACTCGTTGCCCTCGTCGTAGCGGTAGTAAAGGCGGCTCACCGGCGCGTCGCGCCAGTCGACGATGCGCACGTTGCTCGAGGTGTCGAGGTACGTCGCGCGTCCGATCAAGACCTCGCGCTTCTTGCCGTTCTCCTCGAGCACGAGCCGGCCGAAATACGGCGAGCGGCGGTCGACCTGAGTCTCTTCGATCTCGCGCAAGCGGCTCGCGAGCGCTTGCAGCCGCTCCATCTCCTGCACGAGCGGCGGGAGATCCTCCGTGCGCGCGGCCGCGATCTGGTCGCGCAAGTCGAGGAGGCGCTCGTCGTAGTCGCTGGCGTCGGTGCGGCGGGCGCGCATGATCGGCCGCGTTTCGAGGTGTCCTTCGACGCGCGTGAGGCACGCCTCTTCCTCGCCGACGATGCGGGCGAGCTCGGGATCGGTAGCGACGCTGGCCGGTTCGGACATGGGGTCGCCTCGCCTAGCACGTCAGGGGGACGTTGCACTCACTACGAACGGGCCGAGCCGTTCGAGGACGCCGCTCGGGATGCTATGACCGCCGTTGAAGGGCAAAAACTCAACCTTGAGGAGCGAGCCCTCGAGCAGGTCGCGCAGCCACTCGGCGCCTTCGTAAGGCAAAACCGGATCGGCGCGGCCGTGGCTCTGCAGCACCGGCATGCCGGCCCGCTTCGGCGCGAGCTGTTTCCACTCCTCGACGGCAATCGGGGCGCCGCTCATGACGACGAGGCCGGCCGGCGGACGCTCGGCGCGCAGCGCCACGTCGGTCGCCAGCATCGCGCCTTGGGAGAAACCGCCGAGCACGACACGCTCGGGCGGCGCCCGATGATCGCGCTCGAGCGCCGCGAGCATCTCGTTCACGGCCGCGCGCGCCAGGGGCATGCCGGGCGGCGTCTGTCGGGCGAGCAGGGCGCCGTCCCCGCGCAACATCGCCTGTTGCATCCGCGCAAAATCGATCATCCACCAGGCGCGCGCCGCCATCTCGTCCGGCGCGTTGGCGTCGAGCAGGAGCGGCGCCGCGGGGAACGCGAAGCGCACCTCGGGTGGAACCTGCAGCGCGCGATGGAGTTGAACGAGATCGGTCGCCGGCGCGCCGAAACCGTGCATCAAGACGAGCACCGGTCCGTCGCCGCCGCCTTCGCGATCCACGCCTCCGACCATCCTCACCATGAGCTGTCCGAGCTTGAGGAGTCGCATCCGGTTTGGAACGGTAGCCCATTT
Organism: Polyangiaceae bacterium; assembly: GCA_025936045.1. GTDB lineage: Bacteria > Myxococcota_A > Polyangia > Polyangiales > Polyangiaceae > PMG-095. The sequence continues at coordinate 102,438 of JAICUB010000016.1, read as the reverse complement.
TCGCCCCCACTCGGCTGCCGAGCTGTGGTTTGCTCCGAGCCGTGAAACCGCGTCTTGCTTCGGCCCTTCCCCTGTTGGAGGCGGCGGCGAGCTACGTTCGCCGCCATCCAGAGGAGGTCCTGCGCGTCGTCCGCAACGCGGTCGGCCTCCGTTTCGGCGTCCCGATCGTCGCCCTGAGATTTTTGGCCTCGAACCTCGACGGCAAGCGAGCGCCGAAGGACGTGGAAATCGCCGCCGTGCCGCCGGGCATCCGCGTGGCCGCCACGCTCGATCTGATGGGGACGACCGTGCGTGCCTCCGCCGTCGTCATCGTCCAAGCGCTGAAGCTCGACGCGGAGACGCTGCGCGTCGAGATCCGCCTGCGCGACGTCGGGCTGAAGGCGCTCGACGACCGGCAAGAGACGCCCATTGCCGCGCTCCTCAAGTCCGGCGCGCTCGATCTCAGCAGGCCGGGCAACCTCGCCGCCTACATGCCGAAGCGACCGCCGCTTCTCGTCGAGGCGCGCGACGATCGCATCGTGCTCGATTTCATGAAGCATCCGAAGCTCGCGAGCGACGCGCGCTTGAAGCGGGCGCTCCACGCGCTCTCTCCCCTGGTGACCGTTTCGGCCATCGAGTCCGATCCGGAGCATCTCGACGTGTCGCTGCGCGCGCTGCCCGAGGGGTTGTCCGAGGTCGTCGCGGGGCTGCGCCGGGCGTTCGCGTGAGCGTGGCGGCTGCGGCCGCGAGCGCGGCCGTCGAGGTGGTGGCGAACTACCACTGCTTCATCGGGGAAAATCCGCTGTGGAACCCGGACGACGGGCGCGTCTACTGGGTGGACATCGAGAACGGGCGCCTTTTTCGCGCCGACCACGCGAGCGGGGAGCACGAGTGTTTTTACGAGGGACCGGTCATCGGTGGCTTCACGCTACACGAAGACGGCTCGCTGCTCTTGTTCGAGGCCGACCGCATCGCGCGGCTCGAACCGGACGGTCGGCGCCGCGTGCTGCGCGAAGGCATCGATCCGGACATGAAGCGCTTCAACGACGTGATCGCCGACCCCGAAGGGCGCGTCTTTGCTGGCACCATCGGGCAGACGGACGGGACCGGGGGACTCTATCGAATCGATCTCGACGGCAGTATCAGCTGCGTTCTCAAAGAGACCGGCATCGCGAACGGCATGGCCTTCACGCGCGACCTCCGGCGCTTCTTTTGGACGTGCAGTACGAACCGCCGCATCTTCGCGTTCGACTACGAGCGCGCGACGGGCGCGCTTTCGAATCGCTCGCTCTTCCACGAAGTCGCCGAGCCCGGCGAGGGGCCCGACGGTCTCACCATCGACGACCAGGACCGGCTTTGGAGCGCGCGCTGGGGCGGCTTCGCGGTCGTTCGGCTCGGCCCTGACGGTAGCGTCGCCGAACGCCTCGAAATGCCCGTCGAGCGCGTCTCCTCGTGCACCTTCGCCGGCCGTGAGCTCGACACGCTCTACGTGACGACCGCGGTGGGAGCGCCCGGCGGCAGTGGAGCCGACGGGACGCTCTACCGGGTCAAGGTCGGCGCACGCGGGCGGGCGGCGTTTCGCTCCCGCGTGCGCCTCGACTCCGCGCGCTAACCGGGGCTCTCGGCCGCGGCGGCCTTCGGGGGCTCGGACACGAACACCTTGAGCTTGTGCTTCGGCTCGGGCTTGCCGTCCCACCACGCCTTCAGGCGCGAGATGCTGAACGGTCGCGAGTAGACGAAGAGCACGATGAGTCCGAGCGTGTAAAAGAGGTAGGACTGCGCGTTGTAGCGGTCATCCACCCAGTAGTACCCGTTCGGCGCGTAGAGGATGATCTGACTCACGCCGCTCGCGACGAGCAAGGGTGGGCCCAGCTGCCGGCGCGCGAGGATGAGCGCGCCGAGCACCATGCAGAACGAATAGTAGTAACAGGTGACGTTCGTCAGCGACATCACCATGGGGGTGCTGAGCGCTAGGCCGACCCAGAGCAGCTTCGTCCGCCGGAGCGCCCACGCCGTCCATGCGAGGACGAACAGGTTGATGCCGAAGAAGATGATCTTTCGGTCCTGGAAGCGTTGGAGCCGGTCGGCCTTCCACGTCTGGAAGGGATCATCGAGGTTGTCGTCGCGCGTGAAGCGCATGCGACCCTTCCAGTCGTGCTCGAGCATCGTCTCGAGCCCCATCGTGTTCGTGAGCGGCGTGCGCTGGTGGGTCTTCAACGTGTGTTCGTAGAAGTCCTTGTATGCCTGGACTCCTTCCGTGAAGACCATGCTGGCGGGCACGAAAATCCCGAGGCATACGGCGCACCCGACGATGAACCGGCGGTGATCCGGATGGATGTAGTCGACCAGGCGCTTCGGCTTTTTCTTCCGGATCGTCTCGAGCAGCTGGATGCCCATGATGAGGGCGATCCCGATGATGAAGAGCCCGGGGAAGATGCGCAGCAGCATCGACCACGTCAGCGCGAAGCCTCCCATGAAGAACTTACGCTTACGCAGCAAGCACAGCGAGGCGATGAGGAGGAAAATCCAGTCCTGTCTCAGGAACGCCCCGCCCGTCCAATAGAAGTTCGCGGGCGCATTGCAGCCCCAGAAGACGGTCGCGACGGCCATGGCGCGCCAGCCGAAGGCCCAACCGAACATCACGACCGCGCCGATGTGGAACAGGATGTCGATGCAGGCGAGGATCTTGAAGTACGTATCGCCGGCGGGTCCGAAGCTCCCGAAGAACTTCCCGGTCATGGTCCAGACCGGTGGCGGGTTGTACCCGTGGTCCTTCTGCATGCCCTCCCAATAGCTGCCGGCCGCCGAGTGATAAAACCAGTCGATGTCCTTCTTGAACGCTTCCCATCGGTCGGGAGTGAAGTGGTTTTTGCACTGGCCGGGGTCGCTGAAGACGTAGGTCGCGTCGACCGGCTTGATGAGATCGACGCGCAAATCGCGGAGCTCACGCTTGTGAACGGAGGCGGCGCGTCCGAGCTCGGCCTCGGCGATCATCGTGCACTCGTAGAGCCGCAGATACCCGAGCTCCTTCGAGTACTTCGACCCCAAGTAGTAATGATAGAACTCGTGCCGGTGGTAGTACTGGTCGTACCGGACGTTGGGGTTGAAGAAGTCGAAGTAAACTAGGAACGCGAGCCCCGTCAGCACGTACGCGATGCGGCGACGGAAGCGCTCCGGGATCCGCTCGCGCAGACGGCGAGCGCGAACCTCGTAGATGAGCAAGAGCGCACCCAGCATCGTCAACGTGATGCGGGTGCCCTTCATGAGCTTCTCCCACGTATCCTTCTCGAACCACGGCCCTTCCCAACGCTCGTAGAGGAAGAAGTCGGCCAGCCCGAGAACGTGGTTCACGGTGGCATGCAGCGCGGTGATGTGCTCGGTCATCCAGGATCCTCGACAAGAAGCAGGGTCGCCCCACGCGACGGGCGATCTCTCTACCAGAAACCGCGCGGCGTCCGGAAGAGCACAACCCCTGCTTCGAGCGCTCACGGCGCACAAAAAAGACGAGCCGGGCGACCCATGTCGCCCGGCCCGTGTGTAACCCCGTCAGACCCGGAGGGTCGGGGGCGCGAACAGCTGGCCCGCACGATCGACGCGCGGACGTTGCCGCTCAGCTAGGGCGAGACCTCCGGGCAAGGGGTACAACTACAATTCATTGTGCAATGACCTCCTCCGGCCTGAGCCGGACGCTCCGGAGCGACGGCAACGCGAGAGACTGCCCGCATCGGGCTATCGCCTCGATCGGGACCGCCGCGGTTTGTTGGGCGCTTCCGTAATGAAGACGCTGAGTAGCGGCTTCAGCTGAAATGCAGTACTCGAGGGTTTTCCCTCGACGGACCAGCCCGGGAACTTGGGCTCCATGCTGCACGTTGGTTCAGAGAATAGCATGTCCTCTGACCTTCCGCCCACCTAAACCCGCCAGGGTAGCCCGATCTTCCGCGGCCCCTCGGGGTTTTTCGCGCTCGGCGTCGTGCGTCGGCCGCTCGGGCGTTAAGCCTACTTAGGCTTGGTTACTTGTCGGCCGACCGTTCGCCCGCGAGGGCGTAGCTCAACGAGCAGGGCAGGGTTTCGACCGCGCCCTCGGTGCCGATCCAATCCGAGCAGTCGGAGCCCGTGAGCGTGTCGTAGCCGTAGGAAAGCTTGCCGTCGAAGCTCTTCACGTCGGTACCGGACGCGCTGAGCTTTCCCTCGGCGTCGTCGTGCCGCATGACGATGCAGCCCTTCTTGCCGCGCCCGGGATCCGAGATTTTGTTCTCGACGTCGGTGACGATGGAGAAGGAGCGGCCGTCACTCGCGATGTCGCCGACGAGAGCCTCCTGGCCGTTCAGCCAGTAAATGTCGTTCTCGAAGCGCGTGAGCTTGATCTCGAAGCCCCACGACGAGGGCGAGCCGAGCGCGCCGGCGCCGCAGGTCGAGGCCTCGAGCGACCCCTCGACCTGGAAGGTGCCGAGCATGTCGCCCGGAGCCTTCCCGTCGGCGACCTTGTGATAGTTCAGGCAGCCTGCGAGAAGCAGGGCCGAGCAGGGGAGCGCATTGCGGACCACGCCGTTCGGGCTAGCAAGGGCCGCCCGCACGGGACAACTTCGCGGGCGTCCGTGGGGACGCGCGGAGCTCGGTCAGCTCGCGGCCGGTTCGGCCGGCGCAGACTTCGCGCTCTTGCGAGCGTTCGCCTGCTCGAGGCCGATGCGCAGGCGCTTGCGCTTCTTCAGGGGCTTACCCTTGAGCGGCGTGGCGAGCCATTCGTGCCTGCGGCGGACGTTCCAAACGGAGCGGTTCGACATGTCGAGGGGGCCTTCCCTAGCGGAGAATCGACCGCCGCGCAATTCGAGTCCGCACCTCGAGCTCGGGGGGTGCGCTAAGGTGACGCCCTTACCCCCCTGGAACTTCGCAATTTCTGGGCCAATATCGACCGAACCTCATGCACGTGACGATGATCAAGAAGGAGCTCGCCGACGGGAGCCCCTGCAAGAAATGCATTCAGGCCGAGGAAGTGCTCCGCCGCCGCGGACTCTGGGAGCAGATCGACGAGGTGGTGTTCGCGAAGGAAGCCGACCCGGCGTCCTTGGGGATGCAGCTCGCCGCGCGCCACCACGTGGAGCTCGCGCCCTTTTTTCTCGTGAAGGAGGGCGAGCGCGAGGTCGTCTACACGAGCGTGATCGAGCTCATGCGCGAGCGCTTGGCGAGCCCGATGAGCGCGCCTCCGCCCGCCGTGGTGAACGGCTCCGCCAAGGCGCAGCCGAACGGCGAGCATCCGACGGATGCGGAGGTCGTCGAGCTGAACCAGCGTTTCGCAGCGGCCGAGCCGCTCGCGGTCGTCGACTGGGTACTCGCGCGGTACGGGGAGAGCGCGGCGATCGCGTTCAGCGGCGCCGAGGACGTGACGCTCATCGACATGGCCGCGAGCACCGGCCATCGCTTCTCGGTGTTCACGCTCGACACCGGGCGGCTGCATGCGGAGACGTATCGCTTCCTCGATCGGGTGCGGAAGCACTACGGGATCGAGATCGTCACGCTGTTCCCCGCTCACGTGGCCGTCGAGTCGCTCGTGCGCAAGAAGGGCCACTTCAGCTTTTACGAAGACGGCCACGGTGAGTGCTGCGGTATTCGTAAGGTGGAGCCGCTGCAGCGCGCTCTCTCCGGATATCGCGCGTGGCTCAGCGGGCAGCGCCGCGATCAGAGTCCGACGCGGACGGCCGTGGAGCTCTTCCAACTCGACCGCGCGCACCGCGGCGCGACCGGGCCGCTTCTCAAATCGAATCCGCTTGCACGCACGTCGCTCGGCGACGTCTGGGAGTACCTGCGCGAGCGCCAAGCGCCCACGAACGAGCTCCACGATCGCGGCTATATCTCGATCGGTTGCGAGCCGTGCACGCGCGCCTCGCGGCCCGGCGAGCACGAACGCGCGAGCCGTTGGTGGTGGGAAGAGTCGACCAAGCGCGAGTGCGGCCTCCACACGCACTTGGTCCCAGAGGCCGATTACAAAATTTGAGTCGTCGCCGTCGCCGCGAAGCAGTGGAACGGGGCAGAAGACAAAGGTCGCCCCTCAATCCAAAAAAATCGGGCAGAAGGTCAGTCGGAAATGACCTTCGTGCCTTGTCCGCGGAGGGGGCCGATGCTCACCGGGTCGTCGTCGAGCGGCGTGCCGCCGATGTAGATGAACTTGAGCTTCTTCATCCCTTTGAGGGGCGCGCCGTCTTTGACCTTGGTGTGCTTGAGGCTCAGGTTCTCCATGTTGGTGAGACCCGCGAGCGGCGTGAGGTCTTCGACCGGCGTGTCGTCGAGCTGAAGCTCGGTGATGCTCGTGAGCTTGGCGAGCGGCTTGAGATCGCTCACCTGCGTCCGTCCGAGATCGAGGCGATCGAGCTTCGTCAGCTTTTCGAGCGGCTTCAGATCCTTCACCTGGTTGATCGACGCGCGCAGAGACTCGAGCTGCGTCATACCGGCGAGCGGCGAGAGGTCGTCGTAGTCGCCGGGGCCGAGGAAGAGCTCCTTCAAGCCGGTCATCGGCGCGAACAAGCACGGGTCGAGCTCGTGAATGTCCTTCAGCTGCGAAAGGTTCAGCGACTTGAGCCGTTTGAGATCGGCCTTGGCGAGCGCGCCGGTCGGCTTTTCGAGCTTCTTTCGGAGCTCGGCCTCGACGGCGGGGTTGTCTACGGTGACGTTCGGTCCGGTCGCACAGTCCGCGAGGGTCTTCTTCGGCTTGGGCGGGCTCGGAGCGGCTGCGCTCGGGGTCGGCGTGGGAGTCGGCGTCGGCGTGGGAGTCGGCGTCGGCGTGGGAGTCGGCGCCGGTGCGGCCGAGGGCGCGCTCTCGGACGACGAGGATTTGTCGCAAGCGCCGAGTCCGAGCGCGAGTGCCGGGCAGCAAACCATGCTGAGAAAAAGGCCGAGCTTCTGCATGGCGTGGCACGCTACCAGGTTTCGGTCTGTTCCGCAGAGCCCCGCGGCGGCGTGACGCCCGCTCGAAGGCATGCGAAAACAAGCACCGGATGAGCCACGGCGCCGCACGCTTCCTCTCCGCGGACCTTCGGAACGCGCGGCCCCGCGGGCGCGCATGGCTCGCGGTCGCTTGCGGCGCCGCGCTCGCGTGCGCGTGCGGTATGAGCAAGCACACGGCGCCGACCCCGAGCCCCACGGACGGCACCGGCGGTGAGGACACGAGCGCGGGCGGAACCAGCGGAACCAGCGGAACCAGCGGAACCAGCGCTCAGGGCGGCACCGGCGCGAGCGGCGGCGCCGGTGGCAGCACGGGCGGCCGAGGAGGGACGAGCCAAGGCAGCGGCGGCATCGCGACGTCGGGCAGAGCAGGGACGAGCGCGGGCGGCGAAGCGGGCGCGATTGGCGTGGCAGGCTCGGCGTCCGCGGCGCGCTACGCGCTGTTCGGCGCGCCGCTCTTGTTCGCTCCCACGGCTACCGGTTTCGGCGTGAGCGTCGTGCTCTCGGTCGGTGATCCAGCGATGCTCACGCTCAGCGTTCGCGAGGAGGGTACCGAGGCGTGGAGCGAACCGCTCGCCCCCGAGGTGCGCGCGAGCGACCTCGCCGAGTGGCACGTGGACGGCCTCAACGCGGGGACCCGCTACGAGTACGACGTTCTGGGCGCCGAGGACGCGAACCTCGTCGATGTCGAGCGCGTGATCTACCAGGGGACCGTGACGACCGCGCGTCCCGGGGGCTCCTCATTCAGCTTCGCGCTCGTGAGCGACACGCACATCGGCGCGGATCTGTCGTTCACGAACCAAGGTGATCCGACGATTCTCGCTCAGACGAGCGCGGCGATCGGCGCGCTCGATCCCGATTTCGTCGTGAACCTCGGCGATATGCTGGACTTTCACGAGTACGGGTTCAACGACCCGCCACCCGACGGTTCGATCACGCGCGCCGCGTACTTGAACTACCGTAACTCCTTCGGGCGCACGCTCGGACTGGTGCCGCACTACGCCGTGATCGGCGGTTGGGACAGCGAGAGCGGCTGCAACAGCGCGGAGGAAATCGACCGCTCGCGGACGCAGCGGCTGCTCTATTTGCCGGGGCCGACGCCGGACACGTATCCGCAAGGTGGCAGCCCGTTCGAGGATTATTACGCCTTCACCTGGGGTGACGCGCTCTTCGTGATGCTCAACGTCTACACGTACACGCCGACGTGCCACTTGCTCAGCACCTACCCGGGGCTGCCCGACGACTGGACGCTCGGCGACGCGCAAATGGAGTGGCTCAGGACCACGCTCGAGAACGCGACGGCGAAGTGGCGCTTCCTTTTGATTCATCATCCGGTCGGCGGCAACGGAGGGAACGACACGGACTCGGCATACGGGCGTGGCGGCGGTCGCGCGGCCCACGTCGGCGAGCAGGAGATCGTGCACGAGCTCATGCAGCAACACGGCGTGCAGAGCTTCTTCTACGGCCACGACCACGTGTTCACGGACATGGTCGTCGACGACATTCACTACTCGCTACCCGGGAGCGCGGGCGCCATCTGGCTCTTCGACTCGAGCGAGACGGGGTACACCACCTATTGGGCCGATTCGGGCTGGGCACGGGTCGACGTCACGCCCGACGACGTTCACGTGCAGTTCCTCGCTGCCGGCGGGGACCTGCTGGACGACTACACGCTCGAGTGAGCGCGCTGACCGGAGCCGCGGAGCTCCGGTCACGCCCGTCGCCGGCCCATCACCACTCCGGGATCGGCCGGACCTCGACCTCGTTCACCTTCACGATGTCACCGAAGCGAAGCGCCCACTCGATGGCCGCGGCCTTCGACGGCACTTCGATGATGGCGTAGCCGGCCACGAGCTCTTTCGACTCCGCGAACGGGCCGTCGACGACGGTGCGCTTGCCCCCCGCGTAGTGAATGCGAGCGCCCTGCTTGGTGCTCGCGAGACCACCGGTCGCTTGGAGCACGCCCGCCTTCGTCATCTCCTCGATCAACGCGCCCATTTGCTGCATCGCACGTGGGTCGGGCGGGGTGTCGTTTTGTGCGCGCTCGTCGAGCTTGTGCATCGAAAGGACGCGAAGCGGCGGGTTCGTCGGTTTCGCCGCGAGCCCGATGTCCCACGGCTCGACCACCGGCCCCATGAAGAGCTCCACGTCACCGAGCAGCGCCGCGAATTTGTCGCACCACGTGAGCGCCTCATCCAGCGAGCGCACCCGCATGACGGCGAAGCCCCCGACGAGCTCTTTGGCTTCGGTGAAGGGCCCGTCGGTAACGATTCGCTTGCCGTCTTTGTACGCCACGTGAACGCGCTCGGACGACGGCTTGAGGCCCTCGCCGGACACGAAAATCTTGTCCTTCACGCTCTCGGCGATGAGCTTGCGGACGCCTTCGAGGAGCGCGGGCTCGGGCGGGAGGCCGCGCTCCATCTCTTCGGTCATCTTGTGCATCACCATGAATCGCATCTTGGTTCTCCTGGTCCAGCCGGTGCGTCGCGCCCGGCTTCCTCACGACGACGACTGACCGCGCCCCGGATCGACATCGGTCGCGGCTTTTTTCGACGCCCGCTCGGTCTGGAGAAAATTAACAGGGATTTCAGTCTGTTGGCGCCGCGAGCGTGCACTTGCCATTCACGCAGGCGGCGAGCACCAAAGCGCAATCGAGGTCGGGTGGCGGCGGGCACGTCGAACAGTCTCTTGCTGCGTTCATCGTGTTGGTTTCGAAATCATTGACCGTGAGGCGCGGCAGGGGCACGCCACAGCTGGTCGTGCACGCGTTACTCTCGGGGGCGAGGGCGCAATCCGCGCTGTTCATGCAGCCGCTCGAGCCGTACTTCTCGATCAGGGCGGAGCGGAGCGTCTTGTAGTCGTCGCGAGCCACGGTGCACGAATCCGGAGGATCGGGCTGGCAAGTCGGACAGCAATCGCCCGGGGTCGTCGCGGCGTGGCTGCCCGTATCGCAAACCAGATCGGGGCAAGCGTCACAGCCCGTATCGAGACAGCTGGCGCAACAAGCGTCCGGCTCTTGGACGATTTTTTTGCAAGTGTTGGGGATCGGCGCGCAGGCGACGCCCTGGCAGGTCGACGTGCCGCCGGTTCCGGAGCCATCCTCGGAGCCGCCCGTGCCGGCGCGGCTCGAGCCTCCAGTGCTCGTGTCACCGCCAATGGCCGCGTCGCCGGTGCCACCTGCGGTCGTCGTGGAGCCGCCCGTCGCGTCGTTCGGGCCGCCGCCGGTGCCGGTGCGTGAGTCCGAAGCCGACTTGCCGCCGCATGCGGCGACGAGGCACACGCTGGCGAGCAGCTGCCAGCGGACGTTTCGAAGCCAATGCGGTCTCGACGCGGGGGCCATCGGACGAACCTTACTCAGCCACGCGCCGGTGGCCAGCACGAGGGGCCGGCGGTGTGGTCGCGCTGTTCACCGCCCGGCGCCGGCGAGGTATGCTCACGCTCGGTACCGTCGTGCCCACGAGCAGCGTCTTCGTCGAACCGCCCTGGAGCCGTCCGCTCGATCCGATGACGGTGCTCCACGCGGTGCCGGCGACCTCGACCATCGCCGGCATGTTCTTTCTCGCGGCGCTCGAAGGCGCCAAGCGCCGCGGAGTGACGCTCAGTCCGGCGCGTGACCGCTACCTGCGTTTCGGCTTCTATCCCCTCGTGGAGTTCGTGCCGCTCCTGGTCGAGGCAGCGAGAAAATTCTACCCGGAGCGCTCACTCCGCGAGGCGCTGCGGGCGATCGGCCACGTGGCGCCAATCGCGTTCTCGGGCTCGGTGCTCGGTAAAGTGACGCTCGGCGCCGCGGAGGGCGTCCATGCCGCCATCGCCGCCATCGCGAGCACCTACGCCATCAACGTCCCCGGGAGTCGTTGCGACATCCTCGAAACCTCGCAGCGCGGCGCCATCGTGGCGCTGCGGGACGTTCATCATTTTCTCGACAGCCATCACGTCGGCGTCTTCGAGGGCACGCTCCAGTACGCCGGCGTCTCCGGCCAGGTGCGCATCGCGAGCCAGAGCATCAAGTCCGCCGATCTGTCGCTCGAGTGGACCTGAGCGCATCTCACGCGTTTGCTCGCGCGTCCTCCAGGCGGCGCCAGAAATAGTACGAGACGCCCAAGAGCACGCCGGTTGCGGCCGCCCAGCCCCACGCCTGCACGCCGTCACCCACCGAGAGGTGCGCAACGACGGCGGACGCCAGGTCGAACGCGAAGCCGGCGTAAACCCACTCTTTGAGGCGCGACGGCACGGGCGCGAGGAGCAGCACGATGCCGGCGAACTTCGCCCACGATAGCTCGACGCGGAAGTAGTCGGGAAAGCCGAGGTGCGTGAAGGCGGCGGCAACTTGCGGCAAACGCAGTTGGGCGTAACCCGTGAAGCCGATCTGAAGGCAGAAGAGCCCGGTGGCGATCCAAAAACCGAGGTTTCGGGCTCGGGGAGGCGTGTGATCGGCGGCGAGCGCCCGCCTTTGCAACGTGGATTGCATGCTTGTTTCCCCTTTCAGGTCGCGAATTGTTTGGCGTACTCACCCGTCAGCCGCTGCCAGCCTTCGAGCTTCATGGTTTCGGGCCCTGCGAGGCGCCCCAGCGGATCACCCGCGAGTAGGTGGTCGAGGACGTCGAAGCAGACGTGCCAGCCTGCCGCGCCCCACGAGATGAATTGGCTGTCGATGGCGTGCCAGAGCGTGAGACGAGTGCCGGAGCCGAGCGGCTCGAGCTCCCAGCGGAGGTTGCCGCCCCACGTGAACTCGAGCACGCGCTCCTTCTCGGCTCGCTCCACTTTCGTGTCCGTAACGTGAGGACTGGGCGCACCGACCGTCGTGAGCTTCACCGGTCCGACGGTGCCGAGGTTGCGATCCGCGTCGAACGGCGCCCACTCGGACAGCTGTTTGGGATCGGTGAGCGCATCCCAAACGAGCGCTGGTGGATGACGGAGCTCGCGAGCGAGGATCAGCGTCCACTTGTCGCCGTCTTTCCGAACGCCGGCCGGGGCAGCGGGGCCGGGCGTGTACTTTCCGCGGTTGCTCATCGGTTCTTTCCTTTTTTGGGTTTGGGTAACGCCGCCATCCGCTCGAGATGGCGTTCGAGTGCATCGACGTGGCCGGACCAGAAGCGCCTGAAAGGCGCGAGCCATTCATCCACTTCCATCAGTGGTTCGGGCCTGAGCCGGTACATCCGGCGCTGCGCTTCGACCCGCGATTCCACGAAGCCGGCCTCACGCAAGACGCGCAAGTGCTTCGAGACGGAGGTTTGCGGCAGGTGTAGGCGGTCTTCGAGCTCGCCGACGGAGCGCTCGGAGCTCGCCAACAGGCTCAAAATGGCCCGGCGATTCGGCTCGGCGAGGATGGCGAACGAGGATTCCACGCCACGTATATACTCATATGGGCATATGACTGTCAAGGCACTTTCCGCGCGGGCTCGCGTCTGCTCGTCCCGATCGGCAACCCGCGCTTCCGGTTCGGCCGGCTCCGCGTCTCAGCGGGCGCGGCGGTTTCGCGCGCCGCGCTCGGTTGCGACGGGCGTACGGGCGGCTCGCGCCTTGGCGGTGCGGCCCTTCGCGCTCGGCGCCTTCGCGCTCGGCGCGTTGGCGGTGCGAGCGTCCGCGGTCGCTCGCGCGCGAAACCACTCCGCGATGCCCGGCATGTCATCCTCGAACTCGCCGGGCACCGACACGTTGAGCATTCCGGCGCGCTTGCCCGTGCGGTTCTCGAAGTCGTGCTTCGTCCCGCCCGGCGCGAGCACGAACGAGCCCTTCTTCGCGTCGAGCCAACGATCGCCGAGCCAGAAGGTCAGCGTCCCTTCGAGCACGTAGAAGACGTCATCGTCCGGGTGCGAGTGCGCGCCGGGCCCCTTGGTGTACGGCTCGAGCCACCATTCGGAAATCGAGTAACGGCCGCGTGTTTCAGCGCCGTCGGCTTTGAAGACGGCGGAGAGGGGTCCCATCGGGTACGGGCGGCCGCCGTTGGGGGCCAAGTGAATCGGAGCGCGCTTGGGTGCGGGCATGCGTCGAGGCTAGCGCACGACCCGCACGTGCGGCTCGCGTCTACGAGCGCGCCGGATCCTTCTTTTGTCGGGCCGCGAGCGCCTCGTGATCGGTCAAATCGAGACGCAGGGGAGTCAACGACACGTAGCCGTGCTCGGCGGCCCAGCGATCGGTGCCCTCTTCCGTCTCCTCGATCGGAAACACGGCGAACCAATAGTGGCTGCGCCCCATGGGATCCTTGCTCGGCACGACCTTGCCGTCGTAGTGGCGCACGGATTGGCGCGTCCAGAGCGAACCGCGCGGCTCCGCCGGAAAGTTCACGTTCACGAGCGTCAGGTTCTCCTCCGGCAATAGCGTCGCGAGCACTCGTCGCACGTGGGGCCTGAGCACGTCGAAGCTCGTCTCCACGACCGGCGCGGGCGCGCTCAGCGCGATGCCTCGGCTGCCCATTAATGCCGCCTGCTTGGCGCCGGCGAGAGTGCCCGAGTGCCACATGGAATTTCCGAGGTTCGTTCCGAGATTGATTCCGGACAGGACGACATCAGCCTTGCCCGCGACCGTGAACCCAACCGCGACGCAATCAGCGGGCGTGCCGTCGACCCGGAACGCCTCGAACCCCGCGATCGGCGTGCGCCGGTAGGACAAAGGACGACTGTGCGTGACCGCATGGCCCGTCGAGGAACGCTCGACGTCGGGCGCGACGATGGTCACGTCTCCGAATTCTTTGGCCACGCTGGCGAGGGCCGCGATTCCCGGGCTGTAAACGCCGTCATCGTTGACGATCAGGATCCGCATCACACCGGCCCGCTTCCTGCATCCTCGTGGCATTCATCGCGCTAGGCGTGGCGGTGTTGCACAGGGAAGACGGATGCAAGTCACTTTGCTGCACAACAAGTCTGCTGGAAGCGAAAATCATGCCGCGGCGGAGCTCGAAGCGAGCTTCCGACAGGCCGGTCACGAGGTGCTCGACACGGTCTCGACCCACGAAGAGCTGCCCGCTTCACTGCGCACGCGCCCCCCGGAGCTGATTGTGATCGCGGGCGGCGACGGCACGGTGAGCCGAGCGGCGTGTGCTCTCGCAGGCAGCGCGGTGCCGCTCGCGGTCATCCCGCTCGGAACCGCCAACAACACCGCGCTCACGCTCGGTGCTCGCGGCGACGCGCACGAGCTAGCGCACGGTTGGTCGTCGGGGCACCTGGTGCCGTTCGACCTCGCCACACTGGGCGTGGCCGAGCCGTTGACGTGGTTTTCGGAGGCGGTCGGCTGGGGCGTTTTCCCTTCGGTCATCGCGCGCGCGCGGCAAATGTCCGAGCCCGGCGAGCCGGTACGCACGCTCGAGCGAGATCGCGCCTTATTTCATGCCGTGATCGAGGCCGCCCGACCGCGCTCGTACGAGCTTCGAGTCGACGGCGTGAGCATCACGGGAGAGTTCTTGGCCGTCGAGATCATGAACATCCCCTTGCTCGGGCCACGCCTCGCATTCTCACCGAACAGTGATCCGAGCGACGGCCTGCTCGAGCTCGTGCTCGCGGGCACTTCGGAACGTGCGGCGCTGCTCGAGCTCGCGTTGAGCGGTCAGCTCGCCACCGGTGCGCGGCTCCGCACTTTCAGCGGTCGACACATCACGGTGCGAACGAGGGACGCGGTCTTTCACCGCGACGGCAGCTTGGTCGAGCATGTGCCCGAAAGCGCGGAGTTTGCGGTCGCCGTGAGGCCCGCGTCGGTCCGCTATTTGGTGCAATCCGAGCGTCGCGTGCCTTAGCTCGACGCCGAGTCCGTGCGAGCGGCGTGAACGGCGCGGTCGACGGCCGCGAGAATGGCGCGAGCGTGCTGGAGAAACCGCTCGCCCGACGGGAGGAGCGCCATCCCGCGCGAAGTGCGGGTGAAGAGGGCCGTCCCGAGCTCGTCCTCGAGCGCGCGGATCTGGCGGCTGAGCGGCGGCTGCGCGACGTGAAGGCGCACTGCGGCGCGCCCGACGTTCCCCTCTTCGGCGACGGCAACGAAGTAGCGGATCTGCGAGAAGCTCACGCCCGGAGCATGGGCCGCGGCGCGCCCGCGGGCAAGAATCGCCGTCAGATCGAAACGGTATTGGACGCGCTCCGCACGCCTGCGGCATGGAGGAAGCGTCCGATGATCGACATTCTGAACGCTTCCGAGATCGAGCGCATGCGGTCGGCGGGGCGCGCCGCGGCGGGAACACTTGCGTTCGTCGGGTCGGAGCTTCGCCCCGGCATGGCGACGGCCGAAATCGATCGCCTCGTCCGCGAAGACACCGCTCGGCGTCGAGGCCGGCCGAGTCAGCTCGGGTACAACGGCTTTCCGGCGGCCGTGTGCACGAGCCGCAACCACGTGGTCTGCCACGGCATCCCGATCGAAGGCGAACGGCTGGAAGTAGGGGACATCATCAACATCGACGTGACCACGGAACTCGACGGTTTTCATGGCGACACGAGCGCCATGTTCGTCATCGGCGAAACGAGCGAGCAAGCGCGGGCCCTCGTCGAGGTCGCGCGGCGCTGCCGGGACGCCGGCATCGCGGTCATCCGCGACGGTGCACGCGTCGGAGACATCGGTGCGGCAATTCAGGAATTGGCCAAGCGCGAAGGCGTGAGTGTCGTGACGGAGCTCGGTGGCCACGGCATCGGCCGCAAGATGCACGGCGACCCGCACGTCTCGCACACCGGCAGGCGAGGCAGTGGCCCCCGTCTCAAGGCGGGAATGGCCCTGACGGTCGAGCCGATGGTGAACCTCGGAGGCGCCGGCGTGCGGTTCCTCGACGACGAGTGGACGGTGGTAACGGCCGACGGCAGCTTGTCCGCACAGTGGGAACACACCGTCGTCGTCACTGCGGCCGGGCACGAGATCATGACGTTGGCGTGAGCGGCGGCAGTCGTGAAGGCGCGGAGCTCGCGCGGGGGGAGAGGCTAAAACACCCGTGGAACGCGCCGCACGGGCGCATTTCGCGTTCGGTGATATACGGGCGACCCTCATGTTCCCGTCTTCCGATCCGTTCGAGCTCCTCGGCCCCGACCTTTCGAGCGCGCTCGCCAAGAAAGGCTACGCAAGCCTCACGGCGGTCCAGCAGGCCGTTCTCGACCCGGCGCTCGCCGGCCGCGACCTTCGCATCAGCTCCCAAACAGGCTCCGGCAAGACGCTCGCCATCGGCTTCGCGCTTCGCGACTGCCTGAAACCCGCTGCCAAACCGAGCGACGGCGTCGCGCGGCCGCAGGCCGTGGTGATCGTGCCCACTCGGGAGCTCGCCAAACAAGTCGAAGCCGAGCTCGCCTGGCTCTACGCGCCGAGCAAAGTCGGCGTGGCCTCGGTGATCGGCGGCGCGAGCGTTCGGGACGAGTTCCGCCTCCTCGCGCGCGGCCCGGCCGTGGTCGTCGGCACCCCGGGGCGCCTGCTCGACCATCTCACGCGCGGAGCCATCCTGCTCGAACGAGCGGAGGCGCTCGTCCTCGACGAAGCCGATCGCATGCTCGATCTCGGCTTTCGCGAAGCTTTGGAAGCGATCCTCGCGCGCGCGCCCGAAGGCCATCGCACCCACCTCGTCTCGGCGACTTTTCCGCGCGAAGTGGAGGCGCTCGCCCAGCGCGTCCAGACCAATCCGGCCTCCATTCACGGTACGCCCCTCGGGTCCGCCAACGGCGACATCGAGCACATGGTCCACCTGGTCAAGCCGAACGAGCGCATCGACGCTCTCATCAACCTTCTGCTCGCGGCGCCTGACGAGCAGGTCTTGGCTTTCGCGCGCACCCGCGCCGGCGTCGCCGAGGCGTGCGAAGCCCTCCACCAAGCCGGCTTTTCGGTTGATTCCCTGTCCGGAGAAATGGAGCAAGCCGCTCGACAGCGAGCGCTCGGTGCTTTCAAAACCGGCAAGCTCCAGATCCTCGTCGCCACCGATGTGGCTGCCCGCGGCATCGACCATCAAGACATCGCGCGCGTCGTTCAGCTCGAGCCGCCGACCGACGCCGACACCTACACCCACCGCAGTGGTCGGACCGGGCGGGCGGGTCGCAAAGGCAAGAGTTCCATCATGGTCCAACCCGCGGGGTTGCCGCGCCTCACGGCCATGCTCAAGCGCGCGCACGTCCGCTTTCGCTTGGAGCCAATCCCTTCGGCGGAAAGCATCGCCGCGGAGCAAGACGAAAAACTCATTGCCGAGTTGACGGCCGAGCCGAGCGCCCCCGACTCGGCGCCCACGACGAGCCCGGGCATGAGCGCTCGCGCTTTGCGCCTCGCAGCGCGTCTCGTCGCGAGCGGAGCCGCCGAGCGAGCCCTCGGCCTCCTGCTCGAGCGCGTGAGCAGCGAAGCCTCGTGCGCGCCGCGCAAAGTCACGCCGCTCACGCAGCACGCCGGGCACTACCAGCCTGTCCACTCCACCGCTGTCCGCGCGGGCCACCGCAACGGTCGCCCTTTGCCACCGACGCGCGACGACCCAGCAGGCGAGGGCTGGACGCGCTTTAGAGTCTCGTGGGGGCAAGCCCAAGGTGCGGACGTGCGCCGCCTTCTCCCCATGCTCTGCCGTCGCGGCAACATCCATGGGAAAGACATCGGTTCCATCCAACTCGCGCCGAGCTTCTCCTTCGTCGATGTAGCAACGCGGGTCGCCGCCGAGTTCGAGCGCGCGACGCGCCGCCCCGATCCGCGCGACCCGGCCGTCACCGTACGGCGCGCGTAGGGAACACACGTCCCGTTCCTCGCGGGGCGTCGGTTGGCCGGCCGTGCCCGGCGCTTCTAGTAGCGGGCGCCCGTCACGCCTTGAGCGAGCGACTCGAGACGAGCCAGCTGCTCCGGTCGCAAGCTGATGTCTTGTGACGCCCAGTTTTCCTCCAAGCGCTCGAGCTTGCGTGTGCCGGGGATCGCGGCGAGCAGGAGGTCGCGCGACAGCACCCAGGCCAGCGCGACCTGCGCCGGCGTGGCCGTGAGCTCTTTCGCGATTTCAGTCACGAGCTCCGCCAGGCCCCTGTTCTTTGCGATCGCTTCCTCGGAAAATCGAGGATTTTGCAATCTCCAGTCGCCGGGTTGCAGGTCGCTTCGCGAGCGGATTGCTCCGGACAAGAAGCCGCGACCCAAAGGACTGTACGCCACGAAGCCGATCTCGAGTCGGCGGATCGTCGGCAAAATGGCGGCTTCGACGTCCCGTGACCACAAGGAATACTCGGTTTGAAGCGCACTGATGGGATGCACCGCGTGGGCGCGCGCGATCGTTTCCGGATCGGCCTCGGACAAGCCGAGATAGCGTACCTTTCCCGCCTTCACGAGCTCAGCCATGGCGCCCACCGTTTCCTCGATGGGCGTTTTTTCGTCCACGCGGTGCTGGTAGTAGAGATCGATGTGGTCGGTCCCGAGGCGCTTCAGTGAGGCATCGCAACAAGCCTTCACGTAATCGGCATTCCCTTTGATGCCTTGCCAGCTGCCGTCTTCACCGCGGGCCACTCCGAACTTGGTTGCCAGGATGATCTGCTCGCGCCGGCCCTTGAGCGCCTTCGCCAGCAGGAGCTCGTTCGTAAATGGGCCGTACATGTCGGACGTATCCCAAAAGGTGCAGCCGATGGTGGCCGCTCGCGCGAGCACGGCGAGGTTTTGAGCCTCCGAGGAGGAGCCGTAGAAATCCGACATGCCCATGCAGCCCAAGCCGATTGCCGGTACGCGCAGGCCCTGTGAGCCGAGACTGACCTGTTTCATGAGCAGATGTCCTGCCGCCACCATACCCGGCGTCAAGCCCCGCCGCGTGCGGATTCCTCCGAACCGCTCGCTGACGGCTCCGTTCAGCGGAATGTTCTCGCAGGTCTAGCCTTCGCTCGGCACCAACGTGAGGAGAAGCTCGTCCAGTTGCGCGAGCGTCTCGGGCATTGCGCTCGTCGACCCGGAGGCGATCGCGCTGTCGAGGGCTTCCTTCGAGGGATAGAGATCGTGCATGACGAGCAGCGTCTTGCCGCCTTTTTCCTCGAAGGTCAGCGTGGTGACGGCTCCGCCGTCATCGCTTTCCTCGTTGGTCCAGGCGAGCCGCGAGTGCGGAGTCACTTCGATGTACTTACCGAAGAACGCCATGGGCTGCTTCGCAGCAGCGTGACCGAACACGAGCCGATACCCGCCCCCGACGCGAACGTCCATCTCGCAAGAGAGTATGGCCATACCGCTCGACTTCGGTGCCCACCATCGCTTGAACAGCTCGGGCTTGGTCCACGCTTCGAACACGATGCGCGCCGGGCCGTCGAAGCTTCGCGTGACGACTAGCTCACGGTCGGATTTCCGTTCGACCGTCGTTCGGTTCTTCATCGTGCTAGGCTCACTCTCTTTGCTTGTTTGCATTGACCGTCTCCTTCTTTTTCAGTTCCTCGACCACGGCGTCCAACTCGTCGAAGCGTGAGGCCCAGAGCCGGCGGTAGCGCTCGATCCAGACCGTCTCGTCCTCCAGTCGACCCGGACCGAGCTTGCAGGTCCGCACGCGTCCGACCTTTTCCGTGCTGACGAGCCCGGCCCGCTCGAGGACGCCGACGTGCTTCTTCATGCCCGTGAGCGTCATGTGGAACTTCTCGGCGAGGTCCGAGATCGAAGCGTCGGCACGTCCGAGCTGCTCGAGAACGCCACGTCGGGTCGCGTCCGACAGCGCGGAGAACGACGCATCGAGGTGGGCGGGCAAACGCTGAACCATGTGGTTCAGTATGTAACCCGCGTGCGAGCGCTGCGCAAGGGCGAAAGTGGTTGCGAGAGGCCGCTCTCTACGGGACGGCTTCCGCTGGCGACTGACGTCGGGACGCAACGGGCAGGCCGGCCGCGCGAACCACGTGCTCCGGTACGAGGTCGATGGCCTCGAGGATGGAGCGCAGCAGCGTCTTCGTCCCGTCGGGTCCGGTGAGTGTTAGCCACACGGAACCCGCGTTCGCTTCGGAGCGGAGCTCCCAGCGCAGGAACTTGCAACAAAGGCGATCGAGCGTGATGTATTCGGCCGCCGCAATGAAGGTCGCCGCGTCGTTCGGTAACCTGAAGGCGAATCCGTCCGGCAGCTCCTCCAACTTGTCGACGGCCGCATAGACTCGAACGCCCAGGGCGAGCCAACGGCGCTTTTTGTCCGACGGAATTTCCGCGGGCGTGCAGGCGACCGTGCTCGATGATTCGGCTTGGTTCATGAGTTTTCCGTAGGCGTCTCGGGGCAGCTCGTGACCGGCCCGGCGAAAAAAAGGTCACGCTTTTGCTGCTGCCGCCTACCGCATCGGCTCCGCGTATTCTGACGGGGCGGGCAGGCCACCGGCATGGACGCGGTTCGACGAAAGGCCATCCAGGCTGCAATGACGCGGCTTTCCGACGGAGATCGGACCGCGATGGAGCCGCTCGTCCACGAGCTTTGGCCCGTCATTCGTTCGTTCGCGGAGCGCGGGCTGGCCCAGGTCGAAGATGCCGAAGACGCCGCCCAGGAAGTCTTCTTGAAGATCTGCGCTCGGATTTCCGACTTCGACCGCCGGCGTGACGGCCTCTCGTGGGCGTTCGCCATCGCGAGCTATGAGGTCATGACCATCCGAAGGCGCCATCAGCGGCGCCGCGAAACTTCCGGGGATGCCGACAAGGTGCTCGGCAGCCTCGCCGACACCGCGCCATCCCAAGAGGAAGCCGCGATCCGCAGCGAGCTCGACGCACTCGTGCTCGCCGTCGCCGGAACCCTTTCGACCGAGGACCGCCTGACCCTTGGTCTCGTCGGCAGCGTCGAGCTCGCTGCGACGAGCAACGCGACGTTTCGTAAGCGCAAACAGCGCGCGCTCGAGCGCTTCCGCGCGGTTTGGAGGAAACTCTATGGTGACGACTGAAGAGCTGACGGTGCGCGGCCTACGCGCTTATGAGATCGGCCGGATATTGACCGCACTCAGGATTGCGGTGGTCGTGATCCCCGTCGGTACCGCGTGTCTCGTCGAGCGCACGGGGCGGGGGGCGTGCGCTTGTTTGACCTTCATCCTCCTCGCGACGGCCGTATGGCTCCGCTGGCGCGATCGACGCGGGATGGACGCCGTGAACACGGGCCTCGTCGCCGGCAGCTTGCCGCTTTTGGCCGGCATCGTTCTCGATCGTCTCGATCTACATTGCGGTCTCGCAGGCGCGCAATCGTTCTGCACCACCTTTGCCGTCCTGCTCGGCACGGGCGCGGGCGCAATGATCTCGCTGAACCAATCTCGATTACGCGCGCGGGCTTCGAGCGTCCTCACTGCGAGTGCGGTGGCCGGCCTAGCAGCGGCTCTCGGGTGCGTGCGGCTCGGCGTCCTCGGCGTGTCCAGCATGTTCGCGGGCATCGCCCTCGGATCCCTCGCTGGAGCTGCCATTGCACGACGAGGAGCGTGACGGCTTCTCTGTACCAATTGATGCACAGCCCACGGCCGGGCCGCTACTCGGACGCTGCGCCGAGACTGAGCGGGACCATGCGAGGACGAAAGCCCGCCCACGTGACGATGCAACGATCGTCACCATCCGCATTCGTCGGAACTCCACGCGCGGCGACGGTAAGCCATTGGTCAGATCTCAGCAGAAAGTGTGCCCCGTGAAAGCCCGGCGAATTCGTTTGGACGAGCCAGCTCATCTTTCCGGTGTAGTCGCTTGCGCCGATGAAGAGATCGGCCTTGCAGGCACTCGGCGTGATTGCGTCGGTGATAACGAACGGCCCGGTCCCCTTTCGAACGCACGTCGAGTTGCTCCCGGCGACCTCGCAGACCGTCTTCGTAGGCTCACGTTGCGGGCTCACGCTCTCGGTGAACAGTCGAGATGGATCCACGGCGGCGGCCAGGGCCAGCGCCAGGTTCTCGAGCACCGGATCAGTCCGTGGAACGCTCTGGGTGGCCACTGGAGTTGCCGTAGCGCCGCTACCCGGCGCGCTCGCAGGGCCAGTAGTCGCGCCGTCCATGTTCGTCGTTGCGGCGACGACCACCGGACCCGCCGGCGCCTGAACGTCGTCAGCGAGGATCTCCGCGATCTCTTGCCCGGTCTCACCGGAAATCACCGATTTGATCGCGCCGGCGAACGGCCGAAGCTGGGCCGGCGAGTTCGCAGCGGCCCCGCGCTTCAGCGCGAGCACCGCGGCGTCCTTGTCTCCGTTCACGTAGAGAACGACTCCGTCGACGAGCTGGTCGCAGCCCCTCAGCCCGTAGCTCGCGCACTTCTGCTCGACTGGGGGCTTGATCACCATCGACGCTGCACCACAACCGAACGCAAACGGACATCCCAGCAAGAGGCTCCAAGTCCACTTCCGACGCATCGAGCATCCTTCCCCCGCGACCCTCAGTGCTGGTCCGGGCATACAAGGCCATCGCGCATGGAAGCGGAGGACGCTGCTGTCGTCAAACGCGTTCGGGGGGCCTCGGATTCTGGCCCCGCATAGCATGGATAGTCATTTTTTTTGGGTCGAGTCTCCTGCGCTTCGCGTGGGGAACTTACGCTTCACGATGCCGATCAATCGGGCGATGGAGGCGTGCGGCGAGCCCGCAAGCGAGGTGGTGCAATGAGCGAACCCCTATTCGATCGCTTCGACACGTTCGTCGCGGAGCGGGAGCAGGAGGCCGAACGTGCGGCGGTCATTCTGCGCGCAGCCGCGGAGAGCGCCGCATCCGTCGCCGAGCACGCCGATTACACGTACGCAAAGCAGGCGGTGAAGGCGCGCGGCACCGCTATCCTCGCGAGCACTGCGGCGAGCGCGCTGCAAGAGCTCGCGGGCGTATACGAGCTCGCAGCGAAGGTGAGCGAGAGCGGGATGCTCGAGGAGCACGGCCCATGATCGCCAAGCGAATTCCAGCGGGCGCGCCTCGTCCGGCCACGGTGCTCACGAGCATTTCAGCCGGCGTCGGCGGCGTGCTTATAATCCGCGTCTGGCGTCGTGACGACCACGGGCTCGAGCTCGTCGACGCTCTATCCGACGGCCAGGAGGACGACGTCACGATGTTCAGATGGATGCACCAGGCGAACGAGAGCGGGATGCTAGAGCTCTTCGCGGAGGAAGTATGAGCGACGAGCAAGTCAAGGGAGCGGGGCGTTCACGTCTCGCTCCACTGCTCGCTCTCTTGCCCGAGCTCGTGCTGGGGGTGGCGTCGGACGACCTGAAGATCGCCTACGTCCACGCCGTGAACGGCGCCATCGGACCGCGCTCCTACAAACGTCCGGAGCCCGACACGGATTGGTCAGTCGCCACGAGCGACGAGTGCGAGCTCGCGCTCGTCTTCTTCTGGCGCGCCGACTACATGGGCTCCTGGAACGGGTACTCGGCGCTCGACGATGGCATCACGTCGGGCACAATCGCGCGCGCCGTCCGGAGGCTGGAGGAGCTGGCGAAGCCGCCGTGCCCCGCGTGCGGTTCGCCCGACGTCATCAGGATCGTCTACGGCGAACCGCCGCCGGCGCTCGGCGAAGCGGAAGCACGCGGCGAGCTCGTGATCGGCGAATGCCTCGTCGGGCCCGACAATCCGACGGAGCACTGCAAGGCGTGCGGGCACGAGTTCGGGCGGCTGGCGGATGTGGAACCGGGGATGTTCAAGGAGCGGAACGATGGCTGACGACGATGATAAATGGGCGAACATTGAGGAGCAGCTGGACAAGGCAATTTGCGAGCTGATGTTCGATGCGCGCGGCTGGTGTTTCCGAAGCGGAAAGGCTTCGCGCCCGACGAGGATGAGCGCGAGGCGGCGCGGAAGCATACGAGCCACGCGGAGGCCTTCCGGCGCGACCTCGCGCGCGCGTTCGGGCTCGAGGAGTGGAAGCTCGTCGAGTCCAAGCGTTCGAACGGCCGGAAACTCGCTCGCTGGCGCTGGGTGGCCTCCAAGCGCGAGATGACGCCCCGGGAGCGGACGCTACTCGCCGAGACCGAGTACACGCTCCCGGTGGACCTCCACAGCTGGCGCCGGGCCTTCAACCAGGCGCTCGCCGACGCCGGCGTGAACGCACAGCAGGCCCAGGCGCTCGCGGGCCACGCCTCGCTCGCCGCGCACGAGCGCTACCTACGGAACCAGGAGAAAATGCGGACGCTGCCGGAGGGCGCGCTGCCGAACCTGCTCGTCCCGACCCCCGGAGTTTCTGCATCGCCCATGCTGAAACTCGCCTCTGGCGATCACGAATCTGCGATCGGGGTGGCAGGATTTGAGAACGCGTTCTCCGAAACCGCAGCGGATCCGCGCGTTCAGCATGTTCTCTGCTGGGACGTGAGCTTGAGCCTGCCTCACGACGCGACACGAGAGGACATGAAACGACGCCCGAGTTGGTAATAGCGTGGAAACGACGCAACCCGGAGCCGCTGGCGCGTGCCTGTCGTCCAACTTGAGCAGCTGGCAGCCACCAACCGCCCGAGCCCAATGCACGCCAGGGACGACGGATGAATGGGAGGGCAAATCCTAGCCGTACTTGCCCGCGGCACCGTCTTAGGTAACTATACATCCGTTCAGAGCGCGCCAACAATGGATCCAGCGGAATTTCTTGGGGCAGAGGCGATGCAGGGGCCTTGGTTGGGCAAGGGGTTTCCAGCGCGCCTCCTCGTTCGCCGGTTCGCGGGTCATGGCGGACGGTACGAGATCTGCCCCATGAACTGGAAAAGCGACTCGCTCTACGATCTGCTGCCAGCCGCGCTGAGTCACGCAGCTTATCTTGGCGGATGTTGTGTGTCGGCTTGATCTGGTCCCCGAGGGAGCGCTGCAGCCGCGGTTCTTCATCTGGCAACGAACATGAGCGACTACGTGGAGATTGCCAGTGAAGGTCAGATTGCTCACGTTTGCAGCAAGAGTGAGGACGGTCGGCAGATCCACTTCGAGCTAAAGGCGGGCGGCGGTGGACATGCGACATCGAGCAACGAGGAGCGACTCGTGCCAGAGGTTGGGGACACGCTTCTCCTCTGGCCCGATCGAGGCCACATGGAGATTGCGCCAGCGTCGTTGTGGCCCGCAAAGACGGTTGCCCCCGCTCAAGACAGCATTGCAGTCGTGAGACTGAAGCTGCACGATTTGACCGTCATTGATCAGGGCGGCACTTGGAAAAAAATAACAACGACTCAAACGCCAGAGTACGCCGTAGGCAACACGGTCCTGATTTCTCGTGACGACCAAGTCATTCGAGTTCTTTCCGACCAGCCGCTACGGCTCGTCGAGGTTGGTACGAGCAACGAGGTTGATGTTGGTCGCTTCAAAGTCAAGAGCGCGGACATAGCCGACGATTTTGATGACTTTGGTGGCATGGATCATGTCGTAGCGCGAGCAAAGAAACTCATTGAGCTCCCGCTTACGCGAAGCGCCCAACTAAAGAAAATCGGTGCGCGACCAATAAAAGGGATTCTATTCTCCGGTCCACCCGGGACTGGCAAAACTATGTTGGCCAGAATCATTGCAAGGCACGCAAAGGCGACATTCTACACAGTGAGCGGACCAGAAATTCTGACCAAGTGGTACGGTGAGAGTGAAGCCGTCCTTCGTGCGATCTTTGACGACGCTGCTGCCCAGGAACAGGCGATCATCTTTTTTGATGAGATCGATAGCGTCGCACCCCAGCGCTCGGATCGCGCGCACGAGGTCAGTCAGAAGCTAGTAGCGCAGTTGCTTGCGCTGATGGATGGCTTCGAGCCGAGCAAGCGGATCGTGGTTGTCGCCGCCACGAATCGGCCAGACGCAGTTGACTCGGCGTTGCGACGGCCAGGTCGGTTCGATTGGGAGGTGGAGTTCAAATTGCCCGATGCAACCGCGCGACGGCTGGTATTGGAGAATTCAGGGCGAAAGATATCGAAGGTCGCGAGTTTGCCATACGATACCGTGGTCTCTGGTACGGACGGCTGGAGTCCCGTCGAACTCACGGCGATCTGGAGCGAGGCGGCGCTACTCGCGGCCGACGACGAAAGAGATCTTATTCTGCCGAGCGATTTTGTGGAGGGGTTCTCGCGCGTTCGTGAGCAACGGCAACAGAAGGCGCCCCAGCATGTTTAATTGGTGGCGCAACCGAAAGCGCCGGCGGTTGATTGCTAAGCGGAAGAAGCGTCTTGAGGAGGCGAAGGTCGCTACGGAATTGCGCGAATTTGTATACTTGGATGGTACCAGCGTCCACAGTCTTCTCGCTTCGCGGCTCGGCCCAATTGCGAGCGAGCAGACAGATGTCAAGGAGCGGAACTGGGAGACGAAGGCCGCGGGTAAGGTCGGTGCAGACCTCGCCCTTTTTGATGTAGAGGGGGCGCTGGAACGTTCAGCGGGCACGTCTCAGAGCAGCCAAGTGCTGAAAAAGTCGATCGTCCAAACGACCTTCAAGGATCTGCTTGAACTTGAGCAAGAAGGCCTGCTGCTTCGTTGCGGCGGTGACCCGGGTAATCCTGTTGGTGTGCGTGCCGAAAAGCTGGTTCGGGGGGGCCTTGTTGAGCTTGATGTAGAGCTCGATGTTGAGCCTGTTTTTCGGATGGCAACCGTCGTTTCTTCACTCGTTGGGATCTTTGAGAAAAGCCCAGAGTTGTTCGGCAACTCGATGCGCACACAGTTCGCCCAGGGTCGCGCGGTTCAGGGAATTTTGCAGGCGGTGCTAGGCGGGCTCGTCCCGATTCGCGCCCGTGTGCTAGGCTACGCTGTCACCGGCATGGGTGACAACCTGCAGGTCGTTCGGGAGAAAGTAGCGGAGGGGCAGAATGTGGGTTCACTGTTCCTCGTTGGTGTTGCCGAGCAGGATTTGTTTTGGAAGGACATCCGACGGGTGCTGTTTTCCCGTGGACGTTTTCGAGTCCTGGCGCGAATCGCTCAGGATGGGATTCGTGATGCTTGGACGCCAATCAAGTTGAGTCATGTGCTCGAAGAGATCATTCCTGGATTCTCGATACAGATGAATGCGGAGAGTTGGCAGGCAATGCTGAATCGCGGCGCCACGACGCCTGCGGTGGCGCCATCGTCGCTCGCGCCCTTGCTCGATCGATTCATCGAGAGCGTCGCTGCGCATGCTGGCACAGCCTGTCAGGTGGAAGCGGTTTCTCTTGCGCGAGCGAGTACGGCTTCACTCAATAGCAAGCCGTTTGACTTTGATACTTGGCGCTCCGAGACGAGGCGACTTCAGAATGTCTTGCTGGCAAACACGGGCGTGGAGCTATCCGACGAAATGCTGGAGCGCCTTCGCGCTGAGGCTCAGGCAGAGGTATCGGTGGTGCGAACGGAGGGCGCGGCGACGAGCGCTCAACCCAAAGCGCAACACTTTCTCGATTGCGAATTTGTGGCGATCTATTGGTGAGCTCTGACGCAAATGAGCCGCCGACAGCAAGCGTGAGGGTCCGGCTACAGCGCCACTGCCCGCGCCCCCTCACGGCTGCTCACAGAAACCGATCAAGGGACGAGGCGGTCCAGTCGTCCTTCTTGCCAAGCGGCGGGATGTATAGCTGCCGAGGGGACCAGAGCGGCCAGCGCCTCACCTCAAACGTGCGGAAGTGCGGCTCGGTCGACACCCAGCTGCGGTTTCCCCACGCCAATGCGTAGTCCAATGCTTCCGGTCCGAATTGCGCGATGGCAAGCACGACTGCTCCAGCAAGCGCGGCGACAACGTTGCCGAGGTTAGCGAGTCGGAGCTCTCCTTCGCGATCATGTTTTACGGCGTTGTAGGCCTGGTACCAGCCCAGAGACCCAGTGCCGCGCCATGACCGAAAAGGTCGCACCGGCGGATAGGCGGGGTGCCGGGTGAGTGCTATTTCCCATTCGGCTAGACGCATCGGTCGGGCGAGCTTCCGGTAATCCGCCATCGTCCAGTTGCCCCGCTTCGCGTAGTTGTTCGCCTTCAGTATTCCCCTGCACGCGGCTTCGACTTCCGTGCAGCTCAGGAAGAGTAGCTCGCGCAGCCGATGTCCGAAGGCCGCGTTGTTCCGTCGGTGCACCTCCACGTGCCCGCGAAGCTCAGCGAAGTACGTGAGAAGGTTCGTCAGCGCTTGC
Source organism: Polyangiaceae bacterium (assembly GCA_025936045.1). GTDB lineage: Bacteria > Myxococcota_A > Polyangia > Polyangiales > Polyangiaceae > PMG-095. Next base: position 74,668 of record JAICUB010000016.1, on the reverse strand, counting down.
AGGGTCGCATGCAAGGAATCGAGCGACACTGGCGGCGTCCGGCGGGCGTGTACCGGTCGCCAGATCCGCGGATGAAACTCCCCGGGCGCATACGGGCTGACAGCGAACGTGCCGGCGGGACTTATCTCAGTGGCCGCTGCGTGTTGCTTTGCCGTTCGTTGGGTTGGAGACCATCCTCCGCCGACGGGAGATCCGCGAGCGCCCCAGCTCAGCATCCTGTCGTGATCTCTGACGACATAGAGCATCCGTTGCCAACGTGAACCGTGAACAACTACCGACGCTTCCATGAGAATTCCGGCTGGTCTGTCTTGCGTCCGCAGTCCACCGTGCTGGCTCGCTGTCCTCTCCCACCAGGGAAAGCTTGTGAGGCGCGGCGAAGCAGCGCACGTTCTTGACTTCTAGCGATTTCAGGTACGTGCCGCTGGCAGGTTGCCTGATGCCGCCCGTTTCCTCTTCCTACGCAAGACCATCCGGTTGCGGAAGGCTATCATCCGGCGCCATCAATCCTCTATCATTTGTGAACAGCCGCAAATCTCGGATGGCACGATGACAGCTCGTCGTACACCCGCCGCGGCAAGAGCGCGGCGACGACGTGTACAACGGAGCGCTGCGCGACACCTTGCCGGCGTAGGGGCCCGAGCGACGCGGCGAGGTGATTGCGCGTACGTCACATGGCAAACGGTCAGCGCATCGAACTCCGGTCCGAAACGCCGTCTGCAGACCTTCATCTCAGGAAAGCCCGGGGAGGGTCGGACCGCCGGACGTCTGCCGGCGGCCAGCACTATCGTCGGCGCGGATGCGTCGACCATCGGTCCTCGTGCTAAGTTGTCCGTCATGGACTGGCGCGAGCGAATCGTCTCGGATCCCGCGATCTGTCACGGGAAGCCGACCCTCAAGGGCACCCGCGTGCTGGTGAGCGTCGTGCTCTCGCACCTTGCGCATGGTGATCGCATCGAGACGATTGTCGACCAGTTCCCGAGCCTCTCTGAAGACGACGTGCGCGCCGTGATCGCCTTCGCGGCACAGGCTGCGGCGGACGACCTCCCTGCGCCGTCACCGCGCGCGGCCGGCGCCGGTCGATGAGGATCAAGCTCGACGAAAATCTGTCGTTGAGGTTGAAGGCGGGCCTTGCCGAACTTGGGCACGATGCCGACACTGTTCGCGACGAGGAGCTAACCGGCAAACCTGACGGCGACGTCTGGGCCGCCGCTCAGGCCGACAAGCGCTTTCTCGTTACTCTCGACGGCGATTTCGGCGACGCCCGACTGTACCCGCCAGGCACTCACGCGGGCGTCCTCGTCGCGCGCTTGCCAGACACGGAACAGTATCGCGCCGCGGAGTACGTTCTGGGCTGGTTCGAACGATATGACCCAGCCGACTGGGTTGGGTGCCTGGTCGTTGGGACGCCGGCACGGCTGCGTGTTCGACGGGCGTAGCCGGCCGCGCGTATCGATCAAGCGCCGTACGCAGGTGGGCGCCGAGTTGGGACCCGGAACGGTTCAAATCCTATTTGATTTGACACGGCCGCGAGTGCGAACGATCGCAGCCGAATTCGGCTGTGCGGATCACCCTTGCAGCCGCGCGGGGAGCTCGAGTTGTTCGCGGACTTGGCAATAGCGTGGAAACGACAATCTCGTCGTTCTGCTAAGCTCCCGTTTTCACAAGGAGGTTTCGATGAGTTAGTCGGGGTGGCAGGATTTGAACCTGCAACAGCCGGCACCCAAAGCGCTCCGGGCGCGCGGATCCCTGCGGATTTGCGCGGATCGGCGCCGCCCCCCCTAGCGCCGCCGGTGGCCAAAACATCGGATCCACGAGACCCATGCCAAAAACCCATGCCAAAACTCCTCGGACGCGCCGAAGCCTCTGACGCCGCGCTCGGCGCGTACCTCCGGACCCTCGCCGACGAGCTCGCGGCGGGGGTGGGCAGCGCCAGGGGGACGTGAGACGCTCCATGTAGAAACGCCCGCGCCGCTGCAAACGGCCGGGCGTCATGGGTCACCATCATGACCGCCGCCAAAATAGCTCTAACGAGAAAGCAGTTCAACGTCGCGCGCGAGGCGATGCGGGCGAAGCTCCGGAAGGAGTACGCGAAACGCAGCGCGGATCACGACGACTGGATCCAGGACGCGCTGATGACGCTCCCAGCGATTGCCAACGAAACGGAGAAAGAGCTCCGAAGTCGTGCGGCCCTGGCGGTCGTGACGCCAGCCCGCGACGCGGTGCGCACAAGCAAACGGCGTAAGGAGGCGCTCGCTCGCAAGCTCCCCGGCGTCGAGGTGACTACCGCCAGCATCGACGAAGATGCGCCGGAAGGCGCGAAAGAGCGCTTACAAAATTTGGTGCGCTCTCTTGAGCCACCCGAGACCCGAACCCTGAGCCTGGAGATCAAGGACCTCCGGCAGGTAGAAGCCGCAGAGTTCGAACCCGAAAACATCATCGGGGGAGTGATGGCACTTGGCACGCGGGCTCGCCTCTCCTCCAAGCGCAACGGCCGTGCAAATCGCCGAGTCCGAGCAATCGCCGCTGTACTGACGGCGCTCGGCGATGGTGACGCCGAGGTCGATGCGGAGCTTGAGCGCGTCGCGAGGCGGCATCTCGGGCCGCACCGCGGCCCCGAAAGGAAGGCCGAGCAGACAAGAAGGTTCATCTTCGCGGTCAACTATGCGCGAACGAGCGGGGACATTGTAGGGGCCCTCAATATGCTGCGTTCGTCCCCCGACCTGCTCGGCCCGGTCGGAATCCCGCCGCTCGGAGAACCGTGGCCCGGCGAGAGCCGCGCAATCGAGGCGGTGAGTAAGGCGATTGGCGATGCGGATTTGGCTGCGGCGCAGATCGATGTCGCCCGCGCCGTCTACCGCGTGCTCGGAGCGCCGCCGCAAGCCGTGGCAGCTCTGAACCAAAGCGAGCGGGCTCGCGCGAGCCGGGCGCGGAAGAAGAAGCCGAAGTCCGTGTGACGGTGGGGGTCGTGTCACACGAGGCGAGTCCTCATGACGCTCTACCTATGTGCGGAACATAGGTGCACAGGAGCGTAACGACGATGATCAACAATCACGACCGGGTGCGGATCGCGGCAAAGGCAATCGTCTGCGAGCGGACGGTCGCGCAGGTCTACCGAGGCCGCGGGAGAGAGTACTCGCGCTTGCGGGTGGTGGCGGCCGCCCGGGAGCTCGGGCTACCGGAGCCCCCGGCGCCCTCGACGGTCTCGCCGACGCCCTCGCCGACGCCCTCGCCGAACGGCTCGGGAGCAGCCTAGCCGAGCTGGTCGAGGGCGCGGCAGGCCGCCCGACCGCTCCGGCGCTGCTCGACCGGCGAGGGCTGGCTGCGGCGCTCGGCGTAGGAGTGGATACGGTCGACCGACTGCGCGCCGAGGGCGCGCCCGAGCTGCGGGTCGGCGATGCGCCGCGATTCGAGCTCGGCGAGGTGGTCGGCTGGTTGCGCAAGCGGCGCGAGGGGTCACGGCCGGCAGGCGCTGGAGGAGCCCAATGACCAGCGTCGCTGATCACGAGCATGACGTCGACCCGCCGTGCGAAACGTGCGGGGGGCGCGCGTACTCGGGATGCACGTGCCCGCGTGGCGAGCTCACGGACGAAGAGCGCGAGCTCGGGCGGGAAATGCGGCTGACTCGGCGCGAGATCGAGACGCGGAGGACGGCCCGATGAGCGGCGGGGACTACATCGTGCTCGAGCTCCCTCGAGGCGAAGGCGACGTCCTGCGCGTGACTCGACGCATGTACGAGGGGCGACCGTTCACCGACGTGCGCGTGCATTTCCGCGGGAGCGATGGCCAAATGCACCCCACCAAAAAGGGCACGTCAATTCGTGACGGTGAGATCGCGGCAGTCGTCGAGGCGCTCAACAAGATATCCAGCAAGGTCGGCAGTCAGTCGGCGCGAGACCTCGAGCGACGGCCTATAGAGGAGCGTCCGCGGCGCTCGAGTCCGCGTCCGGCACCGGGCGGGAGCGGAGCGCAGCCGGGATCCGAGCGGAGCGCGTCCGAGCGCGCGGAATGGGACGAGGCGTTTTGACCTGGGCGCGCGAAATCCGCCGGGCTCTGAGCAACCCGCACGCGCTCGCGGAAGCCCTGGGGCTCGCTAAGGGCGCGAAGCGCCAGCGCGGCGGGCTCGTGGTCCTCTGTCCCTTTCACAAGGAGAAGACCCCGTCGTGCTCGGTCATGCTCGGTGAAGACGGGACGATTCGCGTCCACTGCTTCGGCTGCGATGCGTCCGGCGACGCGCTGACGTTGATCGCCGGCGTCCGCGGGTTCGACATCAGGACTCAGTTTGATCGCGTTCTCGAAGAGGCGGCGGAGCTCGCGGGCATGCGGATCGAGGCTCGCCGCGAGCCGGTCGCACCGCGAATCAGCGCGACCGAATACAACGCGATCGCGACACGGCTGCATGAGCTGACCCCATGGACGGCCGAGCCAGACGGCGTCCGCTACTTCGAAGACCGCGTGCTCGTGGTCTCGGGGTCGCACGCTGGACTATCGGTGCTCCCGCCGCGACATGAACAACGGGCACTTGTCGCGCGACTCTGTGCGACGTTCGAGCCTGAGACGCTAGCTTGCGCCGGCCTTGTCGGGCGCGACGGCGCCGGCAGGTCTGACCTGACCGCTTTCTCGTTCGCCGAGAATCGGCTCGTGATCCCGTGGCGCGGGCTCGACGGTTCGATCCAAGTCCTGCAGCGCCGCCGGCTCGACGGGCAGCGCGCGAGCAAATACGTCTTCCCGCCGGGCATGCGCCCATCGCTCCCGTTCGGCGCCGAGCAACTTCGCGCGAACGATACTACCCGGGCGATCACATGGTGTGAGGGTGCGCTCGACGTGCTCGCGCTGCGCGTGCTCGATCATCGCGACCGCTCCCACCTGCTGCCGCTCGGCCTGCCGGGCACGGACGGATGGCGCCCCGAATGGGCCAAATACTGCCAGGGGCGCGACGTCTGGCTCGCGCTTGACCGCGACGATGCGGGAGACCGCGCTGCCGAGCGGATCGCCGCGGATGTGTTCGCGGGCGGAGCGTCCAGCGTTCGACGGCTGCGACCGAAATTCGGCAAGAAAGATTGGGCTGAGTTGCTCGTCCATGAAGTGTCGGCGCACCGCCCGGAGGTCGCGCTTTGACCACAGCTGCGAAGCAGCACGCGCCCCCGGCGTTTGCGGAACCTGCCGAAGTAAAGGCCCCTCCCGATCCGTTCCCGCGGCTCGACGCCGCGGCCATCTTCGCCGCGCTCGAGCCGATCCAGTACATCATCCAAGGGATCGATCTCTGCCCGGGCGCGCCTGCCATGTGGGCAGGCTACGGCTACTCCGGCAAGACCGCGGCGGCCCAATCTGCGGCTCTGACGATTGCGAGCGGCGACCCGTCGGCGAGAGTGTGGGGGCAATTCGCGGCGACGCCTGGGCGCGTTCTACACCTCGACTACGAGCAGGGCTCGAGGCTGACTCGGGAGCGCTACCAGCGCCTCGCGTTCCCGATGATGCTCGGTCCCGAGGACCTCGGCGACCGGCTCTCGCTCGTCACGATGCCGTCTCGGTATCTCGACCAGCCGGCGGCGGAGTCCGAGATCGAGCGGCTCGTGACGGGCTATCAGCTCGTCATCGTCGATTCGCTGAAGGCTGCCGCTCCCTCCCTCGACGAAAATTCATCCGAGGTGCGGCGGGTGCTCGACATGCTCTCTCGCATCAGCGAGCGGACCGGCGCGGCGTTCGTGGTCATTCATCACGCGCGCAAACCGAACGCGACTCAGCAAGGCGGCGCGAAGATGGCCATCCGCGGGTCTGGAGCTCTTTTCGACGCTTGTGGATCGGTGCTCGTGTTCGAGGCGGAGAAGGGCCAGCCGACCAGGATCACACACGAGAAGGCCCGGGCGAGCGGCATCCTGACCGACGACTTCGAGATCACGATCACGGACATCCCCGACGGGGCAAACCCGAGGGCTGGCCTACTCGTCAGCGCCAGCGGTGCCCCCTCTCGGGAAGACCGCTCGGAGGAGCAGGCCCGCGATCGACGACTGGCCGCGACCGAGCGCGTCAAGGCCGAGCTTCGGTCGCTCTTCGAGCGAGAGCCCGAGCAGGGCGGGGCCGACACCATCGCCGGCAAGCTCGGGCGCGGAGCTCACCCAGTACGCGGTGCTCTCGCGCTACTCGTAGCGGACGGTCACGTCGTTCGCGAAGGCTCCACCAAGGATCTGAGGCACCGATGGGTGGGTTGATTCGCGGCCAGACGTGCCAGCCGAGTATCGCGGCTCTCGGCCGTTCGATTCACGGCTCGCCCCCTAAAGGGGGGGCGTGCCAGCCGAGAATCGATTCCCGGCTACGGCCGAGAGTCAGCCGAGAGTCAGCCGAGAATCGGGACGCGGCGCTGTCGCCCTGCTCGAAGAAGCCGGCTGCCCCCGCGTACGCTCGCGGAACGCAGCCGACGGTCACGAAGCTCGATCTCGTCGCCTCGTTCGTCGAGCGGCACACTCACGCACTGAGGTGGAGTGCGGCACGCTGGGCGACTGGCCGGCCGCCGACCGCTTCAGCCCATCGGCGTCACGACCGGGGCGCCCGCGGCCCTCGCCGACTACGCCGCCACGGGGCGCCGCGCTCGTCGTCGCCGCCCCCCGCCACGAGCCCGTGGTGGCGCGCGCGGTTCGCCCGCTTTCTCGGGCCGCGGCCGCTGGGGCACTCCGGGCCGGGCGCATCAAGGCGTGTGACACCCCCACCTCCGTCACACGGAGGCCGTGCTCGTGACGCTTTATGAGTGAGGTTTCAAATGTCGCACTCCCGAAACGGACTCGCCGAAATCCCTCCCGAGCACCGAGAGGCGCTCGCCGAGCTCATCCGCGATCGCGGCATCGCCGAGGTAGTGCGCATGTCCGGGCTCGGGCGCGCAGCGCTCCTGAGCATCGTCGCGCAGGGCGCGGCGTCTCGCGGCACGGCCGCCTTGGTCCGAGAGTTCGCCGCCCGCCGCGGTGTGGCCGGATGACCACCGCCGCACATACCCGCCGAGCGGCTCACGCCCCGGCCCCCGCCGAGGCGGACGTGCGGCCATCGCGCTCAGCACGCCGACGGGCACGCCGCGAGCGTTGCTCCGAGCTCGTCGCGACCGGCGTCTACGTGCCGGACCGACGGCCTCGCCGCTTCGTCGGCGCGGACCCCGACGGCATCGCACGATCGCTGCCGCGGCAGGTTCAGCACCACGTCGCGACGGTCGTCGCGGAGCTGTCGGCAGAGGTTCGTGATCGGCGCGGCATCACCGGCGCCGAGGCTCAACAGCGCGCCGAGCGCTTGACGGCGTTGGCGGCACGCGAGCACCGCGCTCGGCAGCTCGCAGCCGACGAATAGATCCACGGCGCGGCCGGGGCTCGAGCCCGGATGGAACGGCGAGGAGAGCCCGGGGTCCTTGGTGGCGTGCGTTGGGCACGCTGGTTTCTACCCGGTTGAGCTCCCCGCCGAGGCGAGGTCGTACTTCGCCCGCGCCACTTCCCACCGAGAAAAAATGATGAACACACATCGTGTCGCGCTCGCGCTCCGCGAGCTCGCAGACGCGCTCGAGCAAGCGCCGGCGCCGCGCCACGTCGTTACGATCGCGGTCGCGCCCGCTGGCGCCGAGCCCCAGCCGTTCATCGACCCCGAAATGGCCGGCGCAGCTCGCATCCTCGCCACCGTCTACCTTTCTCGCGCCCTTCGGCGCTACTCCCCCCAGGAAACCAAATACGCATGAAATTGCTACTCTCGCAAGACGTCGCCGCCGAGCTCCGACACGCGCTCAAATCACCGATTGCCTTCGACGCCGAGCGCCGCGCGAAATTCATGGTCGATGCCGCAACCCGGCGCGGAGGCGTGCTGACCACCGGTGGCGACGTAGCTCGGATCAGCGTCGGCGGATTGCTGACAAAATCTCCGAGCTTCCTCGCGATGCTTCTCGGCGCCGTAAATACGACCTACGCGGAGATCAGCGATGCGCTCGCCGCAGCCGACGCTGACCCTTCCGTGTCGCGCATCGTGCTGGACGTCGACTCGCCGGGCGGCACGGTCGCAGGTCTTTTCGCCTGCCTTCAATCGATCGAAGCAACGACAAAACCAATCACCGTGCAGGCCGATATGGCGTGCTCGGCGGCGTACGCGATCGCAGCAACCGCCGGCAAAATCACGGCGGTCACGTCGGCGTCGGAGTTCGGGAGCATCGGTGTCGCGATGAGCATCTACGTCGACCCGAACGTTGTCGACATCGCGAGCACGGAGGCGCCGGGCAAGCGCCCCAACGTTCGCACCGACGACGGGCAGGCAACTGTCCGCGCCGAGCTCGACGCCATCCACGATCTCTTCGTCGGCGCGATCACCAAGGGGCGACGGACCACGGCGACGAACGTGAACGCGAACTTCGGGCGAGGCGGGGTCGTGCTCGCAGCCGCCGCCCGTCGTGCTGGCATGATCGACGCCATCGGATCGGCCAGCGGCGCTGGCCCGGGACCGTCGAGCGCCGTCGCGTCGTCACCACCCGCTCAAATCGCCGCCGGCTGGCTGCCGCCCAGGGCCGCAATCGCTCGTCGCTTCGCCGCCGAAGCCCGCCGAATGGGGGCCCGCAAATGACACAGCAGCAAGCGCCGACGCTCGAAGAAGCATGGGAGCAACTTGACGCAGCCAGTCGCGCGCACGACACGGCCACCGCCGCCGTCAAGGCGGCAGAAACGGCATTCTTCGAGAGCGGCGACGAGAGCGCGCTCGACGCTGCCCTCGCCGCCGAAAAGGGAGCAGCGAGACACCTGTCGCGAGCGCAGCACCTGTTCGGCCACGCGAAGTCCAAGCGAGAGGCCGAGGAGCGAGCCGCCCTCGAGCAGCAATTAGACACCCTCGAGGCAGAGCTCGACGGCGAGGACGAGCGTCTCGCCGAGGCGCTCATCGCCGAGGAGGCCGCGGCGTTCGAGCGCGTCGTCGCCGTGCGCGAAAGACGACTCGCGCACAATCAAGGCGTCGCGCTCAAGCGCGCGAAAGTCAGCTCGATCAGCCGCGCGCTCGGCCACCCCCGTCACTTCGACCCCAGCATGAACGAGATCATGCCGTCGCACTACCGGGTGGGGCAGATCCTACGCGTCTGCGCACGTGGCCTGCCTGGCGAGAGCCCGCGCTCACGCTGGCTTTACGAGTTGGCAGAGGGCGCCCCGAACTATCACCCACGTGATCCGCTCCATCCGCTCCGCCAGCTGGCCGCACCCGCCCCCGAGAACAGAAAATGAAAATGCGCGTCGTAAACATGCGCACGCAAACGCCCGGCACCTTTGGTGACGACGCCAGCCGCCACGAGTACGAGGCCGAGGTGTCGCGCGCGCGCTCGGCCCAGCCCTATCGCTTCGCGATCGCACCGCGCCAACAGCTGACTACGTTCGACGGTCGGGTGCTCGCTCCGGGCGACGAGGTACGCCTCGGAGACTTCCGGGTCGTGGGCGATCGGTCGCCGTGGCGGCAGCTCGAGACTCTCGTCTTCCGCGGTGTCGTCCTCGAGTCAGAGTCGGTGGCGAGCTAGTCGCGCGGTCGCTCGGCCGGTTCCTACTACGTTGTGCAGATTGCCTGTCGCATAACCTATTGAATTTGTTCGGGTCCTCCCAAGGCCCCCCGCGGGCGTGGCGGTTCGCATTGGCAACCGCGCCCCGAGAGAAATTAGTCCGCTCTTCGGTCGCGTTCGGCAACCGAACGCTTTTGTTCGGTCGCCGCTCGGCGGGGTTCACCGACGCGCGCATCGCAATTGAGCTCGCCGCACCGGTGACGCCGCCCGCGCTCCGACGGTGCGCGGCCCTCTTGTCCCGAACCATGACCATTCATGCCCTCAGCATCCGACCACCGAGCGCACCCGATCACTCGCGCGGAGCTCGCGCGCCGCGCCGGCAAGGCACGCTCGACGATCACCGGGCTCATGGGCGGCCCCCTGCTTGCGTGCGCCCTCCCGCAGGGACGCGTCGACGTCGCTCACCCGGTCCTCCAGCGCTTTGCCCGCGAGGTCTGGCACCTCGATCCGGGCTCTCTCTTCGACGCTGGCGTCGCTTCAGAGCCTCGGGTGGCGCCGGCAATCACGGAGCCGTCGGCTCCCGCGCCTCCCGCACGCACGCGGCGCCGAGCCGAGGTGAGCACGGTCGGTACCGACGACGCAGACTTACCCCAGTCACTCAGGTCGTTCCTCGATTGGCGCCTCGGCGACATCACCGACCGCTTCGGGTCCGCGCAGGGATTCACGGACTGGCTCGAAGCACGGAAGCTGAACGCGGAGACTCATCGACTCGAATCACGGAACGAGCGCGACGCTGGTCGCCTCATCTCGCGCGAGTTCGTCCGGCAACACGTCATCGGATACCTCGGCGGCCTCCACTGCCGGCTGCTCGCGGACGCCCCCCGGTCGGCGGCAGCAAAAATCACCGTGGCAAGCACTCTCGAGGATCGCAAGCTCATCATTGCGGCGGAGATCGGCGCGCACCTCCGCGACGCAAAACATCGAGCGATGGCCGCGGTCAACGCGTGCAGAACTGGCGACAACCCGCCAGCCGTCCAAGAACCTGCTCCCGAGCACGACAGCGCCGCGGACTCCCATGGAGCCTTGTTTCGAGCGCTTCGCGCGGAGATCGGCGGCGTTGCCGACGCGCTCGTCACGTCGCAGTGGGCGCAGGTGGCGCGCCTCGGGGCGGGCGATCGCTTCGACCCTGCGGTGTTCGCACGGATCGTGGCGGTGCGCGCGCAAATTGACGAACAGTCGCGTCGACGCGCGGTGGTCATGCTCGAGGCGATGCTGAACCGCGTTCACCTCAGCTTGATCACGCACGTTCCGGCGGAAGAGCCGAGCCCGAGCAAGACGGAAAAAGGAAAAAAGAATGCTCTATGATGCAGCTCTCGATCTCACCTTACGCGACGTGCTGCTCTTCTCGCGAACGGGCCGCACTGGGCGTGATGCCGTCGACATCGCGGCGATCGTCGAGGGCTTGCGCGCGCTCGAACACGCGCTCACAAGGCGCGAGTCGCGCTTCGAGCAAAAGTCGAGGGAATGGTTCGCCGGTGTCGCCGAGGAGGCGCTCGAGCGCGCGATAACGAAACACGGCGAGCGCGGCACGCCGCGCCGAAAGGCTCGAAAGACTCCATGACGACCACGCTCGACCTTCTTGCGCAGCTCTGCGTCGTCGCCGCCGATGCGCCCACCTCCGACCAGCGGGCTCAGGCTGACGCGCTCTTGCGACAGGAGCTCACCGCACGTTTGCAGAGCATTCCCGACCTCTTCGACACCAGCGCCTTCGACCTCTCGAACGGAGCGGGCGGCGTTAAGCGCGCCGCAGCCTTCGCGGTCAACCTCGCCCCCATCGGTCGGCTGCCGTACCCGCAGGTGCTCGGCGGCGGGTCTGCGTCTGGTGTCCAGGCATCCGCCGATCAGCGCGCGTACGGGGCCGTGCTTTCGGCGATCACCTCACCAGCGACCGATTTGATCGCCGCGGCGTCCGCTGTTTCGAGCCCAGGCTGGCTCACTGCTCGGCGTCGGGTCGTTGACCACCAGCGCGTGGCGCCCGGCGGTGACTTGCCGCTCCGCGAATTCCTCGAGATCTTCGTCGAGCCTACGGGGAGCGGGTTCATCTCCCCCGCCGGCAGCTACCGCGTCGAGCTCGCCGCGAACATTTGGGTCGACTCCGCCGCGAACCCCGCGACGGCATCGTTCGAGCTTCAGGCCAACGGCGTCGACGCGCTCGCACTCTCAGGGTCCCGAGTCACGTACGACCAGTACGGGAACCCACAGTCGGCCGGCGACGCACGTCGGCTCGAGTACACGTTCGTCACGATGTCGGGGTCGTTCACGATCGCCTCCGCGAAGTTCTTGACTCTCAAGAGCACGGGCAGCGTCGAGCAGGGCGCGATCGGCGTTCTTCGCGTGATGCCCGCCTAGACCAAAGGGATTTTTTCATATGAACGAACAAGACCAAAAACCTCAAGTCGCTGCCGAGCACGACGTCGGACCCCCACCGCCGAAGCGCGTTCGTGCCTACCGGTGTGGCGCGCGCGACGCCGTCGCAAGCCCCGCCACGCACGCCCGCGGTGTCTCGGCGCTGACGGAGGCGCGCTGATGGCCCTCTCGCCAGCCACGATTTATCCCGGTCAGGTCGCCATCGGCGACCCGAACTACCCGTTCGGCAAAGCGCAGAACGAGATCGTCGACGGCGACGGAAGCGGGACGCCTCTCGAGCAGGGGCTCGTCAACGAAATCTTCGGTTTCCAGCAGTCGCTGCTCGCTGAAGCGGGCGACACGCCCAACGGCACGCCGGAACAGGTCGGCGCCTCGCAATACCTCGACGCCGTAAAAACCGTCGCCCAGAATGCGACGGCGCCGCGCTTCGCTGCGCTCGAGACCCGCGCTGATAATCTCGAGTTCACACTGTATTACGCGGCCGCGTTCACCGTAGTCGACGCCCAAAAGGATAACGGGGCGACGTTCGCGCTCGCGACCGTTTGGGATTCCGTCGGCAACTTCGCCTTGAGCGGTGGCAATTCGTTGAAACTGCCGTCAAACGGCTGGTACGAGATCACGATCTCGGGGTCAGTCACGTTTACGGGCTCTGACGATACACCGATCCTGGACGTGTGGGTGTCGGTCGCCGGCGCGCACGCGAGCCCCGCGTTCGTCGTGAAAGCCGTGCGTGCCGGCACCACGATCAACCAGCTCTGTTCATTCAGTCGCACCTGCGTCTGCCATTTCACCGATCGCGCGAATCAGCAGATCTCGGTCCAGAGCGGAGCGAACGGCCTGAGCCTGAAGGACACGCAGCTGATCATCAAACGGGTGGGCTGATGTCCCGCCGCAAATCAGACTCCCCCCAGGCTTTTCGAAATGCAGCGTGCGCGCCATCGTCGCGGCGCGCGCCCGGCGCCTTGAGCCTGGGTGGGTTCGTCGCTCGGGTGGTGGCAGGCGGCGGGTCCTCGCCGTGAGCTTCGCCGATGATTGCGCCGAGCCGCACGAGCCGCACGAGCAGCCCGAGCCGCTCACGCTCGATCTCGGCGGCGACAGCGCGGACCTTTTGCGCGCGCTCGCGGCAAAGCTGGGGATGCCGGCGCGATCGGTCGTTCGCGTCGCTCTTGTCGCACTTGCCGAGCCGGCCGACGCAGGTAGCTGCCGACTCGCGCTCCCGGGTGGGCGATGACGAATCCAGCATGCTTTCGGCCTGGTCCGCCTTCCCCACGCGCCCCCAAGCCTCGCCCCTGCATCCTCGTCGACTCGCGCGAGCAGGCGCCGCTCGTGTTCAGCCACGACGTCGACGTCGAGCACGGCGTCACGTTGCCAACGAGTGTCTAATCGCTCGAGATCCTGCCGAGCGGGTAGAAGGCAACGAGCATTTGAAAGGTAAGAATGACTGACATCCAACGTGGGTTTGCTCGCGAGAAGATGACGGCCGGTTTCAAAGCAAGAAGACCTGGGGACCGAACTCCGCTTCGGCTTGTCGCCAGTTGCTCACTTCGTCCTCCCACGCCGTGCCGGTGCGGTTGTGCCAGTGGAAGTACGCGCGCGTTTCGATTCGCTCGCGTTTCCACGCCGGTCGACCGCTCCACCATCCTGAGTAGCCCTTCGCGACGTCTAGGATCCAAAGGAGCGCTTCGTTGTGCGGTCCCCTCAGGAAGACCTGGAACCCGGGCGCGATCGGCCGTGGCAGTGGGATCTCGCTCGCAAGAGCGACGACTAGCCCGCTGCATGCGTCGATTGTCCCGATGACCACATGCGCAACAAGTGGCAGCAGCGAAACAATGTTGTCGTTGCCCCGATGCTCTGGCCGCCAAAAGGGCTCATTGCCGAAGCCGTACGCACTCTTCGGGATGCAAAACCCCCTCTGGGTCGAAAATAGCATCCGGGGATCTTTGCCCAGATGAACGATGTCATCGCGCAATCGACGCACGCGAGAAAAAAAAGGTGCCGTCGACGCGTATGCCGCCGCCATCAACGGGGTGAGAGCGTACCTCTGGATGAGCTCGTCTGCCGTCCGACCGCGCTCGTCGAAGATCACGACCTTTCTGAATTCTTCGGGCAGCTTGTTGTGCTTCTTCGTTGCCTCCGCGGCCTGATCGTTGAGTCGAACCCGCGTATTCCAGACATAGGCTACGGCCTCTTGCAGGAGATCAAAGACGCTGCGCGACAGCATCAACAGATACTCGAGCTCGGTTTTCACGAATTCGGCGGCACTCATTCCAAGTGCGTCGCGGTGGGTAAAGTAGTGTGTGAGCTTTTCGATGCAGGTCCCAAAGTTTCCAAAATCGGCGGCGAGCGCAGAAACTGGCGTACAGACTTTATCCCAGCTTGCTCGCTGCCACATGAGCTCGAGAAACGGAATAACAATGTCGTTTGCGTGAGCCGCTTCGGCCGCGATGTAGCTGCTCGCATGAATGCCAACGGGGTGCAGCTCAAAAAGTCCGCTCCCTGTCGGTGTCCACATGCACCAACGCTTACCGTCCCAAAAAGGCATCAGGTTCAGCGTGCGGTCGCTGAGGGCTCCCACGTCAAGGTACGGGACTTTTTTGAGCTCGTCAGGGGAAACGGTCGTCACAGTGAGTCCACCCGCCTATTTCACGACCGTCCATTTGCGGTCGAGCCGCGCCAGCGAATCCTGGCTCGCGTCGAAGTTATCGGCTGGCAGCTTGCTATCCGTCGCGCACCGTGCCGCGTAGGTTGTCGCGGCGCTGCGCAGCCAGCGCGTCAGCGTTCGAATGCCAAACTTGATGCTGATGGGAACCAATTTCGTACCGATGCGGCTCCTCGCAAAATAGGCGATTTCGTCGTCACCCATCCCATGACGAATGTTACCGGACCCTGCGGGTCGGTCAACTGTCCGAGAAATCGACCGTCGGGGCCTTGCGTTCGTGTAATACGTTTGATATTTGATGTAGCACATGGTGCCGCCCGAGAACCGAGATGAACCCGTAAGCCTCCGGCTTTCACGTGACGAGCTGAACATGTTGAAGGGTCTGGCCGCCACGGATGGCATTTCGCAGTCTGACGTGCTGCGGATGCTGCTGCGGCGTGCCTGGCAAGAACGAATGGGTCCGAAGGCGCCACCGTTACCGAAACCCAAACGATAGTGAAGGTTGGCCCTCGCGGTGTTGGACGCACCCGAGGGCCCGGCCACGAGGAGTACACCTCATGACGAAAAGCAAGATCGCACACAAGAAACCCAGCACCAAGCGGCCGGCCGCGCGCAGCGCGCCGAACTCGGAAAAAGCCAAAAACAGCCATGAACGAGTCGAGCCGGCGCCCGTCGACGCCGAGATTCGACGGGCAGCCGAGCGCGCGGCCGTCGCTCCGACGTTCATCGCCCCGGAGAGCGACGCAGAGACGCAGCTCCTTTTCCTCAAGGACTACCTCGTCCGCGCAACCGACCTCGTGGGCGAAAGCCTGGCGAGCGTCGAGGAGCAGAGCCGGCGCGACACGTTCGACGTCGACGGGATCCGCGACAACCTGAGCGAAGTCCTCCTCACGCTCTGGCGCATCCGATGGGAGTGCTACACGATGGCCGGGCACGTTGGCGTGAAGGAAGAGCAGACGGCCGAGGTGGCGTCGTGAGCGCCCGAGAGCCGAGCGAGTACGCCCGTCGGCGAGCGGCCGACATGGCGGCACTGCGCTTCCCCCAGCGTGAGGACGTGCCGGAGGTCGCGGGCTACGCTTACCAGCGATCACTGGGCGATCTCGTCATGGCCATGGTGGCGCCGGGCATCGAATCGCATCTAGACGGCAACGCGCCCGACCCGGTCGGCGAGCAATCCTTCGAGGGGATGTACATGTACGACCTCGCGCTCGAGCTCCGGGCGCTCAGTCTCGCGCTGGTGACGCCGGACGATAGCGACCTGTCCCGGGCGTTCACGGCCGACGATGGGGCGCGGCTGCTCGCGACCATCAGCCGGCGCACGGCGGCGGCCGCGGAGCTCTCGGCGCGGCTGCGCGAGGCGCGGCACGGCAGTGTGGAGGACGAGTCATGAGCACCGCGCTCCCTCTCGACCTCGACCTCGACGACCTCGAGGCCGCTCGCGAAGAAGCGGGCGAAGCGATCCTCGAACTGCTGGAGCTCATCCCGTCGTGCGGCAGCGTGCGCGGCGAGCTCGCGGAAGTCGTGCACAAAATCAGCGGGGTGCGTGGCACGCTCATCCGAGCGATTGAGGCCTGCTCATGAGCGACCTCTTTGACCGCTTCGACGTGTTCGTCGCCGAACGTGAGCGCGAAGCCGAGCGGGCACGCGTCATGCTCCGCGCGGCCGCCGAGAGCGCCGACCACGAGTCAAGCGAGGGCTACGCAATCCAGGCCCTCAAGGCTCGCGGTGCCGCAATCCTGGCCAGCACGGCCGCGAACGAGCTCTATGCGCTCGCGGGTGCCTACGAGCTCGCGGCGAAGGTGAGTGAGAGCGGGATGCTCGAAGAAGAGAAAGAAGGCACGTCATGAGCGCTGCTCTCAAGAAGACAGCCCCCGAGCCGTTCGTCGATCTCTTGGTTGCGCGGCTCAAGGAATTCCCCGAGCGCCGGACCCCGGCCGGCTACCACTACAAGAGCAACCTTGAGTTCGTGGTGCACCACGGCCGGGGCTTCGAGTTCCACCCGTTCACGTTCGAGGACAGGCTCTACGTGCGCTCTTGCGTCGAGCGCGCGGGCTTCCGGCCGCGGATGGGCCAATGCTACGGGAACTCGCGGCGGACGCTCGTGCGCGGCGACACTGAGCGACGGCTGACGTACGTCGAGGGCTTCCTACGGGCGCGGTACTTCATCATGCACCACGGGTGGCTTCTGCTCGACGGCACGAAGCTCGCGGACGTCACGCTCGACGCGGCCGGCTTCGGGCTGAAGCTCTTGATGCCACGCGAGGAACGCCGTCACGGCCCGATGGGGCCGTACTACCACGAGCCGGCCGACTACTTCGGTGTGAGTTTCACGCGGGAATACGTGCTCGCGGCGGATTGGCAGAGCGAGTTCGGATTCTCGGCGTACGCGCCCGACTACACGTGCGAAACGTTGCGGGAGCCGTGGGCGGCGGTGTCGGAGAGCGAGATGATCGAGGAGACGCCGAACTCATGACGGACCACCGCGCCCCCCGGGGCCGACACGCTCATGGCTGTTTTTCTGCCAATTCTATGTTGAGCAGAGGCCGAGGCCGATGATGGACCTGCTCACCAGGCCGCGCCCACCTTGCCCCGCGTGCGCGTCGACCGACGTCTTACCGATTCTCTACGGCCTGCCCAAAGCGGGCGTGAAAGGCTCGATGCTCGCACCGAGCCCCGACGACGAGGTCGCGCTCGGCGGCTGCAGGGTGGCGCCAGACGCGCCGGCGTGGAAGTGCCGCGCGTGTAGGCACGGGTTCGGCACGCTCGCGGAGAGGTCGCCGGGGCTGTTTACGGAGTGAATGACAATGACTGACGAGAAACGCGTAGGCCGCCCCCGCAAGGGCTCCCTCTACTGGACGCAATCCGGCTGGCGCGCACGCATGACGGTCGACGTTGACGGTGTCGAGGTGCGGAAATCCTACGACCTCGGGACACGTGACAAATACGCCGCCAGGGTGAAGCTCCGACGGCTCGTTCAGAGCGCGGTACCCGACGACCCCGCGAGTGAAGCGAAGCGAACCGAGACATTCGAAGAGGCTGCCTGCCGCGTGCTCGAGAAGCAGAGGTCGGCGGGGCTCGCAACCTGGAAGGACCGGCAGCGACGACTGAGCTACTACGTGCTGCCGCACCTAGCGGGCACGCGATGCGAGGAAATTCGCGCGTCGCATGTTCGCGAGTTACTCGATGTCGTGCGCCGGCTTGGCAAGTCGCGACAGACGATGATCCACATCAAGAACGATATCTCCATCGTGCTCGGCGAGCTCTGGCGCGAGGAACTAATCCCCGAGAACGTGTGCTCTCGCGTGGTTGTCCCCGAGGCGCTGCCGGCGGCGACTGAGCGAGCGAAGAAGGAGCGCGCGGTCCTCACCGACGAGGAGCTCGTTCGTTATCTCGCGTGGCAGCACCCCGAAGAGCACCAGCGGATGGCGGTGCTCGAGAGGCAAACGATGGCTTGCGTCGCGCGCATGTTCGGCGGGCAGCGCACGAGCGATCTTCACTCGGCCCGATGGGAAGGGTTTGACCTGCCGGGCTTCGAGTGGGGCACGGTCCCCCGGCGCAAGGGGCGGCGACTTTCGAAAGGCGGCCGGCCCCAGCGGCTCTTCGTCCCCGAACCGCTCCGGCCGATCCTCGAGGACTGGTGGACGAGGGCAGGGAAGCCGACCACGGGGCTCGTTTTTCCGAAGCGCAAGGGTTTTGCGGAGAACGAGGACGCCACGGAGGCCGAGCGGAAGCACTCGAGTCACGCGGAAGCGTTCCGGCGCGACCTAGCGCGGGTGTTTGGGCTCGAGGTTCGGCGCTTGGTCGAAACGAAGCGCTCGAACGGCCGGAAGCTGGCGATGTTGCGCTGGGTCGCTGCCGACCGCCCCTTGACGCCTCGTGAGCGGACGCTGCTCGAGGAGACCGAGTACACGCTCCCGGTCGACTTCCACAGCTGGCGCCGAGCGTTCAACCAGGCACTGGCTGACGCGGGTGTGAACGCGCAGCAGGCGCAAGCCTTGGCCGGCCATGCCTCGCTGGCGGCGCACGAGCGCTACCTCAGGAACACCGAGAAGATGCGGACGCTGCCCGCCGGCGCGCTCCCGAACCTGCTCGTTCCGTCGCCGGGAGTTTTGGCATCGTCCATGCCTAAACTAGCTGCCGGTGATCACGAATATGCGGTCGGGGTGGCAGGATTTGAACCTGCAACAGCCGGCACCCAAAGCCGGCCCTCTACCAGGTTGAGGTACACCCCGAAGGGGCGCGGAGACTAGCTCAGCACTTGTCGCTGCTCAAGCCGGCGCGCGTTCTGACGCTTTCCGTTGCGACTTAGAGCGGAGGGGCGGGCGGCGTGAGGGTGTAGCTCGAGATGCTGTCGGCTCCCCAGGCGAAGACGGGCGGCGCGGCCGCGTCGGTGGTCGCGAAGGTGGGCCATTTGAGAAGAGGGCCTTTGCTGCCCTTGGTTACGGCGGTGGGGCCGCTGAAGGTGGGGCCGCCGTCGCAAGTCTTGTCGACGATGATGCTGCCGCTGTCGGCAGTGCGATAGGCGAGCCACAAGACGCCCTTCGAGTCGTAGGAGAGGGCGGGGTTCAGCGCCTGGCTCGGGACGTTGTTGGCTTCGAAGTAGGTGGAGACGGTGGCGGGTGTTCCGAAGGTTTGCCCGTCGTTGCTGATGGAGACGTAGAGGCGGTGGTCGGGTGAGCCGGCGGTGCTGTACGCGATGGCCGCAACGCCGCCGGGACCGAAGGCGCCCGTCGCGCTCGTGAAGCCGGGGAGCCGGGGATTGTCGAGCTTTTGAGCGTCGGTGAAGGTCTGGCCGGCGTCCGTGCTGCATTGCGCGTAGACGCTCGTGACGGTGGCGCCGTCCTTCGGGATCACGTCACCCACGTAGGTGATGCACAGGTTGCCGGCGCCGTCCGTGAAGAGACGCGGGGATTCGGCCGCGTCGCCCGAGTCGTCGGTGCCGCCGTCACTCAGCGGGACGACGTGGTCGGGACCGCAGGCGTCGCCGGTGAGGTTGCCGAGGGAGTGGACGAACCCGTTCGCGAAGTATTCGACGGGGGCGTCCGTCTGCGAGCCGTCGCTGAAGCCGTGACCCCGGTCGGCGTCCGACCATACGAAAAGGTCGCGCAAGTCGGTGTCGCCCTCGGAGCAGCTCCAGCCCGGACTCACGACGACGACGTTGTCCGGCGACGGTGACGCCACGTCCGCGCAAACGTCGCCGGCGGCGCCGACGTGGAGCACGTAGGTCTGCCACTTGGCGCCCGCGTCGGTGCTGACGGCGAGGAGCTCCGTTTGCGCGCCGCTCGTGGAGGCGTCGAGCGGCTTCGAGTACTCGTTCTCGGCGACGACGTGGCCGATCGCGTAGATCACGTCGGGATTGCCGGCGTCGATCGCGATGGCGGGACACTCGAGCCCGCCCGCGGAGCCGAGACCGTCGTCGAGCAGCGCCGCGGAGAGCGCCGTGACGGCGGGCTTCCACGTCTCGCCGCCGTCGTCACTGCGGGCGACTTCGAGGACCGCGGTCGAGGCGTCGGAGTCGTCAGGCCACGCGGCGTAGACGCGCGAGCCGCGCGCCGCGACGACGTGGGCGTAAGTGCCCGCGCCGCCGAGCGCCGCGATGCCCGGCGCGCCCGTGAGCGCCCGCGCTTGGCTCGGAAATGCGGTCCCGAGCGTCGCTTCGACGGACGTGTGGGCGCCCGGTTCGTCGGTGCTCGTCGCATTGATGGTGACGGTAGCGGGGCTTGGTGTGCGGGCGGGTGCCGTGTACGTCCCACTGTCGTCGATGCCGCCGTAGCCTTCGTCCGGCGTGACCGACCACGTCACGCCGTTGCTTGCAGTGTCGCTGACGGTCGCGCTGAAGGTGCGAGTGCCGCAGGTGAGCACGCTGCTCTCGCCGGGAGTCACCGTCACCTTGATCGTTTTCGGTTCCTCACTCGAGCAGCCGGTCATGAGCGTCGACAGCGCCGTGCCCAACCCCAAAAATAACCAACCAGCGTGCACCTTGCGTCTCATAACGGACGAGCTCCTTTCGCGGGACGGTGAAGTCCCACGCGAAGGCATCATCCTCGCGCTCGGCGCGGCACCGAAGAGAAAAATGGCGCCGGAGCCGCCCGCCGGGTGGCCGGCGGCGGCGAGCGGACTACGGCGACGGCTGGTCGGCGTCCTTCTTTTCGTAGAGCCAGTCTTTGACGAAGCCGCCCATTTCACCTTCGCCCGTGCGCAGCGTGTAGTCGGTGTTGAACATGGGCGGACCCCAGGTCGAGCTCGCGCACCAGGCGCTCCAGCTCAAGCCGTTCGCCTCGACGAAGGCCTTGAGCGGGTCGCCGTAGCTCGTGATGGTGCCGCTCAGTAGGCCGCCGTTGTCCGTCAGGCTTTCTTCGAAGCCCCACTCGGTCATGAAGACGGGCGCGAGCGCCGCCGCGGTCGTGACCTGGTCGCGCAGCGCCTGTGATTTCCAATGCGTGGGGTAGAGGTGCGCGACGTACGCGACGTTCGTGCCGTCGATCGGATCTTGTGCGGCGGTGCCGGCGAGCTGCGACCAATTCGGCGAGCCGACGAGGATGACGTTGTTCGGCGCCGCGTCCCGCACGAGCGTGTACCAAGCCTGCATGTGGGGCTTGGTCGTGGACCAATTGCCCTTGTCCATCGGCTCATTGTAGAGCTCGAAGAAGACGTTCGAATCCTCCGCGAAGTGCGGCGCGATGTCGGACCAAAACGCGTTCGTCGTGTCGACGTGAAGGTCGGTGTCGTCGATGTAGTGCCAGTCGATGATGACGTAGAGGCCCTTTTGACGGGCGTAATCGACGGTGGGCCGGAGGTAGTGCTCGTAGTATTGGGTGCCGGGCGTGTACGGCGCGGGCGTGCCGATCATGGCGTCGGCGGGCGCGACGGCCAGGCGCAGGATGCGCGTGCCCCAGCCGGGGGAGTTGCTCTGCGGGTCGTCCGGATTGCTGAGGCGGTCGATCATCTCGTGGATGCCGCCTTCCCACTCGTCGGTGGCGCCGAGGTCGATCAGATCCACGCCGCGGAGGACGACGGTGTTCCCGCTTTCGTCCTTGAATTGGTTGCCTTCGACGTGGATCCACGACAGCGCAGGCGCGTCGGGACCGTCGTCGGCGCCGGCCATGTCGGTGCCGCCCGCGGTCCCGACCGCGCTGCCTCCGGTGCCGTCAATGGTCCCGCCCGTGCCTGCCGTTCCCCCCGTGGTACCCCCGGCGCCGCTCGTGCCGCCGGAGCTGCTCTTGGGAGGAGGGGTCGTCTGAATCGCGCCGCTGCTGCTGCAGGCGGCCATTCCGAGCGCCAGGCAAAGGGCAGTCGAATAGGGGGTGGCGCGAAGCAAGGCCGTGAGCGGCGAAAGAGCAAAAAGCGGAACCGGTTGCATGTTCCGAGTATGCCCAGCGCCGCTCGCTTCGATCGCGAAAACCGCGCGTGGGGGCCACCGCGGTCGGAGCTCGGGGCTAACCGCGTTCGGCGAGCCCGAGGATGACCTTGCCCGCGAGCTCGAGCCAGGCCTCGGTGGCGCCGTAAAAAGTCTTGCGGCGTGGCACGAGCACCTCGGCGCCACGCAGGGCTTCTTTGGCGTCGGTCAGGGAAGGGACGTCCGCGTAGAGCAGGTAGGCCGGGCGCCGAGCGGCGACGTCGGGGAGGTCTTCCGCAAGGCTCTTTCGCGTTTGCAGCATGAGCTCACCGGACGGGGCGGTGAGGATGACGAAGCGGAGCGGTCCGGTGTCGGCGTCGGGGACGCGGACGCTCATTTTGTAACCGACTGCCTCCCACGCGGGCAGGCACTCCTCGATTTGGTCCACCACGAGCAGGGTCACGAGCTTGTCGAGCTTCATGACGTCAGAGAGTAACGCGCGCTCGGTCGGCCGTCTTGAACGAATCCGACACGCCGTTCACGTGCGAGCTCCGGCGTCGCGCGCGCCAGGGAGCGGGGGAGGCTCGGGCGACACGGCGCTCAGTCTGGCACCGGCTCGAGCTTGACGCGGAGAAGGATGTCTTGCCGGTCGGCTTCGACCAGCTGGTCGAACGGGAAAAAGCCGTTCTTTTCGACGCTGATGCGATGTTCACCCACGGGCAGGCGGACCCCGTGGGCGGCGACCACGCCGAGCGGCCCGATGTATTGCTCGTCGATCACGACGGAGGCGTCGCGCGGCGTCTCGGGACTGCGCACGACCTTCAAGCTCACGGCGGCTTTGAGATCGCCCGCGCAGCCGGAAAGGAGCGCCACCGCAATGGCGATCGCGAAGCCGAGCGCGCCCGCGAGACCGAGCACGCGCGTCGCCTGGGTTACGAAGCTCGCGCGACCACGCTGAACTCCCGCGACGTGCCCGCTCGGTTCGGTATTCGCGCTCATTCCCACTCGATGGTCGCGGGCGGCTTCGAGCTGATGTCGTAAGCGACGCGGTTGACGCCCTTGACCTCGTTGATGATGCGGCTCGAGATGCGGGCGAGCACGTCGTGCGGCAAGCGCGCCCAATCGGCCGTCATCCCGTCGCTCGAGGTCACGGCGCGCACGACGCACGTCTCTTCGTACGTACGATCGTCGCCCATGACGCCGACGCTCCGCACCGGCAAGAGCACCGCGAACGCCTGCCAGACGCTGTCGTACAGGTCGGCGCCGCGGATCTCCTCGTCGACGATGGCGTCGGCGCGGCGCAGCACCGCCAAGCGCGTCTCCGTCAGGTCCCCGAGGCAGCGCACCGCGAGCCCCGGGCCGGGGAAGGGGTGCCGGTAAAGCACGTCGCGCGGCATACCGAGCGCTTCACCCACCTTGCGCACCTCGTCCTTGAAGAGCTCGCGGAGCGGCTCGATGAGCTTGAGCTTCATGCGCTCCGGCAGGCCGCCCACGTTGTGGTGGCTTTTGATCACGGCGCTCGGGCCGCGCACGCTCACGCTCTCGATCACGTCGGGATAGAGCGTGCCCTGCACGAGATGCTGCGCGTTCTCGATGCGGTGCGCGTGATCCTCGAATACCTCGATGAAGACGCGCCCGATGATCTTCCGCTTCTTCTCCGGGTCGGTGACGCCGGAAAGCTCGCGCATGAAGCGTTCGCGCGCGTCCACCGGCACGAGGTTCAGGTGGAAGCTCGAGCGCATGGTGTGAACGACGCTCTCGTATTCGCCTTCGCGCAACATGCCGTTGTCGACGAAAATACAGACGAGCCGGTCCCCGAGCGCCTTGTGGCACAGCACGGCCGCAACCGAGGAATCCACGCCGCCGCTCAACCCACAGATGACACGCTCGTCGGGCTTCACCTTGGCGGTGACGGCGGCGACCGCTTCGTCCACGAAGGAGCCGGGCGTCCAGCTCGGCTCGAGCCCTGCGACGTCGAAGAGGAAGGCCTGAATGACCTCGATACCACGCGGTGTGTGCACGACCTCGGGGTGAAATTGGATGCCGAAGAAGCGGCGCTCGGGGTCGGCGATCGCCGCGAGCTCGGAGCTGTCGGTGGCGGCGAGCTTACGGAAATTCGCGGGGAGCGCCGTCAGCCGATCGCCGTGGCTCATCCACACGGTGAGCTCCTCGCCCGGCTTGAAGCGCGCGAGGATGCCGGTCGGTTCGTCGATGCGGACGCGGGCGGGGCCGTACTCGCGCTTGTGGCTCGGCTCGACCTTGCCGCCGAGCTGGTGCGCCATGAGCTGCTCGCCGTAACAGATGCCGAGGACGGGCAAGCCGAGCTCGAAGAGGCGCGGATCGCTGTGCGGTGCGCCCTGGTCGTACACGCTCTGCGGGCCGCCGCTCAGGATGATGGCCTGCGGGGCGATGCGCTTGATGCCCTCGACGTCGAGCGTACCCGGGTGGATTTCGCAGTAGACGTGGCACTCGCGGATGCGCCGCGCGATGAGCTGGGTGTATTGCGAGCCGTAGTCGAGGATCAGAACGGACTGGCGAGAAGCCATGGGCAGGACGTCGGCTAGCACGAGCCCGAGCGGCCGGAAACGCCGGTGGCTCAGTCGCGTGGCGCGACGTTCACCACCACGGTAGCGCTGCGACGCAGGCTCGCGAGCCATTGCGCGAGCCGCGCGGCGTCGAGAGGCGGTTCCGAGGCGCGGAGCGAGCCGCGCCAGGTGCCGACCGCGCGCCGCCGCGGATCGAGTGCTTCGGCCGCGTCTTCGCGCTCGAGCTCGCGCCGGGCGTATTCGAGGTCGCTCGCCGGGAGCTTCGAGGTCGCGAGCCGGTCGAAGAGCGCGCGGATGCGGTCCACGGCCGGCTGGCGCTTGCCCTCCGCGGCCACCGCTTCCACCACGAACGCCGCGGCCTCTGGACCGCCGAGAGCGAGCGCCGTGGCGGACGCCGGAAGATCGGAGAGGATCTGGTCGAGCAAGCCGCCGCTCCGGTTCAAGAGTACGAGCAGCGCGCGCGCCTCGGCCGGCAAGCGGTGGTCGTAGGCCGGGAAAGGGATCGCCACGTAACTGCCTTCCGGCGAGTCGCTCGCGACCGAGAGCGTCATTTCACTGGCGGGCGCGGCGTTGCGCGCGTGCGGCGGACAGCGCATGACTTCGCCGCGTACAGGCCGAACCCAGCGTTCGAGCTCGGCGCGCAGCACGTCGGCCTGAGCGGCAGCGCCGTTGGTGAGCACGGCGACGCGCAGCGGGCGCGCGAGCCAGCGGGCGATGGCGGCTTCGAGACCGCCCGCGGGCGCGCCGCCGAGCGCCGCAAACGTGCCGCGCGGCTCGAGCCACGAAGGGTGGCCCTGCGTGAGCGCGTCGAGCGCGACCGAGAGTCCGCGGTGCTGCTCGCCGCCCACCGCCGCGGCGAGCTCGTCGCGCGCGGCGACGAGCTCGGCCGGCAGGGGCCTGAGCGTCGCAATCAGCTCACCCAGCGCTCGACCGAGCCGCCGCGCTTGAGCGCCGGTCGTCTCGTTCGGTCCGAGCCGGCGCGTACCGGCCAACAGCCCGACGCCGTCCGTCGCGATCCACGGCTCCACGCTCACGTCGCCTGGCGGCGCCGCGCGCGCGAGTGCGCTCGTAACGAGCGCGGCTTCGCCCGCGTCGCCGGCCGATTCGGGCGCGGTCCCGCACGCCGGCGCGAGCAACGCCCAGAGCCGCCCTTGCCCCGGCTCCGCGCGGCGCGCCACCTCGAGCAGCGGCTGCGCCGACGCTTCGCGAAAGGTCGCGATCGCCGCGTTCAAATCGAAGCGTCCTTTGTCCGCGCTGCCCGCGGCGAACGACACGGAGCTCCGCTCGGGGCCCGGTTTCTCGCGGCCGACGAGGGCACGCCAGGCAGCTGCTGCAGCGGCGTCCGTCGGATCCGTCGCTCCGACGATGGCCTCGTCGAGGCCGCTCGCGCCCGCCGCGCCGAGCGCAGCGTGCGCCTCCTCGGACAAAACCGAGAGCGCCTTGGCTACGTCGAGGGCCGCGGGTCCGAGCTCGCCCGAAAGCGGTGTCGCTTCGAGGCGTAAGCATGCACCGCGTGGACGACCGACGGCGATGGCGCGCTCGAGCTGCCATTCGGGGCGGAGCGCGCCGAGGCGGCGCACGAGCGTACTCCGAGGGGTTGCGAGCGCGTCGGCCGCGCGCGCCGCCGCGTCTTCGTTCGCGAGCCGGAGCGCGAGCGAAAGCCGGTGCGTCGGGTTCGGCGCGAAGTCCGTCCCGAGCGTGTCGCGAGCCGGCCAGACGTCGGCGGGCGGCGTACCTGCGGGCCAATCGGGTGCGCGCGCGAGCGCGTCCTCCACCGCGTTCAACACCTCACCGGACCCGACGGCGGCGAGCGCGGCCGACTTCACGGCGTGCGCGCTCTTCAACCACGCGCCGAGCTGCGCGCGGCCCCGGTCGCTGCCGGGTTCGAAAGGGCGCGCGGGCTCGCGGAAGCCGAGCTCGCCGCTGCAAGCCGCCGTCATCTCTTCGGCCGGCCCTGAAAGACGCTGTGACGCGAGCGCCTGCACTGCGGCGCGCACGGCTCCGAGCGCCGGATCGGCAGGGCCGAACGGCTCGTCGAGCACGGCCGGCAGCACTTGTACGAAACGCCGGGCTTCGTTGGGCGAGCTGACGAACGACGTGACGACGACGCCGAGCGCGCTCGGGCGCGCCCGTACGTCGAAGCCGCGCGCCAGAAGGCGCGCCTTCAGCGCCGCACCGAGCGCCGCGGACGCAACCGGGTCGAAGTCGTGGGCCCAGGCGAACGCGAGGGCCGGCGCCGGATCACCGTCGCGGCGTACGAGCACGAGCGCGGGTCGATCCTCGAGGCGGCGCCGTGCGACGGTCGCGGCACCCGCGTGTGCCGCCCCCGCCACGTGCGCCGTCGGGGCGGAGCCGCCGCACGCGTCCGCCAGCGCGCACGCGAAGAGCGCCGTGAGCAGCGAGCGCGGCCGAACCACGCTGCTCGTCTACCACTACTTCGCCGCGTTTTGGCAGCGTTCGGTCACGCCGCGACGCGCGGGCTGCCGAGACGGCCGGCGAGCCTCCGCTGAATCTTGTGCTTTTTCGAATAAACCGTCTTCACGCTGATGCCCATGCGGCGCGCGACCTCGTCGGGGTCGAGTCCTTCGCCGAAGTAGAGCTCGACGAATTCCCGATCCTTCATGCTGAACTCGCCGAGCAGCGCGGCCACGCGGGACGCGCGCTCGTGGCTCAGCGTGAGCTCGACCGCGTCCGGGGACTCGCTCGCGAGCTCCTCGGCTTCGGTGAGCTCGACGGCGCGCGGGACCCGGCGCACGCTGCGCAAGAAGTCGTACGCGGTGTGGGTGGCGAGCAAGCCGAGCCACGTGCCGAGCTTGCAGCCGCGCTCGGGCGCGAACGTCCGCAGTTTGGTGCGATCGTTCGAGAGGAGCTGTACGTAAAGCATCGACGTGACCTCGACCGCGTCGTCGGTGCGCGCGACGCCCGGAAAGCGCGAGATGACCCGATGGATGCAGCTCTGGATCAGGCGGCCGTAGCGGAAGCTCAAGGCCTGCCACGCGGCCGGTTCGTTGCTCACGAGCCCCTTCACGAGGTCCGTGTCACTGCATGAGCAGTAGAACGCGACCGCGACTTTGACCGGGTTCGGGGTGAGAGCGGGTGATGCAACGACGGACGACATGGGAAAACCTCCAAACGGGCCCGTGCAGGCCCATGTCGTCTCCTTCAGCACCGAGCGTGCCACCCAAAATAATCAATAAATTCGTGTATTTGTTGGGTGTAACAGGGCGTAACGAGCGTCACCGTGTGACGCCGCCGGTTACGCTTCTTGCGGCTCGAGCGTGCACGCAAGAATCACCGGGGCCGGCCCGGTGCGCGCGCTCCTTGGTGCAGCAAGAAGCGCGTCCAATCGTGGTACGCGCGTGTGGGGGGCTTCTTCCCCGGACAGAACGGCGCGCGCGTCCGGCGCCTCGGGCGCGCGTGATGATACGCTCCGAGCGTGAGCGGTCGCGTCAAGGCGCTCTTCCTACTCGGCCTCGCGCTCTTGAAGACGCTCGTGATCCGCTTCTTCAGCCGCGGTCGCGACGGCATCGCGAAGTTTCGCGAGAACTACGACGCGGACGGCTTGCCGCCCGTCACGCCCGCGGAGCGGGCGGGCATGAACGATTTTCAGCGCTGCGTGGCGTGTGGTCTCTGCGACCGCGGGGAGGCGCAGCGTATCGCGCGCTCGGGCGGCGCCTACCGCGGCGTGATGGCGCTCGTGGTTTCCGGCTCGCGCAGCATGCCCGAGTTTCGCGCGGCGGCGTACGGCTTCCAGTTCGTCCCGGAGGACGTGCTCGCGGAAAAGGAGCGCCTGTGCCCCGTGCGGATTCCGTTTCGAAGAGTCGCGGCTTTCGTCCGCGACAAGGCAGCCGCGGTCGGCGGCCCGCTGCCGCTGCCCGCGCACGTGGCGTCGCTGCCGCCGAAAGCGCCTTGAGCTCCCCGTCGCCTGAGCTCAGCGCACGAGCGAAAGGCGCGGGGCGATCCCGAACGCCGCGACGTGGCCGCTCTCTTCGGCGACGTAGACGTTCAGATCCTCGTCCACGCGCAGCAGATCCGGAATCAGATCGCTCGGCAGCACGCCGAGCTCGCTGCCGTCGCTCGGTCTGACGACGTGGACCTGGTGTTGCGGAACGAAGAGCGCGCCGCTGCGCAAGATCGGTTCGAGCCTGCGCGGCTGATCGGCGTCCACGTGCCGCGGGAAGCTGCGGTGGTAACGCGGCTGGCCGGTCTTCGCGTCGAGGCCGACGAGCGCGCCTGACGCCGCGTTCCCGATGAGCACGTCGTCGACGGCGAGCCACGCGGTCGTCGGAGCGCAGAGTCCCGGCTCGTGCCCGAAGCGGAGCTCGCCCGTCTCGCGGTCGAACGCGAGCAGCCCCGAGCCGCGCCGGTCACGCGTGGGTACCGCCGCGAGCTCGGGCGTCACGAGCGGCGCCTGTCCGAGCGTGGGACGCGCGGGTAGCTCGCGCGTCCAGCGCACTTCGCCGCGCCAGAGATCGACGTGCACGAGCCGGGTCGGGCCGACCGGGCCGCCCGCGGTCGCGAAGAGCGCGTCGCGGTCGATGCAGAGGTCGCCGGTGAAGGGCAGCCGCTCGCGCACGCGCCAGACGACCTCGCCCGTCGCGGCGTCGAGCGCGACGAGCGCCGAATCGCCGCCCGCGACCAGGAGCAACCGCCCCGCGCGGCGGAGCTTGAAAGCGGCGGGTCGGGGTGCGGTGTAACGCCAGCGCACGTCGCCGGAAACGAGGTCGATCGCCGTCACCATGCGATCACGCTCCGCGACGGCGAGCAGGCGCGGTAGGCCCGGTGCGTTGACGACGGCGCCGACGGCGCCGCCACCGCTTCGCGGCGCGAGGTGCAGCGTGAAGCGCGGCTGGCCGCGCTCGAGATCGAGCAGCGTGACCTCACCGTCGTGGGTGACGCGAGCGAGGCCGAACGGCGTAGGGACGCTGACGGCGCGGGGCAGCGCGCGCCGCCACACCACCGCGCCCGTCGTGCGGTCGAGGCAAGCCGTCTGACGGGGCGAGCCGACGAGGATGCGGTCGCCGCATTGGAAGGTCGCGGCGAGCTCGATGCTCGGGACCGCGGCGACCCAGCGCGGGAAGAAGCGCATCTTGCCGCCGTGCTCCCAGGTCCCCCGCGCGCTCTCGCGCCGGGGGAGGCCGAAGCTGCGGTAGCTCTCCGGGTCGGGGTTCTTGAGCGAGTCGTCGGCGGACGCCGCGGCGAGCTCCTGTTCGAGCGAGCGCGCCGCGCGCGTGAGATGCTGCAGGCGGAGGTTCGAGGCTTGCGACGGATCCGTGCTCGAGAACGCGGCTTCGAGGCCGAGCGCGAACCCGGCGGCGGCGCGCGCGAAGGCCCGCGCGTCGAGTCCGGCGAGTGCCGAGCCGGCGTGGTCGGGCGCCTCGCCGCGCTCCTTGCGCACCTTGAGCACGAGGCCGCCGCCCGCGGGGCTCGAACGCAGGCTCAGTCGCGTCTTATCGATGTCCGAACGGCGGAAGAGCGGCCGCTCGTCGCGCTCGGCCCGTACGGCCTCTTCGGCGAGCGAAACCAGCTCTTCGGCGAGGAGGAACGGATAGCAGCCCGCGAGCGTCACCTGCGCTTCGCCGGCCTGCAGCCTCACGGACCCCTTGGCGAGCAGCGCGCAGAGGTCGGAGCGCTCCACGCGGGGTTCGTCTTGCGACCCGGCGGCGCGCGGCGTGACGGCGCGGAAGCGGGCTTCGGCGACGATGCCGACCGATTCACCCTCGGGAGTGGACACCGTGACCGCGACGCGGCGCAGCGCGGGACGGCCGTAGCTCGGGCCGGGCGTCTCGAGGGCGGCTCGAGCGGTCACGAGCGGGCCGTTCGGCCGCTCTTCGCGGGCCGTCGCCTCGTCGATCGCTCGAAGGAGCGCCCGCCGGAGCGCGACGAGCTCGACGCGCCGGTCGTGCACGGCGACGAGGGGGCTCGGCGCCGTGCGATAGACGCTTACGAGGACGGCGGTTGCGTCCGTCTCGAGCCCAATTTCCCAAGCTTCCTCGCCCGAATAAAACGCGACGGTGAAGCGATCGCGCTTGCCGCGGCTGATCGCGATGACACCCGCGCAGAGCTCGGCGAGGAGCGCAAATGCCGCTCCCCGCCCGAGACGCGCGGTCAGATTGATTCCGTCGACGATGAAGTCGAGCAGCCCCGACGGGAGCTCATCGGAGGGATGGGAGGGCGCGGGGGAGGGGCGAACGAGAACCTCGATTGCCGGCATCGATGTCCGCATCGTAGAAACGCGCGCGTCGCCGGAAACAGTTTTGCGCGGTGATCGCCGAGGAGTGGACACGAGCGATGCGAGCGAGTAGCGGAGCGAAATCGGCCGTAATCGCGTTGGGGGCCGCGCTCGTTCCGGCCCTCGCCTTGCGGGGTTTCACCGTGGACGACGCGCTCGTCAGCGCCCGGGTCGCAAGTCATCTCGCGAGCGGCCACGGTTATCGCTTCAACGTCTCCGGACCGGTGGTCGATGCCGTGACACCGCTCGGGTTTGCGGAGCTCCTCGCGAGCTTCGGCCCGGCGTCACCGCTCGGAATGCTCGAGCGCGCGCGCATGCTCGGCCTTGGCGCATGGCTCCTGGCGGCCGCGCTGCTCGGCGTGCTCGCGGCCGGCACCCGGCGCCGGAGTATGACCGTGGTCGGTGCGCTCCTGCTCTCGGCGCCGCTCGCGGCCTGGGCGAGCTCGGGGATGGAAACGCCGATCGTCACGCTCCTCGCGACGCTGGCGCTCTTGGAGGGACCGTTCGGCGCGCTTGCGGCCGGAGCCGCCGCCGCCTGGCGGCCGGAGCTCCTCGCTTGGGCGCTCGCGCTCGTCGCCGGGGGCGCGCTCTTGAGCGCCGATACGGCCCGCCTTCGAAGCCGTTCATTGGCGCTACGCGTCCCGCTTGCGGTCGGGCCGGCAATCCTCGTCGCTTGCCTCCGGCGCTCGCGCTTCGGGTCATTTGCGCCGCTCGCGGTGTGGGCCAAGCCGTCGGATCTCGCCCACGGCCTCATTTATGCGCTCGGAGCCGGCGTCGGGAGCGGAACCGTCCCGCTATTGCTCGCGCCGCGAGCGCTCGCACGCGTCGATCGGCGAACTCGGGTCCTCGTCGCCGCCGTCGGGGCGCATTGGTTCGCGCTCGTCCTCGCCGGCGGCGACTGGATGGCGCTCTATCGGCTTGCGGTTCCGGTGCTCCCGACCGCAATCCTCGCGGGTGCTCGGCTGCTCGAAATGGCGACGCCCGCCGTGCTCGCCGCTCGCGCTCTCACGACGGCAGCGGCCCCGATTTGGGTGGCGGTTGCCGTGGGCTGGCCCGGCCGGTCGGTGCTCGCTCACCGCCTCGCATTGATTGAAGCGAGCCGGCCGTCGCTGCGGGGCGCGCATTCGATTGCTTGTCTGGACGTAGGCTGGGTGGGCGCCGCGACCGAGGCGTCCATCGTCGATCTGGCCGGCATCACCGACCCGCTGATCGCGCGACTCCCGGGCGGCCACACGACCAAGCGCATCGAAAACGGCCTGCTCGAGAATCGCGCGGTGGACGCGGCGGTGTTGCTTCTTGCACCAGGTGCGCCTGTAGCGCCGCGCTGGCAGGACTCCGCCTTCGCTCGCGCCGTCGAGGAGCGGGTGGCCGGGCTCCCCGCCGTCGATGATTTCCGAGTGCGCGCCGTGCTCCCGCTCGGCGGCGCGGGCCAGAGCTACGTGATTTCTGGCCGCTGAAATTGGCTGGATCAGCGCGTGACCCCCAGCCCGCGCGGCAATTTCGCCCCATTCGCTGGCAGGTCCGAGCACGGATGCTGATTTGAGGCAGCGTTCGAATGTGGCCGCTGGGGGCGCGCTTCTTGCTTAGAGGTGTTAGACTCGCCTCCAAAGTTCGGGGCACGCTCGACGCCTCGGGTAACCCGTAGTCGGACGCATGGAAATCAAACAGCAGCTTCGCCTGAGCCAGCAGCTCGTCATGACGCCGCAGCTGCAGCAGGCCATCCGGCTGCTCCAGCTTTCGCGCCTCGAGGTCATCGAGGAAATCCGCAAAGAGCTCGATGACAATCCCGTGCTCTCGGAAGACGAGCCGGAAGCCCGCCGCGGCGAAGGGGCCGAGTCCGTAAGGCCTCAGCCGCGAGACATTCCGGATGTCGGTCGCGAGGGCGACGGCGACATGAAGGCGACCGAGAAGGCGACTCGGGAGGTCGATTGGGAGAAGTTCCTCGAGAACCGGACGCTCCAGCAGCCGACGACCCAGCCTGGCCGTTCCGGTTACGACGACCTGCCGCCGATCGAGCAGAACCTCACCAAACCGCGGAGCCTGCAGGATCACCTTTTGTGGCAGCTCCAGATGAGCGCGTTCGGCGATCTCGAACGTGCGTTCGCCGAGCTCGTCATCGGCAACTTGGACGAACGCGGCTATCTCGATCTCGCGGGCACCGAGCGACCCGACGGCACGCGCACCCCCGATCTCACGATCGACGATCTGGCGAACGAAGCGGGACTGCACCCGGACGACGCGCCGCTCGTCCTCGAAATGATCCAAAACTTCGATCCGCTCGGCGTCGCCGCGCGCGATCTGCGCGAGTGCCTCTTGATCCAAGCCAAGGCCGCCGGCTTCGAGGACTCCGATCACGAGGTGCAGATCATCCAGCAGCACCTCCATCACCTCGAGAAGCACAATTACAGCGCCATCGCGCGCGAGATGAAGATCCCGATCGAGGACGTGTTCGAGGCCGCCAAGACCATCCAGGAGTTCGAAAGCCGCCCGGCCCGCAATTTCTCGGATCAGGACGAGCGCACCATCGGCATCACGCCGGACGTCTACGTGATCAAGGACGGCGAGAACTTCGTCGTCGTCGACAACGACCGCGGGATGCAGCGGCTGTTCATCAACGAGTCGCTCACGAAGCGCCTGTTGAAGGATCCGACCGCGAAGGAGTTCGTCGGGGAGAAGCTCCGGAACGCGCAGTGGCTCATCCGCGCCATCGAGCAGCGGCGCAAGACGATCATCCGCGTCGCCGAGTGCATCGTCGAGAAGCAGCGCGAATTTTTCGAGAAGGGCGTCGCGCACCTGAAGCCGATGATTCTGCGTGACGTGGCCGAATCCGTCGGCATGCACGAATCGACGATCTCGCGCGTCACGACGAACAAGTACGTGCACACCCCCCAGGGGCTCTTCGAGCTGAAGTACTTTTTCAATTCGAGCATTCGCCGCGTCGCGAACGAAGACATCGCGAGCGAGAGCGTCAAGCAGGCGATCAAGAAGCTCATCGACGACGAGGACAAGGCGAACCCGATCTCCGATCAGGGCATCGTCGAGATGCTCGAAAAGTTGGAGGGCATCAAGATCGCCCGGCGTACCGTGGCAAAGTACCGCGAGATGCTCGGTATCCTCGCGTCGTCCAAGCGGAAGCGCCTGTTCTAAAAGCATCCGCCGGACCGGCCGGTCCCGTCCGGCGCTCCTTCCCACTCACCCGGACGGTTGGGGTATGCTGGCGTTGGCGCCCCCAGCGGCCGGGAGGTGCCCATGAGGCACGATGAACATCAGCATCACTTTCCGTCAGATGGATCCGAGCGACGCCATCAAGCAGTACGCCACGGATAAAGTCGCGAAGCTTCAGCGGTTTCTCCGCCGCCCCCTGACGGCCCATCTGACCGTTTCCCTCGACCGGCGAAAGCACGTGGTCGAAGCGCGAATCTCGAGCGGCAGCGAGCACTTGGAGGCTCACGAGGTGAGCGACGACATGTACGCCTCGATCGACCAGGTGATGGACAAGCTCGAGCGACAGATCCGAGGCTCCAAGGGGACGGCACGCGCGCGTCGCCGCGACGGCGACAGCTTGAAGGAAGTTGCCGAAGACGTTGCAGTGGCCAAGGCGGGCGCTAAACCCGCGGCCGCGCCGAAGCGTTCCGCCAAGACGAGCGGAAAGCCGAAGCCTCGCGCGACCAAAAAGCGATGATGCAACCTGCAACCGAGCACCCGAGCGACCGCATGCGACTCTCGGATATCTTGAGCGTCGATCGTATCTTGGTGGACGTCGACGGTTCGGTCGTAAAGACCAAGACGGACGCGCTGCGTCGGCTTTCGGAAATGCTTTCGCCCGCCATCTCCGTGGGCGCCGACGAAGTCGAGCACCTGCTCCTCGAACGGGAGAAGCTCCAGAGCACGGGCATCGGTGACGGCGTGGCGATTCCGCACTGCGCGCTCGAAGCCGCGCAGGCACAGGCACTTGCGCTCCTGCTCTGTCCGCGCGGCGTGGAGTTCGAGGCGATCGACGGCGAGCCGGTCGAGATCGTGTTCGGGGTGGTCGGGCCGAAACGCGCCACCGGCGAGCACCTGCGCACGCTCGCGCGCATCTCGCGCCTGCTCCGCGACGAACAGACGCGGCTACGTCTGCTCGCGAGCCCGAACGCCACCGCCGCGTACCAGTTGATCGACGCGAACGAGAACGTTCAACGCTGAGCCTTCGATGACCGATTCGCCCTCCCAAGTGCCTCAGCACCTCTCGGTGCGGGAGCTCCTGGAGGACAGCGCGCTCGGGCTCAAGATGCGCCTGGTCGCGGGCGGCGCCGGGCTCGATCGCAAGATCCAACACGTCCGGATCCAGAAGTCGGGGCTCGCGCTCGTCGGGCACCTGCACGGCGTCGTGCCGACGCGCATTCAGATCATGGGCGGCACCGAGCTCTCTTACATCGAGGGTCTCCGGCCCGCCGAGCAAGCGAGCGCCGTGGCGGCGCTGCTTTCGGTCGGCCTTTCGTGCGTGCTCGTGACGCGCGGCGCCGAGCCGTCACCGTCGCTCGTCGCTGCGGCGCAACGCACCGACACGCCGCTGCTCGTGTGCGCCGAGCGCTCGTCGCTCGCGATCAACCGCCTGCACGCTCTCCTCGACGAGCGTCTCGCGCCCCGCACGCGCATCCACGGCGTGCTCGTCGACGTGTTCGAAGTCGGCGTGCTCCTGCTCGGCAAGAGCGGCATCGGCAAGAGCGAATGCGCGCTCGAGCTCGTGATGCGCGGCCATCGGCTCGTGGCCGACGACGCGATTGAATGCGACTTCCGCCCGCCGGGCATGGTCTTCGGCCAGCCTGCGGCGCTCTTGCGCCACCACATCGAAGTGCGCGGTCTCGGCATCCTGAACATCAAGGATCTCTTCGGCGTGACCGCGATCCGCGAACGCAAGCGGCTCGATCTAGTGGTCGAGCTCGAACAAGGCGAACGCGAGTACGATCGGCTCGGCCTCGAAGACGAAACGCGCGACATTCTGGGCGTCGCGGTGCGAAAGGTGACGCTGCCGGTGCGGCCGGGACGCAACATGAGCTCGATCATCGAGATCGCGGCGCGCAACGAGCTCTTGCGTCAGGCGGGGCACCATCCGGCGCGTGATCTCGTGCACCGGCTCGAGCGCTCGCTCGACGTGAACGGGCCGCCGAGCTACGCGCCCGCGTCGAGCAGCGCTCCGAATTACGAGCCCGGGCGGCCGCCGAGCAGCCAATTCCGCGCGCCGGTCCTGAACGAGAGCTCGGCGCCGCCGCCCGTCACTCCCCGGAAGACCTCCTAGAAGAGCGATGACCGCAGGCTCGCCCCAGGTGAACGAACCGCCGCTCGTGGTCGTCGTCACGGGCCTGAGCGGCGCCGGGCGTTCGACCGCCGTCGCCGCGCTCGAGGACCTCGGATTTTTTTGCGTCGACAATCTGCCGACGGCTGTCGCCGAGCGTACCGTCGAGGCGCTCACGACGGCGGGCGTGACGCGCATCGGTCTGGGCATCGACGTGCGCGGACGTGGATTTTTGCAGGGTGCGGTCGACGCCCTGGACGCCCTCGGCAAGCACCGGGAATCGAAGGTCGAGATCGTATTTTTGGACGCTTCGGACGAAGCGCTGCTCCGGCGCTACAGCAGCACGCGGCGGCCCCATCCGCTGAGCACGAGCGGCGACGAGCGGGGTGCCCACGCCGTCGTGGACGGATTACACCGCGAGCGCGAGCTGCTCGCGGCGCTGCGTGACCGCGCAACCATCGTGATCGACACGACGTCGCTCTCGGTTCATGACCTTCGCCGCGTCATCGTTCAACATTTCGGCCCCGCCGGAGGCAAACGGCCACGCCTGCGGGCGCGGATCGTCTCGTTCGGCTTCAAGTTCGGAGCACCGGTGGACGCGGACCTCGTTTTCGACGTGCGCTTCCTCAAAAACCCGCATTTCGTCGCCGACCTCCGGCCCCTGCCGGGCACCCACCCGGACGTTAAGGGATATGTGCTCGAAACCGCCGACGCGCCGGCATATCTCAAGCTAGTTGAAGATTTATTGGCATTTTCGATCCCACGCTTCGAGGCGGAAGGCCGGAGCTATCTCACGGTTGCCGTGGGCTGCACGGGCGGGCGCCATCGGTCCGTGGTCATCGCCTCCGAGCTTGCGCATCGCCTCTCGGAACGGCTAGGAATTTCGGCGGACCTCGTGCATCGGGACCTCGATCGAGTCAACATGTCGGGACCCGGCGGCGACCCGGATCACGGGCCCTCGCGTACCGGAGGAGGTTCTACCGCATGACGCTCGCTCGGGGGACGTTCGAGGTAAGAAACAAGCTCGGTTTGCACGCGCGCGCGGCGACCAAGCTGGTTCAGCTCGCCTCCCGTTTCCCGTGTGACATCGTGCTGAGTCGCGCAGGGCAAGCGGCGAACGCGAAAAGCGTGATGGGAGTACTCTTGCTCTGCGGCTCCAAGGGCTCCCTGCTCGACATCGAAGCGACCGGCGAGCAGGCGAAGGAAGCCGTGAGTGAAATTGGAAGGCTCATTGCCGACCGTTTCGGCGAGGGTGAATGAGCATGGGAGAAGCCGCGGACGCAGCGTCCGGAGGGGCAGCGCATCACGACATCCTCCTCGAGGGGATTGCGGGGTCACCGGGGTACGCCGTCGGCAAGGCGATGGTGCTCGACCGGCGTGGGGGTTCGGTGCGCCGGCACGTCGCCAGCCACCAAGTCGAAGACGAGCTCGAGCGCTTCGACCGCGCCGTGACGGCAGCCGCGGCGCGCCTCAAAGCCGCCGCCGAACGCACGCGGGGCAGCCGTGCAGAGTCCTCGATTCTCGAGGCGTACGTCCTCATGGTCGAAGACGAAACGCTGCGGGACGAGGTCGAAAGGCACGTGCGCATCGATCGTCTGTGCGTCGAGTGGGCGCTCACGACGACCGTCGACGAGATGGCTCGCCAGCTGAGCCACGCGGGCGACTTCTACCTCGCCGAGCGGAGCCACGACGTGCAGTTCGTGGGTCAGCACATCCTCGAATCGCTGGCCGGCCGAGAGGATTCGACCATCCTCTCGCGACCGGGCGCTCCGGGCGTGCTCGTCGCGCACGATCTTTCGCCGGCTGAAACCGCGACGCTGAGCCGCGAGAGCGTCCTTGCGATCGTGACCGAAGTGGGCACGCGCACGAGCCACACGTCCATCTTGGCGCGCGCGCTCGAAATTCCGGCGGTGGTCGGCGTCGCGGGCCTGCTCGCTCGCATCGGCGACGGCGATCAGCTGCTCGTGGACGGCTTGCGCGGGACCGTGACGATCGCGCCGAGCCCGACGGCGCGCGCCGAAGCGATTGCGCGCGCCGAGCGCTACCGGGAGGCGATCGCCGCCCGGCGCAGCCTGCGCGACCAGCCGATTCGCACCCGCTGCGGCACCTCGATCGAGCTCAAGGGCAACATCGAGCTGCCGGGGGAAGCGCCGATCGCGCTCGAACAGGGTGCGCGCGGCATCGGTCTCTATCGGACGGAGTTCCTCTACGTGAACCGCTCCGTGCCGCCGAGCGAGGAGGAGCAGTACGAGACGTACCGGCGCGTGGTCGATGCGGTGTCGCCCTTGCCGGTGACGCTCCGCACCTTCGATATCGGCGGGGACAAGTTCGTATCGAACCTGCAGCTGCCGAGCGACATGAACCCCGCGCTCGGCCTGCGCGCGGTGCGCCTCGCGCTCGCGCGCCCGGAGCTGTTTCTCACGCAGCTCCGCGCCATGGTGCGCGCGTCCGCCCACGGCAGCATCCGTATCATGGTGCCGATGATCGCATCGATGGTCGAGCTCGACCAGGTGCGACGCCTGCTCGCGCAAGCCATCGCAGAGGTGGACGCGGCCGGGCTCCCGCGCGCGCCCGAGCTTCCGCTCGGCATCATGGTCGAGGTGCCCGCCGCGGCGATTCTGGCCGATCATTTCGCGAAGACGGCGGAGTTCATGAGCATCGGGACGAACGACCTCGTCCAATATGCCCTTGCCGTCGATCGCTCGAGCCCCGAGCTCGCGTACCTGGCGTCGTTCTTCGATCCGGCGATCTTGAGGCTGATTGCGGGCGTGGTGGTGGCCGGCGTGCGCTACCAGCGCCCCGTCATCGTCTGTGGCGCCATGGCGAGCGACCCGCTGGCGGCCGTGCTGCTGATAGGGATGGGAATTCGGGAGCTCAGTCTCGAAGCTTCCTCGATTCCCGACGTGCGCGCGGCCGTCGAATCGGTGACCGTCAGGGAGGCCAACGAAGCGGCGATCGTCGCGATGCAAGCGGTCACCGCT
This sequence comes from Polyangiaceae bacterium, assembly GCA_025936045.1. Lineage (GTDB taxonomy): Bacteria > Myxococcota_A > Polyangia > Polyangiales > Polyangiaceae > PMG-095. Next base: position 35,731 of record JAICUB010000016.1, on the reverse strand, counting down.
TCCGAGGTCAAGACGCTGCTCGAGGAGCGCTTCCCGCACCTCCCGGGCGCCCCCGAATCTCGTTAGCAACCGGCTCCGCGCGCGGGCCGATAGGTCCGCGTGCGCGCGGCGCTCCTCTTCGCTTTCGCGTTATTGGCGTGCGGCTCGGCGCCCGGCGCGCGGATCAGCGGGCCTGCGCGGCTCGTGTTGCTCCACACGGCCGATACGCACGCCGAGCTCTTTCCGTGGCGGACGCTCATCGGCTCTTCCGACGCGCGGCGAGGGCTCGGGGCGGAGGGAACGGTGGCGGAGGTTGGCGGCTATGCCCGGCTGAAGACGCTCTTGCGGCGGGAGCGGGCGGGGGAGTCGCGCGTGCTCCATTTGGACGCAGGCGATCTGTTTCAAGGCTCGCTCGCGTTCGAGCGCTTCGGTGCCGAGCCTGAAATTTTGGGGTTTGACGCACTCGGCGTCGACGCGCAGGCGCTCGGCAACCACGAGCTCGATCGTGGTGAGACCCTCGTCCACGACGGCTACCGCGCGTTCGCTCGCTTTCCGCTCCTGGCCGCCAACTACGTGAGTGACGGCGCCGGCGGACTTACGGACGTGCTCGAGCCGTTCGTCGTTCTCGAGGCGAGCGGCCTTCGCGCCGGTGTGATCGGGGTCGGAAACACCTCGACCGTCGCGCTCTTGGGCGAGCGCCCGAACGAGCTCGGTGCGCTCGCCGAGGACGCCGCGCAAGCCGTGCAGGGTGCGATCGACGCGCTGCGGCCGGTCGTCGACGTAATCGTCGTCGTGACTCACCTCGGGCTCGACGCGGACGCGTCGCTCGTCTCGCGCACGAGCGGTATCGACGTGGTGCTCGGCGGGCACCAGCACCTGACGCTCGACGAACCGAAATGGGTGCTCGACTGTGGGGCGGGCGAGCAAGCCATCGTTCGTGACGCGTGGGGACGCGAGCGAACCTGCGCGAGCCGCCGGGTCCCCATCGTCCACAGCGGCGCCTACGGCAAGTACGTCGGTCGCGTCACGCTCGAGCTCGACGACGACCCCGCGCGCTTCGGTCCCGACTACGACCCGCTCGACCGTTACGAGGTGACCGCGCTCGATTTCTCACTGGTTCCCGTCACTGCGGAGACGCCGGCGGACCCCGCGGTGGCGGAGCTCCTCGCGCCGTACCGCAGCACGGACGCGGAGGTTCTCGCTGCTCGCGACGTGCTCGCCTACGCTCCGTCCGCACTCGAGCGCTTCGGCGCGACCGGGGGTGACTCGCCGCTCGGCAATCTCGCCGCTACTGCCGTGCGTGCCGTCTCCGAGGCGGACCTGGCCGTCATCGGTGCGTCGTCGCTGCGGCACGATCTGCCGCCCGGACCGCTCGATCTCGCCGGTCTCGTCGAGGTCGCCCCCTTCGAGGATCCGGTCGTGCGCGCCGAGCTCACGGGCGCCGCGGTCGCGGCGATGTTCGAGCGAGCGGCACGCTCCGCGAGCGAGCGGGACTGCCGGACGCAGGTGCACCTCGCGAACGCGGTCGTCCGCTTCGCTTGCCCGTGCAACACGGAGGGCTGCGCCCGCGCGTTCACGCCGGAAACGAGTGTCGAGTGCGACTCCGACGCGGATTGCGCGGCTTTCGGCGGTGTGTGCGGCACCCGTGCCGGAGCGGGCGGCACGTGTTTCGCGCCGCTCGACGCGAGCGCGAGCTACGCGGTCGCCACCACCGAGTATCTCGCGGCCGGCGGCGGCGGATTCTTCGAGCCGATCGCGGCGACGGCGCTCCTCCGCGTCAACGACGGTTTGAGCGCGACACTCGCCGACTTTTTGCGCGGGGGGCCGGCTTGCACACCCGCGGCTTCCGCCTGCACCGATGCTTGTCCCGCCGCGCTCGTCGCACGCGCGCGCTCCGCCTGCGCGGCCGACGGTGCCTCCGGCGCGTGTTCCGGTGACACCGGGACGTGGTGCGCGCGCGCCCTCGAGGTTTGCCGGCGCTTGCCGTGCGCCGACGCTACGCGGGGCGCGGCGCGTGACGGCCGCATCCGCTTCGAGGCGCAGTGACCGTGCGTTGGATCGTCACAGGGCTAGCCTTGCCCGGGCTGCTCGCTCTCGCGCAGCCGGCGCTCGGCGACGTCGACGCCAAGGATGCGAGCGACGCCGCTCGGAGCAGCGCGGAGCCGCTTCGCTCGGCGACCCTCTGCGCGACTCTCGTCTGGATTTTCGGCGATGACGACGTGCTCCACGCTCCGGGCGACGTGACCCCGCCGTCCCCCGCCGCGGGCATCGGCGATCGTCCGGGCTACGATGAGCTCTTCGAGGGGCAGAGCTCCCGCTACACGGGGCGGGAAAATCGAAGCGAGGTCGATCTGGACGGTGTCGCGCCCGGCTTCGCGCGCGGTTGGGACACACGTGCCCGGCTTGCGCTCGCTCTCGATGCCTCCTCGCTCGCCACGCGCGGAGCGCCCGTGCAAGTCGAGGACGTTGGAAGCTTCGTGGAAGCACGCTGGACGTTCGGACCGGAGCGCCCCGAACGACCGAACACCCTCACGTTGCGCGCCTTCCCGCTCAACGGCGATCGCGAAAGGGTGGGCGCGCTCGAAGCGGTCGGTTGGGGAGGCGCCGTGGGACCCGCGTGGGACTCGCCTTATTCGGGTGCCCATGGCCCGGTTCGCGCCGTGCGCCTCGAGCTCGCCACGGGCTTTGCGATCGTCCGCATGGCGCTCAAAACCGCGAGCTTTCTCGAGCCGACCGCGGCCGGTCCGAGCGTCGACGAGACGAGCTACGGCGTCTTCGGCGGCGTCGCCTCGCGCTGGCAGGCACCCGTCGCGGTCGCCCTCGATTTCGGGCATTTCGAGCACGGACGGTTGTCCGGGGGCGTGGCAGCACCGCGCGCGACCACGACGGGCGCATCGTTGCGCGTCCACGGCGGCCGTGGCTTCGAGGAGCCGCTCCCGCCCGCCGGCTTCGGCATGGAGCGCTCTCCCTTCGACGGCAGCGTTGCTGGAGACGAGCGCAAGGACGGCATCGCCTGGAGCGTCGAAGGCGCGCACCTCGTCGAGCGGCTTTGGGATTTCGAGCGTGCGGGCGCCTCGACGCTCGTTGCGGCGCGCGCTGTCGCGGCGGTCGGCGAGCTCCGTGTCGGCGCGCTCGACGTGCGGGGCATCGCGCTCGCGCGCGATCCCAATTTCGTGATGCGAGACGGGCCGGGGGTCTTCCCCGGCCAAGCGTTGCCGTACGCCGCGCAAACCCGGAGTGAGGTCGCTGTCGCCCTCGGCGCGAGTCTCGCCCTCGGCCGGCTGCTGCGGCCCACATTTTCGGCAGGCGTGCTCGCGCCGGCGGCGGTGATGATCAGCGCCGTCGATCGAGTGGGGCGGCCGACAGGCGCCACGTTCGTGGTGCGCGGGCCCGGCGACGTGGAAACGCTGCCGCCGGGCGAGGCGCCCGTTCCGGTCGTCGAGGTGCGACCGGGGTTCACGTTCGCGCTGTCGCGTTTGCTCGAGGGCATCGCGTGGCTCGACTACCGGCGGGATTTCAATCGCACGCGGCTCGTGGCGGCTCCGGACGGCGCGCTCGCGCGCGGATTCCGCACGCCGGATCGGTTGGGCTACGGGCTTGCCGCTCGCGCGGTGTGGTAGTCAGACGAGCGCGTGACGAACGGAAGCGAAGCGGTGCCGAGCGTGCGTCGGTCGCTGCTCGAGCTCGGGCCCAGGGCTCGACTCGTGTTCGCCCTGCTTTACGTCGGCGTGATGCTGAGCGTCGTGGTGAGCGCGCAGTTTCGACCCGATCGCGTCTTCGGCTTCCAGATGTTCAACGAGTCTTCGACGGTGAACATCCATCTTTTCCGCCGCGTTCGCGCGAGCTCACGACTCCTGCCGCTCGTGAACGGTGAATTTACGGACGGACCCGGCGATGCGCCACGGCTCTTGCGCTGGACCGACCGCGTGCACGATCCGACGCTCGGCAGGCTCGACCTACCGACTCACGCGAAATACGGCCTCGAGGGTCAGCTCTTTCGCCTTCAATTCGCGCTCGACGACTTCATGACCCAGCTGCCGCGGGGCGCTCGAACGACGGAGCTCGTCGCGGTCGTCGACACCGTCAAGAACGGCCGGGCGCCGAGCGTCGTGCGTCTTCATTCGGTACGTCGATGACGAGGACGCCGGGGAACTGGATCAGCGAAGAGCGCGACGCTTATCTGCTCGGCTTGATGCGCTGCCTGCTCGGCGTGCTCTTGTGCATTCAGGTCTGGCAACGGGTCGAAGAGCTCATGACCTGGGGCTACTTCGGCTCGGTGTTTCACCTGCCGGTGGTCGTACCGGAGGCGTGGGTTCCTTCGGAGTCCGTCTATCGACTGTTGCTCGGTGTAGAAGGCGCGGGAGCCGTGCTTGCCGTCAGCGGCTGGTACGGCCGCGAAGGGCTGCTCGCGGGCAGCGGCAGCGGTCTCTTTTTGATGCTGTGTGACCGGCTTCAATTTCACAACAACCGCTTCGCGCTGCTGCTCTGCTGTTTTCTCTGCGCGTTCTGTCCGAGCGATCGCTCCTTCCTGCTTTACCGCGGCAAACGGCATGCGTTGCCGCTCGAACGGCGCATTGCGCCCACGCTGCCGCGGCGGCTCGTCCAATTTCAGGTCTCGCTCCTCTACTTGTCGTCCGGTGGCGGCAAGTTGCTCGATCCGGATTGGCGCAGCGGCCAGACGATGTTGCTCCGCTTTCGGAGCGGCTTCGAGGAGGCAGCGCGTGCCGGTGTCACTCCGCCGCACTGGCTTGCGGATTTCTTGACGTCGCCGCTCATCGTCTCGCTCGGGTCCAAAGCCGCCATCTCGCTCGAGCTCTGCCTCGCGATGACACTTTGGTTCTCGCGCACGCGCGTCGCGGCCTTGTGGTTCGGCGCGCTCTTTCACGTCTTCATTCAAGCGTCCGCGCGCGTCGAGCTTTTCAGCTTTCTGATGGGCGTCGCCTACGTTGCGTTCGTCACGCCCGAGCTTCGTGAGCGCACGCTGTTCATCGACGCTCGGACCCGCGTCGGGCGTGTGACGAAAACGCTCGTGCGCTCCCTCGACTGGCTCGCTCGCTTCCGGATCGAGGAGCGGTCCGTCGCGGTCGCAGAGGGGCCGGTGGTCGTCGTCGAGCGGGGCGGGGAACGCAGGGTGGGGCGCTCCGTCCCGGCCGCGCTCGCGCGTGCTTTGCCGGCCGGGTTTCTGATCTGGCCTGTTCTGGCTCTTTTCGCGACGCGCCGTCGCCCGATGGTAGCCACCGACAGGCGCTCCGGCTCAAAGGCCGGCAACGGTTGACCGACCCCTGAACCCGCGTATACTCGCGCCCCTCCACAGGACCCAGGAAACAGAAAGCATGCCTCTCGAACCCGGCGCTAAAACGGCAGTCGTCTCTCGTCACCGCATTCACGAGACGGACACCGGCTCACCGGAGGTGCAGGTCGCCCTCTTGAGCCAGCGCATCGACACCCTGACCGATCACTTCAAGGTCCACAGCAAAGACCACCACTCGCGCCGCGGCCTGCTCCGCATGGTGGCGCAGCGTCGTCAGTTGCTCGACTACCTCAAGCGGACGAGCGTCGACCGCTACCGCAAGATCGTCTCTTCGCTGAACCTGCGCAAATAGCAGATCGGCTCGTTTTTCCCGGAAGCGGGCTCCCCTTCAACTTCGCTTCGTGCCGCGCACCGACGGTGCGTACGCGGCACGCATCGAGGCTGAAGAACTCGGTGCTCGCCTCCGGCGTCAATGCCGCACGTAGCGGCTCGATGCGCTGAAGGAGCGCAGCATCCAAATGTTCGTCAGAGAATCCGTTAATATCGGCGGCCGCCCACTCACGTTCGAAACGGGCCGGCTGGCGAAGCTCGCCGACGGTGCCGTGCTCGCCACCTACGGGGAGAGCGTCGTGCTCGTCACCGTGGTCTCGAGCGAAGAGCGTCCAGGTTTGGATTTCTTCCCGCTCACCTGTGAGTACGTGGAAAAGACGTACGCCGCCGGCAAGATCCCCGGCGGCTTTTTCAAGCGTGAGGGTCGTCTCCGCGATTACGAGGTGCTCGCCTCGCGCATCATGGACCGTCCGCTGCGGCCGCTCTTCCCGGACGGCTACAAGAAGGACACGCAAGTCATCGCGACGGTGCTGTCCGCCGACAAGGAGAACCCGACCGACGTGATCGCGCTGTGCGCTGCGAGCGCGGCGCTCCACATCTCGAACGTCCCCTGGGACGGACCGATCGCGGGCGTGCGCATCGCGCGCGTCGACGGTGAGTTCATCACGTTCCCGACGTTCGAACAGAGCGCCAAAGCGGACATCGATCTCGTCGTTGCCGCGAGCAAAGACGCGATCGTGATGGTCGAGGGCGGCGCCGAGGAGGCGAGCGAGAAGGACTTGATCGACGCGCTGATGTACGCGCAACAGCAAGCCCTGCTCGTGATCGGCTTGATCGAGCGCATGCGCGCCGGCGTCGGTAAGGAGAAGCGCGCGTTCACGACGCCGAAGCTCGACGAAGGGGTCGCCAAGCGCATCGCCGAGCTCTCGGACGCGGACTTCAAGGTCGCGTGCGTGATCAAGGAGAAGCAGGCGCGCTACGCGCGGTACAGCGAGATCAAGAAGGGCGTCTTCGCGAAGCTCCTCGACGAGCTCGGACCGGAAGCATTCGTCGCGTTGGAAAAGCTCGCCAAGGAAGAGCTCGAGAACCGCAAGGCCGTGGTCGTTCGCAACATGGTGCTCGACGAGGGCAAGCGTATCGACGGTCGCGACACGAAGACGGTGCGCCCGATCAGCTGCGAGGTCGGCCTGCTCCCGCGTGTGCACGGTTCCGCTCTCTTCCAACGCGGTGAGACGCAAGCGATCGTCACGACGACGCTCGGCACCGCGAGCGACGAGCAGAAGATCGACGCGCTCACGGGCGAGTCGTGGAAGCGCTTCATGCTCCACTATAACTTCCCGCCCTTCTCCACGGGCGAGACCAAGCCGATGCGCGGGCCCGGTCGCCGCGAGGTCGGTCATGGGGCTCTCGCGGAGCGCGCGCTCACGCGCATGCTCCCCGGGCACGAGGAGTTCCCCTACACGATCCGCATCGTGAGCGAGATCCTCGAGTCGAACGGCTCGAGCTCGATGGCGAGCGTCTGCGGCGGCACCCTGAGCCTGATGGACTGCGGCGTGCCGATCCGGCGCCCCGTGGCCGGCATCGCGATGGGCCTGATCAAGGAAGGCGAACGCGTCGCCATCCTTAGCGACATTCTCGGCGACGAGGATCACCTCGGTGACATGGACTTCAAGGTCTGCGGCACCGAGCGCGGCGTAACGGCGATTCAGATGGACATCAAAATCGCAGGTCTCGACCGCGCCACGCTCGAGCGCGCCCTCGAGCAGGCCCGTGAAGCGCGTATTCACATCCTCGGGCGCATGCACGCGACGCTCTCGACGGCCCGCACCGAGATCAACCGCTGGGCCCCGCGCATCACCACCATCAAGGTCAAGCCCGATCAGATCCGCATCATCATCGGACCCGGCGGCAAGACCATCAAGGGCATCGTCGATCAGACCGGCTGCAGCGTCGACGTCGAAGACGACGGCACCGTCGCGATCGCGAGCGCGGATTCCGACGCCGTGAAGCGCGCTCTCGCGATCATCGAGGGGCTCGTCGCCGAGCCCGAGGTCGGTCGCATCTACAAGGGCAAGGTCACGCGCATCGTGGATTTCGGCGCGTTCGTCGAGATCCTCCCGAACTCCGAAGCGCTGCTCCACGTTTCCGAGATCGCGCACCAGCGCATCGAATCGCCCGCCGACGTGTTGAAGGAAGGCGAGGAGGTCGAGGTGAAGGTGATCAGCGTCGAGCGTGACGGCAAGGTGCGTCTCTCGCGGCGCGAGCTCCTGCCGTTGCCCGAGGGCGAAGAAGGCGAAGCGGCGAAAGAGCGCATGGCGCGCGCGCGCGAAGCCGGCCCCGGCGGCGGCGGACGCGGCGGTCGCGGCGGCGGTCGCGATCGCGATCGCGGCCCGCGGCGCGATCGCGGCCCGCGGCACTGAAGGAGAAACGAGCGCCGTTCGGCGGAGCGCTCAGCGCGAGCTCTTGTTAGCTCGCGCGTCGAGCCAGCGCTCCGCCGCGGCGCGCGTCTCTTGCCCGCTCGCGTTCATGTCGAGCGGCAGCGGCACGCCCGTGAGTCGCTCGAGCGCGGCTTTGCCGAAGTAGCGCACGAGCGGATATTCGTCGTCGAGAATAGCGGCGATGTTCGCGAGCTCGTCGGTGCGGCCGGCATGCGCGAGCACGTTCGCTGCGACGGCGCGTTCGTGCGGTTTGCCGCCCATGAGCGTCATTTCCAGCGGGTTCTTGCGTAGATCGGCGCCGTAGAGCCGCTCGAGCCCGCGCCGGTCGTAGTGCTTGTTCCACCAGCGCTCCATCGTGCTCACGATCTGGTCGACGCTGCGGTCGGCGTGGCAGAGCGCGCACTCGAGAGGACGGTCGCCCTCGACGCGCTCGGTGTCCGTGGGCGAGCCGATGCGGTGGTAGCGCACGAGCTCGTAGTTGAGGCCCATGTTCTTCTTCGGCATGTGGCAAGCCACGCAGGCCGAGCCCGCGCTCGCGGCCGGGTGATGGCTGTGCGCGGCGGTCGCCGCTTCGCCGCGGAATTCGGCGTGGCAGCTCGTGCATACGCCGTTCGACGCGGGCTCGGCGAGCTTTGCCAGAGCTTCCGGCGCATCTTCGGTGTGCGGATCGTGGCAGCTCGTGCACGTGAGCTCGTGACTGCAGCCCCCGAGCAAAAAATCGCGCGCTTCCCCGGAGTTCGTGCTGCTGCCGCCCGGTGAACGTTTTCGCGTGTGGCCTTCCCAGGTGTACGGGTAGCGCGAAAAAAGCACGGTGTGGCACTTGGCGCAGGTGCGGTTGATGTTCTCCGCGCGCGACGGAGTGTCGCCGTGCGCGTTGGTCACGCCGAGAAAGTCGCTGTCGAGCGCGAAGGACGGGCGCACGCCGCGCGGATTTTGCACGTGCTCGCGGCTGCCGCCGTGACACGCTTCGCAACCGATCCCGAGCTCGATCAGCGTCGACTCCTCGAAGCGTTCGAGCGTCACGTCCGCCGCGACGGCGAGCGCTTCGTGCGCGTCCTTGGGCAAGGGAGCGTGAGCGCCGAGCGCGGCAAGCTCGTCGGCGAGCGCGCCGCGGAGGCGCGCCGGGTCGGTAACCGTGTAGCGGAAGGCCTTGTCGGGCGGGAGCTCGTTGCTCGTGGAGCCCTGATAGCTCGGCGCTTTCGGCCCGTAGAGGTCGTCGTAGAGGACGGAAAGGCCCGAGGTCGTGTTGTGGCAGAAAATGCAGGCGCGCTTCCACACGAGGCCCGCTTCGAGGCCGTGGCGCTCGGGCACCATCACCGAGTAGCCCTTGTAGCGGGGCTCCCGCCGTGAAATCACCCATGAGAGCGGCAAGACGCGCTCCTCGTCGAGCGCCGCGCCGAACGGGTTCTCGGCGTCCACTTCGCGCCCCACGAAGTCCTCGCGGTAGCGCCCGCCGATCACTTTGGTGACGAGGTAGAGCCGTTCGTCACCGTCCGCCGGACGGAGCCGCACGAAATCGCGCCCGTCGCGTTGCTCCATCCAGGCTTCGTCGGTCTTGAAGCCGAAGCTTCGCCCGTCGAACGGCGCGTGCACGCTCGTTTGCGCGAGCGAGCGCGTCATGCGCCGCATCGGGGAGCGCTGCCAGGCGTCGTATTCCTTCGCGTGACAAGGCGCGCAGCTCGCGGAGCCCGCGTAATCCGCGCGGCGCACGTTGCTGCGCGGTTCCCCAGGGCCGCCCGGCGCTGCCAACGCGGCGCTCTTCGGCGCACCCGTCGAACCCCCGCACGCCGCGAAACACGCCGCGGCGACGAGCGCACCTCCGAACGCGAGCGCGGTGCCGTTCCGACCCGACGGCTCGCGAATCGCCGCGCGCACGCTCACACCAAGCGGAGCGAACGTCCGCTGAGCACTTCGTTGTGCGAACCCTGGCGATACCCGCCGAGATCGAGCGTCACGTAACGGAAGCCGTGACGCTTGCCGGCTGCGAGGGCGCCCTCGCGCACGGCCGCTTCGAGCAGACGCGGCAGCTCCTCGAGGGCGACTTCGATGCGGGCGACTTCGGCGTGAAACCGCACGCGCACCTGGCGTAACCCGAGCGCTTTGAGCTCGGCCTCGAACCCGCCGATTTGCGCGAGGCGTTCACGCGTGACGCTCGTACCGTAGGGAATGCGGCTCGAGAGGCATGCCGCCGCGGGCTTGTCCCACGCGTCGATGCCGAGCGTGCGCGCGGCATTTCGCACGTCTTCCTTGCCGAAGCCGGCGTCGACCAAGGGGCTCTTCACGCCGGCGTTGCGTGCGGCTTCGAGCCCGGGCCGGTAATCGCCGAGATCGTCCGTGTTGGTACCGTTGGCGACTGCGGCGAGTCCGAGCTCGGTCGCCTTCAGCCGCGCGATTTCGTAGAGCTCGCTCTTGCAATGAAAACAACGATCGGGTCCGTTTTGCACGTAACCCGCGCGCTCGATCTCGTGAGAATCGACGAATAGGTGGCGCGCCCCGAGCTCGCGGGCAATGCGCTCGGCGTCGGCGCGTTCACTCGCGGGCAGGCTCGGGCTCACGGCTGTGAGCCCCACCGCTTGCTCGCCGAGGACGCGTTGTGCGAGCGACAAGACGAGAGTGCTGTCGATCCCGCCCGAGAAACACACGAGCACGGAGCCCATGTCGCTGAGGAGCTCGCTTGCCCGTTCGAGCTTGTGCTCGAGGTTCATGGGAGTGGAGGAGGACAACCAGGGATTTCTAGCACCGGGGACTTAGGTCGGAGCGGCTCGCCGGTTCGGGCGGAAGATGAGCATGACGGCGCTCAGTAGGACATTATCTGTCCCGAGCTCGCCCGCGGTAGCTTGCCTTTTGTCTAACTGTTACTATGTTCAGTGTTGTGGCGCTGCCCGCTGCTTTGGCTCATTTATCACCCCGGCTCGTCCGAGCCGGCGCCCTGGAATTGGAGGCCCGGGGGCCGGACCATGCGCTGCCGTTCGGGTTCGAAGCACTCGATCACTTACTGCCTGACGGAGGGCTTTTGCGCGGGGGGGTGGTGGAGCTCTCGATCGCGGGCAGCGGCCTCGGGACGACGCTGTCGCTCGCGGCCGTGCGCGCCTTTCAAGAACGGAAGGAAGCGAGCTTCGGCACGAGCGTGAAGCCGTGGTGCGCCTTCGTCGATCCGTCGAGCTCGCTTTATGCCCCCGGGGTAGTGGCGTCTGGCATCGCGCTCGAGCGGCTCCTCGTCGTGCGCCCGCCGGTGGAAGCGATTGGTCGCGTGGCGCTCAAGCTCGCCGAGTCGGGAGTGTTCGAGCTGGTCGTGGTGGATTTGATGGGGACGCTCGGCCGCTCGCTCGATTGTTCGCTCGGCCGGCTCGGCCGCGTCGTGCGCCGGCTGTCGATGGCCGTCGACGGGACGAACAAGAGCGTTTTGCTCGTCACGGATACGCACGTCGAGCGAGCGTTGCCTTTGCCCGTGGCACAGCGGATCGAGGTCGTGCGCACGGCGGCGGATCGCTTGTCGGTCCGCGTCGCCAAGGATCGCCGCGGCCGCATTTCGGCGCCTCGCCCCATCGCCTGGACGCGAGGGCTCGCCGCCCTGGAAGAAGAACCGCGAGAGGAAACGGCTGATGTCCGCAAGCTCGCCTGAGCTCGTCAGCGCCGCTCCTGACGAAGCCGGTCGCCGCATCGTGGCGCTCGTTTTGCCGGAGCTCTTGATCGAGCTCGTCGCCACGACGCTGGCCGAACGGGCGCGCGGAGCGTGGGGTGTCGTTCTCGCGGAGCCGACTGCGCTCGATGGCAGGACGGAAGAGTCCATCCGTCCCACAGAACGACTCGACGCGGTGAGCGCGTCGGCGCGGCGCTGCGGTGTGCGCGCGGGGCAGACCATCGCCGAAGCGCGGAATCTGATCGCCGGGTTCGCGGTCGAAACGTTGCGCCCTGCCGCCGTAGAACGCGCGCTCGCGGTCATCGCAGAGCTGGCGCTCGGCTTCGGCGCCACGGTTGCGCTCGGTCTGCCCGATACGGTGTGGGTCGACGTGAGCGGCTCCGCGCACCTTTTCGGAGGCGAAGCGGCGCTCGCGGAAGAGCTCACGGAGCGTGTTCGCTCGCTCGGTCACGGTGTGCGCGTCGCCGTGGCGGAGGGGCCGGCGCTCGCACGCGCCGTCGCGCGCTGGGCGCCGCCGAACGGCGACGGCAAATCCGCACATCTGGTCCCGCGTGAGGGCGCGGCCAGCAGCGTGAGCTCACTGCCGATCGTGGCGTTGCCTCTCGGTGAGGAGTGTCAGGAGTTTTTGCTGCGGCTCGGCGTGCTCACGCTGGGAGATCTCGCGGGGCTCCCGCGGACCACGCTTGCGAGCCGGCTCTCGGGTGAAGTCGCGCGCGCGCTCGAGCTCGCACTCGGTAAGGATCCGACGCCGCTCGTGCCGTATCGACCGCCGGAGCTCGTGCGTGAAGAGGTGCGTTTCGAGTACGGAGTGGACGGCTCCGAGCCGCTCTTGTTCGCGCTCCGCGGCGTGACGGCGCGGCTCGCTGCGCGGCTCGCGGGGCGCGGCGTCGCAGCTGAAAAGCTGGTGCTCGAGCTCGAACACGACCGTTCGATCGCCCGGCTCCGCGGCGCAAAGGAAACGACGAAGTTCGGCTTCGCGCTCTCCTCGCCGCTCTCGCGCGAGGACGAGATCCGGCGTGTCGTTTCGTCGCGGCTCGAGCGCGCACGCTTGCCGGCGCCCACGGTAACGCTCGCCCTCACGGCGCCCGTCGTCGTTTCCGCCACCGCGCGCCAGCTCGAGCTCGGGGATACGCTCGCCGGCGGCACCGACGTCGAGAAAGAGCTGCCGCTCGTGATCGCCGAGCTTGCAGCGGACGTCGGTGAAAACAAGGTGGGCGTGCTCAAGATCCTCGACGCGCACCGGCTCGAAGCCAGAAGCACGCTCGCGCCCGCCCTGCCGCGGAAGGCGCGCGCCGCTCGCGGTGCGTCTCGGACGGGTCCCGGTCCCCGCTCGGCGACGCCGCTTTCCGTGCACGTATCCGGAACACCGCTCGAAGTGGTCGAGGGCATGAGCCCCTTCGACGAACGTGCGCCGCTCACGCGACTTTTACCCGAGCCGGTGCGTTTCGAGGGCGCTTTGCGGGTGGGCGCCACCGTGGCGTTCGAGCGTCAGTTGTTCACGATCGACGCGTTGCGCTTCGAGCACCGCTTGCACGCCGTCGAGTGGTGGAACGGCGATCCGATCATGCGCGACTACATCCGTGTCTGGTTGAAGTCGACGGAGAGCGTGATTGAAGCCGTGGTTTACGTCGACCGTGCGAACGGCAAACGCTATCTCCAGGCCGTGGCGGATTGATCGGGTCAATCTTTTGATTATCCTCCGCGTGTCATGGCTTCTCGACACGCCCTGCTGCCGCTAATCCTCACTTCGGCGCTTTTCCTCGTGCACTGCTCGAGTGGTGACGACGATTCCGGTACCGGCGCCTCCGGCGGAACGACGGCCGGCTCGACCGGCACCGGTGGAAGCGCGGCAGGCTCGGGCGGCACGACGAGCGGCGCCGGCATGCCCGGCTCAGGTGGTTCCTCGATAACCGGCGGTACGTCGAGCGGTGCAGGGCAGGGCGGCGCCGGCGGCAGCGCCGCGGGAAAAGGCGGCAACGGCGGCGCGCCCGGGGCCGGTCATGGCGGCATGGCCGGCGGCGGCGGCTCGAGCGCCGGCGCTGCCGGCAACGCGGGCTCGGGAGCGGGCGGTGCTTCGACGGGCGGCAGGGGCGCTAGCGGCGGTTCGGGAATGAGCGGCATGGGCGGCGCCGTCGGCGCCGGGTCCGGCGGTAAAGCCGGAAGCGGCGCCGGAGGTAGCGGCGGAAGCGGCGGCTTCACGCTGACGAGCAGCGTCCTCACCGAAGGCGGCATGTTTCCGGACACGAACACCTGCGCCGGCGCCGACACTTCACCCGAGCTCACCTGGGGTGCTGGTCCGAGCGGCACCATGAGCTTCGCAGTGATCTTGCTCGATACGTCGATCACACTCAACCATTGGGTGATCTGGGACATCCCGGCGAGCGTCACTTCGTTGCCGGCGATGCTCGACACGATGGCCATGCCGTCCATGCCGGCTGGCGCGAAACAGAAATCGTTCTCGGGGAACGGCTACGCCGGCCCATGTCCGAACGGAATGGACCACGTCTACAAATTCACCGTGTACGCGCTGCCGGTGGCCACCTTGTCCGGCGTCACGACTTCGAGTCAGCCGGCGCAGCTTTCGACGGCCATCATGAACGCGGGTCCGCTCGCCTCCGCCTCGCTCAGTGCTCACTCGTCCGCCTCGCAGAATTAATCCGCGTTACACTGGGTTTGCCGTGCGTCCCACCATTCTTCTCTTCGACATCGACGGCACCTTGCTCACCACCGGTCACGCCGGCCGGCGTGCGATGGAGCGCGCGTTCGCTCGCTACGGCGACGCGGAGGCATGCAAGTTCCGCTTCGACGGCATGACCGACAAGCAAATCGCGCGGCAAGCGCTCGCAAAGCTCGGCCTCGAGCCGACGGACGCCGCGATCGACGAAAGCATCGCGTTCTACCTCGAGTACCTGCTCGAAGAAGTAGAGCGCGTCGACGTCGCCAATTATCGCCTGCACGAAGGCATTCGTGAAGCGCTTCGGGCCGCCCGCGAACGAGGTCACGGCATCGGTCTCGGCACGGGCAACGTCGTCGAAGGCGCGCGCATCAAGCTTGCGCGCGTGGGCGTGTACGACGAGTTCGCATTCGGTGGCTTCGGTTCCGACGCCGAGGATCGCACCGAGCTCTTGCGTCACGGCGCAGAGCGGGGCGCGAAACACATGGGCGTTCGGCTCGCGGAGTGCCGCGTCGTCGTCATCGGGGACACGCCGAAGGACGTCGCCGCCGCGCACGGCATCGGCGCCGAGTGTATCGGAGTCGGCACCGGAACCTACACGCCCGAAGAGCTGCTCGAGTGCGGAGCGACGGCGGCTTTCCCCTCGCTTTCGGCGCCCGGCGCGCTCGCGGCCCTGCTCGGCGAATAGGCCGTTTCAGCGGCCGGGAAATCTGAACGACGTCGCGGGCCGTCCCCGCGCCGTTTTCGCTGCAGCGCCGTGCCCGCCGATTTACGTCGAGTCGTGACGCCGCTCGCCGCTAGGAACCTGAAGGGAATGCGAATGGACCTCGTCGTCGCATCGAACGATACTGGTCCCCGATGAAAGCGCGCCGTTCGAGCACCGTCGTGCGGAAGCTGCCTAGGCAAGCGCGGGCCCAAGCGACCGTGGGAGCGATTCTCGAGGCCACGGTCCAAATCCTCGATCGTGAGGGCCTCGAGGCCGCCACCATGTCGCACATCGCCGAGGTGGCGGGGGTGAGCGTCGGCTCGATTTACCAGTATTTTTCGCACCGGGACGCGATCCTGAACGCGCTCCAGGATCGCGAGTTCGAGCGTTCCTTGCGGCTCATGCAGGAGCTCCTTGCCGACGGCAACCTCACGCAGTCCGCGCGTGAAACGGTGACGGCCGTCGTGCGTGGGCTGGCCGAGCTCTACCGTAGCTGCCCCGGTCTCCACCGCGTGCTCGCGATCGAAGGGCTCCGCGTCGCGAAGGCCGACCGCGTCCACGCGTTCGATCTTCGCATCATCGAGATCGTGCGTCACTTCTTGGTCGCGACGAGCGCACCCATGCGGCCGAAGAGCGTCGATGCGGCGGCCTTCGTCGTGGTGCAATCGGTACGCGCGACGATGCTCGCTTGCCTGCTCGAGCGTCCCTCCGGCCTCGACGAAGAGACGTTGATTCAAGAGGTCGTGGACCTCGTGCTGCGTTACCTCGTCCGGCAGGAGTCGCCTGAAAACGCGCGAGAAGCGGCGCGAGACGCCGAGGGGGCCATGCCGAGACTCGTGAAGTAAGCGTCAGTTTTGTGCGTGGCGCGCCACGCGATCGATGTACTCCGCGAGGCTCAGCCGATCGTCGCGTCCGATGATCATGAATTCGAACGCGCGCAGGCGGCCGACGTGCCGGGCGAGGCGCGCGGCGCAGCGAATGGGGCGGGGCAGCGCGGGCACCGCGAGCTCGAGCGTGACCAGGCCGTCGAAGTCGTCGGCGGCTTCGGAGTGGCGAAAGTCGACGAGCACGCCGGTCGTCGAGATTTCGGCGGCGCGCGCGCGGATGCGCTTGCCCTGGCTCGTCACGAACATGCCGAACGAAGCGGCCGCGCGCAGACCGAGCCTGCGTGATTCGAATTGCGCGCGTGCTTCGGGATCGGACGGGCGTTCGAGCTCGGCGTGACTGATGAGACGGCTGTGCGCGGGCTCGTCGTCTTCGTCCAGGAGCTCTTCGATGTCGGCTTCACTTGGGTGGGGCATTTCGACGCGAACCTCCTCGGCGACTTAACGTTGGTACCGGGACGCGGCCTCCCCAGGCGCAGAGGGACGGCGCCGGGGCCGGAACGGCTTGAAATGATTGGTATATCGTGGGAATTCTTGCGCTCGCACCGGTACTGATTATCTGTTCAGATCCTCGTGCCGGCCTTCATCGAGCTTCTCGCACGCTCCGCTTTTTCGTTTTTGCGGGGAGCGTCATTGCCCGAGGAGATGGTCCAACGGTCGAAGGAGCTCGAGCTTCACGCGCTCGCGCTCTGTGATCGCGACGGGCTTTACGGCTCGGTGCGCGCACACGCCGCGGCGAAGGAGCTCGGGCAGCGCGTGATCGTCGGCGCCGAGCTCGGTGTCGCGACGGCTCTCGAGCGGCGAGGTTCATGGGGAAGCCCGAAGCGCAACAAGGCGGCGCCGGAGCTTCCCGTCGTCGCTTTGCTCGTACGCGATCACGAGGGCTACACGAACCTCTGCCGCTTGCTCACGCGCGCCCATGCCGGTTTGGAGAAAGGGAATAGCGCACTCGACCCCGAGTTACTCGCAGAGCACTCGCGCGGACTCGTCGCGGTGGTCCCGTGTCCGCGCCGGCCGGGAGACGCGAGCACGCCGCCGGCGAGCCTACTTTGCGCCGTCGCCGACGCTTTCGGCGAGCGAGCAGTGATCGCGATTCATCGCCATCTCGATCGCTTCGATCGGGAGCGAATGATGGCGGCGCGCTCATGGTCGTATCGCCACGGCCTCCGGCTCGTCGCGAGCGCACGGCCGTGCATTCACGTGCCCGAGCGCAAGCCGCTCGCCGACGTGATGCACTGCATCCGGCTCGGCACCACGCTCGAGCAAGCGGGAACCACGCTCGACGGCAACGCCGAAGCGCATCTACGCTCCGAGCTCGAGATGCGCCGGCTCTTCGCGGAGCGGCCGAGCCTCGTCGATCACGCGGGCGAGCTCGGGGAGGAGCTCGTATTTTCGCTGAGCGAGCTCGAGTATCGCTTCCCGTGCATGCTCGAGCCGGGCGAGAGCGCCGATGAAAAGCTGCGCCGCCTGACGTTCGAGGGGCTCGCGCGGCGTTACCCGGCGGGTCCGAACGACGCCGTCGTCCTTCAGGTCGAAAAGGAGCTCGCGCTCATCGCCGAGATCGAGGTGGCTCGCTACTTCCTCTCGACGCTCGAGGTCGTCGAGATGGCGCGGCGCCGCCGCATCTTGTGTCAGGGGCGGGGGAGCGCGGCGAACAGCGCCGTCTGTTACGCGCTCGGAATCACCGCGGTCGATCCGGCGCGCTCGAGCCTGCTCTTCGAGCGCTTCCTCAGCGCGGAGCGGCGCGAGCCGCCGGACATCGACATAGATTTCGAACACGAACGGCGCGAGGAGGTGATTCAGGAGCTCTACGCGCGCTGGGGTCGCGAGCGCGCGGCGATGGTGTCGGAGGTGATTTCCTATCGGGGCAAGAGCGCCCTCCGCGAGGTGGGCAAGGTGTTCGGCTTGTCGCCGGAGCAGATCGACCGGCTGAGCCAGAGCATCATTCATTGGGAAGGCAGTGAAGCGAGCGAACGCCGGCTCGCCGAGCTCGGCTTCGACCCCCGAGCAGAGACGCTCCGGCGCGTGGTGGCGCTCGCGCGCGAGCTCGAGGGGTTTCCCCGCCACCTCTCGATTCACGTGGGCGGGTTCGTGCTGTCGGCCGAGCCGCTCGATGCCGTAACGCCCATCGAGCCCGGGCGCATGGCCGATCGCACCGTCGTGCCTTGGGACAAGGACGACATCGAGACGCTCGGCTTTTTCAAGATCGACGTGCTCGGCCTCGGCATGCTCACGGCCATCCGCAAGGCGCTCGCGCTGATCCACGCCGAGGGCAAGCTCGGCGGCGACGGAAGCGAGCCGTTCGACCCGCTCGACGTCGTGACGCGCGTCCCGGCCGAAGATCCCGCCGTTTACGCCATGGTCAGCCGCGCCGACACGGTGGGCGTCTTCCAAATCGAGAGCCGCGCACAGATGGCGATGCTCCCGCGGCTCCAGCCGCGCGTCTTCTACGACCTCGTGATCGAGGTGGCGATCGTGCGCCCGGGTCCGATCCAAGGCGGCATGGTGCATCCGTACCTACGGCGCCGTTCGCGGGAAGAAGCGGTCAGCTATCCGCATCCGAGTCTCGTGCCGATCCTCGAGCGTACGGCCGGCGTTCCGCTCTTTCAGGAGCAGGTGATGCAAATCGCGATCACGGGCGCGGGCTACAGCGCGGGTGAAGCCGACCAGCTCCGGCGCGACATGGCGGCCTGGCGCAAGAACGGCAAATTGCTCAGGCATCGCGAGCGCCTGCTCGACGGCTTTCTGGCGCACGGCATCGAGCGGGAGTTCGGCGAGGCGCTGTTCGAGCAAATTAAAGGCTTCGGTGACTACGGCTTTCCGGAATCGCACGCAGCATCTTTCGCGCTGCTCGTTTATCTTTCGGCCTGGCAAAAGGCGCACTATCCGGCTCATTTCGCCTGCGCGCTCCTGAACTCGCAGCCGATGGGCTTCTATTCGGCGTCGAGCATCGTGAACGACGCGCGGCGCCACGGCGTCACGGTGCGCGACGTCGACGTGACGAAGAGCAACTGGGACTCGACGCTCGAATACGACGAATCCCCGAGCGCACCCGCGCTCCGGCTCGGCTTGAGGCAGGTCGCGTCGGTGCGCGAAGAGAGCGCGCTCCGCATCGAACGCGAGCGACCGTTCGTCGATCTCGCGGACTGCTTGCGGCGCGCGAATTTGCATCAGGGCGAGAGCGACGCGCTCGCGGAAGCGGGCGCGTTCGAGAGTCTCGTGCCGGGGCGCAGGCAAGCGCTCTTCAGCGCGCGTGCGCCTCGCGTGGGCGGTTTGTTCGAGAAGGCGCGCTTTTCCGAGCCGCACGTGGCGTTGCCGCCGCTCCACGCCGCCGAGCAGCTCGGTTTCGATTATCGACGCAAAAAGCTCAGCGTGGGCGACCATCCACTTTTGCACCTCCGGCGCGAGCTCGACGAACGCCGTGTGATTACGGCCAGAGAGCTCGCCGAGTCTACGCACGGTAAGCCCGTGAGCGTCGCGGGCGTCGTCATCACGCGCCAGCAGCCAGGCACGGCCAAGGGCGTCGTGTTCATCACCCTGGAGGACGAAACCGGCTTCGCCAATTTGATTTTATTTAGAGACGTCTTCGAGGCGGAGCTTTGGACGGCGCTGCATTCGACGCTCCTGCTCGCGCACGGTGAAGTCGAACGCGCGCCGAGAGCGCAGGGCGCGGACGTGAGCGTCGTTCACCTCATGGTGCGAAAGCTCGAGCGCCTGCACGTTCCAGGACGAGACATTCCGCGCCTATCGAGAGATTTTCGCTGAGGCGAAAATTCTGCTGCGTCATCATCATCGCGCGTGCCTGGACGGATGCTAGCTTGGTACTTTAGCCTTCGTGATGACGATGCGTTCTCGGTGGCAGCGATCTCGTTTGTTGTTTGCGGCGTTGCCGCTGATCCCGTTCGCGTGCGCTCCTTCGAGCATGCCCGCACCGAGTGACGACACCGCGAACGCGGGTCGTCCCGCCGGCACCGGTGGGAGCGGTTCCGGCTCCGCGGGCAAATCGAGCGGCGGTACGGCCGGCACCACTCCATCGGCCACGGGCGGCGGGACGGCGGTGGGTGGCTCCGGCGCAACGGGCGGATCCACGATGCCGGCGGGCGGCACGGTGAGCACCGGCGGCACCGTGAGCACCGGGGGCGCTGGGGGCACGCTGAGCTCCGGGGGCAGCTTGAGCACCGGAGGCGCCGGCGGCCTCAGCACGAGCGGCGGTTCGACGGGCGTCGGTGGTTCGCTGGCCACCGGCGGCTCGGGCGCGATGTCCGGCGCGGGGGGCAGCGGTGCCGGGACCGGCGCAACCGGCGGAACCATGACCGACCCCTGCGCGAGCGTGACGTGCGGCACCGGTCAGACGTGCATGAACGGCACGTGCATGTGCATGACGGGCACGCTCTGTTCCAGCGCCTGCGTCGATACGACCAGCGACAACGACAATTGTGGCACCTGCGGGACGAAGTGCGACACGAACGGCGCCTGCGTCGATGGCAAATGCGTGAACCCGACGTGCAACCCGGACACCATGCAGCGGAGCGGTCACGTCACGCACTACAGCCTCGCTACGTCGATGGTCGCCTGTCACTACCCGACGAGCTCGCTCCCTCAGTATTACGGGGCCATGAACGAGTTCGACTGGAACAACGCCGGCGTGTGCGGGGCCTGCGTCGAAATCACGAACGGCGGCAGCAAGGTCACGGTCCAGATCGTCGACGAGTGCCCGCTCCAGGGCAACGAAATGTGGTGCTTCCAAGGTAGCCATCACATCGATCTGAACCCCGCCGCGTCGAACGCGCTGAACGCCAACAGTAACCCGGCCGTGACTTGGAAGTACGTGCCCTGCACCCCGACGGGCAACATCAACTTCTACTTCGATTCCGCGGATCAGCAGTACTACCTGGCCGTCACGCCCATGAACCACCGGAACCTCATTTCCAAGATGGAGGTCAAAAAGGGCAGCGCGTGGACGGCTCTGAGCCACACGAACTACAACACCTACGAGCTCAAGGACGGCGCGGGCACGGGGATGCTCACGTTCCGCCTCACGGACATCTACAACCACGTCGTCATCGACACCGTGAATATGAACCCAGGGCAGATCGTCAACGGCAACGTGCAGTTCGCCGCCTGTCCCTGACGGCACCCGGTACTAGGACGTACGCGGTTTGAAGACGGTTCTCAGAAGAAGATTTCACTCTCGGCGTGACACCTTGCCGGGGTGGATCCGATCCGCTAGGGATCGCCGAATCACTTGAAGCCTGGAACTAGCGAATGGTGATAACGAAGTATCGACGCGTAGGCACCCTCATCCTCCTGCTTGGAACTTTGGGTTGGTCGGCTGGTTGCGTGAGCGGAGGAGATGCTGGCGGCAACGACAGCGGTCCCGAGTGCTACTCGAACAGCGACTGCTCCGGCGGGCGCGAGTGCAGTAGCGGTATCTGCCTCGGATTCAAGGGGTGCAACACGAGCCCCGACTGCCGCAACAACGAGGACTGCCTCGACTCGGTCTGCCGCCTGAAGTGCGACAACACTTCCGAGTGCTCGGACCAGGGTCTCGTCTGCGGCAGCGACACGCAGCACTGCAAGCCAGGGCAGAACCCGACGCGCCCGCAATCCCAGCCGCAGAGCGGCACGGGCGGAACCACTTCCACCGGCACCGGCGGTTCGGGTAGCACGGCGAGCACCACCGGCTCGGCGGGTAAGCCCGCGGGCACGGGCGGTTCGGCCGGCGCTCCGGGGACGGGCTCCTCGGGTGCTCCGAGCGCTTCCGGCGGGGGTGGCGCACCGACCGGCGCGGCCGGCTTCGGGCAAGCGTCGACCGCCGGCGTGCACGGCTGACCATCGAAAGCGCGAGCAACTCGCGCGGCGACTGTCCGATAGCCATGCATGCGGCAATCGGAACGGTTCGGGGGCGGTCTCGCATGTGCATGTATCCTCGCGGCCTGTAGCGGCTTCGATCCCGCGAGCCTGGTACCTCCTCAGAAGGAGCCGGACGACGGCGGAGCCGCGGGCTACAGCTACGAGCCGGGTCCGAGCGGCGGGCGCACGGGCACACGCTCCCAGTCGAGCGGCACGGACGGTTCAGGCGCGCTGTCGTCACTCGGCACGGGCGGAACCGCGACGGGGAGCTCGAGTGACGGTGGAACGGACGGTGCGGCGGGTCCCGTCTCGAACGCCGGCGCGGGCCGAGGCGGAGCGAACGGCGGTGCCAAGTCGAAGGGGGGCGCTGGCGGGGGAACGGCGAGCGCCGGGGCAGGCCGAGGCGGCGCGAGCAGCGAGCTCGGCGGCGCGGGAGAGAGCGGTGGTGTCGGCGGCGGTCCCGCTGCACTCCCGCGCGAGCTCTTGTTCAGCGAGTACGTGGAAGCCGGCGCTGACAAGGCGCTCGAGATCCTCGCGCTCGCGACGACGAACCTCGAGGGCTGCACCGTCGAGACGTATTCGAATGGGTCTTCGACTCCGAGGCAAACGCTCAAGCTCGCGGCCCCCCTCGACGCCGGCGCTGTCTACACGCTGTGTTCATCGAAGCTCGCCTCGAAAGTCGTCTGCGATCGCCCGACGAACCTGAGCTTCAACGGTAACGACGCCATCGCGCTCGTGTGCGACGGCGCGACGCTCGACGTGATCGGTCAAATCGGCGTCGATCCTGGTGACGCTTGGTCGAGCACCGACGACGACAACGCCGGCGCGAGCGGAGCGGGCGCGTCCGGCGCGAGCGGCGCCGGGGGACACGGAGCCGAGCCGAGCGGCGCGCAGTCGAGCACGGCCGATCAGACGCTTCGGCGTCGCTGCGGCGTTACCCGCGGCGACGCGGACGGCAGCGACCGCTTCGACCCGTCGGTCGAGTGGGTCGCGCTACCCGCCGACACGCTCGACGGGCTCGGTGACCCCGCGTGCGGCTGACGGCGCCCGTTACGCGACCTGAGCGCCCGCGTCCGCGCTGACGGCCGCTTCACGCGAGACGTTCGCGAGGTTGTCGCTGCGGGCCACGGCGCTCTCGTTGATCTTGACGCTCACGATGCGAGAAACGCCCGGCTCGCCCATCGTGACGCCGTAGAGCACGTCGGTGCTCTGCATCGTCTTTTTGATGTGGGTGATGAGCACGAACTGCGACTGCGAGGTGAGGGCGCGAATCTGCTCGTTATAACGAGCGACGTTCGCTTCGTCGAGCGGCGCGTCGACCTCGTCCAGGATGCAGAAGGGCGAGGGCCGGTGCTGGAAGATGGCGAAGATCAGCGACACCGCCGTGAGCGCCTTCTCACCGCCGCTCATGAGCTCGATGTTGCCGAGCTTCTTACCCGGGGGCTGCGCGTGAATTTCGACGCCGGCGCCGAGCAGATCCTCGGAGTCGGTGAGCACGAGCTCCGCGCGCCCGCCGCGGAACAGGCGAGCGAACGTCTTCTTGAAGAGGGCGTTGACCGAGTCGAACGTCTCGCGGAAGAGGCGGCGCGACTCCTTGTTCATCAAGCGAATTGCGCGTTCGAGCTCTTCGAGCGCCTTGTCGATGTCGACCTTCTGGTCGTTGAGCTCGTGGAAGCGCTTTTCCGCCTGCTCGTGCTCGGCGCGAGCATCGAGGTTCACCGGCCCCATGCGATCGATGAGCTGGCTGAGCTCGTCGATGCGACGGCGCTGATCGTCGTCGGGTAGGGGACGCGCGTGGTAGTCGCCGACGACGCGCAAAAGGTCGAGGCCGCGGAATTTCTCGCGGATCGAGCCGAGCAGGTGCTGGCGTTCGATGGCGATGCGTTGAAGCGTGAGCTCCTGGGCGCGGCAGATTTCGTCGTGTTGCTCGAGGCTCTCGCGCACGGTGCGCAGGCTCGTCTCGAGGGTGGCGAGTGACTGGCGCGCCTGCTCGAGACTGACTCGCGCCTGCTCGAGCGTGCCGTGCGCGTCGCGGGCCCGTTCGGCTGCTTCGGCACGCGCCTCGCGCGTGAGCACGATGACGGCCGCCGTTTCGCCGTAGGCCGCGGCCGCGTCGGTGAGCTCCTGCTGGAGCGCCGCGCCGCGCCGCTCGAGCTCGGCGAGCGCCGTCTCCACGCGGAGCGCGGCGTCCCTGGCCGCGCCGGATTGCTCCCGGACCTGAGCGAGACGCACGCGCCGCTCCGTGACGAGCGCGCTCTGAGCGGCGACGCGTTCGCGCCAGCTCGCGGCCGTTTCCTCGGCTTTCGTCAGCGTCTGGCTCACCTGAGCGAGCTCGGCCGTCGCGGCGTCGAGCTCACCGCGACACACGGCTTCGACTTCCGTGCCCTGCACGATCGAGCGGTCGAGCTCCTCGAGCTCGAGCGACACCGTGCCGCGCCGCGCTTCGATGCGCTCGATGTCGCCCGCGGTGCGCGCGAGATCCTTCGTCGCGGTCACGTGGGCAAGCTCGCCCTCGTGCGCGAACTGGCGAGCCTTCTCGAGCGCCGTCCCGACTTCGGATAGGCGCGCGCGGAGGGCGTTGTGCTCCGCCATGGCGCGCGTCGCTTCGGCGTCGAGCCGTGCGACCTCGCCAGTGAGCTCGTGCATCTCGCGCTTCTGCTCGAGCATCGCGCTCGCGACGCCGTCACCGCTGCCGCCGCTCACGACGCCGTCCGGGTGCGCCACTGTGCCGTCGAGCGCGACGGCCGTCACACCGAGGGCGCTGCTCGCGACGCGCATCGCGTCGGCCGCGCTCGCGACGAGCAGAGCATCTCCGATCAGGCTCCGGACGAGCGGCTCGTCCACTTCCGCGTAACCGAGCCGATCGATCAGGCGCCCGAGCACGCCCTCGGCTTCCACCACGGGCCGCGCGCCCGCGACGTAGGACGGCCGCGCCGCCAGCACTTCCGCGCGGCCGCGCTCGCTCTTGCGCAGCTCGTCGAGCAGCTCGAGCCCCGCGCCCCGATCGGCGACGACGACGCACTGCAGGCGGCTGCCGAGCAGGCCTGCCACGGCGGCCGTGAGCTCGCTCGGCGTGTCGATGCGATCGGCGACGAGCCCGAGCACGCGCGAGTCGCCCTTGTTCAGCAGCGCGCGGGCGCCGGCTCCCACTCCTTCGAGCCGCCGATGCAAGTCTTCGAGTGCGCGCAGGCGGTTACGCTTGAGCCCGAGCTCGTTCTTCGCCGAGTCCACGGCTCGCTCGCTCTCGAGCTGGCGTGACCGCAGCGCCTCGTTTTCGCGTTCGAGACCCTCGCGTTCGCTCGCCGTGAGCTTCTTGCCTTCGGCGAGCTCGGCGACCGAGCGCTCGAGCGCGATTTGGCGCGCGGCGGCGTCGGTGTGCTCGCCCTCGAGCCGCTCGCGCTCGGCAGCGAGCTTGTCGCGGCGGGTGCGGCTTTCGTCACGGCGCTGGGCGATGCCGTCGAGTCGTGCGCCGAGCCCGGCCGTCCGCGCCGAAAGCTCGCCCGTGCTCTTCCGAATCTCGAGCGCGTCGGCGCTTGCACGCGCCTCTTCGGCCTGCAGCGAGGTGAGCGCTTCCGTTTCCTTGAGCGCGTCCGCTTCACGCGCGCGCTCGTCCGTCCCGAGCTCCTCGACCTTGACCGCGATCTGCGATTTCTCGGCGCTGAGCTCACGCGCCTTGCCGAGCGTGCTCTCGAGCTCGAGGTTGCCGCCCATCAAGCGGTGGTCGAGGTACGTCAGGCGTTCCTTCGCCTTCTCGATCTCGGCCTGCAGCGTGCTCACCTGGTTGTCGGCGTCGAACGCCGCGCGCGTGGCTTCATCCGCGCTCGCCTCGATCCCGGCCGTCTGCGCGCGCTCGGCGTCGAGCACCGCTTCGGCGTCACGAAGCTTCGTCCGCTCTTCGTTCAGCGTTTGGGAGGCGCTTTCGTAGCCTTCCTCGGCCACTCTCCGCGTCACGGTGAGCTCGAGGTACTTGTGCGACGCGTCGAGCAGGACGAGGTCCTCGAGCTCGCGGCGGTAGTCGAGGAAGCGCTCCGCCTTCGCGACCTGGCGCTTCAACGAAGCACGGTTGCGATCGATCTCGGAAATGATGTCGGTCACGCGCAGGAGGTTCTGGCGCGTGAGCTCCATCTTGCGCTCCGCCATCTTGCGGCGCTGCTTGTACTTGGTGATGCCGGCCGCTTCGTCGATGAACATGCGCCGGTCCTCGGCGCGGGCGCTCACGATTTGACCGATGCGACCCTGCTCGACGATCGAGTACGCTTTCGTCCCGACGCCGGTGCCGAGGAAGAGCTCGGTCACGTCGCGCAAGCGCACCTGGGTCTTGTTGATGAGGTACTCGCTCGTCCCGTCGCGGAAGAGCCGGCGCGTCACGCCGATCTCGGGGTAGTCGCGGAACTCGAGGGGCAGCGTCGCGGCGTACTCGGGGTTCGTGTTGTCGAAGGTGATGGTCACCTCCGCCAGGCCCGACGGCCCGCGCGACTCCGAGCCGTTGAAGATCACGTCCTCCATGGCCTTGCCGCGGAGGTGCTTGGCGCTCTGTTCGCCGAGGCACCAGCGGATGGCGTCCACGATGTTCGACTTGCCGCAGCCGTTCGGGCCGACGATGCCGACGATGTCGTGGTCGAAGTGGATCGCGGTACGCTCCACGAACGATTTGAAACCCGCGATCTCGAGCTTCTTGATGTGCATCGCTGTAAAATCCCTCGGGCCGGTGCTGCGAGCTCTGGTTATAGCGTAAAAAAGCCCTGGCTCAGGGGCCGCCAGCGCGGCCGAGCCACAACGCAACGTAGCGCCATGTAGCGTCACGCCGCGTCATCAGTTTTCTACTCCGCTGAACAGATGCGCACAAGCCCTTTCAGCGGGCCGAACTCGGGAAATTCTGCTCTTCCGGAGTCGCACATGCTCGGCCGTTCAGTATCAGATAGGTTGACAGTCGCCCGAGAGCGACGCATTGGTCCGTAGCCAAAGGGTTCTTGTTTCGATGACCTACGAGTACGTGTGTACGGCCTGCGGTCACGCTTGGGAAGCCGAGCAGTCGATCAGCGCGGCGCCCCTCAAAACCTGCCCGAACTGTCACCAAGAAACGGCCAAGCGCCAGA
This sequence comes from Polyangiaceae bacterium, assembly GCA_025936045.1. GTDB lineage: Bacteria > Myxococcota_A > Polyangia > Polyangiales > Polyangiaceae > PMG-095. The sequence continues at coordinate 8,880 of JAICUB010000016.1, read as the reverse complement.
TCTCGGGCGGCGCCGGCTTCATTCTCAAAGGTGGCGGTTGGTACGCCGACCTTTACGGAAGCCCCACGAAAAAGACGGGGAGCGAGGACAAGCCGGCCTCGACGGGCGACAATAAGACGTCGACGAGCGATACCAAGACGTCCACGAGCGACACCAAGGGTTCCGACAAAGGATCCTCCGGGTCGAGCGGGGCGGCGGGCTCCGGTTCTTCCGGGACGCCCACGTCCGGGACGCCCACGTCCGGGACGCCTTCCGGGTCCAAGGCAACGGGCGCCGCCTCGGGCGCCTGAGGAGACGAACCAAGATGTCTGACGAGCGTCGCGACCGTTCAGAGCTCCGCGACAAGCTCGCGGAGATCGATCGGGAGATCTTGGCGCAGCTCGACGCGCGGGCGAAAGTGTCGCGCGCGCTCGCCGCCCGGCCGGGCGCGGAGCCGAGCGCCGACGTCGGCGAGCGCGAATGGCTCGAGTCGCTGGCGCGCGCCGGAGCGGGCGAGATGCCGCCGGAGAGCGTGCGCGCCATTTTCGGGCAGATCCGTGCAGCGGCGCGCGCGCTCGAGCAACCGGTGGCGATTGCGTACGTCGGACCCGAGGGTGGATTTTGTTATGAAGCCGCACTCGCGCATTTCGGCGGCGCGCGCTTTACCGTGGCGCTCGGGATCGCCGAAGCGCTCGAGGAAGTGGTGCGGGGGCGCGTGGGGTTCGCGGTGGTGCCGTTCGAGTCGTCCGTGGACGGGCTCGTGCAACCATGCGTGACCGCGCTCGCCGAGACGGACCTGATGCTGGTGGGAGAACGCGTGCTCTCCGCCGCCTACGACCTGATGTCGAAGGTGCCGGACCTCGGTGCGGTCGAGCACGTGTACGCGACGGCGCTCGGCCAGGCCGCTTGCCAGCGTTTTCTGGACGCGGAGCTGCCGCGCGCGAGCGTGATCGACGTGCGTTCACCGCTCGTCGCCGCCGAGCTCGCGCGGGAAGAGGCGCACGCCGCGGCTCTCGTGCCGGAACGGGTGGGGCGCGGCGCCGGCCTCGAGTCGCTGCGTGCGAACATCGGCGACGAGCCGGACCTGAAGCTTCGCTACGGCATCGTGAGCGCGCGGCCGGCCATGCGTTCGGGCAATGACGTGACGTGCCTTCTTTTCAGCGTCGATGACTCGCCCGGGTCGCTCTTCGGCGTGCTGCGGCATTTCGCCGACCGCGGGGTCAACCTGAGGAAGCTCCAATCGCGCCCGGTCGTGCACGGTAGCTGGGACTACGTCTTCTACGTCGAGCTCGGCGCGCACGTGACGGAGCGGCCGGTCACGACCGCGCTCGAGGCGCTCAAGCGCACGACGAAATACCTGAAGGTGCTCGGGTCGTTCCCGATCGCCGCGGCGTGAGCGCAAGGCCACGCGCGCGAGCGCTTGGGCTCGCGGCCGAGCTCTCCGGTTGACCGCGCGTGCTCGGGCGGGCAAGGCTTGTGCTCGGAGCTGGGCGCGAGGAGCGCCGGATTTTGCCGATGTCGTCGCTGGTCATTCCGTCGATCGAAACGCTGGTCCCCTATGAGGGCGGTAAGCCCATCGAAGAGCTCGCGCGCGAGCTCGGCGTCACGCACGCCGTCAAACTCGCGTCCAACGAGAATCCGCTCGGGCCGAGCCCGCGTGCGCTCGAAGCCGCGCGAGCGTCGCTCGGCGCGATTCACCGTTACCCCGACGGCGCGGCGTACTCGCTGCGCGACACGATCGCGCGCTTTTACGGCGTGAGCCGCAACGAGGTGCTGCAGGGTGCCGGTTCGAACGAGCTCTTGGATCTCGTGGTGCGCACGTTCGCGACGCGCGAGCACCACGTCGTGTTCGGGGATCCGGCGTTCATCGTCTATCGCATCGCGGCGCTCACCTACGGTGTGCCGTTCACCGCCGTACCGCTGAAGAATCACGTGCACGACCTGCCGGCGATGGCCGCCGCGGTGACGCCGAAAACGCGCGTCGTCTTCGTCGCGAATCCGAATAATCCGACGGGCACCTACGTCGCGCGGGCAGCGGTGGAGGAGTTCTTGCGGAGCGTTCCCCCGGAAGTGATCGTCGTGATGGACGAAGCGTATTTCGAGTACGCCGACGCGGCCGATTATCCGAACTCGCTCGCGCTCAGGCACCTACGCGAGCGCTTGATCGTGATGCGCACCTTCTCGAAGGCGTACGGCCTCGCCGGGCTGCGCGTCGGCTACGCGATCGGCCCCGCGGCGCTCGTCGATTACATGAACCGCGTGCGTGCGCCGTTCAACACTTCGGTCCCGGCGCAAGCGGCGGCGATCGCCGCGCTGGACGACCGGAACCACGTCGAGCAAAGCCGCCTCATGAACGGCGTCGAGCGCGCTCGGCTCACGCGCGAGCTCGAGGGCATGGGGCTCTCCGTCGCGCCGAGTCAGTCGAACTTCATTCTCGTCGACCTCGGGCGCGCCGCGCGTCCGATCTACGACGCGCTGCTCACGCGCGGCGTCATCGTGCGGCCGTTCGCGAACCTACCGACGAGCCTGCGCGTCACCTGTGGTCTCGAGCGCGAGGACGAGCGCTTCCTCACGGCGCTGCAGGAGGTGCTCGCGTGACGCTCGCGCTCACGCGACGACAAACGCTCGCCGTGCTCGCGTCGACCGCGGTCGCCTGTGGTCACAAAGAGGACGTCATCGTCAAGACCGGGGCGGACGCGAAGCTCACCGACTCGGGCGTCGACGAGGATCCGGTGCGGCTCCTGCCGGGCGACGCCATCGGCGTGCTCTCCATCGACGCCCCGGCGCTCTTCAACTCGCGCTTCGGCGATCAGGTGCGCGGGGTCGTCGAGAAGCGGCTGCCGTTGCCGCCGTCGGCCGGCTTCGACCCCAAGCGCGACCTCGAGCACGTCTGGCTCGGCTTCTACTCGATGGAAGGCGCCGATATGGCGGGCGTCGCCGTGGGCAGGTTCGACCCCCAAAAAATCGAAGCATCGGCCGACGGCGTGCAACCGACCGCGCTCGGCGTCCCGGTCGTAAAGACGAGTTACGCTCATCGCACGCTCTACACCGCCGGGACGGTGGGCTTCAGCGTGCTCACGCAAAAGACCGCGCTCATCGGCAACGAGACCGGCATGCGTCGCGCCCTCGATCGTATCGAGGAGGGCCGGGCCCGCCGGCAGCTTCCGGCGTACATGGATAAGCTGCTCGCCGCGTCCCAGGCACCGCTCGTCGGCGGCTTCGATTTCACCTCGAGCCCGCTGCCGGACGCGACGCGCAAGGAGCTACCGTTTTTGAACGGCATCGACACGCTGTCACTCGTCGGTAACTTCGACGATCCTGGGTTGAACCTCGCCGGGACGCTGACGTACGACCACGCCGACGCGGCGCAGCGCGGCGCGCAGAACCTGGTCTCGATGCGTCAGCTCATCGACCGCTACTCGACGTTTCTCGCGCTCCTCGGGATCGGCAATCCGGTGCGGCATCTCGAGGCCGAGCCGAAAGACAAAGACGTGTCGTTCGTCGCCGCGATCGACGGTGCCGCGGTGGCCGCGCTGCTCGACAAGGCGCAAGCTATGTTCATGCGGCCTTAATCACCGGCCGCGACCTCGATGACATCTCGCCTGCTCGTCCGCACCCAGAAAAAGCCGCTCCACGGCAGCGTGCCCGTGCCGAGCGATCGCAGTATCACGCACCGGGCGTTGATCCTGGCCGCGCTCTCGAACGGCCCCTGCGAGCTCCGCGGCTTCGGCTACGGGAGCGACAACTTGCGGATGCTCGCGGCGCTCGGCGCGCTCGGCGTGCGTTACGAGGACGACGGCCGCGGGACGCTGAAGCTGCGCGGGGTCGGACTTGCCGGACTCGCGGCGCCGAGTGCGCCCATCGACTGCGGCCGCTCCGCGACGTGCCTGCGTCTGCTCACCGGCGTCCTCGCGGCGCAGGCGTTTTCGTCCACGCTCGCCGGCCATCCGTCGCTCGAGCGCTTGCGGATGCACGGCGTGCTCGAGCCGCTCAGGGCGCGCGGCGCGACGCTTGCCGCGCGGAGCGATCCGGAGCGGCCGGGTGAGGAGACGGCGCCGATCGCCGTGACCGGTCTCGCGCCGGGCGAACGGCTCCGGCCGCTGACTCACGCGCTCGGACGCTCGAGCGATCACGCGAAGGGCGCGCTCTTGCTCTCGGGCCTGTTCGCTTCGGGCCCGACCATCGTCGAGGAGCCGGTCATCTCACGCGATCACACCGAGCGGCTGCTCTCGGCGCTCGGCATGCCGATCCGCGCAGCCGCGTCCGTGCTCAGCCTGCACCCGCCCGCCGATCCGCTCGCGATTCGCGGCTTCGACTTCGACGTGCCGGGGGATCTTTCCGCGGCCGCGTTCTTGGTCGTCGCCGCCCAGCTCGTGCCGGACAGCCACGTGACGACCCGCCGAACGGGGCTGAATCCGACGCGTTCCGGCATCCTCGAGATGGTGCGGCTCGCGGGCGGACGCATGGGCATCACGCCCGGCGGCAATTCGCTCGGCGAGCCCTTCGGCGAGGTAAGCTCGCGCGGCTCGGTGCTGCGCGGCATTTCCATAGGTGGTGAGCTCGCTTCACGCGGCATGGACGAAATCCCGGCCGCGTGCGTGCTCGCGGCGCGTGCGCGCGGCGTCACGCGCGTGAGCGACGTGGCCGAGCTCCTCGAAGATCAGCCCCACCGCATCGGGTCGATTGCGGCGCTCCTGCGCGCGTTCGGTGTGGGCGCGAGCGAGCGCCCCGACGGCCTCGTAATCGAGGGAAAGCCGGAGGGTCTCTTGCAGGCGGCGCACGTCTCGAGCGGCGGCGACCACCGGCTGGCGATGTGCGCGGCCGTGCTCGGTCTCGTAGCGGACGGCGAAACGGTGGTGGACGACGCGGATTGTCTCGCCGTGAGTTTTCCTCGCTTCGTCGGCACGTTGCGTTCGCTCGGCGCCGACATCGAGGTCGCGCGATGAGCCGCGCTCGTCCCGTCGTCGCGATCGACGGTCCCGCGGGCGCCGGCAAATCGACGGTGACCCAGCGCGTGGCGGCGGCGCTAGGCTACTTCGTCGTCGACACGGGCGCGCTCTATCGCACGGTCGCGCTCGTTACCGAGCGCGCCGGCATCGATTTCGAAGACGCGGAGCACGTGGGAGAGCTCGCCGAGGCGCTCGTCGCGCGCGACGCGGTGAAGCTCGAAGGCGATCCCCACGGGGGCTCGCGCGTGATCCTGGACGGCGCCGACGTGAGCGGAGCGATTCGCACGCAGAGCTTGAGTCAGGGCGCGAGCAAGGTGTCGGCTCAGCCGCGTGTGCGGGCGGCGCTGCTCGAGCTCCAGCGTTCCGCGGGACGCGCGGGCGGGGTCGTGCTCGAAGGCCGCGACATCGGGACCGTCGTTTTCCCCGACGCCGAAGCGAAGATTTTTTTGACTGCCAGCGTCGAAGAGCGCGCAAAGCGCCGCTTCGAGCAGCTCGTGGCGGCCGGCAGCGACGCCGATATCGAGAGCGTGCGGCGCGAGGTCGTCGAGCGCGACCAGCGCGACAGCACGCGGCCGATCGCGCCGCTCCGCAAGGCCGCCGACGCGCTCGTCGTCGACAGCTCGCAGCTCTCGATCGATCAAGTCGTCGCGCGCATCGTGGCGCACGTGCGCGACGTGGCCTCGAAGCTCGGGTCAGGCTGATGCGGGGTGCCAGCCGCGTGCCTCGCCCGCTCGCGGTGGGGCTCGCCGTCGCTTGCCTGGGCGTCGGGCTCGCCGGTTGTTCGGCGTCGCGGCCGCCTCCTCCGCGCGCGCCCGCTCTCTCGGCTCCGAACGACGCGGTTCCCCCGGATCTCGATCTCGTGATCCGCGTCGATCTCGCGAAGGTCCGCGCTGCGCTCGGTCCCGAGGGGATCGCGGCGCTCAGGCGCGGTGCGGCGAGCGCCGCCGGTGCCGAGACGGGGAGCGACTTTTTCGTGCGTGCGCTCGAGCACGCCGACGTGGCGTGCCTCGCGCTCCGTCCCGAGCTCGTGCCCGGTGAAGCCGACAACGTGCTGGTCCTCGGCGGTCATTTCCACGAGCTCGACGTCGAGGCGTCGCTCCGCAAAGACGGCTGGTCGGCGCCCCTCGATCTCGGCGGCGCGGTCTTTCGTTACGAGCGGCCGGGCAAGGTGAGTCGCAGCAGCGCGCTGCGTGCCTACGAGTTCGGCGACGAAGGCCTCGTGTTCGCCTCGCCCGCGGAGGTGGACAGCGTCGAAGCGGTGCTCGAGCACGGCTTGGCACCGAACCCGCTCAAACCGGAGGCGCGCGGCGTGCTCGCCTTCGCGGCGCGGCTGCGCGCGCTTCGCGGCGGCTTCGGCGCGCGTTACCCGTCGGTCGCGCGCGCGCTCGGAGACGCTCGGCGTGTCGAAGGCGTCGTCGATTCGACGGCGAGCGGCCTCCGGCTCGAGGTCTCCCTCGAGTTCGGGAGCAACGACCAGGCGATCGCGGCGCTCGGCGAGCTCGAGCGCATTCGAGCGGCGCTCGCGCAAGGCGAGGGTAAGATGGCGACCGTGGCCACGTCCGCGAAACTCGAAGCCGTCGGCGCGTTCGTCATCGTACGCGTGCCGCTCGAGCGGGGGATCCTGTGACGGAAACCACTGAAAGCTCGCCGGCCGCGGCGCCGGTAGCGCTCGCGCGGGACCGTGGCGGCGCGCTGTCGGTCCCCGTCGTGGCCGCGATTTTCACGACGTTGCTCGTGCTCGGCGTCGCGCTCGGGCTCGCGATCCACGCGAGCTACGTCGGCTTCGCGCGCGTCGCGGCCTACCATGTGCCGCCGGACGCGACGCTCGTCGTGCGCTGGGATGTCGAGAAGGTGGGGCTCTTCGAGCCTACGCGACGCTTTCTCTTGCCGCTCCTCGACGAGGCGCACGCACCGGCTCCGGCCGCGAGCGTCGCGCCGGAACGTCGCTCGCCGCTCGTCGCGCTCCTGCCGAGCACGGGACCGGTGAAAGCGACGCCGCCCGGCCGGCGCGATCACTTCGCGGAGGAGAGCGGCTCGATGATCGCGCGCGACCTCCGCGAGGTGCTCGTGGCGTTCGGTCCGGCGGACGGTGACTGGGCGATCGTGCTCGGGGCAGCCTTCCCGAAAGGCGACGTGGTTGCCGCACTCGGACGCACCTTCGCGAGGGAGGGCTGGCCGTGGCGTGAGCTCGGACACGACCGGCTCGTGTCGCCGGGCGGTGCTGCCGTCGGCCGGGCCGAGGACGGCGCGCTCGTGCTCGCATCGAGCGTCGCGCGGCTCGACGCCGTTCTGCCCGTACGCGAAGTGCTTCCGGAAATCCCGCGCGTCGGTGCCGGGTCGCTGCTGCTTCGAAATCGGCCGACGGGTCTCCCTCCAGGCGGCGCAGCTCTGCTCGGCGGACTCGGGCATTTCGAGACAATCACCGGGAGCGCCAACTTCGGTAGTCCGCTCCCCATCGAGCTCACGCTCCACTACGACGAACGACTCCCCGCCGGTTCAAGTAGCGAAATTCACGCCGTTCTCGCGGCGTTGCTGGGCGACGATCTCCGCCGGCTCGAAGGTGTTTACGGCCCGATCAAATTCCTTCCGGGTGTCCTTCCGGCCAATCGGCGCGACATCACGGTCAGCATTTTGGTCGATGACATGGCGCTCGAGCGAGCCGCCAAGCGCGTCTCCGAAGCCGTCGAGAAGGCGCTGGCCGCAGAGCCTGCGCGAGAATAGCCCACAAACTCCACCAGTTTGCGTTTGACGAGGCGCGTCTCGTGCGCTACGTGACGCCTCCCCGAGCGGTCCCCCGAGGAGAGGACGCCCCGTCCTCGCCCGCGGAACGCCGACTGCTACCCCAAACCAACCCGGAGCACCTCGTTCGATCCATGACCCAAACCCAAATGACCGCCACCTCCCACGACCCCTCGAGCTTTGCAGCCATGTTCGAGGCCGCTACGAGCGGACCCAGCGCTGCACTCGGCGGTGAAGGGCAGATCGTCTCCGGCGTGATCATTCAGGTCAATCGCGACACGGTCGTGGTCGACATCGGGGGCAAGAGCGAAGGCGTGATCTCGAAGAGCGAGTTCGTCGATGCGAACGGCGCGCTCTCGATCAAGGCCGGCGACAAAGTAGACGTCTTCATCGAGAGCCGCGAGAGCGACGACGGTCTCATCTCCTTGTCGAAGGAGAAGGCCGACAAGATGAAGGTGTGGGACGAGATCTCCGCCGCGTGCGAGCGCGACGAGATCATCGAGGGCACCATCAGCCAGCGCGTGAAGGGCGGCCTCTCGGTCACGATCCGCGGCGGCGTGAAGGCGTTCTTGCCGGGCTCGCAGGTCGATCTCCGGCCGATCCGCAACCTCGAGAAGCTCATCGGCCAGACCTACGAATTCAAGGTCATCAAGTTCAACAAGAAGCGCGGCAACATCGTGCTTTCGCGCCGCGTTCTGCTCGAGCGCGAGCGTGACGAGATGAAGGCGAAGACGCTGCAGACGCTCGAAGAGGGCATGGTCGTCACCGGGACGATCAAGAACCTCACCGAGTACGGCGCGTTCGTCGATCTCGGCGGCATCGACGGCCTGCTCCACATCACCGACATGTCCTGGGGCCGCGTGGCGCACCCGGGCGAGGTGTTCAAGGTCGGCGACGAAGTCACCGTCAAGGTGCTCAAGTACAACCCGGAGACGGAGCGCGTCAGCCTCGGCCTCAAGCAGACGCAAGAGGATCCGTGGAACCACGTCGACGAGGCTTACCCGCTTGGCAAGCGTGTCCGCGGCAAGGTCATGAGCCTCACCGAGTACGGCGCCTTCGTCGAGCTCGAGCCCGGCGTGGAAGGTCTCATCCACGTGAGCGAAATGAGCTGGTCACAGCACCTGCGCAACCCGCAGGACTTCCTGAAAGTCGGCGATGAAGTGGAAGCCGTAGTGCTTACCCTGGATCGCGAAGAGCGCAAGATGTCACTCGG
>JAICUB010000054.1 GCA_025936045.1 Polyangiaceae bacterium | reverse complement strand
CCCCGACCCGAAGCGCGCGGTCGCGCCGAGCGAATCCGAATGATCGATGAGCCCGCGCCGGGCGATGGTCACCGTCTCGAAGCCGCGATGCGGGTGCTGCGGAAAGCCGGGCACCACGTCGCCGTGGTACATGCGCCAGCCGTCTTTGCCCTCGAAATCCATCCCGATGTTGCGGCCGGCGAGCGACGCCTCCGGCCCGAGCGCCGCGTTGCCCTTCGGGTAGCGATCCAGGTGGTGGACGCAGAAGAGGAAGGGGTCGACACAGACCCAGGGGAAACCGAGCGGCAGCGTTTCGAGGACGAGGTCACTCACAGTCCAGGAAACCTAATCACTCGGCTCAATTCCGCCAGGTGTAGGGCCCGGCCGCGGTCACGTCCGTCACGGTCGTCCCGCCCGGGACGCACGTCATGCTGTCGACGAAACCGGAGCAGGTTCCGCTCGAGCGCGAGTAACCCTGGCCGCGGAACTCCACGTCCCCATAGAGCGCGGCGGTGCCCGAGATGCTCTGCATGGGCTCGAAGAAGCCCAAGGGGTAAAAAGACGTGCGGGCCGTGCCTCCGGTGATGCTGAAGCCGTTCGAAAGGATACCGAGGCCGCCGAGCGTCCCGGCCGAGACGGTGCCGCTCGTCACGACGGCGTGGTCCTCGATGCGGGCGCTGCCGCTCACCGTGCCCCCGAGGACCTGCGCGTACGGACCGACGTACACGCTCGAAGGCGGAGTCCCGACGACGCAGCCGCCGCCGTTCGCCCAGCGCGAGCCCGCGACGCAGGCGTCCTGCTTGCCGTCCTGGAAACCGTCCGGCCACGCGCCGTCGAAGGCGACCATCCACGGATAACGATAGATGCTCTCGTATGCCTGATCCCACACGATGTGCTGCTGCACGCTCGGGGTCGCCATCACCACGAGCCAGAGCGGCTCGCCCGGGTTGACGCAAAACGAGAGCTCGCCGTCGGTCCCGTGCTGGAGCGCGCTGTAGCGCGACTTCGTGACGTTCGCGTCGGTCGCGACGAGCGCCCACCTGAAATCCGAGCTCGCGTCCATTTGCGTCACGCCTCGGAACGTCACCTTCACGCTCGTCGCGCCCGCGTCGGGATAGAGCCGCACGACGTTGTAACCCCAGCGCTGGGGTGCCCACAGCGCCGGCGTCACGAAGCGGCGATCGTTCGCCACCTCGTCGTCGAGCGGCTCGAGCGCCGTGAGGCGGAGCCGCCGCTCGGGCTTCGAAACGTCGGTGATCGCCTTGTACGTGCTGCGGAAGGCCGCGCCCGGATCGGCCGGGTCGTTCGGGACGGCCGGCGCCGGATCGACGTAATCCCAGCTGATGTTGTGGAGCGCCCAGCTGCCGAAAAAGTCGTTCAACTGTGCGGTGGACCAGCCGCGCGTGCTCGCGATGTTGGTGAACGGATCGCTACTCGTCATGGGCGCCGTCCAGATCGCGTTCACGGCGGCGTAGCAGTACTTGTCTTTCAAGTACTCCATGAACTGCCAGTTGCAGTAACGGTCGCGTGTGGAGCCGAGGTAGAGGTGCGGCGCGTTGAACAGCATCTCCGAGCAGTGCACGTCGCTGCGATACTCTTCGAGCTGGTGCGGCATGAAGTTCGCGTGACTTTCGTAGATCCAACCGCAATAGTTGTTCGAGGACGCGCCGCCGCAGCTGAGCCCCTTGGTCTGAGCCTGAACCGCGTGCATGAACTCGTGCGCGAGCCCCCAATGGTCGGCCGTTGCGCCCGGTCCGATCCACATGCCCATGTAACCGCTGCCCCAGCCACCGCCCGTGAGCCCGTAATCGCTGTGGACGACGATGCTGGCCTTGTACTTCTTCGCGCTCTGGCAGTACGGCTCCGGGAAGAAAATGGGGCTCCCGAAGTACGTCGGCCAGATCACGGTCTCGAGCTCGGTGGTCGCCTGCTGCCCGTCGCTGGCGCTGATCGAGCCGTCCGTATAGACGGCAAAGTGCGCCGATTCGTAAACCAGGGTATCGCCCTCGTTGTTCGAGCCGGCCGCGGTCCAGGTGCCGTCGACGCACGCGGCGGCGGGCGCCGTCGCGCAGTCGGTGGCCCACTCCGTGTCGGTCGAGCCCGCGTCGCACGTGCCCTTGCCGCCGCTCGCGCTCGTTCCGCTCGCTCCCGCCGTCGCGCCGCCGCCCGTGCCCCCGCCGCCGGTGTTCGCGCCGCTCGTGCCGCTCGTCGCTCCGTCGCCGCCGGTCCCCGGTGCCGCGCCCGCGCTCCCGCTCGTCCCGCTGCTACCAGCAGCGGTGGTGCCGCCGCTCGCGCTCGTGCCGGCCGTAGTGCTTCCTCCAGTGCCGCTGCTCGTTCCGCCCGCCGCCGTGCCTGACGTTCCGCTGCTCGACCCGGCGGTGCCTCCGTCGCCTGGTGTTCCGGCGCCGCCACCGGTCGCCCTCGTCCCTGCGTTGCCCCCGGTCCCGGCGCCTGTCGGCGTGTTCGCGTTGGAGCCGCAAGCAGCGGCGAGGAGCAAGACCAGAAGCGGGAGGGCTCGGCCGGACTTGCGTGGCGACCGATTCACCGCAGCCAAGGTCTCGTTCAGGGTCACGCCGTTCAAGTGACGGAGCCCGTGACAAAGGCATCAGAAAAAACGCGCGTCAAGCCGGGCCGTCACGGACAAGAGCCCGCAATCAATCACGTTTTGTGAGTGCCTGCGGTGCTCTTCAGCCCGTAGGAACGCTGACGAGCGTGGAGGGAATCACCTTGCCGGTACCCCCCTGAACCAGCAGCGTGTCCATTTGCGACTGGGGGATGCCGAGCGCGGCGCCGAGGGTACGGGCCATCGCCACGTGCGTGTCGAGACGCGCGACATCGCCGCCGGACGGCGCAACCAGACCCGTGGAGGAGTCGATGTCGCCCGCGCCGAGCGCCGTGCCGCTCGAGCCGAAGCCGCCCGATACGTTCGCGACGCCGCCCGTCACGCCGGGCGCGACGTTCTTCCCGATCATCACGGCGACCGAGTGGTTGCCGTAGTGATCGCGCCCGGCCTTCGACTCCGTCTTCGAGATGCCGTTCAAGTTTCGCCCGAACACGTTGAGCGTCGAGAACGTCACCTTGTCCTGCAGGCCGTTGTCCGTCAGGGCCTTCAGGATCATGTTGATACCGGCGACGCCGCGCTTCGAGTCCGTGTGTGCGGCGACCTCGTTCGCGAGATTACTGTCGCTGTGGTTGTCGCCGCCGAAGTCGATCTTCACCGTCACGACCGGCGTCACGTTCGCGGCGATGAGCGCCGCCGCCGCGAGCGCCTGGCCCTGAACGTCGTCGCCGTTGATCGAGCTCAGGAGGTTGCCGAGGGTGTCCTTCAGGGAGCGAACCTGGGTCTGGCTGTTCGCGAGCGCGTCGAGGAACTTCGCCTGAACGCCGGTGGAGTCCTGCTTCGCGAGGTCGTTCAGCTTGTTCAGGTACGTGTCGCGAATGGGACGCAGCGCGACGAGCACGTTCGCGGCGCTGCCGCCGCTCTTGCCGCCGGGGATGCCGCCGCCGCCGAAGCCGCTACTGCCCGAGGAGCCCGTGAGCAGCTGCCTGAGCTGCGTGGGAGAAACAGCGGGATTCGTGCGGCCCTGGTAGCTGATGAGCTCGGTCGCCGTCCCGCCGGCGGCGAGCGCGACGGGCTCGGGCTGCACGGTGCCGAGACAGCCGGAGAGCACCTTCGCGTAGGCGGAGACGAGCATTTCACCGCCCTGCGTCGCGCCCATCAAGCGCGACACCTTCGCCTGATCGCCGTGGTTGTTGGCGAGCGTGACGTGGTGGAAGAAGTTGGTGCGACCGAGGAAGTCCGGTGAGAGCGTGCCCCACGGCGTCGCCGCCGTGTACGCTTTCGAGCCGAGCATCATCTGGACCGGCGCCATCGTCGCATCGTCCGGATGGATCGCGGCGGCCGCGTCGCCGTCGTACGTGCCCGGGCAGTTGCAGCTGATCGGGTCCCCCATGCTGGAGACGTTCATGATCAGGTACTGGAGGGTGTCCTTCGCCTGGATCGCGCATTCGAGATCGGCCGCGGTCGCCTTTCTCGGATTCGCGAGGAACCAGACGGGAAGGCCGGTCGCCATGGCCTTCAGACCGAGGTAGCCGGAGCCGAAAAGCCCGCTCAGGAGGGCGTTACGTCGGGTGAGAACAGGTTTCGTCATGGTCTCGTCTCAACTCTCTCAGAGGCCGAAGGAAACGGACGTCGGCGCTTGGCAGGCTAGCGAGAACGTCGACTGGAGCGCTTGTGTCGCGTTGTGACCCGACAGCGCCTCGGTGTAGTGATCCTTGAGGATCTGCACGGCGGGCGCGTACTTCGGATCGCCCGAGGCGTAGCCCATCAGGTTTTGCACCATCGAGTCGAACGCCGCGTCGAGGTTCGAGCTCTGGAAGGGCGCGTTCGTCACGTCGACCACGGTCGGCGCGACGGATTCGCAGACGAGCTCGGTCGCGGCACGATAGAAGAGCGTCGGGTCCGCGAGCGTCACCGGCACCTCCGAGCCGCGCGCGAAGCCGTCCGCCGGCATCGCACCGGCGAGGCGATTCATCGCCTTGGCCGTGGAATACGAGGTGTTCGACTGCGAGTAGCCGTTCGAGTACGGGAAGGCGACGTGTAGGCCGCACACGTCGCTGAGGCCGAGCTTGTTCGAAAGCTCCTGGCAGAACTGATCTTTGCGGGCGACGCTCACGACCACGTCACGCTGCTTGAACGTGTAGGTGTCGGACTTCGCGGTGACGAGCGGCGAGGACAAGAGCTCCCGCAGCATCGTCTTGAAGTCGTAATTCGAGTCCTGGAACACCTTCACGATCCGCCGGAACTCGGGATCGGACTCGGTGCAAGCCGCGGAGTCGGCGAAGTAACAAAGCTTCTGCGTGAACGCGAGCGCGAAGCGGTTCAGCGTCGTGAGCGACGAGTCCATCTGCGGCGCGTTCGGGTCGGCCACGGTGTCGGTCACCGTGCCGAGCAGCGTGCCGAGATCGGTGAGCGTCGTGCCCTTGGCGTTCACGTCCCCGAAAGCGAGCGCGCCGCCGTTCGTGCGATCGGGTTGCACGTTGGTGCTGCCGAAGCGGAACGTCGGGAAATCGTTGCGATCGCTGAAATCGTAATAGCTCTCCCAGAATTGCTTCATGGGATCGAGGACCTTGTGGCAGCCGTAGCACTGCGGATCGGAGTCCGGCGAGTGATCCGGCTCGAGGCCGACGTTGCTCACAGGGTTGATCGAGTTGTCGCTCGTGAGGCCCTCGCCGAGCGCGACGAGCAGCGTCTGGTTCGCGGTCACGCGGTGCTTGTTGCTGTCGTTCGTCGTGAAGGTCGCCATGAACGCGGGCGTCGTGAAGAAGCTCACGCGCGGCAGCGCGAGGCCGATCGTCGTCGTCTTGCGTAGCGTCGGAAGATCGTACATCTCGGGGGCCATCTTCCCGTCCGTGATGGTGATGGGGCGCCAATCCGAGAGGTCCATGGCCGTGTAGTAGGGGAGCGACTCGTGCTCGATGCACTGAATTGCGGCCGATAGCGGCGTGCGCGGCGTGAAGCCGAACAGGCGCTGGAATAGGATCGCGTAGCCCGGCTCCGTCTTGATCTCCGGCGTGCAGGTGCCGCCGAAGTTGCCGCCGAAGCCCGAGTCGCCCATCGCGGGCGGCTGGTCGTCGAAGATGAGCGTCTTCGTCGGGTCGGTCGCGCTCCCGTCCATCGGGAGCTTGTTCGCGACGCGATCGCCGTCGGTGGGCGAGCTCTTCGACCCGACCTGCGTCATGTCGATCTGCCACTTGAGCGAGTTCTTCGCGGTGCCGCCGAGGGGCGCGTCGTTCGGATTCTCGATTTGGATGTAGAGGCTCGCGAGAGCCGTCGTCATCATGTACGTCCGCGTCGTGAGCACGTTCGAAAACGGCTGCTTCTTCTCCATGATGTCGAACGCCGTGCGCGCGAAGCTCTCCTGCAGGTTCTGCACGAGCTTCGGGAAGGCGTCGTCACCGTAGATATAGAGCGGGTTCAGATCGAAACCGCCGTACTCGAGCAGCTGGCCCTTGAAATCCTCCGTGGGCGCGAAGCCAATTTGCTCGAAGGCGTTCGTGAAGAAGGTGATGAACTTGTCTTTGAAGAAGCCGTAAAACTCGGGGTGGCTCGGATCCGTCCACGTGTCGATCAGCGTCTTTAGCGCGGCGTCCGGATCGGGCGCGGTCGCGACGGACTGCACTTCCGCCTCGGTCGGCGCGAGCCCCGTGAGGAGGCCCTTCACCTTGCGGAGCTGGGCGCGCAGATCCGCCGGTTCCATCGGCCCGACCGGCATGCCGGTGGTTCCGCCGCTCGTGGAGGAGCCGCTAGTCCCCATGCTGCCGCCCGTGCTGCTGCCGCCCGCGCCTGTCGCGCCAGAGCCCGTGGCACCCGAACCGGTAGCGCCGGAGCCCGTGGCACCCGAGCCTGTCGCGCCCGAACCGGTAGCGCCGCTGCCCGTGGCACCAGACCCCATGCTCGCTCCGGAGCCCTGCGACGGATTGCCATCAGGTCCGGAATTGGGAGTGGTGCTTTTGACGTTGCCAGTACAGCCCAGCAAGAGCGCGGTAACCGCCCCAAAGCCCATAGAGCGCGTCGACTTGATCATGCTTCCATCCTCCGCTCTCCAGATGTGGAGCGGCACCGGTAGAACAGTAACCGCGGCGTGCTGACGGAGGCCGCAGATCGCACACGCGGCCTAGTCTTCACATGGTGTCATGCCCGGACGCGTCCAGCCAGTACGGCTCCGCGCGCAGATTTGCAGAGACTTCCCGAGAAATTCCGCGCGCCTAGCGGGCAAAATTGCGCTGGTTCGGCAATTTGCCTGAGTTTTTAACTGCTGGGTACGATCACGAGTTCGTGGTTCGAACTCGGCGCTTACTTGGTCGTCACGATATCGAACTTGCAGTGCGAGCAGCCGTCGTGGTCCAGGTTGTTGCCGTCGTCGCACTGCTCGTAGGGCATGTTCGTGGACGGATCGATGGAGACCGCGATCGAGCCGTCGCCGCAGTACGGGCCTAGCTGGCACCCGGGCGCGCACCCGCCGTAATTGCCGATGTTCATTCCGTCGTCGCACTGCTCGCCCTGATCCGCCTGCACGACGCTGTCGCCGCAGCGCGGACCCGGCATGCAGTCGGGCCCGCAGCCGCCGTACGTGCCCGCGTTCGTCCCGTCGTCGCACACTTCGCCGTCGTCGGACTGCACGACCGCGTCGCCGCAGCGCGGGCCGAGCAAGCAGCCCGGGGCGCAGCCGTTGTACGCGCCGGTATTGTGCCCGTCGTCGCATTCCTCACCCGGGCCGACCATGCCGTCGCCGCAATCGGTGACGCAGTCGCTGGGCGTGTCGTTGAAGCCTGCGAGTGTCAGCTTGAAGGACGAGCCCTGAACCTCGCGCTCGGCGTGGAACACCTGGATTTGGTAGACGTTGCCGTCGGTCAGGCCGAAGTCTTTGACGGTGCCCTTCTTCGTGACCTGATCGCCCTTGCCGGAGTCGTCGGCCATGAGCTGCGTCGTCACCGTCGTGTTGGCGCCGTTGATGGTGAGCGTGCCGGGTAGCGGCACGTGCCATCCGCCGAGATCGACGGCGAGGTGACCGTTCAAGAACACCCACACGTCGTCGTCGCCGACGAAGTCGAGCGTGGCCATCATGGTGGCCGAGTACTTGAACCAGTACTTCACCTCGGTCGTGAAGCTGAAGTTGTGGGTCGCCGTGGGGAACGGCGAGGTCGCCGTTGGGATCGCCTTCGTGACTCCGAGCGTCGTCGCGACGCTCGCCTCGGTGGGCCACCCGGGCCAGCCGTACTGAGCGGGCACCTGCGCCGCCGTGTGCGCCTCCGTGAGTATGCCCTTGGCGCTATCGAGCGGGAAAAACAGCGGATTGCCGTCGTACCCGAGGTTCGACGGGATGTCGGCGCAGCACGACGCGGTCGTGCCGGCGCCCCACGGCGTGCACGGGTCGTAACACATCTGGTTCGCGCCCGGATTGCACGCGTCGCAGCCCGTGCCGCCCGGTCCGCCGTAGACCGGCGTGCCGTAGTCGGCGTTCGAGGTCATGCCCTGCCACTGCTCGCCGTTCGCGCCCCAGCGGTTCACGTAACCGCCCTTGCCGTTGTCCCAGAGGACGATCGAGCCGGGGATCGGACCGCTCGAAGCGGGGTTATCGGTGGGCTTCTCGTCCCGATACCAGAGCTTGAACACGGACTGCCCGTGCATGAAGCCGCCCGTGACCGTGGTGTTCGCCTTGGTCGATTGGACCGGCTTGCCGTCGGCATCGAGTGTGTCCTGCACGAGGCCTTGGACGGCGCCGTCCGAGATGTATCCGGGCTGGAAATCAGGATGCCCGCCCGTCACGGTGTTCGCGTTGAAGTCGCGGAACGTCGCCGGCACGGTCAGCGTGCAGATGTCTTCCATTGCCCCCGTCTGCGGGTTCACGCCCATCTTCTTCGCGCACGGCGCAGCGTTGTCGCAGACGTAACCTTCCTCGACCTTGCACATGCTCGAGCAGCCGTCGCCGTCGCGCAGGTTGCCGTCATCGCACTCCTCATTGCCGAAGACGATGCCGTCGCCGCAGCTCGACGTGCACGGCATGCCGGTGACACACGTCGGCTCCGCGCGGCACTCCGGCGAGCAGCCGTCGAACGCCACCGTGTTGCCGTCGTCGCAGCTCTCCGCGCCTTCCTTCTTGCCGTCGCCGCAGGTCGTCGCCGTGCACTTGCTCGGCGAGCCCTCGCACTTGAAGCCCTGCTCGATGCGGCAATGGTCACTGCAGCCGTCGCCGCTCGCGGTGTTCCTGTCGTCGCAGCCCTCGTTCGGATCGACGATGCCGTCCCCGCAGGTGTAGTGATGCACGCACGGCTGGCCGGGAACGGCGCAGGAATAGCCGAGCTCGATGGTGTGGCAGTCGGTGGAGCAACCGTCGCCGTCGGCGGTGTTGCCGTCGTCACACGCCTCGCCCGGGCCGCGCATGCCGTCGCCGCAGACGATGGTCGTGTGGCACTTCTCGCCCGGAGGGCAGACGCAATACTGCTCGACCTTACAGGTGCCGGAGCAGCAGTCGCCCGGCAGCGTGTTGCCGTCGTCGCATTCCTCGCTGTCCTGGTTCATCATGCCGTCGCCGCACGCGGGCGGGACCATCGTCTCGCAACCCTCGGGCAAGCCGGCATTGGCACACGGGTCGACCGTGCCGCCGTCCATCATCTGAATGACGATGCCGGTCCCACCGCTGCCTGGCGACGAGCTTCCGGAACTGCTCCCACCCGAGCTCGCGTTGTTGCCGCCGCTGTTGCCGTCGGCCGGGCCGAGCCCCTTGTCGGCGTTGCTCCCGGCACTGCAACCACCAGCGGCCAGCGCGACCGCCAGCGGAACGATGACTAAAGAAGGAATCCAAGCGCGCAGCATGATGTACCTCGGGCGGTCACGCGGAGTGCTCCCGCGCACCCGCGCATTCTAACAGACGGCGACCACCCATGCCGGTGCCAAGGGGACGGAAAACGCGACGCCATCGA
The DNA here is from genome assembly GCA_025936045.1 of Polyangiaceae bacterium. Taxonomy (GTDB): domain Bacteria; phylum Myxococcota_A; class Polyangia; order Polyangiales; family Polyangiaceae; genus PMG-095. The sequence goes on along the minus strand of JAICUB010000054.1, from coordinate 27,777 downwards.
CCACTCTGCCAGGGTGCAGCGGTGCGGCGCAGAAGGCTCAGCCTCGCTTACGGAAGGGCGCGCTACCGCCGCCGTCGCGTCCTGCTACGACTTGTTCACTCTCGTGACGGCATTATTTTGCAGGGTGACGCGCCGCCGAACGCCACGGCGCCAGGATTGAGGGCATGGGGCGGTTCGTCTCTGTCTCGAAACGGAGTGTTCGGTCGAGGATGCTAGGGTGCGCGCGCTTGTCGTTACCGATCTTTCCGTTGAGCGTGCGCGTGGTCGTGTGGCCGTGCGTGCTCGGGCTCTCCTTGGCCGTAGCCTGCCGCCGGCACATCGACGAACCACCGGCTTCAGAAGGATTGCAGCCCGCGCCTCATCCCGCGCCGAGCGGCCCCGCCGCAACCGCGCCCGGGCCGAGCACGGCAACCCCCGCGCTCGCCGTCTCCGCCACCACGACGGCATGGCCCGCAGGCTTTCGTTTCGCGGTGATCGGCGACTTCGGTGACGCGTCGCCCGAAGCGCGGCGCGTCTCGGAGCTCGTCCACGCCTTCCATCCTGAAATCGTGATCACGGTCGGCGACAACAACTATCCGTTGGGCGCAGCCGACACGATCGATCGCAACATCGGCCAGTTCTACTCCGACTTCATCGGCTCCTATCACGGCCGCTACGGCAAGGGCGCCGCCGAAAACCGCTTCTTCCCCGCGCTCGGCAACCACGACTGGTACAGCGACGACGCGAAGCCGTACCTCGACTACTTCACACTGCCCGGCAACGAGCGCTACTACGCGTTCAGCCGCGGCCCGGTCGACTTCTTCGCGCTCGACAGCGATCCGCACGAGCCCGACGGCACGAACTCCGAGAGCAAGCAGGCGAGCTGGCTCAAGGCCGAAGCCGCCAAGGCTCACGGCGCCTGGCAGCTCGTGTACATGCACCATCCGCCCTACTCGTCGGGCCCGCACGGCTCGACGCTCGAGACGGAGTGGCCGTATCACGCGTGGGGCATCGATCTGGTGCTCGCCGGTCACGACCATACCTACGAGCGCGCGCTGATCGACGGCGTGACGTTCCTCGTGAACGGCCTCGGCGGGGCCCACGAATACGGGTTCAGGGGGAAGGTGCCGGGCAGCCTCTTTCGCTATCAGGCCGAACACGGCGCCCAGCTCGCCGTGGCCACGAAGGACGAGCTCCGCATCACGTTCGTCAACGTGGACGGAGTGCACATCGACGAGGTGGTGCTGCACCATGAGCATTGAGACTCCGCGCGCCGCCGACGCGTTGCCGGACGCAGCGCTCGAGCTGGCCGAGGCCGTGATCGTCGGCGTCAGGCTGCCCGGCGTGGACGAGGACGAGTTCGAGTCCGGGCTCGAGGAGCTCGAGCGTCTCGTCACGACGCTCGGCTATCGACCCGTCGCGCGCGTCGTGCAGGCGCGTGAAGGTTTGTCGCCCGCGGCGGTGCTCGGCCAAGGCAAGCTCGCCGAGCTGGTCGAGCTCACGGGCGGCTCCGGTCACACCGGTCCCGCCGTGCGGCGCAAGAAGTCGAAAGCGCAGCAGCGCTGGGCCGCCGAAGGCGAAGCGTCGTCCACGAAGAAGTCGAACGCCGCCCGCAGCGCGCCCCTGCCCGCCGACGACGGCGACGATGCTGAGGAGGCCGGTGAGCCGCGCGTCGCGCTCGTGGCGGTCGATCACGAGCTCACGCCGAGCCAGGCCCGCAATCTCGAGCGCGCCGTGGGCACGCAAGTGCTCGATCGCACCGGTGTCATCATCGAGATTTTCCATCGCCGCGCGCGGAGCCGCGCCGCACGCTTGCAGGTCGAAATGGCTCGCCTTTCATACCTCGCGCCCCGCGTGCGCGAGTCACCGTCCGGCAAGGAACGCCAGGCCGGCCGGGGCGCGGGCGAGGCGGCCATCGAGCTCGACCGGCGCAAGATCCGCGATCGACTCGCCGAGCTCCGCGAGCAACTCGTCGCGCTCGAACGCGAGCAAGACGTGCGGCGCGCTCAACGCCGCTCGCTGCGTCGCGTGGCGCTCGTCGGCTACACGAATGCCGGCAAGTCTTCGCTCATGCGCGCGCTCACGGGCAGCGCCGTCGAGGTGGAGGATCGGCTGTTCGCGACGCTCGACACGACCGTGCGCGCGCTCACGCCCGAGCCGAAGCCGCGCGTGCTCGTGAGCGACACGGTCGGCTTCATCAAGAAGCTGCCGCACGACCTCGTCGCGAGCTTCAAGTCGACGCTCGACGAAGCGCTCGAGGCGTCGCTGCTGCTCTACGTCGTGGACGCGGCGGATCCGGGGTGGGAACGACAGCTCGCCGTCGTGCGCGAGGTGCTCTCCGAGATCGGCGCGGGCTCCTCACCCTGCCGCGTCGTCATGAACAAAGTAGACCGGCTCGCGCCCGAAGAGCTCGCGGAGCTCCGGCGCATGGAACCCAAAGCGTGGTTTACTTCCGCGCACGATGCGAGCCTCGTGTCGGAGCTCCACGCGGCGATCGTCGCGTTCTTCGAGTCGAACTACGTCGGCGCCGACTTCGTCGTCCCGTACACCGCTCAACGCTTCGTGGCCGAGATGCACGAGTCAGGGCGCGTGGAGGCGGAACGGTACGAGGAAGACGGCGTTCATGTACGCCTGCGGGCCGAGCCCGAAACCATCGAGCGTTTTCGGGTGAAGCTCGCAAACGGTTGATGGTTGGTCGGTTTCGCCATAAAATATCGGAATGCCCTCGTCCTCCGACGAGCTCGATGACCGCGCGCTCGACGTCGTGATGGAGGTCGAGGAGCAGCTCGAGAGCAATCCGCTCGCAGCGCTCGACATCGCCGAGCATGCTCCGCCCGAATCGGCGGCGCATCCCGAGGTTCAGCTCGCTCGTGCCCGCGCGCTCGTCGCGGCGAAGGGAGCGGCGGCGGCCCGGCCCGTGCTCGCAGTGCTGGCCGAGCGAGAGCCTGATTTCGCCGAGGCGCGGCACCTCTTCGGCCAGGTGCTCGACGAGCTCGGCGAACACCCTGCGTCCGTCGACGAGATGCTGGAAGTACGCCGTCTCGACGCGGCCTCGGACGAGCGGGACGGCTTCGAGCTCGCCGCGGTCGAGGGCCCCATCGTTTCGACCGCGGAAAAGATCCTCGGTGAGCTACCCGCGCGTTTCAAGACGCTGCTCGCGGGCGTGCCGGTGCTCGTCGAGGAGCGTCCTAGCGAGGACCTCGTGCGCGAGGGGTTCGATCCGCGAAGTCTCGGTCTCTTCTCCGGACCGACCCACGAGGAGCGCACGGGCCCGGCGCTCGGGCCCGCTCCCACCCGCATCGTGCTCTACGCCGCGAACCTCGCCGCGTTCGCCGATCCGAACGATCCGGAAGAGCTAGAAGGTGAGGTCGAGGTCACCTTGCTCCACGAGATCGGCCATTACTTCGGCCTCGATGAAGACCAGCTCGAGGCGCTCGGGCTCGGCTGACCCCCGGCGGGCCTTGACGCCGGCCGCTCCACGCGTGTAGAGGAGCGCACAAATCACGAATAGTCGGACGGAGGCAGGGAAGCCGGTGAGAATCCGGCGCGGTCCCGCCACTGTCATCGGACCATGACGAAGCCAGCGAGCGGAGCGAAAGCTCCGTTCGGGTCACTCGGGAAGACCGGGGAAGGCCGTGCCGAGTCGAACGTCCGAGAGCCAGGATACCTCCCCGTCCGAGCCCACAGAACCCCACGGTCGATGGGGCGTGGAGGCGCGACAGCGCGCCACCAGGCTCACTCGTCTTCGGGTTCCCGACATGCCGGCGGCTGACCGGCACGGAAGAGCGAAGAAACATGCAGCGGTCGAGCGGTATTTTTGATTGGGCGCTTTGGGTCGCGATGGCTCTCGGCGTCACGGCGTGTGGCGGTAACGACGACGATGCGCCCGCGCCCGGCAAGGCGGACATCGAAGTGAAGGGCACGTGGTCGAGCCCGGGCCCATACGCCGAGACGGACGTGATCGACGACACGTCGTGGTCTTCGCAATTCGGCGACTCGGATCCCTCCGTCTCGACCGTCGTCGAATACTCGAACGACGATCGCAGCGCCGTCATCCTCACGCCTGACGACGCGGCCTACAATCCTTCGACTTACTCCCACGTCGTCTGGACGAAGCCGGCCGCCGGCTCCTTCTACTATTGCATCGCGGCTTACGGCTGCGCTTCCGCGGATCAAGCGAAGAACGGCCCGAGCGACGACAGTTGCACGTTAAGCGACGTGGACGCATCCGAGCCCGACGATTCGGGGTGCGGTGGCTTCGCGTGGACGAAGCTCACTGCACCGTGACGCGCCGAGCGCGTGCCGAGCGGCGCGCGCGCGGTTTCGGCGTGCTCGTCTCGGCCGCGCTCCTCGCGGCGTGTGGCGGCGCGCCCGACGGCACGCCGCGTGACGCGGGCCCGAGTGGTGACGCCGGCACGTCGAGTGCCGGCGCCGAAGATCCGCCCCCCGATCCGAGCCTGCCGTACGCGACCAGTATCGTGAGCTTCGAACCGGGCGACGGCGCGGGCTTCGGTCAGAACGAGTTGCCGAACGTCGTGCTCGGCCCGCCTTCCGTCAAGGACACGGGCGGTGGATCGCTCGACGTGCTCTCGCTCGGCAAGGGCGGCAGCATCGTGCTCACGTTCGAGCGCTTCGCGCTCACGGACGGAGCCGGGCCCGACCTGGTGGTGTTCGAAAATCCATTTTGGCCCGGCGGCGATCCGAGCGCGGTGTATGCGGAGCCGGGCGAGGTGAGCGTGAGCGAGGACGGCGAGACCTGGGCGACGTTCGCCTGCGACGCGACCGGCGACGGCCTCGGGCATTTCGCAGGCTGCGCGGGCGTGACGCCGACGCTCCCGTACGACGCATCCACGACGATTCCGCTCGAGCCGAGCGTGACGGGCGGCGACGCCTTCGACCTCGCCGAGGTCGGGGTGAGCCGCGCGCGTTTCGTCAGGATCCGGGACGTCTCGTTCTACGGCGACGCGCCGACGGCGGGGTTCGATCTCGACGCGGTCGGCATCGTGAACGCGGCTCCGCTCGCTGCGGGGGAGTAACGCCGGTGCACGCTGCGCTTCGTCGTGCGCCCGGCTCCGCCATCGCAGCGCTCGGCGCGCTCGGCGTGCTCGCGTGCAACGTCGCGCCCACCACGCACGACCACTGCGCTGCGAAGCTCGAGCGCGCGCCCGGTTGCCCCGCCGGCGCGCTGGTCGTCATGAGCGACTTTTCGTCGACGCAGGTCGCGCTCGCGACGCTCGACGGCAACACGCTGTGCGGCTCGCTCGCGTCGAGCGCGGGCACGGAAGCGCCCGTGCCGTACGCGTTTTCGGGGGACGTCGTGCTGCCGTCGTCGCCGCCCGCCTCGGGCCGCGCGGTGTTGCTCGACAGCTACGGCACGAACGTCGTGAGCTTTCTCGACCCGGCGAGCGGCGCCGTCATCTCGCAGCTGCCCGTCGCGACGGGCTTCGAGGCGACCATCGAGGACTACGTCGAGATCGACGCGGGCCGCGCGCTCGTCTCGCGCTGGTCGGACAATCCGGTGCCCGGTGCCGAGCCGTTCGACGCCGGCGGCGACGTGCTCGTCATCGATACCGAAGCGCCGCGGATCATCGGTGAAATCCCGATGCCGCGCGACGGTGGCTGGCCGCCGCGTCCGGCGGGGCTCACGCGCGCCGGCGACGAGGTGTGGGTGACGCTGCAGCGCTTCAGCACCGACGTGCGAAGCGAGGCTGACGCGGAGCTCGTCGGCATTTCGCTCGACGGCTTGAGCGTCGCCTGGACGCTCCCGCTCGCCGGTATGAAGAACTGCGGCCCCACGGCGCTGTCGCCCGACGGCGAGCGCGCGCTGCTCGCTTGCAGCGGAGAGCTCGACGTGACCGGCGCGGTGCAGAACCTCGACGAGAGCGGCGTCGTCGTGCTCGACCGATCGACGAGCCCGCCGAGCGAGCGCGGGCGCTTCGCGGCAAGTGACGTTGCGGGCGCGTCGTTGCAGGGCGACGCCCAATTTTATGCGCCGGGGCGCGTGCTCCTGAAGACGCAGACGGCGCTCGGCTCCGCGAGCAACAACCGCCTGCTCGCGCTCGACATCGACGGCGGCGCGGCGCTCACGCTGCTCGAAGCGCGAGCGGGCGCGAACGGCGGGAAAGGCGGGAAAGGCGTCGTGTACGGGGGCGTCTTCTGCACGCCCGGCTGCGCAGATCAGTGCCTGCTCGCCGACGCCGATCGCGCGGTCATTCAGCGCTTCTCGATTGACGGCGAGGACCTCGTCGCCGAGCCCGCGCTCGCGGTGAGCGGCAGCGTCGGCCTACCGCCACGCGGCATCGGCGGATTCTGAGCGGGTTACAGGCTTCAGCTTCAGCTGGCACTTAGGTGCGAGAGACTCCGAAGCTTCTGATTGACGCCCTCTCGCGCGCTCCGGACGCCTTGAGAAATGACTACACGCTAGGTCTTCCGAATGCGCGAGGGGTTAGATATGGCCGTAAATGGAACGATGTCTTTGGAGCAGCTGTCCGGGTAGTAGTCGCACGTTCGGGGGGACCGGCGCTTCCATGGGGGGGGTCATCGCTCTCCGAGCACGCAACTGACTCGGCCGCTGACCGAAGGAGCGGTCATGAACGTCCGAAATGCGCGTCTGGCGTTGGTCCCTTGGCTCGCGTTGTTCGCCGCCTGTAGCGGCGATCGCGTCTCGGAAAACGTCGGGAGAGTCGAAGAAGCGTTAACCTCGAACGATCGCATCCTCGGCTACGAGGGGACGATCTCGGGGGCGGCGGGGTCGGATTGGCGGCCGGTCGCGGGCACCGCCGCCTTGAGCACCACGCACAGCGAGGGCTCGCACTCGATCGCGCTCGGCGGCAACCAGACTCGTCCGCGATCGGCCCTTCGAGACGCGAGACGGCGCCCGGGCTGACGTCTTCGAGTACGTCGAGACCTTCTACAACCGACAACGCGCTCATTCTCTGCTCGGCTACGAGACACCTACGGCATTCGAAGCTTGCGAAAAGAAATCGACCGCCGCATAGTGCTTATCAACTCGTCCGGGAGAGCGGATCAACTCCGTGGCGAAGTGCCGGCGGTACGGGCTGACACCGTATCGGGAGTCCTATTCCCGCGCGTCGCTCCGCACCTCGAACGACACGAACGCGCTCCGTCCCGGTAGCGGGAAGCCGAGAGCGTCGAAGCGTTGCGCGTCGAAGACGTCCGAAACGCGCGCGCGCATGACGAGCGCGCCGCCTCGCGCGACGAGCGCCGCGTCGAGGTCGATCGGCGCTTGCTCCGGGATGACTCGGAGTCCCGCGTCGTCTCCGTAGCGGCTCGCCTGGTACACGAGCCGCGCGCCGAAGGTCGCTCGACGGAGCCAGGTCCCGAGCCTCGGCGTCGTCGCTTCGAGCGCCGGCGCGATGACGAGCCGCGGCTGAAACGGCAATAGAGAATTTTTGAGCTGTTGGTCCGGCGTGCGGTCGCGAAAATCCGCGAAGGTCACGTTGAGCGCCGCCGTGAAGAAGCGCATGAAACCGGCGCCCGCTTCGAGCTCGAAGCCCGCCGTGTCGGCGATGCCCACGTTCTCGGGCACCACGTAATTCAGGCTCGGCTCGTACTTCACGAGCTCGTTCGTGCGCCGCGCGTAGCCGGTGGCGGCGACGTAGAGCGGCGCCGCCGCGCCGGGCAGCCGATGCGCGAAGCGTCCGCCTGCCTCGAGCGTGACGCCCCGCTCCGGCGCGAGCGCCGCGTTGCCGTGCACGACGAGCGACGTGCCGTAGAGCTCGCCGAGCGTCGGCGCACGCGTGTAGCGGCCGAGGTTGACGAAGGCCGAGAGCTCGCCGAAATGCGCGGAGGGCCCGGCGCGTCCGGCGAGGTCGAGCGTGCTGCACCCGGGTGACGTGCCGCTCGTGCTCGTCCCGCGGCACTCGACGCTGCCGAGCGCGCGCAGCGTGAGCCAGTCGTTCAGATCCTGCTCGGCCATCGCCGCGGCGCGTCCCGTCAGCCGCTCGGCGTCGAGCGCGGGCGCGCCGCCACGGATTTCGGCGGCTTCGTAGCGCCTGAGACGCTCGTTGCTGCCGTCGAGCGCGAGGCGAGCGCGCGTGCTCGCGCCGAACGTGAAGCGCGCGCCGAGCTCTTGTTCGACGCGGTCACCGCGTTGCGTGAGGCGCCGGCCGGGCGCGCCGAGCGCCGGCAAAAGCTCGCCGCGCGGGTCGTCGACCGTCGACGCGGCGGCGAGCGCGGTCGTGCGAAGCTCCAGCGTCACCGCACTGCCGAGCGGCGCGCGACCGAAGACGGACGCGATGTTGCGCACGAGGCTCTGGCGCACCGCGTGCGTCGGAACCGCCGCGAGCCGCGGCACGCCCTGCTCGCGCTCGAAGTGGTTCGCGACGAGCTCCACGTTCCCGGAGCCGACGGCGGTGCGCCCGATGAGCCAGGCGTCGACGAGCGACGCGTCCGCGTTGGTCATGCGCTCGCGCCGGTCGTCCGCCGCCGCGCGCGTGCCTTCGGTGTTCGTGAAGGCGTAGTCGTTCGTCGCGCGCGCGACGTTCACGCCCGCGAGCACGGCGTGCTCGGCGTCTCCTGCGCTCGCGTAGGCGTACGCCTGGCTGCTGCCGTAGCTTCCAGCTCCCGCGCCCGCCGCCACGCTCGTCCCGCGCGGGCGGAGCGGCTCGAAAAAGATGGCGCCGCCGATGCCGTAGTGGTCGGCCTCGAACGGCGGGTTTCCGCGGTACACCTCGACGCGATCGATGAGCCAGAGCGGCAGCGTCGAGAGGTCGGCGGCGCCCGCGACGTCGTCATTGATGCGGACGCCCGCGAGGTACACCGGCGTCTCGGCGGCGGTGGCGCCGCGAATCGAGGCCGTCGCGGGTGCTCCGAGCGCGCCCGTCTCGCTGATGGTCGTGCCGACGCCCGTACGGAGCGCCTCCGCGGCGTCGAGTCCGGGCCGAGTCAGCTCCGCACGGCGGATCGTGCTCCCGGCGACGCTCGGATCGCGCGGCGCCGCCGCGGGCACGAGGGGCGGGGCTCGCACTTCCACGGTCTGTGCCTCACCCGCGCCCCCTTCCGGCGGTTCGGTGGCGAGCGCGTGACCGACCGTGAGCAGCCAGAGGACGCCCAGGGCGGAGGTGAGGCGGCGACGTCCCTTGAAGATCACGTCGCGAGCCTTTTGCCGCGGTTGACAGCGGGTGCACAGAGGGCTACGTCAGTTCCTGAAACCCTCACCCTCACGTAAGGGTTCATCCAGATTCACTGGAATGTCCACCCGCCGCCTCCCCCTCGCCGCAGAAGAACCTTCCCGGCCCGTCGCCTCCGTCGCGTCGGTCGGCGGGGGGCCGTCGGGCTCCATTAAGGAGAGCGACCTCCTCCAAGTGGGCGACCTCGGCAAGGCGACGGGCAAGACCGTGCGGGCCATCCACCTTTACGAGGAGCTCGGGCTGCTCCGCGCCCACGAGCGCTCGAAGGGCCGTTACCGCCTCTTCACGAGCGACGCGCTCCTTCGCGTGCGCTGGATCTCGAAGCTCCAGAGCCTCGGTCTGTCCCTGTCCGAAATTCAGGAGCTCGTGCGCGAGCAAGACGGCTCCGGCTCCGCCACCGTCGCCGCGCAAAAGCTCAAGGAAGCGTACGTCGCGCGCCTCGCTGAGACGCGTCGAAAAATCGAGGAGCTCCGCGAGCTCGAAGCCGAGCTCGAGCAAAGCCTCGACTATCTCACCGCCTGTGACTCCGCCTGCGAGTCGGAGGCCCCCGTCCATTCCTGCCCGAGCTGTGATCGCCATCCCGAGCGCGAGCACGCGCCCGAGCTGGTCACTGCCGTGCACGTGGTCTGAATCATGACGCTGAAGCTCCCGGTCTATCTCGACAATCACGCGACGACGCCGCTCGACCCTCGAGTGCTCGAGGCGATGCTCCCGTATTTCACTCAGGATTTCGGTAACGCTGCGAGCCGCACGCACGCGTTCGGCTGGCGCGCCGAGGCGGCCGTCGAGGACGCGCGCGACGGCATCGCACGCCTCATCAACGCCGAATCCGGCAAGGAAATCGTGTTCACCTCCGGCGCGACGGAGAGCGACAACCTCGCGATCAAGGGCGTCGCCGAGTACTACGGCGAGAAGGGCAAGCACGTCGTCACGACGGTGATCGAGCACAAGGCGGTGCTCGACTCGTGCAAGCGGCTCGAGAAGGAAGGGTTCGAGGTCACCTACGTCGGCGTCGGCAAGAGCGGCGTGGTCGATCCCGAGGACATCGCCAAGGCGCTCACGGACAAGACGATCCTCGTGAGCGTCATGCTCGCCAACAACGAGGTCGGGACGATTCAGCCGATCGCCGAGATCGGCAAGCGTACGCGCGAGAAGGGCGTGATCTTCCACGTCGATGCCGTGCAGGGCATCGGCAAGACGCCTTTCGACGTGAAGGCGATGAACGTCGACCTCGCTTCGATCTCGGCGCACAAGATTTATGGGCCGAAGGGTGTGGGCGCGCTCTACGTGCGGCGCTCGCGGCCCCGCGTGCGGTTGGGCGCTCAAATGGACGGGGGCGGTCACGAGCGCGGCAACCGTTCGGGCACGCTCAACGTGCCGGGCATCGTCGGTTTCGCGAAGGCCTGTGAAATCCTCGAGCGCGAGGGCGTCGAGGAAGCCGCTCGTATCCGCGCCCTGCGTGACCGCCTCTACGACAAGCTCGTGAAGGCGCTGCCGCGGGTCATCGTGAACGGCGACATGCAGCAGCGCCTGCCCGGCAACCTCAACGTCTCGTTCGAGTGCGTGGAAGGCGAGGGGCTCATGATGGCGATCAAGGACGTCGCCGTTTCGAGCGGCTCCGCGTGCACGAGCGCGAGCCTCGAGCCGAGCTACGTGCTGCGCTCGATGGGCCTCGACGAGGCGGACGCACACTCCTCCATCCGCTTCGGTATCGGCCGCTTCAACACCGAAGAGGAGATCGACTACGTGGCGGATCTCGTGATTTCCAAAGTCAGGAAATTGCGCGAGATGTCACCGCTCTGGGAGATGCAGCAGCAGGGCATCGACCTCAAGAGCATTCAATGGGCGGCGCATTAGGGCGTCCCGTCGGAAGTGAAGGCACGACATGGCATACAGCGATAAAGTCATCGAACACTACGAAAACCCCCGCAACGTGGGCGCGTTCGACGCGAGTGATCCCGAAGTGGGCACGGGACTCGTGGGTGCGCCGGCGTGCGGCGACGTGATGCGCCTGCAGATCCGCGTCGACGACGAGGGAGTGATTCAGGACGCGCGTTTCAAGACGTTCGGCTGCGGCTCTGCGATTGCGTCGTCGTCGCTCGCGACGGAGTGGCTCAAAGGCAAGAGCCTCGAGGAAGCCGGCGGCATCCACAACAGCATGATCGCGGAGGAGCTCAGCCTCCCGCCCGTGAAGATCCATTGCTCGGTGCTGGCGGAGGACGCCATCAAGAGCGCGATCGAGGACTACAAGCAAAAGCGCGCTGCACGCGTGGCGCTCTCTGAGCCGCCCGCCCTCGCTCGCGCCGAGGAGCGCCCCGCCGGCTGAGATGGAAAGCACGCCCGTGACAGAGCCCGAAGCGTCCGCGGTCTCCCCCGCGGCCGCCAAAAAGACGGTGACCATCACCGACGGCGCCGTCGAGTACGCGAAGAAGCGGCTCGCCCAGCGCGGGACGCCCGACGCCGCTCTGCGCCTCGGCGTGCGCGGCGGGGGTTGCTCGGGCTTTTCCTACGTGATCGAGTTTTCCGACGAGCCGCCGCGCGAGCGTGACCTCGTGTTCGAGGCGGGCGGCGTGCGCTTCTACGTCGACAAGAAGAGCTTCGTGTACCTCGCGGGCTCGGCGCTCGACTACGAGAAGACGCTCGTATTCCAGGGGTTCAAGTTCAAGAACCCTCAGGAGGCGTCGCGCTGTGGGTGCGGGCACTCCTTCACCGTCCGCTGACGAACCGAACGCCGTTTTGTCGGATCCCTACGACACCCTCGGTTTCGCGCCCGTGTTCGATCTCGACGGCCCGTCGCTCGAGCGGCGGCACCGTGAGCTCAGTCGCGCCCTGCATCCGGACCGCTACGCCGGTCGCCCTGCGAGCGAGCGCCAGCGCGCGCTCGGTCGCGCCATCGAGGTGAACGAGGCATTTCGCAAGCTGCGTGATCCGGTCGGGCGCGCGGAGGCGTTACTCGCGCGGCTCGGGCGGCACGTGACCGAAGCCAGCGCCGTCCCCGCGGCGCCGGCGCTGCTCATGGAAGTGATGGAGCAGCGCGAGGCGCTCGCCGAGGCGCGCCAGAAACGTGATCTCGCGCGCGTGCACACGCTCATGCGCGCCGTGCAAGTGCGCGAACAGCGCGTCGTGGCGGACATGACCAAAGCATTCGTGCAGCGGCCGCCCGACACGGCGCGCATCGAAGCGCTGCTCGGCGAGCTCCGCTATCACCGCCGCTTCATCGAGGAAGCGGCCTCCGTCGAGGACGATCTCGACGCGAACTCCGCGCCCTGATCGCGGGCGCCCTCCTCCCATGCTGCTCGACATTTACGACCCCAAAGCTCCACCCACGCCGATCGGTATCGATCTCGGCACGACGAACTCCATCGTGGCGTACGTCTCGGACGGGCGCCCGCGCGCGCTCACGACCTGCGACGGCGACGCGCTGCTGCCTTCGGTGGTGCACTACGCCGCGGAGGGCGGCGTGGTGGTCGGGCGCGCGGCGCAAGCACGCGCGACGCGGGAACCCGAGCGCACGCTCGCGAGCGTGAAGCGCTTCATGGGCCGCGGCGCCGACGACCCCGAGACCGCGCGCCTCGGCAGCTATCGTTTCGCCGTGCCCACGAACGACGCCGAAAGGCGCGTCGTCCGCTTCGACACCGGCAGCCGCGTCGTCACTCCCGTGGAGGTGGCGGCCGAGATTCTGAAGAGCCTGCAGCAGAGCGCTCTCGAGCAGCTGCGCAAGGTGGGCGGTGTCGTCATCACCGTGCCGGCGTACTTCGACGACGCGCAGCGCCAGGCGACGCGCGACGCGGGCCGCCTCGCGGGGCTCGAGGTGCTGCGGCTTTTGAACGAGCCGACCGCGGCCGCGCTCGCGTACGGCCTCGAAAAGCGCCAGAACGGCACGTTCGCCGTGTACGACCTCGGCGGCGGCACCTTCGACGTGACCGTGCTCGCGCTCGAGGACGGCATCTTCCAGGTGCGGAGCACCGGCGGCGACAGCGCGCTCGGCGGCGACGACATGGATCGCGCGCTCGCCGAGCGGCTGCTCGCGAGCATGGGCGCCACCGACGAAGCGAGCCGCACGCGCGAGGTGGTGAGTCTCGCGCTCGCCGAAGCCCGCCGCGCGAAGCACGCCCTCAGCGACGCCGAGAGCGTCGAGCTCGAGCTTCCCGCGCGCGGCGGTGGGGACGTGCGTGTCCGCGTCGAGCGTGCCGAGTTCGAGCACGCCATCGAGCCGTTGCTCGAGCGGACGGGCCGGGCGTGCCGGCGGGCGCTGCGCGACGCGGGCCTCGCGGCGGGCGAGCTCGACGGGGTGATCCTCGTCGGGGGCGCGACGCGCGTACCGCGAGTGCGCGCCTACGTCGAAGCGCTCTTCGGACGTGCGCCGCTCGGCGACGTCGATCCGGAGCTCGTCGTGGCCTACGGCGCCGCGCTGCAGGCCGACCTTTTGTCGCGCGCGAGCGATGAAGTGCTCCTGCTCGACGTGCTTCCGCTTTCGCTCGGCGTCGAGACGATGGGGGGCGGCGTCGACAAGATCTTACCGAGAAACACCACCATCCCCGCGGGCGCCAAAGCGACCTTCACGACCTACGCCGACAACCAGACCGGCTTCGAGATCCACGTGGTGCAAGGTGAACGCGAGCTCGCGGGTGACTGTCGTTCGCTCGCGCGCTTCAGCCTGAAGGGCGTGCCCCCGCTGCCGGCCGGCATGGCGCGGCTCGAAGTCGAATTTCACGTGGACGAGAACGGCTTGTTGGCGGTCACGGCGCGCGAAGTCTCGACCGGCGTGACTCAGCGCGTCGAGGTGACACCGAGCTACGGCCTGACCGACGAGGCCGTGGAGCAAATGCTGATCGACGCGCTCGACCACGGCGAGGAAGACTTCGAGAAACGACGGCTCGCGGACGTGCGCGTCGAGAGTGAACGCGTGGTGCTCGCGACGGAGAAGGCGCTCGCCGCCGACGCCGATTTGCTCGAAGCCGCGGAACGGCAAGGCATCGATGCGGTGCTCTCGGCGCTACGCGCCGCGCTCGCAGGCACGAGCGCGAGCGCAATCCAGGGGCAGGTGGACGCGCTCGACGCTGCCACGCACGCGTGGGCTGGGCGCCGCATGAATCGAGCCGTGCAGGCTGCAATCGAGGGCCGCGCGCTCGCGGACGTCGAACGACGCGTGGAACGGGCCCAGGGCGTGGAAGCGCACCTCGCGGCACACGCGGGACGGGGGCACTGATGCCGCGCGTCCGCTTTGCCGAGCAGAACGTCGAGGTCGAGGTCGCAGTCGATAGCTCGATCCTACAAGCGGCGCAGCGCGGCGGCGCGCCCGAAGGCAGTGCGTGCGGCGGCGTGTGCGCGTGCTCGACCTGTCACGTGTACGTGGAACAGGGCGCGGAGCTCTTGAGTCGAGCGAGCGAAGACGAAGAGGACATCCTCGACAAGGCGTTCGACGTGAAAATGAGCTCTCGGCTCGGCTGTCAGGCGAAGCTCGAGCGGGACGGGCTCATCGTCGTGCGCATCTCGAAAGAGAGCCTCGACGCCTATTACAACGAGCATCCGGCCGAGGTGCGTAAGTAGGGGGTCTTCGGTACCGAAGTGCGCGCGGGTGTGCCCGAGCTCGGGCGCGCGCACGTTCATAAAAGCAACGAACGGCCCCCACGAATCGGACATGAGCACGGCGGCGTTGCGCTGGATTCGCACCTTGACCGATACCTCGTCTTGGCGGGCCAAATCCGAGCCCAGCCCTTCCAGCACTTCCGGAACACACATCCGCCGGGTGAGTCTTCACCCGGACATCCCGGACTCCGCCGTCGTCTGGCCGGACGCTGCCGCGAGCGACGACGGCGAGCCGCGCTTCGCCGAGGAAGAGCGTGGAACGCGCGTTTCGACCCACTTCCGGCAGCTCCTCGCGCCGCAGCCGGAGCCGGAGCGCCGCACGAACGATCGCACGCCGTTTCTCGCCGACCTCGAATTCGGCGAGGACGCGCAGTTTTTCACCGGTCTTTCGCTCGACATCTCCGAAGGCGGCCTGTTCGTCTCGACCTACACCGAGATCCCGCTCGGGACGCGGCTGGTCCTCGCGTTCGAGCTGCCGGACGGCACGGCCGTCGAGGCGCGCGGCGAGGTGCGCTGGCGGCGCTCCCATGCGATGGACGGCGAGCGCCCCGGCATCGGGATCGCGTTTACGGACCTGCCGGAAGACGCGCGCCAGCGCATCGCCGCGTTGTGCGAAAGACGCCCTCCGCTTTACATCGACGTGTGAGTCGAACGGCGACGAGGTGGGTAGCAGGCGCGCCTAATGCACCGCCTATGAGATAGGCGCAACCATCGCGAGCCATGGTTGGTCCCGCCTCGCGGGACGTGCACCGGCTTTTCGCTGGGGCTTCCGCCCCAGACCCGCGTCCGCTTCGCGTCCGCCCTAGTGCAGCGCCCCACCGGAAGTTGAACGTATCTCACATGCGCTGCACTAGTGCCCGCTGTGCTTCTTGCCGGGCATGCCCTGGAGCGACGGGAGCTCGGGCTTGGCGCCCGTCGGCTGCAGCGGTTGCTCGGCGGTCTTCGCGGGCATCACCGTACTGATGAGCTTGTCGCGGAGGCGCGCGGCGGCGGCTCCGAGCTCGTGCCAAGCGCCGAGCGCGGCGGGCGTCGTGAAGATGTCGCGGCTGTGCTCGAGAGCAGTCTTTTTCCCGAGCGGCACGAAGGCGAAGCCGAGCAACGCGAACAGCGCCACGACGCACTCGGCGAGCCTGCGGCCGGCGATCCCGAACACACCGCCATCGTAGCGAGCCGTCCCGAAACCGGCGAAATAACCTGATAAAACATTCGTTAACCAGCCTGTCGGTCGTCTGGCCGGCTTCTGCGTGCTTCCGTGGCTGGAGCGAGGGAGGGGTGTTATTCTGGGCTTGCCCTTCGCCAGATCTAGCCAGTCTGCTCGTTAGGACCGACCGTGTTTAGTTCTGCGTCGCGCGCTTGCCCGTTTGAGTATCGGAAGCGTGGTTCGTGAGCGTCGAGCGTCGAGCGTTCGCCCAAGGGCCTGAGTGACGCTGTCTGGATCTGGAGAGGTTCGCAAATGAGACTGTACGTGGGAAACCTGGCGTACTCGACGACCGAGGACACGCTGAGGAACGAGTTCGGCAAATTCGGCAACGTCACTTCGGCGCTGGTGGTGATCGATCGCGTGAGCGGTCGATCGCGCGGCTTCGGCTTCGTCGAGTTCTCGACGCCCGACGAGGGAACCGCGGCAATCAACGGGATGAACGGCCAGTCGCTCGACGGGCGTGAGGTCGTCGTCAACGAAGCACGCGAACGCCAGGCGGGCGGAGGCGGCGGCGGAGGCGGCGGCGGTCGTGGAGGCCGCGGCGGTGGTCGCGGCGGACGGCGCTTCGGCGGCGGTGGTGGCGGCGGCGACTTCGGCGACGATCGTGGTCGTGGCGGCGGCGGCCGGCGCGAGCGGTTCTGAGCCTACTGTCTCATCTGATGAAAACGCGGATGCACCGGAGGTGCGCCCGCGGCTTCGTCATCGAGGTCCGAGGGCGGCCCGTGAGCGATGAGGGTGAATAAGGGAGTACGGCTCCGCACACTGCCGGCGCGGCGGGCGACCGCGAGATTGGAGCCGTTGAGCCCCATCGCGAGCCACGCATTCGGGTAGCGAGCCCATACGGCCTCGAGCGCTTCGACCGACGTGAACGGCTGCGCGCGCGGGTGTCGCGGATCGCGATCGTCGAAGGGCACGGCGGCGCTCGGCTTGCCGAAGGCGGCGATCACGGCGAGGTAGCCGTAGTCGTTCGTGTCGATGAGGAGCCCGGGCGCGCCGAGCTCACGAGCGCGCTTGCCGGCTTCGACCTCATAGACCCGACTTTCGAAGGTCGCGCTACTTTCTTTCAAATGGAAGTAACGCCAGCCGAAGGCGAGGACGACCAGGGGGTAGGCGTACGCGGCGTAGCGCCAAATAAAGGCGGACAGCGAGGGAACGCCCGTGTTCGACCAGCGTGGCCGGAGCTCGAACGACTGTCCGAGCACGTCCCCGAGCGCGAGCGCGCAGAGAAACCAAATTGGCAAGACCGCGCGCTCGGCGTGGTGGGTCGGACCGCCGCCGCCGATTTCGCCTGCGCTGAGAAAAGTCAGGAGCGCGAGCGCCGCCAGGGCGGGCCGGCGATAGCTCCGCAGAGTCGCGGGAAAGGCGATCAGTGCGACGAGTAAGCCGATCGAGAGCTCGGGCTCGTTCAGGAGGAGCCAGCGCGGGACCTCGGTGAGCCGTTCGCCGAGCGGTGGCGCCTTACCCAGGGCAAGCTTGTACGCCGCGACGCGCTTCCAGAAAAAGAGCGCGTCGCCGTGGATGAAGACGCCGTGGAGCAGCCAGAGCGCGATGGGGCCGAGGGCGATGACGCCCGGGAGCGCGGCGCGCACGTCGCGTGAGCGCCGCGCGTCGAGCAGCGTGAAGGCGGCGAAGGTCGCAGCGATGGGCCACGCCTCGTAACGCGAGAAGCACGCTGTCGCGATGGCGGCGGCGCCGAGCACGCGCTCGCGCCAGGTAGCGACCGCGAGCGTCGCGAGGCCGAACACGCAGAGGGCCGCCGTGGGCGCTTCCGGCACCGCCGCGGCGCCGAGGTAGACCGACCAAGGAAACAGCGCTGCGAGCAGCGCCCCGATGATCGCCCCCGCGCGCCCGGCTCCGAGCAAGTGCGCCGCCCGGAGCAAAAGGAGCGCGGCCCCCAGCCCCAAAGCAACAGCCACACCCTGCGCCACGGCGAGGCT
This sequence comes from Polyangiaceae bacterium, assembly GCA_025936045.1. Lineage (GTDB taxonomy): Bacteria > Myxococcota_A > Polyangia > Polyangiales > Polyangiaceae > PMG-095. The sequence continues at coordinate 9,919 of JAICUB010000054.1, read as the reverse complement.
CCCCCCGAGCAGCCGAAATGCCGTGCCGTAGATCCAGAACGGCGCCGGGAGCCAACTCGTGCCGCTCGGATCGAGATGGGGCGCTTCCGCGAAGCGCTGCGCGATGACGATGCGCGCGAAGTCGTCGTCGCTGATGGCGAAGAAATAGCGACCGACGACTGCGAGCGAGGCCGCGAGCTTGAGCGCGCCGACGCCGACTGCGTCCGCGACGCGCGCCGCTTTCACTTCCGTGGAAGCTTGAGGGGCTTGCCCAGGCCCTTGCTCATCCCGCCGCTCAGCTGCGCGGCCTTCTTCTGCAGCGCGTCGTCCGAGGACGAGGAGAGGTAGGCGAGCGTCATGCTCGTGGCGAAGAAGAGCGTGGCCGTGGCCCAGGTCGTTTTCGTCAGGAAGTTGCCGGCGCCGCGGCCGCCGAAGACCTGTTGCGCTCCTGCAGAACCGAAGATGCCGCCGCCGCCGCTCTTGCCCGGCTGCAGCAAGATCACGAGGATTAGGAAGATGCACGAGAGCACGTGCATCACCGTGAGCGGCGTTTGGAGGATCTCCGCCATGCGAGGCCGAGTTTCTAGCCTAAGTTCCGGCGTCCTGCACGGGGTTCAGGGCTTCTCTTCGGAAACGACTTCGTACAGCCTGAGTCCGCGGTTCGCGGCGAAGCGGATGCGCGCCGAGATGGGGTTCTCGTCGAGCTCCTGGGCGAGCGCCGAGATTTCCGTCAGGGCGTCCCGGGAACGGCGGAGCTCGGCGAGCAGCCAGCGTACGTCGCCGCCGGTGCTGCCCGTCGAGCCCGCGTGGGCGCGCTCGATGTCGCGGGCGCGCCACTCGACGAGCACGTGGGGCGACGGCAGGTACCCGGCGCCGCCGCAGTCGGGGCAGCGCGCCGGGCCGTGCTCGCTCGGGACGTCCCCCGTGCCGTGGCAGCTCTTGCATTGCTCGGGTGCGTGCCCCTCGCGCGTGCTCTCGCTCGGCATCCTGCGACCTCAGCCGGGCACGGCGCGTGCGATTTTCGCGAAGCCGTCCGCGTCGAGCGAGGCGCCGCCGACGAGCGCGCCGTCGATGTCTTCGCAGCCGAGGAGGCCCACGGCGTTGTCCGCCTTCACGCTGCCTCCGTACAGGATCGCGGTCTCGCTCGCGAGCTCGGGCGAGACGGCCTTGAGCCGTCCGCGAATCGCGGCGTGCACCTCCTGCGCCTGCTCCGTCGTCGCGACCTTGCCGGTGCCGATCGCCCACACGGGTTCGTAGGCGATGACGCCGAAGCCCGGGCGCGCGCGCAGATCGGCCGTGACGGCGTCGAGCTGCCGGAAAACGACCTCGAGCGTCTTGTTCGCCTCACGCTCCGCGAGTGTCTCGCCGATGCAGACGATGGGTCTAAGACCCGCTTTGATGGCCGCCGCGACCTTTTTCTGCACGAACTCGTCCGTCTCGGCGAAGTACTGCCGGCGCTCGCTGTGACCGACGATGACCCACTTCGCGCCTGCGGCGAGCAGCATCGGCGCGCTCACCTCGCCGGTGAACGCGCCCTTGTCCTCGGGGTAGAGGTTCTGCCCCGCCACCTCGACGTGCGTCTCCTGGATTTCGGAGCTGACGGCGGCGAGCGCCGTGAACGGGGGCGACACGACGATCTTCGCGTTCGTGATGCCTTTGGTCGCCTGCGCGACCTTGCTCGCGAGCTCGCAGCCGTCGCCGCCGCCCGCGTTGAGCTTCCAGTTGCCTGCAATGACGTAAGAACGCATTTTTCGTTGCTTTCGACTCAGGGACGCAGGGCTTCGACGCCCGGCAGCTTCTTGCCTTCGACGAGCTCGAGCGAGGCGCCGCCGCCCGTCGAGATGAAGCCGATCTTCGCGAGCACGGCGTCGCCCGCGGCCTTCACGGCCGCGACGCTGTCGCCGCCGCCGACGACGGAGAAGCCGTTCGCGTCCGCCACCGCTTGCGCGATGCCGTTCGTGCCTGCCGCGAACGCCTTGTTCTCGAACAGACCCATCGGGCCGTTCCAGAAGATGGTCTTCGCCTTCGCGAGCCGGCTGGCGAACGCCTTGACCGTCTCGGGGCCGATATCGAGCGCCATTTCACCCTCGGGGACGGCGTTGGCCTTCACCGTCTTGCCGTCCGTCGCATCGACGCCGGTGCCCGTGACCACGTCGGTCGGGAGCACGAGGTCTACGTTCCTGCTCTTCGCCGTCTCGAGCAGCGTGCGGCCCTTGGCGAGCCAGTCCGCTTCGTAGAGCGACTTTTTCATGTCGAAGCCTTGCGCGGCGAGCAGCGTGTTCGCCATCGCGCCGCCGATGCAGAGCGCGTCGCACTTGGAGAGGAGCGCTTCGATCACCGCGATTTTGTCGGTCACCTTGGCGCCGCCGAGGATGGCGACGAACGGCCGCTCGGGCGACGAGACGACGCGATCGAGCGCCTGGATCTCGTTGCGCAGGAGGTAGCCCATGCCGCGATCGCGGATCAGGCGTGCAAGCCCGTACACCGACGCGTGCGCGCGGTGGGAGGAGCCGAAGGCGTCGTTGACGTACACGTCCGTGAACGAGGCGAGCTCCTTCGCGAAGGCTTCGTCGTTCTTCTCCTCTTGCGGGTGGAAGCGGAGGTTTTCGAGCAAGCAGACCTGGCCCGGACGAAGGTCGCCGATCACCTTCTTCGGGGCGTCACCGATGCAATCGTCGGGCAGCGTCACGTCCTGACCGATGAGCTCGGAGAGGCGCGCGGCGGCCGGCTCGAGGCTGTACTTCGGGTTGCGCTCGCCCTTCGGACGGCCGAGGTGCGAGGCGAGGATCACGCGAGCGCCCGACGCGATCGCCTTCTTGATCGTCGGCAGCGACGCCTGAATGCGCTCGTCGTCCGTGATGCGACCCGAGGCTTTGTCCAAGGGAACGTTGAAGTCGACGCGAATGAACACGCGCTTGTTCTCGAGCGGAAGGTCGTCGATCGTCTTGATGCCATCGAGCATGGGCATTTTTTGCTTTTCTTTCTCGCTAAAAAGGGAGGGTAGGGCGTCCCTCGCCTGAGAGGAACAATCTCGGGCTGGGCTTTGCCCAGCCGTCCGCACTCCGAACACTCGAACCAACTTCGGCGTTCGAGCGTGACGCCCTTCACGAGCGTCACGCTCCGAACGCCGCACGCAGTGGGCGTGTCGGGCGTCCTCTCAGCCCTTCTGAGCCATGAGCAACGCGAGGTCGATCATGCGGTTCGCGAAGCCCCACTCGTTGTCGTACCAGGAGAAGACCTTGGCGAACTTGTCGCCGAGGACCTTCGTCTGCGTCGCGTCGAAGAGGCTCGAGGCCGGGTTGCCGATGAAGTCGCTCGAGACGAGCTCCTCGTCCACGTAGCTCAGGAAGCCCTTGAGCGGCGCGCTCTCGGAGGCCTTCTTGAACGCGGCGTTGATCGTTTCGACCGTGACCGGCTTCTCCGTCGTGAGCGTGAGATCGACGAGCGACACGTCGATGGTCGGCACGCGCACGGAGACACCGTCGAACTTGCCCTTGAGGGACGGAATGACCTCGCTCAGCGCCTTGGCGGCGCCCGTCGTGCTCGGGATCATGCTGACGGCCGCGGCGCGCGCACGTCGCAGATCGCCCTTGCGGTGCGGCAGATCGAGCAGGCTCTGATCGTTCGTGTACGAGTGGATGGTGTTCATCAAGCCCTGCACGATGCCGAAGTTGTCGAGCAGGACCTTCGCGACGGGAGCCAGACAGTTGGTGGTGCACGAGCCGTTCGAGACGATGTTGTGCTTCGCCGGATCGTACTGCTCGTGGTTGACGCCCATCACGAGGGTGATGTCGTGGTTCTTCGCGGGGGCGCTGATGATGACCTTCTTCGCGCCGGCGGTGACGTGGGCGCCCGCCTTCTCCTTGTCGGTGAAGAGGCCGGTGCACTCGAGCACGATGTCGACGCCCTGAGCCTTCCACGGAAGCTCCTTCGGGTCCTTGAGCGCGGTGATCTGGATTTCCTTGCCGCCGACGACGAGGGACTTGTCGGTATGGCTCACCGTCGCGGCCTTGAAACCGCGATGGATCGAGTCGTACTTGAGGAGGTGCGCGAGGGTCTTCGTGTCGGTCAGATCGTTGATGCCGACGACCTCGAGCTCACCGACCTTGCGCTCATGGAGCGCGCGGAGGACACAACGCCCGATACGACCGAATCCATTGATACCAATCTTCGTTGCCATGCTTGCTGTCCTTGCCGTTTCCCCTGCCCGCGCCGAGAGCCGGCGACGGCTTCGACCGGAAGGTTTCCGGCCGCCGGGCGGAACCTAGCTACACGCACCCAGCTGGTCAAGCCGCGCGACGATCTGCGGAACCGACGGTGCGGCCGGTCAGCGCGGCCGGTAACACGACGGAAACTAAGATTTTAGTTCGAGCGGCTTCCCTCCGAGGGGTGAAGCCGCTCGCTTTGCGCCCTCGGCGGACGCCGAGCCTGGAATCGGTCCGCGCCGCCGCATGACCCGCCGCCTGCCGAATGAACGCACCACGAGTAAACCGCCCGCGAAGAGGAGGAGGTTCGACGCCGGATCGTCCGGCGTACGCGCCGGGGCGAGCGTACAGCCCGAGCTCGCTTTGTCTTTCGCGACGTGACAGCCGTCGGCGAGCCCGTTGAGCGGCTCGCAATCCTGGGGCGCGGAGCGCTCCGGGGGGTACGCGTCGCAGATCCCCGCGATGTCGTCGTCCGAGAGGTCGCGGAGGTCTTTGCCCGTGCCGCTCCACCTCTGCCGCATCGTCGCCGTCATGTCGGCCGACGCGGCGTGGGCCATCCCGAGAAAGTGGCCGACCTCGTGCGTGAGGATCGATTGGAGGTCGTACGTGTCGCTGTCGACCGCAACGTCGAAATCCGCGCTGTTGATCTCGATGTCGGCGTCGTAGATGCGCCCGCTGTTGGGATCGAAGGTGACGGTCGTGAGCGCGTAAGCGTCGGCCGAGCCCGGATACGGCCACGCGTCGTCGCGGAACATGACGACGTTCGCGCCCTTTTCCGTGGTGCGGTTGTACTGGTGCGAGCTCTTCGGATCGGGGTTCTCCGGCTCGTCGCACGTGACCGGACCGTAGGTGCTGACCGTCATCGACGGCGTGCCGGTGCCGCAATCGGCGGCGAGCCACGGCGCGAACGCGTGACCGACGACGTCCGTCACGGTCGCGGCGTCGATGCCGAGCATCTTCGAGCCGTCCGCTTGAGCATCGAAGCTCACGCAGCTCGTGCTCCACCAGAGCTCGTGGCCGCTGATGACGCAGTTGTCGATTTTCTCACAGTGCTGCGTCGGGTCGTATTCGTTGCAGGTGCGCGAACGACAGAAGGCCCACGCGTTCGAGCCGCCCGCGACGAGCGAGACGAACGCGAGCGCGGCGGCGATGCGAGCCGGCTTCAAGGCGCCGCTCCGCGCATGAGCTCGCGCGCCTCCGCGACCGTGCGGCCGCTCAGCAGGTGGACCGCCGACTTTTCGGGGTGCCGGAGCTCGGGTAGCGTGGGGCTCGGCGTCAGCCGCAAGACCTTCTGCGCGTCGGGGCGCAGCGGGTAGTGGCCCTGCGTGCGTCCGGTGACGTAACTGAGCGTCGCCGAGTCCGCCGTGAGGAGGAGCGCGCACGGCTCGCCGAACGCCATGCGCACCTCGCCGTCCACCAGCTGGCCCACGCCGTCGAGCGTGCCGCCCAGCACGCGTACCAGGAGTTCATTCTGCGCGGGCGTTCGGAGCGCGAGCACCTCCTCTACCCGAACGCGGACGTCCGTGACGATGCGCCGCTTACCGCCGAGCACGGCCCAGGCCGCCGCCGCGTCGAGCGGGGTGGCGACGACGGCATGGTCGCTGTGTGCCAGGAGCTCGCTCAGCGCGAGCTCACGTGAGGGCGAAGCGAACGCCATCCGTTCGGTGAGAGCGCACCCTACGCACGCCCCCAATCCTTCCAAAAAAAATCGGCGACTCGTCAGCATGAACCTCTTCTTTGATGACTCGTTTTGCGCAATGAGTGAAGTCGCGTCGCGTTTGTCGAGGCTTTCCGTAAGGTTGGCGCCGGCGCTCGGCTGCCGCGGCGTGTTCGGGCGCATTCGGCGATCCAAGGTAGTGTGGCCCGTGATGGTGCCCCGAGCCGTGAAGTGTTTCGTCGCCGTCGCGTTCGTTGCGTGCACGGTCGAGCACCGCCGGCTCGACCCCGCCGAGCCCCCGCCCCTCACCATCATCGACGGGGCTAGCGGGGCCGGCGCGACGGACGGCGCGGGCGAACCGGGCGGTAACGCCGACAGCGGCAATTCCGGCGGTGCGCCCGGGGTAGGCGCCGGGGTAGACGCCGGGGCAGGCGCCGGGGCAGGCGCCGAGGAGGGTACGCCTGCGGACGGCCCGCGCGCCACGACGTCCCGGACGAGCTGGAGCTTCGAGGCCGGCGCGGATACCGGCGACTGGCAGCCCGATGACGGCATCGACCAAAGCGTGAGTGACGGCGACGCGGAGTCGAATGCCGACTCCGGTTCGCTCCTCGTCACCGGAAACGCGAGCGGGACGAGCGACGACTTCGTCTCGAGCGGCACGACCGTGTGCGTCGCGGTCGACGGCGACGTGACGTACGTCGTCGCGGCGCAAATCGAAATCGACACGGGTCAGAGCGCCGGGAGCGCCGGGTTCGAGGTGCAGTTCCTGAGCGGCGCCGGTTGTGACGGCGAGCTACTCGACCAGGACTTCTTTTTGACGGCGACGACGGGCGCGTGGGTGCTCGGCGAAAAAACAGCGGCGGCACCCGCGGACGCGCGAACGGCGCTTTTTCGGCTGCTCGTGTCGAAACGCGCGAGCGACCCGCCGTTTGCGGCGCACTTCGACGAGGTGCGGTTCGAGGCGCAGTAGCGCGCGGCGCATGCGCCGGACTCGAGGCGTCCGCCACCTCGGCGCCATGCGCTCCCGCGTGCTCGACCGGGCGCACGCGGGGGCGCCGGTCCAACCCTCCGCATCCGCTAGGCGACGAAGGCGCCCAGACGGCGGAAGCGCTCGTAGCGGTCGTCGCGCAGGGCGTCGGGATCGAGCGAGCTTAGCGCGGTGAGCTCCTGGTAAAGCGCGCGATCGAGGTGGCGCGCCGCCACGTCGTGATCCTGGTGCGCGCCGCCGGGCGGCTCGTCGACGATGAGATCGACGATGCCGAGCTCGAGCAGGTTCGGCGCGGTGATCTTGAGGCGCGCCGCCGCTTCGGGCGTGCGATCGGCGCTCTTCCACAGGATGGCGGCGCAGCCTTCGGGCGTGATCACCGAGTAATAACCGAACTCGAGCACGAGCACGCGGTTGCCGACGCCGAGCGCGAGCGCGCCGCCCGAGCCGCCTTCGCCGATGACGGTCGTGAGCACGGGCACGCCGAGCTTCGACATGCACTCGATCGCTGCGCCGATGGCTTCGCTCTGCCCGCGCTCCTCGGCGCCGATGCCCGGGAAGGCGCCCGGCGTGTCGATGAAGGTGAAGACGGGGAGGCCGAAGCGATCGGCGAGCTCGTACACGCGGATCGCCTTACGGTAGCCCTCGGGGTGCGGCATGCCGAAGTTGCGCGCGACGTTCTCCTTCGCCGAGCGGCCCTTCTGGTGTCCGACCACGGCGACGCTGCGTCCGTGAAAGCGACCGATGCCGGCCACGATCGAAGTGTCGTCCGCGAAGCGGCGATCACCTCGAAGCTCGACGAAATCCTCGAAAAGGCGATGCACGTAGTCGAGCGTGTAGGGCCGATTGGGGTGCCGGGAGAGCTGCACCTTTTGCATCGGCGAGAGGTTCGCGAACACCTCGCGCGCGAGGCGCGCCGCCTTCTCCTCGAGCCGCTCGAGCTCGGGCGTCCACTTCTCGTCGGTGCTCGCGAGCGCGCGCAGCTCTCGCACGCGAGAGACGAGCTCGACGACGGGGCGCTCGAACGCGAGAACGTGGGCCATGGCTTGGGGGGGCGCCGAATCTCTCCGAATCTTTGCACCCTGTCGAGGCGTTGGCGCTGACGCGTTGCGCCGTCGTCACACCGCGTACCGCGCTTCGCGCATCGGTCCGAGCGAGTTTGCAGGCAGTTGGAACTGCCTTGACCAGTTCGGCCCGCTCAGTTGAAGCCGTGCAGGTGCACGACGTACCACTCGCCACGCCAGGAGATCATGCTCGTAAGCTCGAGTGGCTGCTCTTTGCCGCTCGGCAGTTGGAAGACGAGTTTCGAGCGGAGCACGCGGTAGTAGCCGAGGCGGTTGCCCTCGCTGCCCGGCTTCATGAACTTGGCGGCGCCCTCGGGGACTTCGACCGAGACGAGCTTGGCGCTCCCGGCGTCGTGGCCGAGCTTTGCGTGATACTCCGCGATGTCCCGGCGGAACGCGCCGACCAGGCGGTGCTCCCAGTCTTTTTCGGGCTGAGGGATGTCTTTCACCTGCGCGTAGGCGACGGACGGGAAGAAGGTCGGTAGCGCCGCGTCGGCGTTGCCGGTGGTGATGGCCCGCGCGAGCAGGCGCATGCGCGCGTCGAACGTCGTGCTCGTGACGGTCGGACGCACGTCCGTTTGCGGAAGCGGCTTCTGGGCGTCGTCGAGCAGCGGCACCGTCGCCGCGGCGATGGTGTGATCGGGGGCGTACACGTTTTCGTCGTCGAGGTGCGGCGCGCCCGAGTCGATCGCAGGCGCCGGCGTGGGACCGGGCGCGGCGCTCGCGACGGGTGCGGCGCTCGCGACAGGCGCGGCGCTCGCGCTCGGGCCGGCCGCAGACGGCGCGGGCGCGACGAAGGCGTCGGCACTGCTGCTCGGCGCAGGGGCACGCGGAGCGCGCGGGGGATCGGAGCCTCCGCCGCAGCCGGCGGCGATGCAAACGCCGAGAACGGCGAGCGTCCCTTGCGCCAGGCGAGAGGTTGACGAGTGCGGAGCCCGGGAGTTCGACAGCGCTTGCACGATCGATCTCCCACTATAAGGGAGCCCCGTCCCAGGCGGAAGTTAATCGGCCGGGTCGCCTTTGCGGCGTGTCCGGATCGCCCGCGTCCGAGCGGCTTCAGTTCGTCGTCGGGGTCAGCGGCACCTGCACGGAAGTGACCAGGCGCTTCACGTTGAAGATGCGGAACGGCTTCTCTTTGCCCTTCAGATTGGCGGCAGGGAGCTCGTCCACCTCGACGCGATTCTGCAAGCGCGCGAGCGTCGCCTCGCTCACGAGGATTTGGCCGGGCGCCGCGATGCCGCAGACGCGGGCGCTCGTGTTCGCGACGTCGCCGATGACCGTGTAGGAGAGCGCCTTCGAGCTACCGATGTAGCCCGCGACGAGCGGCCCCGTATGGATGCCGATGCCAATCGCGAGCGGCTCCTGATTCTCCTCCACGCGGCGCCGGTTGAAGCGCGCGAGCATGTCCATCTGCTCGAGCGCGCACGAGACGCTCCTGAGCGCGTCGTCGGGGTGCACGACGGGCGCGCCCCACAGCGCCATGATGCCGTCGCCCATGAACTTGTCGAGCGTGCCTTCGTACTTGAACACGACCTCGACCATCTGTTCGAAGTACTCGTTCATCATATCGACGACGGCGGCGGGGTTCGCGCCCTCGCTCATGCGCGTGAAGCCGCGGATGTCGGAGTTGAACACCGTGCACTCTTCGACGAGCTGACCGCCCTTTTTCACCTCGAGGGCGCCCGAGAGCACGCGCTTCGCGACGTTCGGCGAAAGCAGCCGGCTGAAGCGCTCGCGGTTGACGATCTCCTGCTCGATCTTCTTACCGAGGATGGTGATTTCGATGAACATGGCGGCCTGCGCGGCGATGGCCGTCACGATCTCCATGTCCTTCGGCTGAAACTTCGCGAGCGTCTCGCTGTCGAGCCAGAGGACGCCGAGGATGTGTTTGTTGTGCAGGAGCGGCGCCACGATGGCCGAGCCGATCCGGTTCAGGATCATGCTCTTGCCCTTCGACGCGGCGAAATCCATCGCGGCGTCGTGCGTCAGCACCGTCGCGCGCTCCTTGATCACGTGATTCATGATCGTG
>JAICUB010000029.1 GCA_025936045.1 Polyangiaceae bacterium | reverse complement strand
TCGGGCGCCGTCGCCGGTTCGGGTGGCGTCGCCGGTTCGGGTGGCGTCGCCGGTTCGGGTGGCGTCGCCGGTTCGGGTGGCGTCGCCGGTTCGGGTGGCGTTGCGGGCTCGACTGCGCAATGCACGACTACGGGCACCAGCGTCATTGGGGACTCGTGTGAGAGCGCTTGTGACTGCGGCTGCAGGCAGGAGGATCAGGCTTCCTGGGGCAGCTGCTCGAGCGCGGCCCCACAGTGGGAGACCTGCAAGTCCGACGGGATCTGTCATCGCGCGACATGCGGGCAAAACCGCGGTCCCGGCCTGGGGTCCCCGGACAGCTGCGCGGACGACAGCGACTGCTGCTCGCCCTTCGCTTGTAATCAAACCGCGCGACTATGTTGCTCACCCGAAGGTGTCTCGTGCTCGAACGGCAAAGCATGCTGTGGGGATCTGCGTTGCCTCTCCTCCGGCGGCCCGTCGCCCGTGACTTGCCAGCAATGCCTAGCGCTCCGTTCTACGTGTTTCCAAGCTTCCGACTGTTGCTCGAACGGCTGCAGTGGTTCGCTGGGCGGTGGCTTCTGCTGCATTCCGAGCGGGTCGAACGCAACCTGCTCCGAGGATCGCGACTGTTGCACCGGAACGTGCACGGCGGGGCTCTGCCAATAGCCTGGTCCGGCGAGGAGCACTAAAAGATTGCGCTGTCGGTGCCGCCGGATGGGAAACCGGTCCCACAAGAGCGGCTCCAGGCGCCGGAGGATGTTATGGTTGAGCTCCGATGCGCGAGCCCACACTCCCTTACATTGGATTCGTTCTGGCCATTCCGTTGCTGCTCGCCCACTGCAGCAGCAGTAAGTCGTCTGACGACGACGCTTCCGGCAACAAAACCGGCGGATCCAGCGGACAGGCGGCGGGCGGCTCTTCTGCCACGGGCGGCGCCGGCGGCTCCACGGGCGGCACTACGGGTGGCTCGACGACGGGCGGCACGGGCGGCTCGACGGGCGGCACGGGCGGCACGGGCGGCTCGGGTGGCTCGACCGGCGGCTCGGGTGGCTCGACCGGCGGCTCGACGACCGGCGGCACGGGTGGTTCGACCGGCGGCTCCACGACGGGCGGCACGGGTGGTTCGACCGGCGGTACCGGCGGCACGGGTGGCTCGACCGGCGGCTCGGGCGGCTCGACCGGCGGCTCGGGCGGCAGTGCGGGTATGACCGGCGGCTCGGCGGGCATGGCGGGCGGCGCGGGCGCGAGTGACTGCGCCATGACGGACGCCAAAGGCAAAGCCAACTGGAAGCCCGGGGACATGACGTCGACGACGCGGGATTACCTCCGCTCCTGCGACATTCGCCTCATCAACAATAACTGGGGTGCGGAGACGCTCAATTGTCCCTCCGGCACGAGCCAGTACAGCGTGTTCGTGAACAGCGATGGTTCCTTCGGTTGGAACTTCAACCGCGGCAATTGCGACACGCAGAACAGCAATGCGGATCCGGACTTCCCGGAGATCGAGTTCGGCGTGCATCCGTTCGGCGCGGGCAACTCCCTCGCTACGACGCCGGATTTCTCGTCCACGTCGCTGCTGCCGAAGAAGATCAAGGATATCCAGAGCGCGAGCATCACCATCAACAACATGAACATCCAGCTCCAACAGAGCGGTTCATGGGACCTCACGTTCGAGTTTTGGGTGAGTCAGCAAGATCCGCTGGGCGCAAGCCCGGGCGTCTACGCGGAGCTCATGACCTTCTGGGGTTGGCAGAACCTGCGTTGGCCGGAATGTGCCGCGACGGTGAGCTCCGGCTGCCCGGGTCCGACCGGCAGCGGCGCCGGCGATCAGGTGACGGCAGGTAACAAGAGCTACAAACTCGACGTTCAGAGCGACTCGTGGGCGAACGGCCAGTGGCGCTACTTCCAGTTCCGCTCCACCGACGGCCCCTCGATGAACTTCTCGGGCAAGATCGATATCAAGCCCTTGATCGACTACCTCGTGAGCAAGCGTGGCTATTCGAGCGATTTCTATATCAGCCGCTTCGAGGTCGGCAGTGAGATCGACGACCTCACGCAGGGCAAGGTGCAGCTCGACAGCATCACGTTCGAGGTGAACGGCCAAACCCGCTCCGCCGGCAAGATGTGAGCGGCGGCGCGCGCGTTTCTGCCGCAGTTTAGCTGGCTTTCGACGCTGGCCGCACGAGAGCGGCCAAAAAGCGCGGGGCAAACTGAGACGTTGGCATGCGTCTGGATTGATCTATCGTGCTCCCGAGCAGGGGCTCCGTAGGAAGGATCTTTCCAGCATGCGAAATCAGCGCGGGATTGGCGTTCGAGTGTGGAGCATCGCGGGTGTGCTCGCGATGTCGGCCGGCCTTTTAGCGGCAGGCTGCGGCGACGACGATTCGGCCGGGGGCGGGTCGGGCGGCTCTGCCGCGACCGGCGGCGACAAGCTCGTGATTTTGCATACGAACGATCTGCACTCGCATTTGACGGGCTTCGGGCCCGAAGCCGACTACACCCCGCTCACGCCCAACGACGACGATACGGTCGGCGGCGTGGCCCGCCTCGCCGCCGAGATCGCCGCCGCTCGCACGCGTGCCGCGACGAAGAACGAGCCGGTGCTTCTGCTCGACGCCGGCGACTTCATGATGGGCTCGCTCTTCGAGTTCTTGGCCACGACCGCAACACCGGAGCTCAGCTTCATGCAGGCTGCCGGTTACGACGCGACGACGCTCGGCAATCACGAGTTCGATTGGACGCCGCTCGGCCTCGCCGGGATGTTGCAGGCCGCCACGACCAACGGCGTGACGGTGCCGATCATCGCGAGCAACATGGTGCTGAGCGACACCGACTCGGGCGACGACGGTCTCGCCGCGCTGTCGCAGGCCGGAGTCGTCAAGACCAAGCTCGTGAAGACGGTAGGTGGCCTAAAGGTAGGTATTTTCGGCCTGCTCGGCTCGAACGCCGCGCTCGTGACGCCGCAAGCCGCGCCCGTCACGTTCGAGGACATCAAGGTCGCCTCCGCGCGCATGGTGAGCGAGCTGCGTGAGACGGACAAGGTCGATCTCGTGATCGCGCTCTCGCACTCCGGGATCAATCAGGACGGCACCGGTGAGGACGCCGACCTCGCAAAGGCGGTGACGGGCATCGACGTGATCGTGAGCGGTCACACGCACGATTTTCTGACGCAGCCGGTGAAGGTCGGGAACACGATCATCGTCACCGCGGGCTCTTACGGGCAGTACCTCGGCGAGCTCGAGCTCTCCGTCACGCCGGCCTCCGCGGGCGGGCAGCCGACGGTCACCGTCGGGGGCTACACGTTGAACCCGATCGACGACTCGATCACGGGAAGTAGCGACACGCAGGCCGCGGTCGACCAATACATCGGCGGCATCGATCAGGCGCTCGCGAGCTCGGGCCTCGCCTACGAGGCCGTGGTGGCACAAACCGAAGGCGATCTGCCGCTGCAGGACTTCGGCGAAGCACCGATCGGCAATCTGGTCACCGACGCTTACCGCGCGACGGTGTCGGCGCTCCAGCCCGACGACCCGCCGGTCATCGCGTTCGACGCCAACGGCTCGCTCCGCGCGCCGATCCAAGCCGGAAAGACCGGCGACGTTTGGCTTTCGGATCTTTTCCGCGTGGTGCCGCTCGGGATCGGCCCGGACACGCAACCGGGCTTCCCGCTCGTCACCTATTATCTGAACGCTGCGGACATCATGGCCGGTCTCGAGCTCAGCGGCGGACGCAACGTCGCGGAGGAGCCGAAGGATTACTTCTTGCAGCTCTCGGGTCTCAAGCTCGAGGTCGATCCGAGCCCGAGCGCGCCGTTCTTGAGTCGCGTGAAGAAGGCCTCGCTCGTCGTGGGCAAGGACGAGGTGACGCTCGACCCGACGGACACCGAGACTTGCTACAAGATCGTGAGCACGAGCTACGTCGCGGGGCTCCTCGGCTTGGTGGAGTCGGTCACGGGCGGCCTGCTCTCCGTGTCGGCCAAGGACTCTGACTGCAAGACACTCGTGGATCCGACGACGCGCTACGTCGATGCCGATCCGACGAAGAAGGGCGTCCAGGAGCTCAAGCAATGGCAAGCGCTGCTCGGGTACGTGTCGATGCTGGACGACAGCGACGGCGACGGCGTGCCGAACATCCCGGCCGCCTACACGATGCCCCAGGGGCGGATCGCGGCGCCTTGAGCGCCGCTTCGCCTCGCGCGGGCCGACTCGCCGCGCTCCTCTTGCTCGCGAGCGCGGCGAGCTGCGCGCCCGACATCGGCCACGACCCCGTGCCCGAAGCCATGGAGTTCGATACGGAGGCGACCCCGCCGCGCGTCCCGGCGCCGACCGGCCTCATCGTCAATCCAAAGACCGGCCGCATCGATTTCGGGCTTGCCGGCCTGACTTTGCCGGAAGACTGCGGAGAGGCGACGGCCGTCTCACGCGCCGAGTGCGAGTTCGATCATTACCTCGAGAGGCTCGACGGCTTTCCGACGGCGACGCCGGGTACGGCGCCGGCAACCGCGCCGCTCGATTCGGCAACGCTCAGCCTCGGCCGCAACGTCGTCGTCGTCTCGGCGCGACCGCCCGCGTTGCTCATGAACGTCGCTCTCGGCTTCGATACCCAAAAGAACGAGCTCACGTTGGCGCCTCGCCCGAGCTGGGAGCTCGGAGAGACGTACTTCGTCGGCGTGCGCGGCTACGGCGGCGGCGTGCGCGCGAGCTCGGGCAGCGAAGTCGTCGGCTCGCCCACGATGCAGCTCTTGAAAGAGGACACGTCGCTCACCTGCGGAGCCACGAGCCCCGAAGCCATCGACCCGTCGTGCCCCGCACTCGCGCTCCTCGCGCAATCGCAATCGGACGAGGCGGCGCGCGCGAACGCGATCACGCTCGAAGCGATCCGCTCGAGCTACGTCAGCGCCGGCGTCTGGCAGCTGTTCGCGGCGGCGGGGTTGCCGAAGGAAGAGGTCGCGGTGGCATGGGGTTTCCCGATCCACACCGCCTCCGTCGCCGAGCTCGATCCGACGGTCGGTCTCGTGCCCGAGGTCACGGCCGCCGACGAAATCCGCGTTGCCGTGCACGGCCCCGTCGACGCCGCGACCGTCAGCGGCTTCGTCGTGAAACAGCACGCCGGCACGGTGTTTTTGCTGGATCTCACCGAAGCTGGCGCCGGCAATCTCGTCGCGGGCTTTCCGCTCATCGACGCGAGCTTCGCGAACGGTGCGATCGTGATCAAGGGCAGCGCGCCCTTCGTGACCGGTCATGATTACGGCGTCTTCATGACCGACGGGCTCACGTCGCCTGACGGCGCGTCGCTCGTTCCCGCGCCGATCACGGTGCTCTTGACCCTTCCGGATCCGCTGGTCGACGGCGACGGACACAGCCTCATCTCCACGGTCGCCGACACCGACGCCGCCACGCTCGAGGCCGGCCGGGGGCAGCTCGCCATGCTCTTCGATTCGCTCTCGTCGATCACCGGGTTGACCCGCAAAAACGTCGTGTACTGCTTTGCCTTCACCTTCGGAGCGCCATGATGAAATCCTGGTTCCGCTCCTCGTTCGTCGCGGCCGCGCTGTGCCTTTCGAGCACCCCGTGCTTCGCGAACGGCTTTTTGATCTACGACCTTTCGGGTGAAGCGATCGGGCGGGCTTCGGCGGTGAGCGCCGACGTCTCGGAGCCGGCCGCGGTCTGGTTCAACCCGGCCGCGCTCGCGTACATGGACGGCGTGAGCGTCTCGGCCGGCGGCGTGTTCATCAGCGCCCGCTCGGATTTCGAGGCCAAGAACGGCGGCGGCGAGACCAGCAGCAAGCGCGGCAATTTCGTGCTGCCGGCGCTGTTCGGCGCGGGCAAAATCGGCGACCGCGTCGCGCTCGGGCTCGGTGTCTACAGTGCGTTCGGCATCGGCGTGAGCTGGCCGAGCTCGTGGCTGGGACGCGAAAGCGCGATCTCGGCGTCGCTCGAGACGCTCTCGATCAACCCGACCGTCGCGCTGAAATTGAGCGACGCTTGGTCGCTGGCCGTCGGGTTCGACGCCGTGCAAAGCAGCGTCGACTTCAAGAACGGACTACCGTCGATCGTCGGCGGCGACGTGCGGCTCGTGGGTGACGCCTGGGGCTTCGGCTTCAACGCAGCCGCGCTCTACCGGGTCGTCCCCGACCGGCTGCACCTCGCGCTCACCTACCGGAGCCGCGTGAAGCTCGGCTACGACGGCCGTGCCGACTTCAGTCCCGAAAATCCGGATTTCGCGCGCACGCTGCCCGATCAGCCGGGCAGCGCCGCCATCACCTTGCCGGACGTGATCACCGCCGGCGTCATGTACCGCCCGGCGCGCGACTTCAAGCTCGGCCTCGACGCGAACATCGAGTTTTGGTCGACGTACGGGACCATCCCCATCGACTTTTCGAGCGCGCCCGACCGCACGCTTCGCCCGCACGGGCACGACTCCTTCACGCTGCGCGGCGGCGTGGATTTCGAGCCGAACCAGCGCGGTTTTCACGTGCGGAGCGGCCTGATCTTCGACCGCAGCGCCATCCCCGCGCGCGGCCTCGGCCCCGCCTTGCCCGACGCCGATCGCGTCGATCTGACCTTCGGCTTCGGCTACGGCAACGGCGGGTTCAAGGCCGATCTCGGCTACATGCTCGTCGTCTTTCTCCCGGCCGACGCTCACGGCGGTACGGAGAGCCCGGAGGGGCGCTATCACACGCTCGCGCACCTGGTCGGGCTCACGCTCGGGGCGCACTTCTGAGCCCGGCGCGAGCGCGCGGGGAGCTCGAACGTTACTGCATTCTTCTTGCGCGCACGCGGAGGAGCACGAGGTAGGCGACGACGGCCACGTTCACGAGCAGCGCCCCGAGCCGCATCCACGACGGATGCTTTTCGAGCGAAATGACCTCGAACGGCACGAGCGCACCGAGCCCCGCGACCACGAGCCATTCACCCCAGGCGTGCCCGCGCCACAAGAGGAACGCTTCGAGCGAGGTCGTGAGCCCGTCGAGCCACGCGAGGATGGCGCCGCGTCCCAACGCACGCTGCGTCACGTGCGCTTCGAGCCAGCGCGCGACGCGGCCGAAGAGCGCGCCGCCCTCGCTGAGATCGCGCGCGACGACGTCCACCGCGTGCAGCGCGCCGCGCGGGTTCAGCGTGAGCACGAGCGCGAGCGCGAGTACGAGCGGCGCCTTCAGGCACTTGTACGTGATGATGAGCTTGAGCCCACCGGGCCGTGGCTCGCGGGCCATGCAGGCGACGTGGTTCGCGCGGGCGCGGCCGCGCCGCAAGCATGCTCTCAGAAGCGGCCGGACAAGCCCGCCGTGCGATAGCCGATGAACGGCGTGACGGACGGTTCGTTCTCACGTGAGGCGGATTGGCTCTTGTGGTTCGAAAGGATGAACAGCACGACGCCCGTCGCGACGGCGGCACCGCCGACGCCGAGCACGACCGCGCCGAGCGTCTTTTGCGAGGCCGCGTCCTTGTCCTTCGAGGAGATCGCGTCCTTGTTCGCGGGATTGCACTCGGGCCCGGAACCGCAAAGCTCGTCCGACTTTTTCTGCGTCGACGAGGATTGAAGCAGGAACACGGTGCCGAGCGCGAGGCCGACCGCGCCCACGCCGAAGGCGCTGTACGCGCCGATGCGCATGCCGTTGGGCCCGCCGCTGCCTTGATCAGCGCCCGCCGCCGGCGCCGGCGCGGTGGTTTCCGGACCGGGAGCCGTGGCGGCCGGCGCGGCCGACGGAGCGGCAGCGGGCGTCGCGGCGGTCCCGAGCTTGAGCTCGAGCTCCACCGTTTGCTTCGACGCGGGCTGCACGTCGACCGTCACGACGTCGCTCGCGAGTTGCCCGCTCGTCGCTTGAAAGCGATGTTGACCGGGGTCGACCGGTCGCATCAGTCCGAGCATGGCCGGAGGCACCTGCGTGCCGTCCATCGTCACCTTCACCTCGCCGCTCGCGTTCTTGATCTTCGCGGCGATGTACGGCATCTGCGGCTCGAGCTTCGCAAGCTCGCTCGTCGCGTCCTCGACCGCTTTTCTCACGGCGGCCGACGCGTCGGTCGGTACGCCTTCGCGCTTGACGCGGTTGAAGGTTTCGTACGCCTTCACCCAGTGGAAGAGCTTGAGCTCCGAACGCGCGATGAACATGAGGTGAATCGGCGAGTGCACGAGCTGCTCGGCGCGCGAGAACATATCGACCGCGTCTTGCCACTTGCCCGCGTCGTAGGCGTCCGCCCCCTGCGAGGCAGCTGCCCGCGCCGCCGACCTCTCCTCGTCCGAGGCGGCAAAGCTCGGGGCGAGCGAGCTCGAGATCAGAGAAAAGACCAGGATCCCCGCGGTGGCGCCTCTGGCACGCATGGGCAAGGACGTTACCACAGGGGGCCCCGATGAGTGCTAAACCTTTAGGTACATGGTTGAGCCCGGGCAGGTCCTCGACAGTAAATATCGGATCGTGCGCCTGATTGGCGAAGGCGGCATGGGGGCGGTGTTCGAGGGGGAGAATGTGCGCATCAGTAGGCGCGTTGCGATCAAGGTGCTGCACGGCGCGGCCCTCAGCAACGCCGAGACGGTGCAACGCTTCGAGCGCGAAGCGCAGGCGGCCGGCCGCATCGGCAGCGAGCACATTCTCGAGATTTTGGACCTCGGCGTGTTGCCCGACGGCGAGCGCTACATGGTCATGGAGTATTTGGCCGGGGATTCGCTGTCGGCGCGTATCCGCCGGGTCGGCCGCATGACTCCCGAGCAAATCGTCCCGCTCGTGCGCCAGGCGCTCGTCGGGCTCGGGGCGGCGCACACGGCCGGCATCGTCCATCGCGATCTCAAGCCCGACAACATCTTCGTCTTGAACGAGCGCTCGGGCATTCGCGACTACGTCAAGATCATCGATTTCGGCATTTCGAAGTTCAACGTGCTCGGCGGAGACATGAGCATGACGCGCACGGGCGCCGTCATGGGCACGCCGTTCTACATGTCGCCCGAACAGGCGAAGGGCAGCGGCGGCGTGGACGCGCGCACCGATCTCTACGCGATGGGCGTCATCCTGTACGAGGCGGTCACGGGGGAGGTGCCGTTCACCGCGAACACGTTCAACGAGCTGATGTTCAAGATCGTGCTCTCGGATCCGACGCCGCTCACGCAGGTGGTGCCGGACATCAATCCGGCCTTTGCCGCGCTCGTCAGCAAGGCCATGGCGCGCGACGCGGCGCAACGCTTCGGCAGCGCGGAGGAGATGATCCGCGCGCTCGACGAGCTCGGGGTTCGCGCCGGCGCGGACGCGCCGCGCCCTTCACCGGGCTACGAAACACGGCCGGAGCCGCGCGCGGGGCTCGCCTCGACGTCCGGAACCGCGACGCAGGGTTCGTTCGCGACCTCGCAGCAGGGTTTGACGCCCGGGAAGTCCAACAAGTCCGCGCTCGGCGTGGTCGCGGTCGCGGCCGTGCTCGTGCTCGGTGGCGGCGCCTTCGCCGCGATGAAGCTGTTCTCGGCGAAGAAAGCGGACACGGCGCCGACCGCGGCCGCAACGACTACGCCGACTGCGCCGACTGCGGCCGCCGCCGCCGCGCCCCCGCCGGCCCACACCGCCACTCCCGCGTCGGCGAGCGAACCCGCGCCCGCCGTCACGGCGTCGGCCACGGCTGCGCCGGCCGCGACGACCGCGGCACCGGCCACAAAAACCGCTCCGGCGGCGCACGCGACGGCACCGGCAGCCGTGAAGGCCGCGCACGCCGCGCCCGCGCCGCACCACGCGGCTACGGCGGGCAAATCGAAGTCCCCGTCGAACGCGAGCTCGCGCGACTTCGGCTACTGACCCGCTCCGCGTATGCCCGCTTTATAGGGGTACCGCCCTACGGCGGTGTGCAGCGTGTGCTGCCAGCAGGTGCGTCCGACCACGCGCAACGCACCCAGACTTCGCCGTTTCGCGCCGTCGCCGTTTCGCGCGCGTCGTGAGCCCCCTCCGCGCTCCGATGCGGACGAGAGTGATCACCTCGCAGAATGAAGTAAGTGTACTTACTTAGTATTTGTGAACAAAATCAAGACGTTGGGCGAATTTTCGTCGCTGCGCGTGTCGGGTGCTTCGGGGGCGACAACCTACTGAAATAATTGTGGAAAATCTAAATATGTATACGCATGTACCGGCGCGCCTCAGCGAGTAAGTGCGCGGCGGCGGTCCATTGTGAGCGCAGCGCAGTGCGAGCGCCCGCGCGCGGCGACCTCGGCGGCTTGGCCGTTCAACACCCACGCCTCGCGCGTGAAGTGTCGCGCGTGAAGTGTCGCGCGTGAAGTGTCGCGCGTGAAGTGTCGCGCGTGAAGTGTCGCGCGTGAAGTGTCGCGCGTGAAGTGTCGCGCGTGAAGGTGCTGGCAGCATTCGCTGGACCGTGCGTGAAGGGGAACCTGCTCTCCTGTCAATCGTGCAAGAGGGCGGTGACGCTCGCCCAGCGCACGCGCCGCTCGAAGCCGGTGAAGCTCGCGGCGTCGACCGAGGGCGCGGCCACGAAGACGAGCGATGCGTCGCCGCCCGGCGCGTACACCGCGGCGCGGAGCCCGCGCCGGCGCCCTGGGCGCACGCCGGACGCGAGGGACGCGAGCTCACCGAGCGTGTAGGCGAGCTCGCGTGGCGTGGCCCACACGCGCGGCAGCGCGCCGGTCTTTTCGCCGAGGACGATGCCGTCCCCGAGCGCGGCGAACGCCGCGCGGAGCTCGACCTCCGACTCACCCGGCGCGCGGGCGCCGGCATATTCGAGCTCGCCGAGGCTCCCGGCTTCGATCAGCGCCCGTAACGCCGTGCGGCCGTCGGGCAGCTCCGGGAAGCGCTCGATGCGCTCGAACGAGCCGGCGCCCGCGCCCACGAGCGCGGCGACGAGCGAGCTCCCGCTCGCGCCCGCGACGAGCAGCGTTTGACGGCTCAGGCGCGTGACGAAGGCCACGCCGGGAATCGCGGCCAAGAGCGGCGTCAGGCTCGAGGCGCGCGTTCCGCCGTCGGGGTTCAGGGACAGCGCGTACACCGAGACGGGCGCGGTCGTGCGCGCGAGCCGGCAGAGGAACGAGAGCGGCTCGAGCACGGGCTCGGACTCGTCGTCGGATGCGCGCGGGCGCCCCGCGCGAAACACGGCCGCGGCGAGCGCGAGCACCACCGAGGCGATCGCGAGCAGCAGCGCGCTCGACGCGTGGAGCCAGGGTAGCGAGACGACCAGCGCGAGCACCATGGCCGCGCCGCCCACGAGGGCACGGTAGGCGCCGCGCGCGAACGCCTGGATTTGCGTGGCCGCGAAGAGCGAGCGCACGACCAGAAACGGCACGAACGAGAGCAGCGCGCCCATCGGCGCCGAGCGCTCGAGCAAAGGCTCGAGGAGCGCCGCCACGGCCACGGAAGCGAGCGCAAATACGGGCGCGGCGAAGAGCAACGAGCGTTCGAAGCGCACGCGGAAGAGCCTCCGCACGCCGCCGCCGAGCATCGCGAGATCGAAGTAGAAGAGCCGCGCCCAGCTCGTGCCGAGCGACAGGACGGGGCGGAGGACGTGCAGGGCGGCCGCGAGCCCGAGCGCGTCTTCGGACGAGCCCAGGGCGAGCACGGCCACGAGCAGCGCGTCGACTTGGGAAATCAGGTTGCCGAGCCCGGGGACGAGCATTCCGCGACGGACCGACCAGGGCGCTCGCGCGCGCTCGGAGAGGACGCGCGCGAGCGTCGGCGCCGAAACGGGCAGGCCGGCGTAGGTCCGCCGCACGTAGCGGAACGTGAGCGCCGTTTCGACCGCGCCGCCGCAGAGCTGCGCGACCGCGAACCCCCAGGGTCCGAGCAGCGGCCAGAGCGCGAGCGCCGTGCCGGCGTCGACCACGTCGACGGCGAGAAGCGCGGGCAGCGGCCGCCGCACGCGCCGCACCGCGAACGCGCCGGCGTGGAAGGTGCGCGTGACGGTTTCGGCCATCGAGCGCAGGCCGCAACCGATGGCGTACGCGTCGATGATGCTGAACGACGGAAAGAGGCGCGGGCCGAGCTCGAGCCAGAGCACGAGCGCGCAGAGTTGCAGCAGGCAGAGATCGACCGCGACCCGGAGGTAGCGCGCGGTTTCGCGCTCCGCGGCTCGAGCGTCTCCGCGCGCGACCTCGCGGCGAACCGCGCGGCGCAGGGGCTCGAGCGCGCCCCAGTGAAACGCACCGAAGGCAACGAATACGCTGCGAATCGCGAGCAGGGGGCCGAGGAAGCCGAGCTCGAGAAAATCCGCGAAGACGACGACTTCCGCGAGGTGAAAGGCCGTGCGGATCGGCAGGCGCGCGAAGAGCACGACACCGCGGCGAAAGAGGTAACGAAAACCGTGCGTCGTGAGGAGCGCGAGCGGGAGCCCCGCGCGCCGCGCCGCCCTGCGCTTCTCGCGCGCGAAGAACTCGCCGAGCGCGTTTTTTTGCGTCGCTTCGGCTTCGAGCGCCGCGGCTTCGGTCACGTCGTACTCCGCCGGCGGCGGCGGGCGACGAGCGAAAGCAAGCCGTGCCGGCGCAGGTAACGCGGCGGAGCGCTCCGGAGCGCGCGCACGCCCCTTCTGCCCGAGAGCGCCTCGGCGAGCGTGCGGCAGAGCCAGTGATCGAGCTCGGCGAGCTTCTTGCGATCGCTGCCGTCGACGAAGAGCTCGGCGGCGTCGGTAAGCGCGGCGTCGTAGTGCGGCTCGAGCGCGTGATTGGCGGCGAGGACGAGCGCCTCGACGCGCGCGTCGAGCGGCGTGTCCCGCAAGACGCGCTCCGAAGCGATGATGCGCGAGCGGAGCTCGCTGCGGAGCCGGCGCAGCTTTTTCTCGCTGGGTGCCGTCGTGCCGTCGAACGCGAGCCGCATGCCGAGGTATTCGACGTGCGTGGTGCCGCGCTCCCGTGCGGAGAAGGGCGGCGCCGGGTGGCGCCCCGCGCCGCTCCAAAATAAATCCCGTACCTTTTCGGCGTTGAGCGTGAGGTCGAGCTCGGCGAGCGCGGCCGTCACGGCGTCGCTCGCCCCGCGCGCGACCTCCGCGTCCGCGTGCGCAAACACGAAATCATCCCCGAAACGCGCGTAGAAGCCGCCAGCGAGCGGCGCGAGGCGGCGGTCGACGGCGTCGAGGTACAGATTGCAAATCGCAGGCTGCAAGGGCGAGCCCATGGGCACGCCGCGCGCGGCCTGCTCGAGCGTGCCGTCGAGCCGGAGCACGCGAGGCCTGAGCGCTCGTTCGACGATCGACGAGAACGGGTCGTTCGGTCCGTGCCCGGCTTGCGCGAACGCGCGGCGCAAGAGCGGCCAGAGCGGTGACGTTTCCCCCACGGGGATGCTGTCGCCGTAGCCGGAAACGTCGCGGCGGAGCACGTGCAGGCCGCGCGCGCGGACGTCGGGGGTCGCAGCTCGATGTGCTCTGACGAACCGCGCGAGATCGCGCACGGCCTGCCGCGACGAACGTCCCTTCCGGTACGAGTAGACACGCTCGGACACGAGCGGCGAGACGATGGCGGTGAGCTCGCGCGCGAGCACGAACAAGACGACCGTGTCCGCGAGCGGCGCCCGGTACACGTGACGCCACTTTCCGCCGAGAAAGGCGCGACGCTCGCTCACGGGCGAGAACGCGTAACTGCCGTCCGCGACGCGCGGCGCGAGCTTCTTCGCGAGCGTCGCGTCCGACGACTCGAGGAGCTCGTCGAATGCGAGGCCCATTTGCTCTAGCCGGCTGCGCTGCGCGTTTCGCTCGCGTAAGAGCTCGAGTGCGCGCAGGTAGAGCTTCGGATCATCGAGGCGGCGCGCGGGCGACGGGGAAGCGATATGATTCGCCAGAGTGGTTGGGATCCGAGAAGACCGCGGTCTCGGACGGATCCGAGCGCCAGTCGCTTGCGCGACCGAGCCAGTCGGCCCGGCGCGCCGCCGCCCGGAGGATGGCTCAATCGGTGAAGTAGGGGAAGAAGCTCTTGTCCGGCAGGTAAATCGTGTAGCCGGACGTATCCACCGACGCGCAACTGGAGGACGTGTCGCACTTGGGCGAGAAGTTGAAGAACGACTTCTTCGCGATGGAGGCGGTGAGATGGCGCCACGCGAAGTTGTCGGCTTCCTGCGAGGGGTACGTCGCGACGGGGATCTGCGCGCCGTAGTCGCCGCGCTTGTGCTCGGCCGAGACGATCGCATTGCCCGTGTAACCGAGGCAGTAGCCGGCGCCCTTCTTGTTGAATACGAGCGCGGTGCAGCTTTGGTAGTCGTCCGCGCCCACGACGCTCGGCGAGTCCCACTGGCCCCGCTTTTGGTGGACGCGCTTCACGGCGGCGAGGCAACCCATGCCCGTTGCGCCGGCCTTGGCCGTGTACGTGCGCGTGAGCACCAGGAAATGGCCGTCCGCGCTGAAGCCGAAATTGCGCCGAAGCGATTTGATGTTCACGACGCCGTCGGTCGAGCCGACGTAGTACCTCGCGTCGACGGGCGGCGTGAAAGGCACCTGCACGAACGGGCTGCGCGCGTTGGTCTGCGTGATGGCGCCCTCGTCCTGCAAGTAGGCCTTCGCGAAGTCGGCGAACGCTTGATCGGTGGCCGGCGCCGTGCAGCGGCCGACGTTGTAAAGCGTGTGGTGAATGTACACGGTGCGCCGGTAGACCGTGCTCAAGCCGCCGTCTGCGTAGTGCAGTCGCACCTCGGTGGTCCAAAGCCCGTCTTTCGACGCATCCTGAGCCACCGTCGTGTTGAACGGCGACACGGTGCTCCCGCTCACGCCGGCGCAAGCTCCGAAATTGCCGCTCGGCGTCGTCCCGTGCGTGTTGCGGCATTGGAACGTCCCCGACGAGGCGTGTGCCGCAAACGTGTAAGCCACGTCGGACGCGGACGCGGCGCCGGTCTTCGACGGGAACTCGCTCGTGAGCGTCAGACAATCCGTCACGCCGTTGCAGTCGTTGTCGATGCCGTCCGTGCAGTTTTCGGTGCTGCCCGTCGGCACGCACACGGTGCTCGTGCCCCCCGTGCCTCCGGTGGGATTGCCACCGCCGCTCATGCCGCCTTCGCCGCTCGCGCCCGCTTCGCCCGCGGTGCCGGACGTGTCGGTGCCGCCGGTGTCGGTCCCGCCCGCCGAGGTGGTCCCACCCTTGCCGCCCCGGCTCCCGCCCTTACCGCCCGAGGCAGTGGACGTGCCGCCGGTCGTGCCGCCAGCGCTCGTGTCCGCTCCACCGGCCGCGCTCGAGGTGTCGCCGGCCATGCCGTCGGTGCCGCCGGTCGCGCCCGAGCCGCTGCCGCCTTTGCCGGACGTCCCGCCTTTGGCTCCCGTGCCGCCGCTCTCGGTGCCGCCCGTGCCGCCCTCGCTCGCTGGGCCGTACTCGCGATCTTTGACCGCGCAGCCTATGAGTTGCGCGCACGGCCAAGCGACGAGCAAACCTACCAAAGCGAGCCGGGAACGAACGAAGTCCATCGATAGCCTCCTCGAACCTTACAAGCAGAACCAGGAGGGTATCCTCAGTGCTCCGGGGGCGCAACGCGCCGGAGCTCACCGCCATGCACCTACATCGGTGACTCGGCGTGCTCGCCAGCCAGGGCCGCCGCCGGGCCCTTCAGGGCACGAACGGCGAGCACTCCGTCGTACAATTGAACGTCGCCGAGAGGCACGACTTATCGCCGATGCAGTCGTCGCAAGCCTTCAGCTTGTCGTCCTTCTCGTCCTCCGCCGTCGAGTCGTTGGTGCAGCGATCGGTGCAGCCGCTCACGTCGTAGCCCTTGTCGTAGCAGTCGGAGTAGCGCTGGCAGACGTCGTGGCACGTGATCTTGTTTTCGATCTGGTTGATGGGGTTGTCGCTGCCGCACGCCGAGAAGAGCCAGAGTCCGGCGACGGCGCAGAGCGGAACGAATCGAAAGGGTTTCATCGGTGCCTCGTCGTGGTGGAAGATCCGATCAACCCCAGCAAGCGACGTGCCACGCGGCCGCCCCCGCGTGCTTCGGCGCGAGCGGCCTCGACGCGCCGGAGTGTGCGGAGCGGCCCGCCCGGTGCGGCGTGCCTCCGCCACTTCGGCCGAAACGGCCCGTTCGCGCGAGAAAGCCGCCGGATCGTGGCGCGGCTGGCGCGTGCCCGACGCGCCGGCTACCTCTAGCCGCGAGCTATGAGGAGCGCGTCGTGGTGAGTGTCTCGGTTTCGGAGGTGATGGCCCGCTCGGGCGTGAAGTTCGGGACGAGCGGCGCCCGCGGCCTCGTGACCGAGCTCACGGACCAGGTCGCGTACGTCTATACGTCGGCGTTCCTCCAGCATCTCAAGGCAAGCCGACAGCTCCGCGCGGCGCGCGCCGTCACGATCGCCGGCGACCTCAGGCCGAGCACCCCGCGCATCCTGCGCGCCGTCGGCCGCGCCGTGGCGGATTTCGGACTCACGGTCGACCACGCCGGCCAGGTCCCGAGTCCGGCGGCGATGCTCTACGCCGTCGCGCAGGGTTGGCCGTCGATCATGGTCACGGGCAGTCACATCCCCGACGATCGCAACGGCATCAAATTCAACGGCCCAGAAGGCGAGATCACCAAGCGCGACGAGCAGGGCATGCGCGAACAGGTGCTCGAGCTTGCTCCGATCTTCGACGCGGAGGGCTACTTCAGACCGGCGGACGTGCGCGAGCTGCCGCCGGCGAACGCGAGCGCCCGCGCGCACTACAAGCGGCGTTTCACGTCCGCGTTTCCGCGCGCGCTCGCGGGCGTGCGCGTCGGCGTCTACGGGCATTCGGCGGTCGGGCGCGAGCTCATGGTCGAGGTGCTCGCCGAGCTCGGCGCCGAGGTCGTCCGGCTCGGCTGGTCGGAACGCTTCGTCCCGGTCGATACGGAGGCGATTCGCCCCGAGGATCGCGAGCTTGCGGCGGGTTGGGCCCGCGAGCACGGGCTCTTCGCGATCGTCTCGACGGACGGCGACAGCGATCGGCCGCTCGTCGCCGACGAGCGCGGCATTTTCTTGCGCGGAGACAGCGCGTGCTTGCTCGTCGCGCGCTACCTCGGCGCCGGAGCCGCCGCGGCGCCCGTGAGCTGCAACACCGCGCTCGAGCGCTCCGGCTGGTTCAAGCCCGCCCGCACGCGCATCGGCTCACCCTTCGTGATCGAGGCGATGGTCGCGGCGGTCGCCGCGGGTGAGACACGCGTCGTCGGTTACGAGGCGAACGGCGGCTTCTTGCAGGCGACGGCGCTCGCGGTGCCCGGCGGCGGCGAGCTCGCGCCGCTGCCGACGCGCGACGCGGTCGTCGTGCACTTGTCGCTGCTCCTGTCCGCGCTCGCGAAGAAGACGTCGCTCTCGCGTTTGCTCGAGGAGCTCCCGCAGCGCTTCACCGACAGCGACCGGCTCGAGCATTTTCCGACCGAGCGCGGCCAAGCGCTCGTGAGCGAGCTCACTCGAGCGGGCGCGGACGGCATCGAGCGCGCCTTCCCGGAGCTCGGCAGGGCCAAGACGTTCGACACCGTCGACGGCTTGCGCATCCAATTCGAGAGCGGGGAGGTGCTGCACGTGCGCCCGAGCGGCAACGCGCCCGAGCTGCGCTGCTACGTCGAGGCCGGCACGGAAGCGCGCGCGAAGGAGCTCTTGCGCTACGGGCTCGGCGTGCTCGCCGCGCGCCGCGGCTGAGCGCCCCGGGGGCGCCGCGCCGCATTCTGGGCGCCTCAGGGGCACCCGTCGGGGGCGCCCGCACGTAAGGTGCGTGCTCGAGGAAGCTGCGCCGCGGTAACGTGGCCGGGCCATGGCTCGCTTGCGCGTTTATCTTGCCGGTCCGGAGGTGTTTCTGCCCGACGCCGTGGCCGCGGGCGCCGAGAAAAAGCGGCTCTGCGCGCAGCACGGATTCGAAGGCGTGTTTCCGCTCGACGCCGAGCTCGAAGCCGCTTCGCCGCGCGCGACGGGGCTCGCCATCAGCGCCGCGAACGAGGCGCTGATCCGAAGCTCCGAGCTCGTGATCGCGAACATGACGCCGTTTCGCGGGCCGAGCGCGGACGTCGGCACCGCTTACGAGATGGGCTTTGCGCGTGCGCTCGGCAAGCGGGTGCTCGCGTACACGGAGAGCGCCGTGAGCTTTGCCCCACGCACGCGCGCCTTCTTGGCCGAGCGCGATGAGCTCGCTGCGGACGGCGAGCGCGCGACGAACGGCACGAGCATCGAAGCCTTCGAGCTTGCCGACAATCTGATGCTCGTCGGCGCGCTCGCCGAGCAAGCTTACGAGCCGAGCGGCTCGTTCGAAGCGTGTCTCTTGCTCGCGAAGCGCGCGACGGTCGGTGCTCTACGTTGACGCGACGCTTCGGTGAACGCGTCTCGGCGACGACGAGCGCGTCCGAGACCGGCATGGCGAGGGCTCGTTGACCTGGGATTGTAGGTAAATTCCCCACACCATCACGAAGCATGCCGGCACGGGGGCGACTCGCTTATCGAGGCGCGGCAGGCGGCCGTTGCAGGAGCGTGTCTCCCGATGCCCTACGGGCCGCACTCGCCGAGTTAGTCGCCAAAGGCGACTTCCAGGTTCCACCTTATCCCGCGGTCGCCCTCCGGCTCCAGCGGATCGTAGCGCGCCCGAACTACAGCCTCGCGGAGGTGTCGGACACCATCGCGGCGGATCCGGCGCTCGCCGCGCGCATCCTGAGCGTCGTCAACTCCGCGCTCTATCGCGCGTCCGAAGACATCACGTCGCTGCCCCGCGCGGTGAACCGGCTCGGCGCGCGCCTCGTTTCGGCGCTCGCCGTGGCGGCCGGCATCGGCTCGGGCGCGACGCAAGCCGGCGCGCTCTTCGATGTGAAGTATCGCGCGTGGCGGCGCTCGGTGACGTGCGCGCTCGCGTGTCAGAAGCTCTCGCGCCTGCGGAGCCTCGACGAAAATGCGGCGTTTCTGGCCGGATTGATCCATGGCTTCGGGCGCTCCGTCGCGGTCGCCGCCATCGAGCATCTACTCGTGACCCAGCGCGCCGCGGCGCCGCTCCAGATCCTGCAGTGGCTCGCCGTCGCCGAAGAGCAACGTGAGGCTCTCGCGCTCGCGGTGGGAGAGCGCTGGCAGCTGCCCGCGGAGATCATGGATGGGCTGCGTCCCGGCGTCACGACGCCGATGGCGGCGCTCGTCGCCGAGGCCGAGCGCATTTCGGAAGCGCTCGAGAGCAGCTGGCGCCCCGAAGCGTCGTCGCCCGCCGAAGCGCGCGCGCTCGACGAGCTGATTCAGGGGTTGCCGGCCGCGCTCGACGCTCTCGCCGCCGTCCCGCCGCCCGCGCCGAGCCGGGCGTCGACCGTGGTCGCGAGTCCCGACAAGGCACTCGCCGGTGAACGCCGCCGCTGCGCCGTCCCGCTCGCCGATTGTCGCAAGAAGGGCGCGGTAGAGCTCACGGGCACGAGCCTCGCGCAGACCGGCTTGGAAGCCTCGAGCTCGGCGCCGTTGCAGGAGGGCTCGATCGTGCGGCTTGCCGCCGGGACCGCTGCCGAGCGCATCGAAACCTGGTTCAACGTGCTGCTCTCCGCGCCGAACGGCTCGGCGTGGCGCGTCGAAGTCGAGCTGTTCTCGCCACCCCGCGAAATCAGAGAAGCTTGGCAGGCTTTGTTCGAAAGCGCCGCGCCGCTCTGAACGCGGCCGGCGTCGCTTCCAAGAGCTCGGGTGTGGGCACCGGCAAGCGCTCCATCTCGCGCGGCTCGAACTTCGTGAGCCCGCCGGCGTACGTTCGGCCTTGCGTCACGTCCGTCGCCGACGACAGATAACGAGCGAGCGCGTCGAGCGCGCGCGGGGAAAGCGACACGCGCGGGTAGAGCCCGTGGGCGATATTGAGGTGCCGTGCTCCGGCGGGGTTTCTCACGAACGCGGGGGGGCGGCGCGCCATGTACGTCGCGAGGATCGGCGCCGGCTCGTAGAGCCCCACCGACCACCACGCCCGGCGATGGCGCGCGATGAAGCCGCGATCGGCGCCCATGCCGCGCGCGGTGCGCAGAAAGCGCTCGATGGGCGCGCGCTGCGCGGCCGGCAGCGCGTCGAGGTCCGCCGGTAAATCGATGACGCGCCGGAGCCCCGCCGTGTCCGCGAGCAGGTGGCCGGCGGCGAAGAGCTCCCGCGCTTTGGTTACGGCGGGGTAGAGCACGCTCAGCGGCAGGGTTTCACTGTGGGGCCCCGCGATCCAGACGCTATTTTTACCGGTGACCTGGCCGCGGTGCACGCGGCAGAGCTCGCCGAGCTCGATGTAACCCGCGGGAGTAGGGCGCGCGCGCGTGGTGAGCGGCGTCCAGCGTGCCGAGCGCTCGAGCCGCTCGCGGCGCACGAGGCGTCCGGTCGCGAGTTGCCCGAGCGCTTCGAGCGACGTGACGCGCGCGAGCGTGAGCTCTGCCGCGCGCGAGCCGACCTCGAAGCAAGCGACGGCGGCCGTCGCCTGCGCGTCGGGGAAGACCGGCGACGTGGGTTCGACGAGGTGGATGCTCCGGCCCCCGAGCGGGCCGAGGAGCAGTTGCCGCACGAGCGCGCCGTAGTTCACGTCGAGCCACTCGGCCGCGGTGACGAAGGCGCCGTAGTCGCCCGGCCGCGCGAGGTGCGCCGTCGCGAGGAAGAAGTGAACGTGAAGGCCGGCGAGCTGGCTCGCGTGCAGGCCGAGCTCCTTCGCGCGCCGTACGAGCCACGCCTTCCACTCGGCGCCGATCGCATGATGGCGGACGTACGGTGGATTGCCGATGAAGAGCGTGGGTCCCCGAACGGCGCCCAACGCGAGCGAACGGTAGTCGCCCGCGACGACGCGGGAGCGCCGAGCCAAGCCGGCCGCCGCGAGGTGCGCCCGCAATCCCAGGAGCGCGAGCGGATCGATTTCGGTCGCGACGAGCGCCGCGCGCGGAAACCGCCGCCCCGCGGCGACGACGAAGCGCCCGCTGCCGGCACCTGCATCGACGACGCGCGCGGGCGTCGCGCTCGCCGCCCACTCCGTCATCGCCTCGACGACGGCGCGCGGCGTGTAGGTCGCGCCGAGCGGCCGGCGTTCGACCGGCGAGCGCAGAGCGCAGAACGCAGCGCCGATGGGATCCTCGCCGCGCGCGATTGCTTCACGAAACGCCGCGACCTTGCCGCGCGGGACGCGTGCAGCGCCTGCGGCGAGCCGTTCCTCGCCGGGGGAGAGGCGTCCGACCTCACGCGCGCCGAGGGCGAGCGCGACGGCGGCAAGCTCGCTCGCGTGCGCTTCGCTTGCGGGCGCCATCGACCCGCAAGCTACCTCAGTCTTGCCAGGCGGGCAGCTTCGACGGCGTCGGAAGCGCGATGCCGCCGCGCACCGCGACCGCGATGGCATCGGTGAGCTTGCGGCTCGCCTTGTCGCAAGAGGCGTCGGGGTGCTTCATGGTCGAACCGCGGCAGAGCGGGCGCTCCTTGTCGCTCGCACTTTGGACCCAATGGTTGACGAGGAGCGCTTCTTGCGTCGGCTCGTCGAGGTACTTCCACACGATGCGGGCCGTGAGCACGCTCGTGTTCGTGGGGTAGGGGGCGAGCATTTCCTGCCGGACGGTCGCGCAGGTGCCGTCCCAGCGCAGAATGTCGACGTCGGTCGGGCCGCTCACTTGCACCTTGCTCTTGCCGCTCGGCCCGCGCGTGCGGAGCAGGAGCACCTCTTCGCCGAAGGAGAGCCAGTTCTCGCTGCGCTCACCCTCGTACATGTTGATGGGCTCGAGCGTCTCGACCTTCACGTAGCCGCGGCGCCAAGGCGTGCCCTTCTCGAACATCGCGAGGGCGAGCGTGGGGTATCTGCCGCGACACACCTGCTCGACGAACTTCGCCGGCGTGGCGCACGGCTCGGTGCCAGGCTCGCAGCTGCTCGGCAGCAGGTGCGCGGCGGCTTGCTCGGCGGGCGCGGCCGCGTGCGCTTCGTCCGCGGGGTTTGCCGGTCCATCGGCGTGCGCGCTTTGCTCCGCGGGTTGTGGTGTGGTCGCTGCCGCGGGCGCGGGCGCGGGCGCCGTGCGCGCGGGCGCGGCCGCGACGTGCTGCTGCACGCTCGAGCCGCAGCCGAACAGTGGAACGGCGAGCACCGCCGCCGTCCAAACCCCATGGCAAAAAGGTCGCCCCAAACTAATCCTCTGTCTCATAAGAACCTCCCGAGAGCTTCGAATCGAACGCCTCAATCGCGAGCTCGTCAATCTCGATATCGGTGCTCCGACGTGTGCACGCACGCGCGCGATGTGTGCGCTTGTCGCCGCGAGCGCGCGTCGTTCCCACCCGAGCGCACATCCGGCGTCCGGCGTCACGCGCGCACGCTCACGTGACGTCCGACGTTTCCACTCGTGCTCGGTCGATTGACGCCGAAGCGCGCAGCGTCAGCCTCCATCCGCCCTGGAACGTAGACTTCGTTGCCGGCGAACTCGCGCTCTGGATGCGCGGGATCGAGCCCGTGTTTCGCGAGCTCTTCGTCGCCGCAATTGCGGCACGCGAAGCCGTTGATCATGCGCATCGCTGCGCAGTTCGAAACGGCCGCGTTCGCGGAACCTTGAGGCCGTCACGCGTTCGCAACGTCCACTGCTGCATCCGGACACGCAGTAAAGAAACCTTGACGTCACTCGGGTCATTTTGTCCGGCGTCGTTCCCGCGATGCTGTAACTCGAGTGCGATGAGGCGAGGCTCCGCTTTACGTGAGAGCGCGTCTCATGGAGGATGCGCGCATGCCGACTTTCTCTTCGCGCGTTGTCGTGTTCGCCGCTCTCGGAGCGGGCATCGCGTTTGGTTGCGGTTCGAACAACGATGACTCCGGCTCGGACGCGAGCGGCGCGAGCGGCGGACGTGGCGGTACCGCGGGACGGGCAGGCGCCGGTGGGCACGCGGGCATCGTGGGTTCAGGCGGCGTCGGTGGCAGCGCCGGAGCCGCGACGGGCGGTACGACCAACGCGACCGGCGGAGCGGGGACCGGTACCGGTGCGGCAGCCGGGCAAGGTGGCTCCAGTGGTCAAACGGCCGCGGGCGGAACGGGCAACGCGGGCATGGGTACCGGCGGCGGTTCGGCCGGAACGACGAGCGCCGGGGGTACGAACGCCGGCGGCACGAACGCCGGCGGCACGAACGCCGGCGGCACGAACGCCGGCGGCACGAACGCCGGCGGCACGAGCGGTGCGGGTACCGCCGGCAGCGGCACCGCGGGCGACACGAGCCTCGGAGGCAGCGGCGGGAGCGCGGGTGTGACGGGCGCGGGTGGACTCAGCGGAGTCGGCGGAACGGCGACTGAAGGGGGTCAAGGCGGCGAGAGCGGCGAGGCGGGCATGGGCGGGGAAGTGGGGACCGGCGGCAGCGGCACCGGCGGGAGCAGCGGTGTCGGTGGCGGCAGTGGTGCGGGCGGAACGACGGGCGGCAGCGCGGGAACGGGCGGCAGCGCCGGTGCGAGTGGTGGTGCTGCCGCGGGCGGTCAAGCCGGAACCGGCGGAAGCGGCGCGGGCGCAGGTGGCGTCGCCGGCACGAGCGGCAGCGCGGGCTCAGGCACTGCGGGAGCGGGCGGCGCGGCGAGCGGCTGCGTGACGGGCAGCATGCGCGTCGATTACGCCAACAACAACGCCGGCTCGCAAATCACCTACGACATGGACGTCGTGAACGTGGGCTCGACCAGCGTGAACGTGAACACGATCGAGGTTCGCTACTATTTCACGCAGGAAAGCCCGGGCACCGCGCTCGTGCCGCACCCCACTTTCAGCCAACTCCAGAATTTGTTCGATTCGGCCGGCGCCGGCAACGTCATCACGACCGAGGCCGCGCTCGGCACGACGACCTCGACGGCCGACCACTACGTCGCGACCACTTTCGACGGTACGGGGCCGCTCACGCCGAACCAGCTCATCCGGTTCGAGACGTACCTTGCGCCCGTGTCCGGTTCGTCCAACCAGACGCAGACGAACGACTACTCGTACGGTTCGCAAACGGTGAAGCAGACGTGGAACAAGATCGTGGTGCTCGTGAACGGCGTGCAAGAGTGGGGCTGCACGCCCTGAGCCGAGCGCGCGTTACGGGCCCGCGGACACCGGCCAGCCGTCGGTGTCCCAAGCGAGCTCGGCGACGCGCAGCGTCGGGTTCGCGTGGCTCGCGTCGAGAGCGTGATACACGTTGTAGGCGCCGTTCGGCGTGACGACCACGGCGTTGTGACCGGGAGCCGTCCAGGTGCTGTTGCCCGCGACGAGCCCCGTGCCTCCGCCGTCGAGCAGCGCTTTGCCGCTCTTGTCGGCGTAGGGACCGCCGACGCTCGTCGAGCGTCCGACGCGGATGTTGTAGTTCCACGGGCTGTCGCAGCAGTGATCCCAGGACGTGAAGAGGTAGTAGTAGCCGCAGGCGCGCACGATGAAGGCGCCTTCGAGCGCGCCGCCCGAGCTCGGGCGTGACGCGATGAACTTCGGTGTGTGGGTACCGACCGCGCCGGTCGCGTCGAGCTCGACGATTTGAATGCCGCTCCAGAAGCTGCCGAAGGCGAGCCACGGCGTGCCCGCGTCGTCGACGATCACGTTCGGATCGATGGCGTTGAAATCATCGCCGCTTCCCGAGCACAACACCGAGCCGTGATCCGCCCACGAGCCCGAAGCGAGACTCGCGCGCGTCGCGTGGCCGATGCAGGACGTGTTTTTGCCGAAGGTCGAGGCCGCGTAATAAAGGTGATAGCTGCCGCCGAAGCTCGAGATGTCGGGCGCCCAGAGATCCGTGGCGCCCGGGACCGCGGTGGCGATCCAGCTCGGGTTCGAGCTGAAGACGGCGCTGCCGCCCTGCCACGCCGCGAGATCGCTCGACGTTTTGGTGGGTAGGTCGTGCCCGGTCTGGAACAAGTAATATTTGCCGTCGGCGGCGATGAGCGCCGGATCGTGCGTGCCGAGATTGCCCGTGAGCGCGAGCATGGCCGGCGGATGTGACGCGTCGTAGCGCGGGCAGCCGGACGCGTCGTTCTTACCGCCCGCGCCGCTCGCGCCGCCGTCCATGCCGGGCGCGCCGCCGGTCGCGGTACCGCCGCCGAGCGCGGCGCCGCCGCTGCTCATGGCGCCGCGGCCGCCGTTCGTGGCAGCGCCGCCGCGTGCAGGGACGCCGCCGGTGCTCGATCTGGAACCGCCGCCGCCCGGCGCCGCGCCGCCGCCCGCGCCGGACACGCCTCCGGTCATTGCGGTGGCGCCGCCGGTCGTCGCCGGAGCGCCGCCGCTCGTCGTTGAAACGCCGCCGGCGCTCGGAGTGCCGCCGGCGCTCTCGGCGCCTCCCGCGCTCGTTACGGCGCTGCCGCTCGACGCGCCGCTGCCCGTGGCCCCGCCGCTGCCGCCGAGTGCCGCCGCGCCACCCGTCGCCTCGGAGCCGCCTTCGCGTCCAGCACACGCGAGCGCGAGACACCCCACGACGCCAAGCACGCGAGCTCTCGCGTACGCCGCAGCGCCGAGGCTCGATACTCGGTCAGCGCGGCGTTCGACCGCGCACTCTTCGACGTCGCTGCTCGCCGGCATGGTCACCCTATGGTTGCCCGGAGTGCCAGGGGCGGGTCGCCTTTTTGCGACACCTGGTTTTCCGGCAGGAAATACGACCGCGCGTGCCGCCTTTTGTGCCCCGATGGGGCGCCGTGCGGCGAAGCACGCCCTCGCAGGCGCTCCGTCTCCGTGTCGCCGGGAACGGCTCTTGCGTTGCCGCGGCACATGTCCGTCCTGCTGGCGGCGCTGCGCGCGAGCCCGGCTTGGGTTCTCCTGCGCCGCCGCAACTTCGCGCTGCTCTGGGCCGGCGAGACGGTGTCGCAGATTGGCGACGGCTTGAACAAAGTTGCGCTCCTCTGGTTCGCCTACGAGACGAGCGGCTCGGCCCTGCGCACCTCGCTCATCGGTGTGCTGCAAACCGTCCCTCCGCTCGTGCTCGGCCCCGTCATCGGCGTCTATCTCGACCGGCTGCCGAAGAAGCCGACGATGATCGTGATCAACCTGCTCCACGGCCTCTTGGTCGCGCTGATTCCGCTGCTTTACGGCCTGGGAGCGCTGTCGCCGTGGCTCCTGTACGTCCTCGTTCTCGCCATCTCGATCGTTTCCGCCTTTTACGGGCCCGCGCTCATGACGGCGCTGCCGCTCGTCGCCGAACGTGAAGAGCTGCGGCCCGCGAACGCGCTCATTCAGAGCACCTCGATGATCGGCGTGCTGCTCGGGCCCGTCGTGGCAGGTCTCGGTATTGCCGCGCTCGGCATCGCGAACGTGCTCTACGCGGACGCGCTCACGTTCCTGTTCCTGGTCGGATGCTTGGCGTTCGTGCGCGTGAATCACCCCGAGGAGACCGCTGCCCTGCCGGCCTGCCTCGCCGACTTCACGAGCGCCTTGCGGGAAGGTCTGGAGTTTCTCTTCCACAAGCAGCGCGGGATCTTGCTCCTCACGCTCGTCTCCGGGTTGCAAAACCTGGGGGCCAGCGCCTTCTTGTTCCTGCTGCCGGCCGTGGTCCGCAAGGACCTCCACCTCGACGCGTTGTCGTTGGGCTTCATTTGGTCGGCGTTCGGGGCGGGCATGTTGCTCGCGACCGGACTCAGCGCGCTCCTCAAGCTGAGGTCGCAAACGTTGCTCCGCGTGGTGTTCATGGCTCTCGTGCTCGGTGGCGCTTCCATCGTGGGACTTGCGTACGTGAAGTCGAATTTCGCCGCGGCCGCGCTCATGGTCGCGATCGGCTTCAGCGCCGCCGCCTTCAACCCGGTCGTCATCACCCTGCTGCAGGACTCCACGCCCGAGGGACTGCGTGCTCGCGTCCTCACCGCGTTCAATACCGCCACGACCAGCATGGCGATGCTCGGGATGCTCGCGTTCGGCTGGGCCGCCGATCGGATCGGTGAGGACCCGACCATGATCGCCATCGGCGCCGTGCTGCTCTCGACGGCGTTCGTGTTCGTATTCGTGAGTCGCGTGAGCTCCGCGCGCGAGCTCTTGCTGCGGGACGGCGTTTAGTGCCGCGGGGCCGCTTCAGCTTTCGCTCCGCAGCGCTTCGAGCTCGGCCCAGCGCGCGTAGAGTCCCTCGACCTCCGCGCGCGCCGCCGCGAGCGTCCGGTCGAGCTCCACGAGCCGCGCGCTGTTCGACATCAGCTCGGGGCGCGCCATTTCTGCTTCGATTTCCGCGGCCCTCGCTTCGCTTTCCAGAATGCGCGCCTCGATCGTCGCGTAGTCGCGCTGGTCCTTGAAGCTGAGCTTCTTCTTTTTCGCGGGGGCGCCGTTCGTTCGCGCGGCGTCCGCCTTCGTGCTCCGCTCCGCGCGAGCGCCTTCGCTCACCTGCGCCGTGTGGAACGTCTCCCACTGCGTGAGGTCCGCGAGCGCGGTGACACGGCCTGCCTCGTCGGCGCGCGTGTGGAACGCGAGGAGCTCGGTCGCGACCTGATCGAGAAAATAGCGGTCGTGCGTCACGAGCAACACCGCGCCGTCGAAGCTTTTCAACGTGTCTTCCAACACCGCCAAGGTGACGAGATCGAGGTCGTTGGTCGGCTCGTCGAGCACGAGCAGGTTCGCCGGCTCCAGCATCAGCCGCGCGATGAGCAGCCGGCTCTGCTCGCCGCCGGACAGGCTGCCGACCGGTTGCGCCATCTGCTCCGGCCGGAACGCGAAGCGTTCGAGATAGCCGTGACGGTGCACGTGGCTGCCGCGGAAGTGCACGAAATCCCCGTCCGGGCTCACCGTCTGGGCGAGCGTGCGTTTCGGATCGAGCGAGCCGCGGTCTTGCTCGAAATACGCGATTTTGAGGTAATCGGCGCGGAAGACGTCGCCGACCGTCGGCTGCTCGCTGCCGGTCAGGATCCGGAGCAGCGTGGATTTGCCGCAGCCGTTGCGCCCGATGAGCCCGAGGCGCGTGCGCGGTCCGATCAAGAGGTCGAGCTCGGCGAGCACGAGCTTGTCGCCGTAGCGCTTGCCAATCCCGCGCGCCTCGATCAGCCGCTTGGGGCGCATCTCGTCCGGATCGCGCGCCTGAAAGTCGAGATCCATGCGGTTCGCGCGGTTGCGCTCGCGGAGCTCGGACACCTCCGTCGCGAGCGTGCCCGCGCGCTCGATGCGTGCGACTTGTTTGGTGCTACGGGCGGAGGGACCGCGCCGGAGCCATTCCGTCTCGCGGCGGAGCGTGTTTTTGAGCGCTTGCTCGCGCTGCTCCTGCGCGGACATGAGCTCGGCCTTCTGCTCCACGTACGTCGCGTAGTCGCCCGCGACGTCGAGCAGGCCGCCGGGATTGCGCCGGTCGAGCTCGAGGATGCGGCGCGACACGCGCTGCAAAAATAGCCGATCGTGCGTGACCGTCAGCGTCGCGCAGCGCGCGTTCCCGAGAAAGCGCTCGAGCCAGAGGATGCTCTCCACGTCGAGGTGGTTCGTCGGCTCGTCGAGCAAGAGCAGCTCCGGATCAGCGACGAACGCCCGCGCGAGCGCGACGCGCTTGAGCCAGCCGCCCGAGAGCGCGGCGAGCGGCGCGTCCGCGTCGAGCTCGAGGCGGTTGAGCCATTCGTCGACGAGCCCCTCGTTCTCGTGGGCGTGCTCGTCCTTCGGCAGCCGCTCGCGCACGGCGGCGCGCACGGTCGGAAAGTCGAGCTCCGTCACCTGCTCGAGGTAAGCGGTCCGGAGCCCGCCGCGCCGCGCGAGCTCGCCGCGATCGGGCGCGATCGCGCCGGCGAGGATCTTGAGGAGAGTCGATTTCCCCGCGCCGTTCGGCCCGATGAGCCCGACGCGGTCACCGTCCGAGAGCGTGAAGCTCACGCCCTCGAACAAGGGGCGCGCGCCGAAGGCGTGACTCAGATTGCGGGCGGACAAAAGGACGGGCACGTGCGGGCGTCGGGTAGCACGGCCGGGCGCGGAGGGCTCGACCCCTGTTCACGGGCGCTGGTTGTTCTATGCATAGCGGGGCCGACCGATGACCCGAGCCGCCGACCAACCGCTCAACGTGTGGGGCAAGCGTGGCGTGTCGTTCGCCTGGCTCGCGACCGTGCTCCTCGTTTTGCCCGCGCTGCGGACGGGGTTCGTGATGGACGATTTTCTGCAGCGCCTCGTGCTGAGCCAGCGGGTGCCGGAGCTCGGGCTCGGCCCCGCCACGCTCTACGACTTCACGGGCGGGAACTTTCGCGCGGAGGACTGGCTGGCTCGCGGCTTCGTGCCCTGGTTCACGGACCCGCATTTTGCGATTCGCTTTTTCAGACCGCTCGGCAGCCTGGCCGTGGCGCTCGACCAAGCGCTCTTCGGGGGTTCGGCGTTAGCGGCGCATCTCTTCGGCGCGGTGCTGTTCATGGCGGTGACGGCGGTCGCCTTCGCGCTGTTCCGCGCCGTGCTTGCGCCGAACCGCGCCGGGCTGGCCGCGCTCGTGTTCGCGCTCGCCAGCGGCCACTCGGTGAATCTGACGTGGGTCGCGGGCCGGCACGTGGTCGTCGGTGGGCTCTTCGGGGCGCTCGCCGTGTACCTTCACGTGCAAAGCGCCGAACGTCGCGCGGCAAGCTCCCTGTCTTGGCTCGCGGCGCTCTGCCTCGCGCTCTCGGCGCTCGCGAGCGAAACGTGCCTCGCGGCAGTCGCCATGCTCGTCGCGTACGAGCTCTTCGCGACCGAGCGCCCATGGCGAACGCGCGCGCTCCGGGCGCTCCCTTGGATCGCGGCGGCGTGCGCGTACCTGCTCGCCTACGCCCTCGCCGGTTACGGGGTGAAGCACAGCGCGCTCTACATTTCGCCCTTCTCGGCACCGGCCGCGTTTCTCGCCGCCATGCTCACGCGCTTGCCGATCCTGCTCGGTGAGCTCGCGTTCGCCGTGCCCGCCTCGCTGTGGGGGCCGGCGGCGGGCGCTCGTTCGGTGCTGGCTTTGGTCGGCGTGCTCACGAGTGCTCTCGTCGTCTTGCTCGCGTGGCGTGGGGCCGCGGGCGGCGCCGAACGCCGAAAAGTGACCTGGTTTGCGCTGTCGGCGCTGTTTTCCAGCTTGCCGATGGTCGGCGGCGTCCCCGACGGACGCGTGCTCCTGCTGCCGATGCTCGCGTCCGCGCCGCTCGTCGCGACGGCCATCGACACGGCGCTCGCGCGTCCGGCGCGAGCGCCGCGCTTTGCGTGGCGCGCCGCCGGCGCGGCCCTCCTCTTCGTGCACCTCCTGTTCGCGGGCGCCGTGCGGCTCGCCGGTACGGAAATGATGGTGCAGGTGAGTCGCCGGCAACACGCGCTCGCGCAAAGCGCCGATTTTGCGCGCTGCAGCGCGGGTTCACCGCTCTTCGTCGTGACGGGCGCCGATCCGACGCTGAGTCTCTTCGGCGGCAGCTTGCTTCGCTACTATCGGCCGGATGTCTCACGCGACCATCCACGCCTGACCGTGCTCTCGATGGTCCCCGCAGCGGTACGCCTCGAGCGCCCCAGCGCCGAGACGGTCGTGCTGAGCGTCGTCGGGGGAAAGCGCCATCGCCCGACGATGTTCGAGCGACTCTTTCGCGATTCACCGCTCGCCGCGGGCATGCACGTCGCCTTTCCCACCTTCACGGCGACGGTGCTCCAGGCAGCGCACGGCTTGCCGGTGAGCGTCGCGTTCGACCTGCCGCAGAATGCTTGCTTGCTCGCGCTCGAGCACGGCGCCCTCGTGGGGCGGCCCCTGCCGCCCGTCGGTTCGAGCACGGTCGTGCCGCACGAGCCCGGGCCGCTCGGGCTCTGAGCCACGATGGACGAAACCCCGTGCGCTTCCGGCCATTACGGCGCGGGCGCTACGGCCGGCTTCAACGCGCGGGCGGTGAGGCCGTCGGCGTCAGGTTCTGGTCGTGCTTCAGCTTCCATTTGCCGCCTGCCCACATGAGGAGGGCGAGGATGACGAGGGGCGCCGCGAAGAACTGCCCCATGGTCATCAAAATGATCCCAATGAGGCCAATGACTCCCGCGCTGATGAAGAGGATCGCTCCGCCCGCCGTCACCTGGTCGGTTTTGGCAGGGGTAGGGTCTTCCCGCTGGTTTGGGTCAGTGATGTCGGCCATGACCCCCACTTCGAGTGCATTCGGCGTGCCAAAAAACACACCAAAAACACACGACGAACGGAGCTCAGGAATAGCCGCGCGCCTGTAACCGGTAGAGGTGCGCGTAGGTGCCGTCTTTGGCGAGGAGCTCGGCATGCGTGCCTTCTTCCGTGAGGGCGCCTTGCTCGAGGACGAGGATGCGGTCGGCCATGCGCACCGTGGGGAAGCGGTGCGAGATGATGATGGTGGTGCGGCCCGCAGCGAGGGTTTTGAAGCGCTCGAAGACGGCGTGCTCGGCTTCGGCGTCGAGGGCGGCGGTCGGCTCGTCGAGCACGAGGATGTCGGCTTGCTCGCGCATGAAGGCGCGCGAGAGTGCGAGCTTTTGCCACTGGCCGCCCGAGAGCTCGACGCCGTCCTGGAACCAGCGTCCGAGCGGTGTCTCGATGCCGGACGCGAGCGACGAGACGACGGTTTCGGCGCCGCCGCGCTCGACCGCGCGCACGACGCGCGCGTCGTCCTCGAGGTGCTCGACGCTGCCCACGCCCACATTTTCTCGCAATTTCAGCTGATAGCGATTGAAGTCTTGGAACACGACGCCGAAGCGCGCGAGCAGCGCCGCTTCGTCCCAGGCGTCGAGGTCCTTGCCGTCGAGGAGCACGCGCCCTTCGGTGGGACGATAGAGCCGCGTCACGAGCTTCACGAGCGTCGTCTTGCCCGCGCCGTTCGGCCCGACGAGCGCGACGCTCTGTCCGCGCGGGATGAACAGGTTCATGTGGCGGATCGTCCAGTCGGGCTTGCCGGGATAGCGAAAGCTCACGTCGTCGAGGCGAATGCCGCGCTCTTCCGCGGAGACGTCGAGCGCGGCTCGGGCTGCGTTGCCGGCGAGCAGCGGCGCGCCGGCGGCGCCGTTCGCGAGCGCGCTTTCCGTTTCGCGCGCGAGCGCGGTGTCGAGATACTCGAAGAGGTTCGACATGTAGAGGTTGTGCTCGTAGATGCTGCCGATGCCGCTCAGGATCGACTGAAACGACTGCTGGCCGCTGCGGAATGCGAGCACGTAGAGCGTCATGTTGCCGAGCGTGAGCCGGCCGAGCGCCGCGAGCGCCGCCATGGCCGCATAGGCGCCGTAGAACGCGAACGTCGCGAGCAAGGAGAGCAGGTGCGTGACGATCGCGCGTCGCGCCGCGAGCCGCGAATCCTCCCGATAAAAGCGCTCGGCGAGCGCGCGGTAGCGGCCGAGAAAGAGCGGGCCGAGCCCGAACAGCTTGACCTCTTTGGCGTGCTCGTCGTTCGCGAGCACGTACTCGAGGTACATGAGCCGCCGCGAGTCTTGCGAGCGCCAGTTGCGCAGCCGAAACGCGCTCTTCGAATAGCGCATCTCGGCGATGGTGGCGGGCACCGTCGCGAGCATCAGACCGAGCACCGCCCAGACGCTGAACGCCGCGAGCAGCAGCGCGTAACCGAGCAGGGTCAGTACGCCCTGCACGAGCGAAAAACTCTCGGTCACGAGCGAAACGGGCCGCGACGAAGCCTCGCGCCGCGCGCGCGTGAGCCGGTCGTAAAATTCGGGGTCCTCGAAGTCGCGGAGCTCGAGCCGCACGGCACGCTCGAGGATGGCGAGGTTCACGTCGGTGCCGAGCCGGGACGCGAGCACGGCGCGCACGAGCGACAGGCCGCGCCCGAGCGTCGCCT
Source organism: Polyangiaceae bacterium (assembly GCA_025936045.1). Classification (GTDB taxonomy): domain Bacteria; phylum Myxococcota_A; class Polyangia; order Polyangiales; family Polyangiaceae; genus PMG-095. The sequence goes on along the minus strand of JAICUB010000029.1, from coordinate 57,258 downwards.
GCAGCACGATGAGCCCGAGCTCGATGCCCACCCACTCGAGCGTCGCCGAACGCGAGCGCGCCACGACCGCGTCGACGATGCGCTTGCCCGCCCAGGCCACGGCGGGCGGCGTCGCGGCGGCGAACAGCGTGAGCAGCGCGAGCGCGAGCGTGAGCGCCTGCGACGAGCGCCACACGAGCGCGAGCGCGCGCCCGAGGTACGCAAAGCTCTCGCGGATCAGCGCCGGCAGCGGCTTTTTGGGCTCGGCGGGGCGTGCGGGCGGAGGGCTCATACGCGGCCCGCGGCGTTCACCAACTCCCCTGATTCGGCATCGACGCCCAGGGCTCGGCCGGCGGGAGCGACGCCCCGTGCTGCAAGAGCTCGACGGAGTGGCCGTCGGGCGACTTGACGAAGGCCATGTGCCCGTCGCGCGGCGGACGCAGGATCGCGACCCCCGCCGCCTGCAGCCGCGCGCACGTCGCGTAGATGTCGTCCACGGCGTAGGCGAGGTGACCGAAGAAGCGGCCCGTCGGGTACGGCTCGGCCTGGTCCCAATTGTAGGTGAGCTCGACTTGCGCCGGATCGTCCGCGGAACCCGTGCTCAAGAAGACGAGCGTGAAGCGCCCTTTCTCGTTCACGCTGCGTCGCGACTCCTCGAGCCCGAGCTTGTTCACGAAAAAGTCGAGCGCGGCGTCCAGGTCGCGCACGCGCAGCATCGTGTGAAGGTAACGCATGATGAAGGGCCTCCGAGCGGCGTGGGCCCGCTGTTTTCGGGCAGTTTGGGGGTGGGCGCTCGCTCGAGTCAACCGCCGCCCGCCAGCACGCGGCGCCGGAGCTCCTGGTCCAGGCTGCCTGAAGCGGCAAAGGCTGGGTACGTACGGCCGTGCACCATGTGCGAATAGATCGCGTCCGCTTCCCCCACGTTGAGCGAGAGTCCGGAGATGTACTCGAGCTTCAGGCTGAAGTCGCGATTGATGGGCGTCCCCGCGAGCCAGCCCTTCATGTCGCCGCCGCTCGCGCCGTAAGTCGCGAGCAGATCGACCGCGTCGCCGATCTTCACGTCGGCGAGCGACTGTTTGAGCGCGGGGTTTGCGTCGATGCGCCGCTGAATCGACGCCACGTCGAGACGGAGCGGCGCTTCCCCGCCGACGAGCACGACATCGTAACCTTTGCCGCTCGTCTGCGTGTTCCACACCGTGCCGTTCGGGAACGCGTCCATGAACGTCTGCATCTGGATCTTGATGGCGAGCTCGCTCGTCTCGTAGAGCGGCACCCACTGGGTCGCGAGCCCGCCGGGATTCAGCCGGTTTCGCACGATTTGGTAGTACTCGCGTGAAAACAAGATCGAGTTGCCGCGCACCCAGGGATGGATGGGATCGGACGTGATGATGTCGAATTTCTCGCGGGTGGTCGCGAGGAAGTGACGCGCGTCGTCGAACACGACCTCGACCTTCGGGTTGTCGAGCACGTGATAATTCGCCTCCGCGAATTGCCGCGTCGCGCCCACGACGCGTGGCTCGATCTCGCAGATGACGATGCGCTCGATCTCGGGGTAGAGCGAGAGCGCGCCGGCCGAGATGCCGCCGCCCATGCCGACGACCAGCACCGAGCGCGGGTGCGGGTGCGGCAACCCCGACAGATGGCCGATCAGGCGCTCGGTGCGCAGGTCGGCCGGGTTGTCGGTGGCCTCGACGCGACCGGCGACGTGGAAGTTCTTGTAGCCGTCCTGGCCGACGTGGACGGCGACCGTGGAGGCAGCGCCCTCGCTCACGTACGGAAAGCGATCGCGCGCGTCGACCCACCACACGTAGCGACCGTGCGCGAGAAAGACTGGCGAAAGGCTCGGTAAAAACGCCGCGGCGAGCGCGCCGAAGCCGAGCGCCCACGCCGGCTCGAACACGCCCTTGCCGGGTCTGCGGCCCGCGGCGGCGCGCGCGAGCGCACCGAACGCGAACGCCGCCGAGACACCGGCCGTCCCCGCGAGGAGCTGCCCGGCGACGCCCGAGCCGTAGCTCGGAATGATCCAGAAGCTCACGCCGAGCGAGCCGAGGATCGCGCCGATGGTGTTGGCGGCATAGACGTACGCGCTCGAGCGGCCGGTGTCGGTGCTCGAAGCGGCGGCCGCGGCGAGCGCGAAGGGGAAGCTCGCGCCCCAGAGCACGGCGGGAAGCAGGATCACCACGACCGCGCGGACCACGTGCAAGCCGTGGAGCGCGCCCACGGGAGTGAAGGCGGGCGGCGACGCGAAGGGCAGGTAGCGCGCGAGGACCAGACCGGAGACGAAGAGCGCCGGTACGAGCAAGAGCTGCGTGAAGCCGAGCGCGCGCGCGGCGCGCTGGCCGCGGCGCAGAAGGTACGCGGCGAGCCCGCTGCCGAGGCCGAGGCCGGCGAGAAACACCGCCAGAATGAGCGCGAAGGCGAAGACGGTCGCGCCGAAGAGCAGCGTGAGCAGGCGTGTCCACAATACTTGCGCGCCGATGGAGGTGAGCCCGGACAGGCCCGCAACGAGGTAAATCGCACGCGCGTCCATGCCGGCCCCGGCCCGCTCCGAGCGCGGCCGAGCCTGCTCGGCGTGCTCGCCGCGCAGGGCGCCGTTCGGCGGTGTGAGCGTGTGCGGCGTCGTCCGCGCGAGCCGCACGGCGAGCCCACCCACGACGAAATTCACGGCGGCCGCCGCCAGCGTCGCAACCCATACGTCGAAGAGCGCGAGCAGGTAGAACGCCGCGAGCAAGCTGCCGAGCACCGCGCCGGCGGTGTTCGTCGTGTAAAGCCACGCGAGCGCGGACATGCCGCGCCGGCCGGCGGGGTAACGGCGCGCGATTGCCGGCAGCGTCGCGCCCATGAGCGCCGTCGGCGGCAGCAGCAGTACCGCCGCGATCAGGCCGCGCAGCGCAATGCCGAGCGCGCCGTAGCCGACGAGCCCGACGTACACGGAGCGGACGGCCGGGAGCACGAGCGGCATGAGCAAGCCGCACACGCCGACGCCGATTTCGAGCAGGCCGTAGACGCGCAGCGGATGCCGACTCGGCGGCACGTAGCGCGGGAACAAGAGGCTGCCGAGGAACATGCCGCCCATGAAGCTCGCGAGCACGATGCCGACCGACAGCGCCGAGGCGCCGATCACGAGCCGCATCAGATGGAACCAGACGACCTCGTAAATCAGCGCCGCCGTGCCGCTCCCGAGGAACATGAGGCGAAGCAGCCGTTCCGTCGCCGCAACCCGTGCCGTTTCGCGCTCGCGGTGCCGTTGCTCCTTCGTTCGCTTGGGCGCGGCGGTGCTCCTGCGGCGCATGCTCGCGGCGCCCCCGAGCACGAGCAGGACCCCCGCCGCGATCGAGAGCGGCAGTCTCGTCCCGGCGTTCGTATCCTCCTCGAGCGAGATCGTCGGTCCGGCGGCCTGGTCGTTCGCCGCGGGCACGACGCCCGCGCTCGGGCCTTCGACGCGAAATGCCGGCGGAAACGGCGCGGGCGCGCTGCAATAGACGGCGAGCTCGGTGATGGAAAAGGCACCGTCGCCGCTGCCTTCGCTCACGCGCAGGAAACGCACGCTCGCCGGCGCGAAACGCAGCGTGCGACCGCGTAACCCGTGGCCCAGGCGCCGCACATTTTCGAATTCGCCGAGCCGGCGATAGCTCCCGGGCGTGCCGTCGACGGAGCCCGCGAGACGATAGGTATCGTTTCCGTCGGCTTGCACGTACGCGGCGCCGACGGCCTGCACGGCACCGAGGTCGTAGGTGAGCGAGCCCGCGCCCGCGAACGTCACTGCTTCGGGCGCGTCCCACGGCGCGCCTTCGTGACCAATCGCTCCGTCCGTCACTCGGACGGGGGAGCCCGCGACGTTGTCCGTTTCGACCGGGGACTTCCCGGCGAGGAGGTTCGTCGTGTCGCACGCGCTCGTCGTGGCGGGCTCCCCGGACGCCCCGCTCGTGAGCAGGAGCAGCACGAGAAAGCTCGCGAAGAACGCCCCGGGCCGGAAGCGAGACGGCATGACCGCCTCCTTGTACCCGAATGCCGTCAGTTCGAGAACGCGACCGTGACGATCGAGCGCGAAGGCACCTTGAGCACGCCGGTCGCCGACAAGCTGCCGAGCGCGGCTCCCCGCTCGACGCCGCCGAACACCGTACGCGTAACGGAGGAGTGTGTGAGGGTAACGCCGCCGAGGTCGAGCGCGGTGTCGAGGTCCGCGGTGCCCGCGTTCACGAGGATCACCGTGAGCGCGTCGCCCTTCGGCGAGACCCACCCGGACGTGAGCAACGCCGGCTCGCTCGAGGTCACGTCCACACGGCTAAAGCCCGGCTCCGTATGGAGCGCGAAGTGCTGCATCGCGTAGTACGGATCTAGCACCGTGTAGTCCGTCGAGCTCAGGAACACGAGCGCGTCCGGGTTCGTCGTCGGGCCCGTCGCGGAGCTCGTGAGCGTCGTCTGCAGATACATCGACGCGCCCTCGACGGCCGTCGCGTAGTGCATCAGCATCGCCGTGCCGAGGCCGTCCGCCTGCATTTCGGTCTGGAAGATGGGCTTGGTCGCGTTGGTGGCGATGCCGTTGAGCGCCTGGAGGCCCGGGAGGTCGATGTTCTCCGGATCGATGCTGTAGAGGTGATGAGCGAGCGCGGCGAACGACGAGGCGTCGAGCACGCTGATGTAGTCGGAGACCTTGGAGAAGTCCGCGGTCTCGGGCGCCAGAATCTTCGGCGGATTCGCCATGTCGCTGAGCGCGCTCACCGTCGCGGCCTGCGCTTCGGCGAAGCCGGGATACGAGATCGAGACCTGATTGCCGGCGACGGTGACGAGCGTGCTGCCCTCGACGGGCAGGAACACGCAAGCCTCACCGATCTCGGTGCTCGTCGGATACCAATCCGGATTGTTCTGAATGCCGATGAAATCCGGATTGATGCCGGCCGCGACGTAGGTGTCCAGGCCCTTGCGCCAATAGTCCGCGAAATCCGAGTAGTTGTAGCCGCCGGTGCCGTCCTGCACGAGCGTGCACTTGCCGGGGTTGCCGCTGCAGGTGAGGGCGTTGTTCGCCTTGAGGTTCGCGGGCGGACTCCACGAAGTCAGAATCACGGTCGGCATGCGGCCGAGGCTCGCTTCCGCCGCGGCGAGCAGCGCGCTCGTGGTCGTCAGATCGGCGTCGCCCGTGCCGCCGTTCGGCAGGCGCAGGCGGAGCACGTCGAGGCCGAGGTCCGCGAAGATCGTCTTATAGAGCGCCGCCTTCTTCGGATGCGTCGTGATCTCGCCTTCGCCGTAGGCGATGGCCGCGCCGAAGCCGGTGAGCGTCTGATGCACCGTGCGCGTGTCGACGCTCACATGAGCGGCCGGCGTCGGCTGCGGCGTGCACACGCCCGCGACGCACATCTGCATGCTCGGACAGCCGGTCGCCTCGCAGCGCGGCATGCACATGCCCGGCTGCGGCGCCGGGCTGCCGCCGCACTGAGCGATGGCCGCTTCCTCCGTGCTCGCGATGCAAGCCGCGCCTCGGCTGATCTGCGAGCAGCCGGCGTCGTCGGAACAAGTCGCCGTGCAGATGCCGCACACGCAGGCGAACTCCCCGCCGCAATCCGTCGTCTGCTGGCAGGAACGCAGCCAGTTCGTCTGGCTGTCGGTGGTTAGCGGGCCCACTTTCCCGTCGCAGCCGAGCGCGCCGAGCGCGCCGAGCAGGCACCACGAAAGTAAACGAATGCGCGTGCTCACTCGGTCTCCTCTTGGGTCACGTTCTGACCGCAATAATACGTCACCGAATAGGTCTCGTCCGGCCGATGATCCTTATTGTACGCCGCGACCTCTTCCCACAGCGATACGACCTGCTTGCGCGACGTCGCGAGCAGACTCCGCACTTCCTTTTCGCGCGGGTGGCCCGGCCAGAGGTCGAAGGAAAGCGTCGTGCCGCCAATCTCGTCGGCGGCGGCGGCGATATGGCGTCCGCTCACGGCCTTGGCAGCGAGCGCCTTCAAGACGGCGCGATGGTGGTCGACGACCGCGGCTTCCCACCCCGCCGCCTGATCCACCGGGATGAGGCAACGCTCGGTCACGCAATACTCGCCGTCCGGGCGCTGCTCGATGCGCGCCCGCTCGTCGGCGACCAAACGGTCGAGCGCCGCGTCGAAGGCCGGCTGCGAAAGCGGCACGATTTCCCCCAAGGCGACGCGCTTGATCGGGCTCGCCGGGTACAGATGGACCCAAACGAGCGCCGCGTTCGTCTCCTCGGCGTCGAGCGCTTCGCTCGCCCCGAGCTCCTCGAGCTCTTCGGCCGTGGCCGCGCGGTACCGCGTGTCGCGGCCGCGCCCGCTCCGGCAGACGAGGCCGGTTTCGACCAGGTCGTTCAGGATGCTCCGCACCATGCCCTCTTCGTCGTGCTTGAAGTGGAGCAGGATTTCGGCGCGGCTCGCCGACTCCCGTTCGGCGAGGAAGGAGTGAAGGGCGCCCCAGAGCGTGATGCCGCGCGCCGTTGCGGACTCACTGAGCCGCTGCACCTTTTGCTGGTAGGAGCGAAGGGCAAGCCCGAACATGTCTGCAATGACTTTCTTGCCGACTTTTTGCCGCTCGAGCTCGCGAACGAGACCGACGAAAACCTCGTCTGCGACGTGCGAGAGCGGCGAGCGCACGCCGTCCGCGGTGGAGAGCTGTGCAATCAGGACCATCGTTTGCCGAACGATGGCGTCAATCAGGATCTGCGCGTTCACCGTGCCCGAGCCCTACCGAGATTCAGGCCACGGGTTCGGGCGTGAGACATCAGGGGAGAGTCAGAGGATACAGCCCGGCGCTTACGGCGGGGGGCGAAAATTCTCTCGCTACAAAGGTTCAATGTTTTGCCGGGGGGTGTGGCGCGCGAGAGCTCGACGGGCAGTCGAGTCGCAAGCCCACGAGCATGACACGCGCGGGATCATGCGTCCCGTCGCGTTCAGCTAGCCGCGATCATTCGAGCGCAACTGAACGCATTGGAAATAGGTTTCCCTAGGTGCCTCGGTCAGGGCTCGTGCGGTACCCTCGAAATGAAACGGAGTCATCATGCGCGCTCGGATTCTTCGCTCGTCCGCGGTCGCGTGCTGTGCCGTCGGCACGTCCCTCCTCGTTCTCGCCTGCGGTAGTCATGCCTCGGATGGGTCACACGGAACCGGCGGTCAGTCGGGTTCGACGGCGGTGAGCGCCGGCGGCTCGGACGCCACGTCCGGAAGCGGGGGCAGCTCGGACTCGTCCGGCGCGACGGGCGGCTCGAGCGCGAGCGGCGGCACGAGCGGCACGACCGGTGGGTCCACCGGCGGCTCGAGCGGCGGTTCGACGGGCGGCGGGACTTCCGGCGGCAGTGGAGGCACGTCTGCGGCCGGCGGCAGCGGCGGCTCGACGAGCACGTCGGGTGGTACCGGTGGCGCGAATGCCGGCGGCGGCAGCGGCGAGAGTGGGAGCGGCACCGGTGGCGGCTCGGGTTCGAGCGCGAGCGGCGGCGCGAGCTCGGGCGGCTCCGGAACGAGCGGAACCGGCGGCAAGGGCGGCACGCTGACCGGCGCCGTTCCGAGCACGGGCTGCGGCAAGGCCGCTCCGGCGACCGGAGCCCTCAAAATCGACGTCGGCGGCACGATGCGCGACTACATCCTGCGCTTGCCGGACGGCTACGACGAGAACTCCCCGCATCGAATCATCTTTGCCTTCCACGGTATGCAGGGCTCGGCCGATCAAGTCGACAAGGGCGACCCGCCGAACACGGGGCTCGATCCGACCGGCCCGTACTACGGCATCAAGGACGAATCCTCCGACACCATCTTCGTCGCCGGCCAGGCGCTGAGCGGCGGCTGGACGAACACGAGCGGACGCGACATCGACTACGTGAAAGCGCTCGTCACGCAAATCGAGGGCACCGCCTGCGTCGACACGAGCCGCGTGTTCGCGACCGGCTTCAGCTTCGGCGCGATCATGACGATCACCGTCGCGTGCAACCTGCCCGACGTGTTCCGCGCGGTTGCGCCGATGTCGGGTTCGCTCCAGAACGGCTGTCCCGCGAACGATCACTCGATCGCTTATTGGGCGTCCCACGGCACGATGGACACGACGATCGACATCAGTAAGGGCGAAGAAGCGCGCGACGAATTCGTGAAGCGCAACAAGTGCAGCATGACGACCATGCCGACGATGCCTGACGGCTGTGTCGCGTATCAGGGGTGCGCCGACGGCTATCCGGTGAACTGGTGCCCGTTCGACGGCATTCACCAGCCGCCGCCGTTCTCGGGGCCCGCAATCTGGGCTTTCCTTTCGCAGTTCTAACCAGAAAAGCCGCGCAAATCCCGGGGCTAGAGCGCGCTTCTCTTGTCCCACTCTACCGATAGGTATATGGGTAGACGAAGCATGGGCCCGCTGTCGCTCGGCTGCAAAGGGGCCCCGCCAGGGAGCGGGAAGCATGAAGTCATGGAACGGGAGAGCCAGCGCGCGAGGTCCCATTTCGCAGGCCGAGGACGGGCGAGCTGCCTTGTCCGGCGAGCTCGCGAGCTCGCTCGCTAGAGTACGCTCGGCCGCGCGCTCTGCCGCGAGCGCCGAATCGCACGAGCGCCGCGCGCTCGATCTCAAAGACGTCATCGGCGAGGCGCGCATCGCGCTCGCCCTCAGCGCGTCGCTCGAGGCTCACTCGCGCGGCGAACGCATGAGCGAAGCGAAGATCGTCGCGGGCCCCTCGCAGGAGCCGCCGAGCGGCGCCCGCGGCAACGAGTGGCTCGTGCGCAGCGTGGTGCACGATCTCAACAACATGCTGCTCGTGATCCAGAACTGCGCGGAAGCGATGAAGCACCAGCCGAGCCTCGTCGGTCGCGAAGCCAGCGTGGTCGACGACGCCGTGGCGCAAGCGACGCGTCTCGTCGCGAAGCTCTTGCCGCCCGGTTCGTCGATTGGACGCTTGCCGGGGACCGATCTGTCCCAGGCCGTGCTCACGTTCTCGGGCGTGATTCGCTCGCTCGTGGGCGAGCGGATCGCGGTGGTGACGCGCTTGGCGTCCGGCCTGCCGCCCGCTCGCTGCGAGGAAACGGCGATCGGCCGCGTCCTCTCGAATCTCGCGACGAACGCGCGCGACGCCATGCCCGAAGGCGGCACGCTGACGCTCGAGACCCGCGAGCAAAAGGCCGTTCCGCCGGAAGAGCTCGACGGCGAGCCGCGCACGTTCGTCGTGCTCGCCGTTTCCGACACGGGCAGAGGCATGGACCCCGAGACGCACGGCAAGGCTTTCGAGCGGTTCTTCACGACCAAGCCGGCCGGGCAGGGCAGCGGCGTCGGACTCGCGACCGTTCGCGAGCTCGCGAGCGGCGCGGGCGGCTTCGTCGAAATCGAGACGACCCTCGGTCGCGGCACGAGCGTGCGTGTTTACCTGCCCTGCTTGACGCCCGCGCGCTGAGAGTTGCCGGCGCCAGCGCGCTGGAGCGCTTCGGGCTGGGTATACCTATAGGTATACCGGCTTTCGGACAGGCACCACCTATCGGTGGTTCACCGAAGCGCGCTCCGCGTCTAGCCTCGGCGGCGTGCGGGAAGGCCCGTTTCGAAGGAACTTCGGCCGGGCGGTGAAGACGGCCCGCGAAGGGCGCGGCCTCACCCAACGCGAGCTCGCGGAAACGGCGCGCATCGCCGACAAATATCTTTCACGGATCGAGCTCGGCATGGCGACGCCGTCCGTCTACGTGGCGAGTCGTTTGGCGCAGGCGCTCGGTGTCAGCCTCGACGCGCTCGTCGTTTCTTCACCGAAGCTCGCCGACCAGGAGCTCGCTTCGGTGTTGCGGATGTTGAACGCGCTCGAGCCTTCCGAGATCGAGCGGGTGCGGCGGATCCTGCTCGAGGTGCTGCGCTGACGAGCTTCTCGAGCATGCTCGGCTGCTCGACGAGGCGACTCAGGAGGATCTCGACGTAGCGCGGGAAATCACGCTCCACGGAGGCGCGCTGCCGCCCACTCGCGCGCGCGACCCCTTTGACGAGCGCCTGGTACAGCGTCTCCGGGCAGAAAAAGTAGATTTCCGATGGCCTTCGACCGGGCATGTGCCGCTCGCTTCGGCCAAGAACCATAGCCTCCTCGCCGGCCCGATGCAGCCCGCACACCCTTCCGGGAGTCGATGCCGGATGGATTGTACGACCCCTCACCCCGTTTCCGCTGCGGCCGGCGGCTTTCGACGAGCTTTCGCGCTGTCGGCGGCTCAGCGAAAGAGCGCGCGCAGCACGCGCTCGGCCTGCTCGACCTCGGTCTTCGAGCGCTCGGCGAGCAATCTGAGGAGCGAGCTCGAGTGGGACGGGGCCGGCGCGGCGGGCAACGCCACGAGCTCCTCGAGGCGCACCTCGAGGGCTCGCGCGAGCTTGAGGACGACGAGAACGGACGGCGTCGCGAGCCCGCGCTCGATGCGGGACAAATACTTTTCCCCGATGGCCGCCTTGGCGGCGAGCGCGCGCTGCGTGAGCCCGCGCGCGGCGCGCGCATGCTTGAGCGCGCGAGCGAGGCTTGCTCTGAGCACACGTTCCCGCATGGTCCACCGAGTTCGGGATTCTACTCGAACTCCGGGCTAAGCAGCAGCTATGGATTTCAAGCTCGCTCTCACCACCTTCGCGGCCGTGTTTCTCGCCGAGCTCGGCGACAAGACCCAGCTCGCGACGCTCGGCTTCGCGAGCGGAGGGAGCTCGCGTTGGGCCGTGTTCATCGGATCGGCGACGGCGCTCGTGTGCACTTCCGCGATCGCCGTCGTCGGCGGCGAGGAGCTCACGCGCGTGGTGTCGCCGCTCTTGTTGAAGCGCCTTTCCGCGATCGCGTTCATCGCGATCGGCGCGTGGATGCTGGTTTCGCTGCGGGGCACCGCCTCCTGAGTCGCTCGCTTGCGACTCGAGGCTTGGACCTTGTTGCGCTCGGCCTGCCGTGGCAGCTTCCGCGCGGCTTGTTCGCTACAGGTTCGGCACTCTGGCGCGGTTTTCGTGCGCTTGCGCTGCTCGGAGCGCTCGTCGCGGCCGCTCCGCCGGCGCGCGCAACGCCCGCGCAGAGCGCGACGAGCGAAGCCGGCGCGTCGCCCGGGACGACCGGGCTCGTGACCGGGATCGTCCTCGCCGGGGCGTCGCTCGCGTACGGCGGCACGCTGCTCACGACGGGTCGGGGCCTCGCCGTGAAGCGCGACGGGCTGCTCGTGATGGACACCGGGCTCACGCTCGCGCCGCTCGTCGCCCACGGCGTCGCCGGTGAATGGGGACGCGGCGCGCTGTTCGGCCTCGTGCCCGCGGCCGGCGAAGTCGGCATGGCGATCCTGCTCGCCGCGCACCCCGAAGCTCCCGTCGTCGGCAAGCACAAGAGCCAGCGCATCTATCCGATCTTGATCACCGTCAGCGTGCTCGGGAGCGCGCTCGGCATTTTCGACGCGGCGCTCGCCGACGAACGCCTGCCGCACGTCGCGCTCGCCGCGGGCGACGGCGGCTTCAGCGCGGAGCTTGCGGGACGATTCTAGGGAGGACCACGACCATGTTCGAGTGGAAGACCAAGCTGTTCGCCTCGGCCGCGCTCTTCGTCGTGGGCGGCGTGCAGGCGACGCTGCTCGGTGGTTGCGCCGTCGTGCCGCAGAACCACCGTGCCGCTTTCGCCGAGCCCGTCATGCGCGACGACGACGCGCTCGACGCGCACCGCAAGCGCAAGCTCTACACGACGCGCGAAGCGGCCGCGGGCGGCGACGGCAAGACCGCCGGCGGTGGTTGTAGCTGCCAGTGAACGGCATGCGACGTCGCGCGGCGTTCACTCTCGCGCTCGTTTTCGGGTTCGTCCCGGCGGCCGCGAGCGCGGAGGGCGGCTCGTTCAGCGACGCCGAGGTCCTCGGGCAAAAGCCGGCCGTCAGGGTCGACCTCGCGCAGACGCGCGTCAGCGCCTACGAGCAGGACGGACGCGGCTATCAGTCGCAAGCCGGGCCGCTAAACGGGCGGGGGTCGGAGAAACTCCAGGTCCTGCAGGTGCAGGGGGAGTTCGTGATGCAGCAGGGCGAGCACCTGACGCACCGCGTGTGGGTGCCGGTCGATCTCGTGACGAGCGCCTCGGCGAACGCGATCGACAAGTATTACTCGAAGCCGGACGTCGTGAGCAGCGCGTCGGCGCAGAACATGGCGCAAGAGGTAGAATACGAGCTTTCGGATCGCGCGGACGCGAACACGACCTGGACCGGCGGCGTCGGCTTCCACCATGAGGAGCCGTTCCTCTCCTGGCTCTACTCGCTCGAATACCGGCGCTCGTTCGCCGAGGACAACGCGACCCTGAGCATCGCCGCGAACCAGGTGCTCGACTGGTTCGACGCGTTCGCGCTCGGCGGCTCGCGCCGGGGACGCGCTTCGCGCGCCTCGAGCAACCTGAACCTCGGGTTCTCGCAGCTGCTCTCGCCGACGACGCTCGCGGCGGTGAGCTACGGCGTGACGCTCCAGCGCGGCGAGCTCTCGAACACCTGGAACACGGTGCCGCTCGCCGCGGGCGGGCGCGAAAGCGAGAACCTGCCGCGCGAACGCGTGAGACATGCCGCGTCGCTCGCGCTCCAGCAGTACTTGCCGTGGCGCGGCGCGCTCCGCCTGCGCTACCGCTTCTACCGTGACGACTGGGACGTGACGGCGCACACGCTCGAAGCCGAGCTCCGCCAGCGCGTCGCCGATTGGCTGCTCGTCGGCGCGAGCTACCGCTACCATCACCAGGCGGCCGTCTCGTTTTTCACGATCGACGCCGTCCCCGCGCTCTCGCCGTACGCGACGGCCGACAGCGACCTCGGCGGCCTCTTCACGCAGACGCTCGGCGGGACCGCGAGCGTGAACCTGCCGACGGCGCGGCTAGGCACGCTCTTTCTGAGCTTCGGGTTCGATCACTACTTCCGTTCGGACAAGCTTCGCGTCAACGTGGCGACATGGGCGACCGGGTTTCGTTATTGACGCGTCGCGTTCAGCGCGCGCTCACGGCGACGGCCGCGGGCGCGTTGCTCGCGGCGTGCACACGCGCGCCGGCGCGGCCACCCGCCGTTCAGCGCCTGCCCGCGGTGCCGGTGCTGTCGCTCGAGCACCGCACCGAGTCGTTGCCCGCTCTCACGCGCGGCCGTCCGGCGATCGTCGCGCTCTGGGCGACCTGGTGTACCACCTGCGCGCGCGAGCTCTCCGAGCTCGATCGCTTGCAGGCGCGCGTCGGCGCTGACGCGCTCGTCGTGGGCGTCGCGGTCGGCGAGCCGTACGAGCACGTGGCCGAATACCTGCGCACGCGCCGCCTCGCCTACGCGCAGCTCGTCGACGAAGAGTTCAAGTTGTCCGAAGCGCTCGGCGCCCGGCGCGTGCCCTCGACCTGGGTCGTCGACCGCAACGGCACCGTCCGCTACGCGGGCGGCTCGCTCGACGCCCGCGCGCTCGACGCGTTGCGCGACGCCATCGCGGAGTGACGCATCGGGCGCTCCACGCCGCGCTCCGAAAATCGCACCTCGGGCGCGGGTCATGCGCGTGAAGCGGACGTGAGGCTGCGCCCTCACTCCGGAAGACCGAGCGGCCGCGTGCGGGTCGGTTACTCGCCGTCGGCGGGGCCCACGAGCTCGGCGAGCTCGTCGACGGAGGCGCCGCGTTCGAGCGCGGCGAGGGCGGCCGAGAGCCGCTCTTCTTCGCTTTTTGGACGCGAAGAGCGGCTGAACAGGCGGGCGAAAAGCGAACGGCCGTCGCGCAGCTTGAAGTCGCCCGAGGCGACGCGCGTCGGCGAGTCGCGGAGCGCTTTGACGAGGCCGGGCGATTCGGCGACGAGGTTCGCGGCGTCTTTGACGAACGCGCGCTGCGTCGTGCCGAGCTCGGCGAGCGCCGCGCGGAGTGATTGCTTTTCGCGCGCGGCGGCGAAGGCGAAGAGCACGGAGAGCTCGCGACAACCGAGCTCCGTGGCGTTCGTGACGTGTGCGCCGCCGCAACCCTTTTGGTAGATATACGAGGCTTCGAGCAGGAGCACGCCGAAGCCGAGCGCGACGGCGGCGAGCTCCGCTTCTGCGGCGTCTCGCACGAGCACGTTGCCCTCGGGGTGACGTTCGACGAGCGCGACGGCGCCGAACGAGGTCGCGAGCCGCGCCGTGAGCACGATCGGGCTGCCGAGCTCGGCCGCGGGCACGTTCACGTGCCAGCCGTCGTCCGCTTTGCGCAGGCGCGGCTCCGAAATTTCGACGGCCGGCGCCTCACACGCGGCGCTGCCGCAGCCGCCGCTGCCGCAAGCGTCGTCGGCGGGCACGAACTCGCCCTTGACGGCCACTTCGACGTTGACGCTTTCGAGCCCCGCGTAGCCTTGCATGCGCGCCGCGAGCCGTTCGACGCTCGCGCGGTCGCCCGTGAACGGGTCGGGAAAAAACTCCGCGTTCGGCAGGACGAGCAGCGGCTCGCCCGCGGGGATCACGAGCGCGTCGACGGTCTCCGCGTAGCGCTCGACGAGGGTGCGGACGGCGGCGTCGGAGAGCGGCTCCATGTCCTTCCGAACACGATGGCAGATCCGGTCGGGCGCCGCCATCACGCGCGCGGAACCCGCGCCGTTACTCGAGATAGACCCAGCCGATGACGCGCCGGCCGGAGTTCAGCGCGAAGCTGCCGCGGCCCGGTTTGCCGCGCGCGGGCGGCTCGTACTCGAGCTCCTCGAGCTCGTTCGGGTCCGCGTCGGGATCGCTCGTCGCGGGACGCTCGACGACTTCGACGCGGACGCGGAGGCGCTCGACGCCCGCACGCAGATTCGCCGGATCGAGCGAGAAATGGCCGCTCTCGAGCAGGAGCCGCGTGTTTTCGAGCAGGTGACGGACGACGGGCGCGAGCTTGTCGCGCGCGTTCTCGTCCGGGTACGCGAGCTCGCCGAGCTTGCCGTCTTCGTCGACGGGCAGCTCGATGCGGACTTCACCGGCCGGACCCGCCGGCAGCGTGAGCCAGCGCGGATCGCCACGATCGGCGATGCTGAGCGCGCGCGTGAACGCCTTCGGCAGGTGACGCACTCCCGTCGGAAGAGCTGCGGCGCCGAACGCCGGAGCCGGCGTGCCGTTCGCGCTGTCGGCGCCGGGTTCGGCGGTTCCGCTGCCCGCGACGGCCGTGTTCGCGGGGGCGGCTGCGGTCGCAGCTGCCGCCGCAGCCGTGAGTGCCGACGGGTGACTCGTTTCGTGTTTCGCGGCGGAGGCGTGTCGTCGCGGCGGCTCCGGCTGCTTCGCCGCTGGTTCCGGCTCGCGTTGCGGCGCGAGCTCGGGCCCGGGCGCGGCCGTCGTTGCCGCCACCGCCGCCGCGTCGGCGAGCGGGACCGAGTCGACCTCGATGCCGCGGCCGGCCCACACGTCGCGGATTTCGTGCTCGACCGGCGGGTGCGAAGCGTCGCGCACCTCTACCCACATGCCGAGCAGGGCGTGCAACGCCGCCGAAACGGCGAGAGCACTTCGAAGGACGGAATCCGACATCTCGAGTTACTGAGACAGCATGGGTTCGGTGTGCGTTCCGTGGCGATGTGAGCGCCGGTCGTGACGGAGCCCCCGGCCGAGCCGAACTGCCGGGCGAAGTGCCCTAAGGATGACATCGACCTACCTTCCGCGCGAACTTGGGCGGCCTCGCCCTGTAAGAACAGTTAGAATCAAGGTTTCATTGGTGGAGCTCATGAGTCGATCGATCGGTTTGACCCGCAGTCGGAGCGCCGTGGCGCTCGGTGTCCTCGTCGCGGCCGCGTGCGCCGCGCAAACGGTCGACCCGACCGAGAGCCTCGCGCCGGATGAGCCCGCTGCGACGGGTGGAGACACGAGTGCGGGCGGCGCGACGTCGTCGGGTGGAACCGATCCCATGGGCACCGGTGGCGCGAGCCCGGGCAGCGGCGGTGCCGCGATGGGCACGGGCGGCGCGAGCCCGGGCAGCGGCGGTGCCGAGATGGGCACGGGCGGCGCGAGCATGGGCAGCGGCGGCACGAGCGCGGGCAAGGGCGGCTCGACGGGGACGGGCGGCGCCGGCGGCACCGTGGGCGGTGCGGGAAAATCTGCAGGCGGCTCGAGTGGGATGCCGAACGCGTTCGGTGGATCGGCGGGCATGCCGGGGAGCGGCGGCACAGGCGGCGGATTCGGCGCGGGCGGTCGTAATACGGGCGGCACCGGCACGGCGGGTCGCGGCACGGGCGGCACCGCGACGGGCGGCCGCAGCGCGACGGGCGGCGGCGCCGGCATGTCCGCGGGCGGCAGCGCGGGCGCGAGCGCCGCTGCGTGCCCGGATCCGAGGATGCCGACGATGGCGGGCAATTCCGGCAGCTTCGATACGGCCGACGCGGTTTGCTACTTCGTCATGGAGACATTCAACAGCTGGATGTGCTCGAACATGGGCGGCCGCACGGTGAGCGTGAACGGCGCGACACCCACCGCGACCTGCGGCGGCCAGCTGCCGGCCAAGGTCGACGGCGGCTATTACTTCTCGTTCACGGCCGCCACCGACAAAACCATCACCTACACGAGCTTCTACTGGTTCAGCTCGTGACCCCGTTCTGAGCTACGCTCGGCGCCCTCGCGGAGATCCCGATGGCGCTCTTTCTCGGTCTCGATTCCAGCACCCAGAGTCTGTCCGCCCTCGTCGTCGATACCGACGCCGGGCGTGTCGTCCTCGATCGCAGCCTGAACTACGGCCAGGCGCTGCCCGAGTTCCACGCGCCGCACGGCTTTCTCGAGAACGCCGATCCAGCCGTCAAGCACTCCGATCCGCTGATGTGGGTCGAGGCGCTCGAGCGCTTGCTCGCCGACATCCGCGCGAGCGGCTTCGACCTCGGCTCCATCGCGGGCGTGAGCGGCGCCGGCCAGCAGCACGGCTCGGTGTATCTGAGGTCTCCGCTCGGCAAGGCGACGTTCGCGACGGACCGGCCGCTCCGCGAGCAGCTTCGCCCCCTGCTCAGCCGCGCGACCTCGCCGATCTGGATGGATAGCTCGACGGGCGAGGATTGCAGCGCCATCGCGGCGGCCGTCGGCGGCGACGCCGCGGTCACGCGCATCAGCGGCTCGCGCGCGACGCCGCGCTTCACGGGACCTCAGATCCGCAAGTTCGCGCGCAGCGAGCCCGCGGCCTACGCGGCCACGCAGGAGATCCACCTCGTGAGCTCGTTCATCGCGGGCGTCCTCGCCGGCACGTCGGCGCCCATCGACTTCGGTGACGGCGCGGGCATGAACTTGCTCGAGCTCGCCGCGCTCGGTTGGAGCGAACCGCTGCTCGCCGCCACCGCGCCCGGCCTCGCGGCGAAGCTCCGCGCGCCCGTGGCGTCGACCACGCGCGTCGGCTCGATCGCGCCGTACTTCGTGGAACGCTACGGCTTCCGCGCCGGCACGCCGGTCATCGCGTTCACTGGCGACAACCCGTCGAGCTTGGTCGGCATGGGGGCTGCGTTGCCGGGGACGGCCGTCGTGAGCCTCGGCACGAGCGACACCGTCTTCGCGGCGATGCGGCAGCCGAAGACGGATCCGGGCGGCTTCGGCCACGTCTTCGGCAACCCCGCGGGCGGCTTCATGTGCCTGATCTGCTTCGCCAACGGCTCGCTCGCGCGCGAAGCCGTCGCCGAGCGCACGAAGCTCGACTGGCCCGCGTTCGAGCGCGCCATCCTCGCCGAAACGAAGCCGGGCAACGACGGCAACCTAATGCTCCCGTATTTCGTACCCGAGATCACGCCGCGCATCGCCAGGCCCGAGGTGCGGCTGTTCGGCTCGCCCGAGTTCGTGGCGTGGCGCGCTCCGGCGCACGCCGCGCGTGCCATCGTCGAAGCCCAAGCGCTCGCCATGCGCCGGCATTCGGCGTGGATCGGTGAAACGCCGCGCACCTTGCTCGCAACCGGGGGCGCGTCCAAAAACCGCGGCATCCTCAAGGTCTTGGCCGACGTCTTCCAAGCCGAGGTGCGCACCCTGGCCGTCGCGAACTCCTCGGCGCTCGGCGGCGCCCTGCGCGCGGCCCAAGCGGTGGAGGGCCGCCCGTTCGCGGAGCTCTTCGCGCCGTTTTGCGCGCCGGGGCCGGAGCGCATCGCGCCGGATCCGAGCGTCGTGCCCGTGTACGAGGCGCTCGCCGCTCGCTACGCGGCCGAAGCGGAGAAGCTCTCGTTCTGAGCCTCCCCCGCGCGTGGCGGCGCCGTGCTAGCGTCCGCGCCGCTTCAGGCATGCCCGTCCCGTTTCGTCGCTTCCAGGTCGTTCGTCTCTTCGCGCTCGTCGCCGCGGTCGCCTGCGCGCTCGCGTGCAACTCGACCGAAGGCCAGTGCCAGAGCGTGTGCGAGTGGCAGCAGCGCTGCGCGACGGACGCGGTCAGCGTCGACGACTGCTCGCAGCAGTGCATCCGGAACATCCAGGCACGAGGCTCGGATTGTCAGAGCGCGTTCGGTGATTTCGCGAGCTGCGCGGACCAGAACCAGAGCTGTCAGGGCGTCGACAGCCAGTGCATCAGCGAAGCGAACCGCTACATCGCGCATTGCAGCTGCGACGGCGCCACGGGCGCGCTCGGCGAGCTCTGCCACTCGCCCCAGTGACGCCGGCCGCATCCGGCTGACGGGTCACGCCGTCCGCCCCGTCATCGCGAGCCAGAGCCTCAGGCGGGTTCGCCTGCACGCTCCGCGCTTCGAATGCTGCCAGCGCCGGAACGTCAGGGACGCCGCGCGGCGACGAGCAGCACGCGCGACGGCGCCAGCACGCCGCCGTCGGTAACGAACGGGGCAACGGCGCGCGCGATCAGTTCGCGCGCTCGCGGCTCCGCGTTTAGCCCGGCCTCGTTCAGAAAGCGTGCCGCAGGACCAATCTGCAGGAGGTAGTCGACCGCCTCGTCGAGCACCTTCGCGCCGCCGAGCGGCAAGCTCGCCTCGTACGGCACGATCTGCACGTCGCCGAAACCGGCGCGCTCGAGAACGTCGCGCACGAACGCCGGCGACGAGAAGTAGAACGGCCCCGGCTTGTCGGGCGCCAGCAACGGCGGCAGCGGCAAATCCGGCCTGAGCGCGCGCACCGCCTCGAGCGGCTCGTGCGCCCAGGGATTTCTTTCCCGTGGCTGCCAGCACACGAACCCGAGCCTGCCGCCGGAGCGGAGCGCACGGCCGATGTTGGCGAACGCCGCCACCGAGTCTTCGAAGAACATCACGCCGAAGCGCGAGAACGCCACGTCGAACGGCTCCGCGAAGCCCGCGGTCGCCGCGTTGGCGAGCACGAGCTCGACGCTACGGAGCCCGCGCGCCGCGACGCGGTTCTTGGCGGCGTTCAAGAGCGGCTCGGAAATATCGAGCCCGACCACTTTGCCCGTCTCGCCCACGAGCTCCGCGAGCTCGACCGTCGACTGCCCCGCGCCGCAACCCACATCGAGCACGCGCTCGCCGCGCAGGGGCGCAATCAGAGCCATCGCCTGCCGCCCGAGCGGCCCGAGCTGCGCGTCGGTGCGCTCGGAAAGCTCCGCCCAGCGCTGCCCGGCGGCGTCCTGCCATGAATTTTCGGCCTTCATCAGCGACTTCCCTCCCAGGGGGCTTGCAGTAACTCGATCGGGTGGCGCAGAGCGTCGGTCACGCCGAGCTCATGCGCAGAGCTCGGCGTGAGACCGGTCGCCGCTCACTCGACGAAGATGTCGACCGTGGGCCGGAGCTTCGCGCACGCGGCGAGCACCGGGTGAATCGCGTGCGTCTTGAACGCGGGGACGAGCTTCTGGTCGAGCGCGCGACCCTCGTCGAGATCGACGTACGCCTGCTGCGTGATGGTGTAATCGAACGTCGGGGCCCAGCGGCGCGCGCCGAGGCGAGCCGTCGTCGAGCAGTTGTCGATCATGTAGGAGACGCCGCGCGCGTGCATGTACGGATTCAGCGAATCCGTGCATTCGATCACGCTCTCGTTCGCGATCTCCGAGCCGGGGTGCTCGTGGGCGTAGAGCACGTCGATCTGCGCCATCATCGTCGCGATGTAGACGCCGGCCGTGAACGGGTTCACGGGGATCTTCGCCTCGACGCGCTTCTTGCGGACCTCGGCCCCGACCTTCCAGGTCTCGGTGCCGTCGATCTTGCCCATCGGGCGGTGCTTCAGGCGCTCACCCGCGAGCACGACGCCGCGGATTTCGTTCCCGCTCGAGACCTCGTCGTAGATCTCCTCCATCACCTCGCGCGCGGCGGGGTACGTCGCGGTGTACGCCTTCTCGAACTCGGCCTTGCCCTTGGCGTCGAGGCCCTCGTACACGGCGATGATGCCCTGCTTCGAGATCGTCTTCGAAATCGGCCCCGTGATCGACTCGGCCGAGTTCAGAAACGCGTCCTCGCGGCTCATGCCCTGGCTCACGAAACGGCGGTAAAGCGACTCGATCACGCCGTGCACGGCGCCCAGCAAAATGCCGCGCTCGCCGTAAATGTCCGACTTGTATTCGCTCTCGAGCGTGGTCTGGAACGTGTAGGGGGAGCCGAGCGCCACCGACCAGCCGAGCGCGATGTCCGTCGCGCGCCCGTCGATGTCCTGCTCGACGGCGAAGCTCGCGTTGATGCCCGCGCCGTTCACTTCCTTCCCCTGCACGTACAGGCGGCGGACGCTCGGGCCCATGCCCTTCGGGCAGACGGCGACGACGTTGATGTTCGCCGGGAACTTCGCGCCGACGTTCTTCATGTGGCCGAGCAAGAAGCCGTGCGAGAGGCCGAGCGTCGTCCCAGGGCGCATGAGCTCGAGGTACTGCTTGAAGTTCTCCGCCTGGGCCGCGTCCGAGATGAGGAGCAGCACGAGGTCGCTCTCTTTCACGACGTCGTACTGGTCGCCGAGCGTGCCGTTCGCCGGCGTGAAGCCCGCGGCCTCGGCCGCTTTCGCCGAGCTCGAGCCCGCGCGCAAGCCGACCTTCACCTTGATGTCGGTCCCGGCGAGCGAGTCCCTCAAGTTCTGCGCTTGAGCCGGACCCTGCGAGCCCCAGCCGATCACGCCGATCTGCTTGATGCCGGCGAAAGCCTTGGGCAGGAGCGGAAACAGGTTGCGTCCTCCCTTGACGAACTGCTCGCTCTGGCCCCCGAAATCTTGGCGCTCGACGTTGAAAACCTTGGACGTGAAGGACAGCGGCTTCGACATGGGCGAGAGCCTAGCCGCGAGCGCCTGTTGCGCAAGATGATATGTTCGCCATAATGTGTTGCGAATCGAGCAACACCAAATAGTGAACGAAAGCCGCAGGCTTTCCTCGGTCCCATGACTTACGACGAGCTCGACCTGTTCCTCCATCTCTCCCGCTCGCTCCACTTCGGGCGTACGAGCCGCGAGTGCCACGTGAGCCCGTCGGCGCTCTCGCGCACGATTCAACGCTTGGAGAGCGAAGTCGGGCGGCCGCTTTTCGTGCGTGACCGTCGCAGCGTCGAGCTCGCGCCCGCGGGCGAAGCCCTCAAGCTGCACGCCGCGGAGACGCTCTCGCGCTGGCAAGCGCTCCGCACGCGCTTGTCGGACAGCTCCGAGCGGCTCACGGGGACGATCGGCATCTTCGCGTCGGTGACGGCATGCCAGAGCTTCCTGCCCGACGCGCTCGCGAGCTTCCGGCGCCGTCACCCCGACATTCACATTCGTCTCGAGACGGGCTACGCCATGGATGCGCTCGCGATGCTGTCGCGCGGCGCCGTCGACGTCGCCGTTGCCGCGCTGCCGTCGCGCACGCCGCCCGGCCTCGTGTCGCGCACGCTGCTCGTGACGCCGCTCGTGTTCGTCGCGCCCGCGAGCGATTGCGAGGTGAGTCGCTTGGTGGAGGAGCGCACCATCGCGTGGGAGCGCGTCCCGATGGTGCTGCCGAGCACCGGTCCGGGGCGCGTCGGCGCCGAACGGTTTTTTCGACGCCGGCGCGTCAAGCCCACGCTCTACGGTGAGGTGCCCGGTAACGAGGCGATCTTGTCGCTCGTGAGCCTCGGCTGCGGTGTGGGCGTCGTGCCCAGGGTCGTCATGGAGAAGAGTCCGCTGCGCACCGCGGTCCGCGGGCTCGACGTCGAGTCGGATCTCGGCGACCTCGGAGTCGGTGTGTGTGCGGAAAAGAGCAAGCTCCGGAATGCCGTCGTGCGCGCCTTCTTCGGCTCGCTCGAGCAGGGCGCGCAGGCCTAGTGCCGCGTCCCGTAAGTAACGATGCATTCGAGGAGGCACCGGGCACGCGCGGAGCGCGTGAGGGCGCGCGACGGTAAAGCCGGCGCGCGGCTCGCAACGTCTTCAGAAACGGGCCCGGCACTAGGACGGAGGGCCTCGTCCTGGGCTATGATTAGCGGCATGCACTTGCTTGTTCGCGTGCTGGGCCTGAGCTTCGTTTGCGCGGTCGTCGCCGCGGCCTGCGGTGGCGCGGAGTTTTCGTCGTCGGGAACCAAAGCACAAGCCGGCATGGGCGCGGTGAGCGGCATGGCCGCGAACGGGGGCAGCGGCGGCACGGCGGGCGACGCATCGCTCGGCGGCATGGCGGGCGTGTCGAGCGGCGGCAGCTCGAACAGCGGAGGTAGCGCGGGCGGCGGTACGACGCCCTGCACCGAAGCGCAGGACTGCGTGGACCCCGATCCGTGCACGATCGACAGCTGCGGCTCGGACGGCATTTGCGTGCACGCGCCCAAGTGCACCGGCGATCAACCCATGTGCTGCGACGGCGTTTGCGGTCAGTGTTGCGGCAAGGCGGATTGCGACGATCGAGTCGATTGCACCGACGACGAGTGCTTCGCGGGCTTCTGCACCAACACGCCCGGCGCGTGCGACAACCAGGACGAGTACTGCTCGCCCACGGGTTGCGTCGCGCGCGAAGGGTGCGCGGCCGATACGGATTGTGACGACGGCGACCCCTGCACGGACGACGCCTGCGTCAATCGGCTCTGCAATCATGCCTCGTGCCCGGGCGGCGGCACCTGTTGTCCGGGGCAAGGCTGCGGCAGCTGCTGCAGTGACTCGCAGTGTCCTCACGACGACCCGTGCAACCCGAGCACGTGCGGTACCGACCTGAAATGCTCGACGAGCGAGCTCTGCGGCGTGGGCGAACGATGCTGCCCGAGCCCGGACGGCACGACGGCCCAGTGTGGCGCTTGTTGTAGCGCGAGCGGCTGCCCCGACGACGGCGTCACCTGCACCGTCGCGAAGTGCAAGGCCGGCGCCGACGGCAAGCTCGCCTGTTCCAACGAGCCCGACGAGTCGCTCTGCAAGGTCGGGCAGACGTGCGACCCGAAGAAGGGTTGCTCGTCGAACCAGTGCACCACCGCCGCGGATTGCGCCGCGCCGCTCGCGTGTCAGACCGTCGCTTGTAATAGCGGCAGATGCGAGTATCCGACCGTCTCGTGTAGTCACGGTCAAACGTGCTGCCAGCGCACGGGCAAATGCCAAACGTGCTGCTCCAACGATCAATGCAGCAACGGTGCGCTCTGCTGCCCGGACACCGGCACGTGCGCGCAATGCTGCCAAGACAGCGACTGTGCGACGACGGTAGAACCCCTCGCTCTGCCGCTCGACGGCGGCACCACGACCGAATGCAGCCGGCCGGTTTGCAAGGAAGGTGCTTGCACCACCCAGACCGGCACCTGCCCGCTGAACGAGCGCTGCTGCCAGGGCGTCGGCTGTATCGGCTCGACTGCGATCTGCGAAGGGCCCGCGACCTGACGGACCGGCTTCAACCGGCTTTGGGGGGATTCGCGGACCAGCCGGCGACGTTTTCGGCCTCCCGCAGGTCCCGCGCGTTGTAGCCCATGAGGTAGAGGAGCGTGTCGAGCCGCTCGTGGTGGTTCAGGCTCATGTCGGCGACGGCTTGGAGCTTCGGCTTGGCGCGGAACGCGATGCCGAGGCCGGCGCTCTGCAACATGAGGATGTCGTTCGCACCGTCACCGATGGCGATGGTCTGCCCGAGCCGCAGCCGGTACGCCTGGCTCATGTCGCGCAGCACCTGACTCTTGCGCTCGCCGTCCACGATCGAACCGCGGACGCGACCCGTGAGCTTCCCGTCCGCGATCTCGAGCTCGTTCGAGACCGCGAAGTCGAGCCCGAAGCGCGCTTTGAGATCGTCCACGAAAAAGGTGAAGCCGCCGCTCACGAGCCCGATGCGGTAGCCGAGGCCTTGGAGCAGACGCACGAAGCGGTCGGCGCCGGGCGTGAGCTCGGAGCGGTCGGCGAGGTTTTTCGCTTGCTCGAACGGGAGCCCTTCGAGGAGCTTCACCCGCTCGGTGAGCGCTTGTTTGAAGTCGATTTCGCCTCGCATCGCGCGCGCCGTGATGGCGGCGACCTTTTCCTTCGCGCCGACCAGGGACGCGAGCTCGTCGATGAGCTCCCCCTTCACGAACGTCGAGTCGACGTCCATGCATACGAGCCGCTTGTCGCGCCGGAAGATGTCGTCTTTCTGCACGGCGAGGTCGACGCCGAGCTCGGTGCCGAGCGCCAGGAGCTTCCCGCGGAGGTCCATCAGCTCACCGGCCTCCGGCTCTTCGCCGGGCTTCAAGTCGACGATGAGCTCGAGTCCGCTGAGGTCCTTGTCGCTGAGCGAGCGGATCTCGCGGATGTTCATGTCGCGCTCGGCCATGAAGCGCGTGATGCGCGCCGTCGCGCCGCCGTCCGCGAGCGGCCCGAGCACCGTTACGGCCAGCGTGCCGGCGTCCCTCGCCGAGTGAGCCCGCTCGGCACGGTAGGCGCTCACCTCGAGCCGCAGCCCGAGGTCGGCCACCGCGAACAGAATTTTGCGAAACGCGTTCGACGTGGTCGGTACGTCGACGATGGCCGACAGCATCAAGTAGCCGTGCAGCACCGACTGGCCGATATCCACGAGGTCCGCGCTCTCCTCGGCGATGATCTCGGTGAGACGCGCCGTCACGCCGGGACGGTCCGCGCCGGCAATGTGCAAAACGATACGATCCGGGTACTCGTGCGAAGTCATGGGCGGCGGCTATTTAGCATTCTTTGTGGCATGCGCGTTCTCGGACGGTCGTCCGTGTAGGAGCCGGCCTCGGCTTGAGCTCGGGGACGAGGCGTGGGAGATCCTGGCGTGGCTTTCGTCAAGCGTGCGGCGGCGGTGGCGGCCCTCTGTGCCTTTGCTTGCAGCAGCGAGAAGGTGCCCGACGCGCCGGCGGCGGCGGAGACGCCCGGGGCGCCCTCGGCGGAGGATTTGGCGGTGGCGGCGCTGCTCGGCGCGGGCCCCACGCCGCCGAGCTACTTCGAGGTGTACGACGCCGCCGCCGACAGCCGACAACCGTTTTACCCCACGGCCCTCGCGTTCAATCCGAGCGCCGACGACGAGCTCTGGATCACCCTGCGCCAGCCGCTGACCGACGAGGTGTGCAACGACGGCGACACCACGGGCTGCCCGTGGCTCATCGGGCGGGTGGCGATCGTTCACGGCGCGACGGCGGCTCCCGCGACACCGCAGACCTCCGAAGTCAAAGCAGACGCCAACGCTTGGCATTTCATGCGCCGGCCCACCTCTATTTCGTTCGCCGGCGACGACACGTTCTCGACCTGCGCCGAGGCGCGCACCTCGAACTACGAGGACGAGGCCGTGCCTTTCAACGGCCCCGCGCTCTGGTCGGCCGATCCGACCATCTTCGGCGTGACGCCGCCCGCGGATTCACCGACGCACAGCACGCACATCGACATGCTGCACGAGTCGCCCTACTGCATGGGCGTCGCGCACGAGCACGACAACGTCTACTGGACATTCAACGGCGACGCCGGCTCCCTCGACCGCTATGATTTTCACGCGCCGCACGAGCCCGGCGGTGACGACCACTCCGACGGCGAGCTCGAACGCTATGCGACCGGCGAGCTCAGCCGCGTGCCCGAGGTGCCGAGTCACCTCGTGTTCGACCCCGAAACGGCGCTGCTCTACGCCGCGGACACCGGCAACGGCCGCATCGTCGCGCTCGACACGACGGCCGGCACTCCGGGGGACCCCGTCGTCACGTACGACCCCATCCAAATCCACGTGAGCATGAACGGCTGGAAGCTCGCTGAAGTCGTGCCTCGCGGCCGGCTCGCCGAGCCGAGCGGGCTCGCGCTCTACGAGGGTGTGCTCTTCGTCACCGACGCCCTCACGAGTCACGTCGTCGCCTACGATCGCGCCGGCCGCACGCTCGCCGAGCTCGACACCGGTTTGCCCTCGGGCGCGCTCGGCGGCATCGCGATCGGCCCCGACGGCCGCGCGTACGTTGCCGACGCGAGCAGTCGGCGCGTCTTCCGCATCGATCCCGCAAAATGATCGCGAGCGACGCTCGCACCATTGACCACACGGGTTTCACCTCGCGTAGACGCCTATTTCGAGCGGGTACGTGAGCGAGTAGAAGTCTTAGAGGTGACGACCCCGCTCGACTGGTCCCGCCTGCGCTCGGCCGCGCTCGTCGTCCTATTCGCGGCGCCGCTGCACGCGGAGCCGGCACCCGCGCGGGCGAGCGCAGAGCCGCCGTCCTCCTCCCCCCCGGCGATAGCCGCGCCCGCGGGCTCGCCGTCGCATGCGCCGTCACCGCTCGCGCCGCCGCCCGTGGTCACGGCCCCGAACGCTCCGAGCCTGCTCGCCCCGCGTCCTTCCGCGAGCGTCGAGCTTCCCGCCGCCCTCGCGTCCGCGAGCGAGCCGAGCGCCGCGCCCGCCGCGCCGCCTCCGCCTCCCGCGCCGCCTGTCAGCCCGCCCGCGCCCGCGCCGACGGTCTCGGCCCGCGCGAGCGCGACGGACGGCGGTCCCCCGGCGGCCGTAGCAGCGTTGCCGACCCCCGCCGCCCCGCGCCGCGCGCCGAGCGCTTCGGCCGCGCCCGTCGCAAACGCCCAAGTCTTGCTGGGGGATGCCCAGGTATTTGCGATCCGCGTGCCGCGCGGCAACAAGACCCCCGAGCAGCGCGCCCAGGCCGCGACGGCGGCGCTCGCCTCCGTCGTCGAGCACGTCCACGAAGCCGACGTCCGCTACGAGCATCGCGGCGAGCTCGCCGTCGTGCTCGCCGGCCAAACGCCGATCGTCGAGCTCGGTAGCGAGGACGCTCAGGCGGCGGGGGCGAGCTCCGTCGACGTCCATGCCGCGAGTGTCGTCGGTGCGCTCCGCAGCGCCATCGAGAGCGAGCATCGCCAGGCTGCGCTTTCGAAGACGGTGTTTTCGATCTCGCTGCTCGTCTTTCTGGGGCTCATCGCCTTCTACTTGATGCAGAAGATCGGCGAGTTCGCCGAACGGGCGCGCGCCTGGATCGACGCGAACGCCGAGCGCGTGCTCGCCGTACGCGTGCGCCAGATCGAGGTGGTGAGCCCCGGCACGGTGCGGAGCACCGCGGTCGTCGTGCTCGGAGTCGGCAAGTGGGTCGCGCAGGCCGGCGTGTTCTACGCCTGGCTCGTCGTCGTGCTCTCGCTCTTCGAGTCGACGCGCGACTACACGCAGAAGCTCACGGGGCTCATCGTCACGCCGCTCTCGCAGCTGATGACGCGGCTCGCGACGGGCTTGCCGGTGCTCGCCGTGCTCGTGATCGCGGGGGCGGCGGTCTTCGTGCTCGTGCGCTTCCTCGGCCTGTTCTTCGACAGCATCGAACGACATGAAAACGTCGTGAGCTGGGTGACGCCGGAGCTCGCTGCGCCGACGAGCGCTCTCCTGCGGCTCGGCGTCGTACTCGCCGCGCTCGTGTTCCTCGCGCCGCTCGTCACCGGCAACACGGAAGGCGCGCTCGGTCGCACGGGCGCCGTCGTGCTCGTCGCGCTCGGCTTGGCTGCCACGCCCGTCCTCGCGAGCGGCATGCTCGGCGCCATCCTGCTCTTTGGCCGGCGTCTTCGCCCCGGCCAGCACGTCGAGATCGGCGGCTACGGCGGGCGCATCTCGAGCATCGGTCTGCTCGACTTGAGGCTCGAGGACTCCGAGCGCGCCGAAGTGCGCATCCCCCACCTGTATGCGCTCCGCCATCCGACGCGCGTCATCGGCACGCGGCCGCGCTTCGACGTCGATGTCGCGGTCGCGCCGGGCACGCCGCACACGGACGTGCAGGGCGTCTTGCTGAGAACCGCCTCGCGCTTCTCGGACGACGCTCGCGTCGAGCTCACGAGCGCCGACGCCGCCCGCACGCTCTTTCGCGTGAGCTTCGCGTCCGATCAGCGCAACGCGCGTTCCGAGGTACAGCTCGCGATCGTCGAGGCGCTCGCCGCCGCGCACGTCCCGCTCGGACGACTCGATCGCGAGGCGCACTCATGAGCGGCGGCATCGCGGTTCTGCTCGGCCTGTTGGTCGTGGCGTTCGTCAGCAGCATGCTGGTCGGCGGACGCACGATCCGCGGCTTCGGCCTGCCCTCGGGCGCGGAGTACCTGGTGCTCGGCGTGGCCGCCGGACCGCACGGGCTCGGTCTCCTGCCGCGCTCGACGGTGCATAGCTTCCAGCCGATCTTCGCGTGCGCCGCGGCGTGGCTCGCGTTCGTCGTGGGGCTCGGTTACCTCCTCGTGGGGCGGCGGCGCGTGCGTCTCGGCCGCGCCGTTACCGGCATTTTCGGCGCTGCCCTCGTGGGCGCCGGCGTCTCGGCCGCGCTCTTCGTCACGCTCGACGCGCTCGACATTTTGCACGGCTTCGAACGGCTCGAGCTTGCGCTCGGCGCCGGCTTCGTCGGCTCCGAAACGACGCGGCACACCGTGCGCTGGGTGGCGGAGCGTCACGGCGCGCGCGGCAAGCTCAGCGATTGGCTCGCGGACATGGCGCGCGCGAGCGCTCTCGTCCCCGTGCTCGGGCTCGGCATCCTCTTCGCCGTCGCGCCCGACGCGCCGCTCGGCGCGTTCGACCTCAGCGTCCGCGTCGGCTGCACGCTCGGCATCGGCGTGGTGATGGGCCTCGTCGCCGCGGTGCTGCTCGGTCGCGAGTTCAGGCGCGACGAGAGCTGGGGCATCCTGCTCGGCACCTCGCTGCTCGCCGCGGGCGTCGCCATGCGCCTCGGCCTCGCCGCCGTCGCGACCTTGTTCGCGATGGGGCTCACGGTTTCGATCGCTTCGCGCCATCGCCTCGAGATCAAATACATGGTGCAGCCGACCGAAAAGCCCGTGCTTTTGCCGGTGGTGCTCGTCGCGGGCGCGTGCGTCGACTTCGACTCGTTGCCGAAGCTCTGGTTGCTCGTGGCGGTCGCGCTCGCGGCGCGCCTGGGCGCGGAGGTCGTGCGCGGCGTCGTTTTGATCGCGCTCCTGCCGGCTGCGCGTGCGTCGGGCCCCCGCATCGGCTTCGGGATGGCTTCGACGGGCGCCATCTCGCTCGCGCTCGCGTTCACGCTGCTCGTCCGCTTACCCGGGAGAGCGAGCAGCGCCGTGCTCCTGCTCGCCGCCGCGGGCGTCCTGCTCGGCGAGCTCATCGGCCCCGCCGAGCTCAAGCGCGCTCTCGAAGCGGCCGGCGAGACGCACGCGGTCGACGCCGAAAGCGACGTGGCGCCGCTCTCCTTGCCGAGCTCCGCGCTCCACGATTCGGACTTCGGCGAGCGCACTTCCGTCTCCGATTTTCCGGAGGCACGCCGATGAGCAGCGCTGTCGCCGGCTCGAAGGACGTCTGGACGCGGCTCGTACAAGCGTTCGCGCTGGCGGTCACGGTTTGCATGCTGTTCGGTGCAACCCGCCTCACGCCCGAGCTCAAGGGCGAGCTCGGCAGCGTCGCAGGCGTCGGCTTTTTGCTGCTCGCGGGTACGCTCCTCTCCGAGCTGCTCGAGACGATCGGGCTGCCGCACCTGTCGGGCTATCTACTCGCGGGCATCATCGGCGGCCCCGACGTGCTCGAGCTCGTCGATCACCACACGGTCGATCAGCTGTCGCCCGTGAACACGCTCGCCCTCGCGCTCATCGCGCTCGCGGGCGGCGCCGAGCTCAAGGTGAGCACGCTGCGTCAGGTCGCCAAGAGCCTCAGCTACGCGATGTTCCTGCAGAGCGTGCTCGTCGGCGTCGTGATGACGGTCGCCATGTTCTTCCTCGGTCGCTTTACGCCCTTCTTCGCGACGCTCGCGCCCGTTCCCATGTTCGGCGTCGCGCTGCTCTGGGGCGTGCTCAGCATCACGCGCAGCCCATCGGCGTGCATGGGCATTCTTTCGCAGACGCGCGCCAAGGGGCCCGTCGCCACCTTCGCGCTCGCGTTCATCATGTCGTCGGACGTCGTGGTCGTGGTTCTGGTGGCGGCCGCCATGATGCTCGCCCGCCCCCTCATCGCGGGCTCCGGCGGCTTTTCCGTGCGAGACGTGCAGGATCTCGGCCACGAGCTACTCGGCAGCATCGCCTTCGGGACGACGCTCGGCCTGGCCCTCGCCGCGTACCTGAAGCTCGTCGGGCGCGGGCTCCTGCTCGTGCTGCTCGCCATCGGCTTCGGTCTCTCGGACTTCTTGCGCTACGTGAAGGTGGACGCGACGCTCGCGTTCATGGTCGCGGGCTTCGTCGTGCAAAACCTGACGGCGCAGGGCGAAAAGCTCCTCCATGCCATCGAGCAGACGGGCAACGTCGTCTTCGTCGTCTTCTTCGCGAACGCGGGCGCGCACCTCAACGTGCCGCTCCTCCGCAAGTTCTGGCCCATCGCGCTCACGCTCTGCGTCATTCGCGGCCTCGCGACCTACGCCGCGCACCTCGTGAGCAGCCGCGTCGCGAGCGACCCGCCGGTGCTCAAGAAGTGGGGTTGGTCGTCGCTCGTCTCGCAGGCGGGCCTGGCGCTCGGCCTCAGCATGACGATCGCCAACGCCTTCCCCGGACTCGGCGACGGCTTCCGTTCGCTCGCCATCGCCGCCGTCGCGATCAACGAGATGATCGGCCCGGTGCTCTTCAAGCTGGCGCTCGACCGGGCGGGCGAGACGCGCAGTGAGGAAGCCGAGATTTCTCGCACGAGCCTGATGCCGCCCGCGCAGGTGTGACTCCCCGAGCTGCGGGTCAGGCACGCACGCCTTCCAGCCACGGTCGAATGGCGGCGTGCCCAATAAAATAACAATAAATTCGATTAGTTGTGAGATACCAACTAACTCGGTAGGGATTGTAGCTACACTTGGCGCATGCTCGATCCGCTCGTCATCGTCGCCGGAGCCTTCGTCGGTTTCGTCGTGGGACTGACCGGCATGGGCGGCGGCGCCCTGATGACGCCGATCCTCGTGCTCCTCTTCGGCGTGCAACCGCTCGCTGCCGTTTCGAGCGACGTGGTTGCGGCCATGATCATGCGTCCCATCGGCGGCGGCGTGCACTGGAAGCGCGGCACGGTGAACTGGGGGCTCGTGAAGTGGCTCGCG
The DNA here is from genome assembly GCA_025936045.1 of Polyangiaceae bacterium. Classification (GTDB taxonomy): domain Bacteria; phylum Myxococcota_A; class Polyangia; order Polyangiales; family Polyangiaceae; genus PMG-095. Next base: position 26,207 of record JAICUB010000029.1, on the reverse strand, counting down.
CTCGGCTCGATCCCGTCCGCGTTTCTCGGCGTGCTGCTGCTGCGCAAGCTCGGAGCCGGTGCCGAGCTCGAGTCGCACGTGAAGCTCGCGCTCGGCGTGGTGCTGCTCATCGTTTCGGTCGCGCTCGTCGTGCGGCCGTTGCTCGTGCGCAAGCGTCCGGGCGAGAGCCTCCTGCCGGTGGTCGTGCGCCCGTTGCCGACGCTATTCATCGGGATTTTCGGCGGACTCATCGTCGGGCTCACCTCGGTCGGCTCGGGCTCGCTCATGATCATTCTGCTCCTCGTCTTGTATCCGCGGCTCAAGCTCTCCGAGCTCGTCGGGACCGATCTCGTGCAGGCCGTGCCGCTCGTGACGAGCGCTGCGCTCGGCCATCTCCTGTTCGGCAACTTCAAGCTCGGCCTGACGGCTTCGATCCTGATCGGCAGCGTTCCCGGGGTCTTCTTCGGTGCCCGTTTGTCGTCGCGCGCGCCGGATCACGTGATTCGCCCGGCGCTCGTCGTCGTGCTCTTCATCTCGGGCGTGAAGCTCTTGGGCCTCCCCGACGCGATGCTCGCCATCGTCGCGCCGCCCGTTGCGCTGCTCGGCGCGGCCTACGCCTTCGTCACCCACCGGCGGCTCGCCGGTGCGCTCGCCTCCGCCTCGATCGCGCCGATCGCGCCGACCGCGCCGTCCCCGGCTCCCCGGATGACGGCGCCCAGCAGCGAAGCCTCCTGAGCGGGCGAAAACATGCTTTGGTAACGCGCACTTATAAAATCTACTAAGTCTGTAGGAATTATGTGATATGTTGCGGGCATGTTCGACCCGCTCGTCACCCTCGCAGGCGCGTTCGTCGGTTTCGTCGTGGGCCTCACCGGCATGGGTGGCGGCGCGCTCATGACGCCGATCCTGGTTCTCTTGTTCGGTATCGAACCGCTCACGGCGGTGTCGAGCGACATCGTCGCGTCCATGGTGATGAAGCCTGTCGGCGGCGGCGTGCACTGGAAGCGCGGCACGGTGAACTGGGGGCTCGTGAAATGGCTCGCGCTCGGTTCGATTCCGTCCGCGTTTCTCGGCGTGCTCCTGTTGCGCCGGTTCGGCTCGGGCGCCGCGCTGCAGTCGAACGTGAAGCTCGCGCTCGGTATCGCGCTCCTCTCCGTGACGGCGGGTCTCGTCATCAAGCCGCTGCTCGCCGCGCGGAAGAAGGCGGGGGAGGGCGTCCTGCCGCTCGTCGTGAAGCCGCTGCCCACGCTGATCATCGGCATCCTCGGTGGTCTCGTGGTCGGTCTCACCTCCGTCGGCTCGGGCTCGCTGATGATCATTTTGCTGCTCATGTTCTACCCGCGGCTCAAGCTGTCCGAGCTCGTCGGCACCGACCTCGTGCAGGCGGTTCCGCTCGTGACGAGCGCGGCGCTCGGGCACCTGTTCTTCGGCGACTTCAAGCTGAGCCTCACGGCTTCGATCCTGATCGGCAGCGTTCCCGGCGTGTTCTTCGGCGCGCGCTTCTCCTCGCGCGCTCCCGATCACGTGATTCGTCCGTCGCTCGTGGTCGTGCTCTTGGTGTCGGGCCTGAAGCTCGTCGGCGCGACGAATCTTCACCTCGCGATCGTGGGGCCACTCGCCGTGGGGCTCGGCGTGGCGTACGCAATGGTCACGGAGCGGCGCGTGAAGACCGCTCAGCGGCTGGCGAGCGCTCGTCCGGTCGCACTCGGACAGGCCGCGCAGTAGCCCGCACCGACGAGCGCGCGTCAGTAACCGGCGCGCTCGCGAGCAGGCGGACAATCGTCGTCGAAAGGCGAGGCGCGCCTCGCGTTTCGGAATCGCGCATAAAATCCGCGCTGACGAGAAGCGACGGTCGCGAGCGTTCGAGTGAATTTCATCTCGGATAGCCTATGTTTGCGAGCGCATGAACGCGCTCACCCCTTTGGTCGCGATGTCGGCGCTGTGCGCCGCCGTCGCTTGCTCTTCTCATCAGCCAGCATCGCCGCCGTCCGACGGATCGGGCGCCACGGGTGTAGCAGGCGCGGTCGCGACGGGCAGCGGCGGGCAATCGAGCGCGGGCAGCCCGAGCGGTACGAGCGGCGGTGCGCCCGCGGGCGCGAGCGGCGGACGATCGGCAACGGCAGGAACCGGCGGCAGTGTCGGGCTCGGCGGCGCGCCGAGCGGCGGAGCTCCCGTGACCGGCGGAGCGGGCGCGCCCGTGAGCGGTAGCGCGGGCGCGGGCGTTATCACCGGAGGCGCGCCGGGTGCAGCCGGCAGCGGAAGCATGCTCGCGACGAGCTGCAACATCACCGTGCAGAAATCGATCAGCGAGAAGATCGCGAGCGTCGGCATCGTTCAATTCACGACCGACCTCGCCAAGGTCGACAGCGCCACGATCCAGTTCGGCCTCGACACCAATTACGGCCTGACGGCGCCGGTCGACCTCACGGAGCCGAACTACCGCACGCTGCTGCTCGGCATGAAGACGTCGCACACCTATCACTTCCGCGTGGTCGCCGTTTCGGACGGCAAGACGTGCATGAGCGCCGACGACACCATCGACACCGGTCCGGGCCCGAACGGCCTCGCGAAGCCCACCGTCGTCACGAACACGACGCCCGACAAATTGTACGGCGGCTACATGGTGACGGCGCGCTGGGGCATGAACAACGGCGGCCCCGCCATGATCCTCGACGCCGACGGCGACCTCGTGTGGTGGTACGCGGTCGAGGACGACGTGATTCGCGCGCGCTTCTCCTACGACGGCAAGCGCATGTGGATCCGCAACACGTCCGAAACGGACGGCGGCGGCTGGGTGCGGCGCGTCACGCTCGACGGCCTCACCGAGGAGAAGTTCGACCTCACGCACACGACGCACGATCTGGCCGTGCTCCCGGACGGCGACCTGGGGCTCATCAGCCACGCCTCGAACGGCTGTTGGGAAGTCGTCGAGTTCAATCCGTCGACGCAGGACCTGCGCACGGTGTTCAACCTCGCGGACGCGCACGGCAGCACGATGTGCCAGGTGAACTACCTCGCGTATTTCCAGGGCGACGACAGCTTCTTCGTTTCGGATTACGACCAGAGCACCGTCGTCAAGATCAGCCGCCAGGGCGAGCTCAAGTGGGTGCTGAACGGCACGAAGAGCACGATTTCCGGCACGAAGTGGACGGCGCAGCACGGCATCCACGCGCTCGGCCCCGACCACCTGATCGTCTTCAGCAACAAGGGCGAGAGCGGCCAGGCCGACTCGATCGTCTACGAGCTCACGGTCGACGAGACGGCGAAGACGGCGACGACGCTGCTCCGCTACGACGGCGGTATCGCCACGGGCTTCGGCGGCGACGTGCAGCGGCTCGACAACGGCAACTTGCTCATCACGTACTCGTCGTCCGGCGTGGTTCAGGAGCTCGGACCGGACAACACACTGCTCCAGAGCTTCACCTTCCCGATCGGCGGCACGCTGAGCTACATGGAAAAACGCCGGTCCCTCTACGACTCGCCGCCGCCCAAGATCAACGGCATTTAGCCGTGCCCTCGAAATGGGCGTCGCCGAGCGGTGCCCGCTCGCATTACGGCGAGCACCACTCGCATCGATCGTGAATTTTGGGGTCCCACTGGGTGAGACCCATAAAATTCACTAATTTTTAGGGTGGTCTGTGCGGTCGGTGCCTTCCTGTTTCGATACACCCGAGCGAGCTTGGGTGTAACGTCCCGCGCATGTCGACGGACGTGGTGGCGGCACCGAGCGTGAAGCCGCGGCTCGGGCTGGTTCCGCGCGTGGTGTTCGGGCTCTGCGGCGCGGCGCTGCTCGTCGGCTTTTTCATGCCGTGGTTCTTGGTCGGCCAGTTCTTGTCGATGAGCGGCTTCGGGCTCGTGTTCACGAGCGGGCAGATGGTCGGGCTCCTCGCCGGGGCGAACCGCTCGCTGCTCGTCGCGGTGCCGCTGCTCGGGATCGCGCTCATCATCGGCAGCGTTTGGGGCCACCGCATCACCTCGTGGCTTGCGGTGGGGGGCGCTTTCACGCTGCTCGCGTTCGCGTTCATTGCGGTGATGCACGTGTTCCTGTCGAGCACGGGCGCCGGGATGTGGATCGTCGTGCTCGCGACGTTCGTCGCGCTCGGGATGGGTGCCTTCGGCATCGGGCGCCGTTCGCCGGGTCGAGACGGCCCGCCCGTTCGCTAGAACGAGGCGCCGATGGCGAGCTCGGGATAGAGCTCGTCGCAATCGCCGAGGACGCTGTCCGTGCAACCGAGGTAACGTTCGTAGACGGCGCCGCCGCCGAGATACATGCGGCTTCGCTCGGGTGCGTAGTAGAGTCCCACGCGCCCGCCGAGCGAGTTCAGCCCGTCGTAGCCGCTCACGAACGTGTGGCGATAGAAGAAGCCGGCGTAAGGCTTCAGCGTCGGCACGAACCAGAACACGAAGCGAGCTTCCGGGCTCAGGCGTTGGAGCGTCGGGCTCCCGCCGAGCCACGCTTCGTAGTCGAGGCCGAGCTCGAGCCCGTTCAGCACGTAGTAACCGCCGCCGCCGCCGAGGATGAAATAGGTGTCGGTGGTCGACTCGCCGCTGCCGACGAGGAGCGACACTCGGATCGCGCCCTGGCCAAAGGGTCCCGGCGACGGCCCTGCATCTTCCGCGTCCACAGGAGGCTCGGGTGGTGGCGGTTCGGACGGCGGTGGCTCGGGCGGGAGTGCGGCTTCCGGAGGCGCAGGGGGCGGGGTTTCGGCTGGTGCAGGTTCGACCGGTAAAGGTTCGGCAGCGGGCTCCGGGGTGGGCGAGCTCGGGCGCGGAGTCGGTTCGGCGACGGCGGGCGTACTCGGCGCGGTCGATTGCGCGCGCGCGCCCGGCGTGATGCTCGCGACGGCGGCGAAGCCGAGAACGCCGAGTACGAGCCGTGCCGACGAAAGGTGCGCCATCGAAAGAGCGAGGAGCTCCGTCATCGTGCCGCGCGCGCAGTATTGCGGCAACCCCGCGCCGCGTGGCTTTGGGGCGACTATTCCGCCTGAGCTCGCGCGGCCGCGGCGAAGCGCCCCGCTGGGTAGCGGGTGAGGTACGTGGCCAGATCGGCGCGGCTCCCCGCCGTATCGCCGAGCTTCTGCCGGCACGAGGCGCGAGCTCGTCGCACGTCGCCTCGAGCGGCAACGTGCGCTCCCCGAGCATGCGTCCGTCGCGGTCGTGCAGCGTGACGACGAGACCGGCGTCCGAGTGCGCGAGCCGCGCCACTTCCTTCAAGCGCTCGGTCGCCGAAAGTCCGAGAATCTCCGCGAGCCCGCCGCCGATCGCGTCCGGGGCAGGGCACTCCGTGTCGGACGCGATATCGAGCGGAAGAGCGGACGGCGCTGTTCGAGCCGGCGGCTCCGCCTGCGCGGAGCCCGCCCGGCCCGCGCAGACGACGAGCGCCGTCGCGAGGCAAAACCTCCGAGCGCGGCCGCCCGTCACGCAAGCGCCGCGGTCACTCGGCCGCGGCGACGACCGGCTCGTCCGCTTTGCGGGGCGCCGTGAACGGCAGCACCTTCGCGAGGCGATCGCGCGCGGCGTTCACGGCCGATTCGGCCATGCCCGGCGCCTTCTCCTTCGCGATTTCGGCGAGCTCGGCGGCGGCCTGGGCAAACAAGACGGCCGCGGATTTCGTGCTCGCCGGCGCATCCTTCGCCGCGCTCCTGAGCGCTGCGAGCACGACCTTGGCGTGTTTCCGCGCGAGGTGGAGCGTGCGCTGCGCGGGCGTGAGATCGACGACCTCGGCGACCTCGTGCACGAGATCGGCCGGCGTGCTCCCCGCGAAGTGCGGAGACTTGTGGAGGCCGGCCGCGTACTTCGGATTCGCCTTCAAGAAGGCGCGGAGCTTCTCCACGGTCATGCCCGTCTTCTCGAGGGCGCGCTCGAAGTCTTCGACGGCCGCCTGGCGCGCCTTGAAAAGGTACATCTGCACGCGGCTCTGGAAGTTGACGGCGCCGTCACCGCTCGTCTCCACGGCACAGTAGATGGTGCCGGGGTAACGCTCGGTGATGAGCGACTGCACGCCGTCGGACACGCTCGAGCTCGGCATGCAACCGAACGGCTTCACGCTGAGCGTCATCGTGGCCTTGCTCTTGACCACGTTCAAAATCAGCTTGCCGACTTCCATGTGCCCTTCGCCGCCGCGAAGGTCGTTGTTGTAGAAGGGCGCGGCCACGTCCGCGACCTCGTCCATGTCGGCCAGGTGGTCGCCGTAGAAGCCCCCGACGTTCGCGAACGTCTGGAACGCGACGCGGATCGCCTTGTCGGCCGCCCAGAGCGAAGCCTTCATCTTGAACGCGTGGAAGTCGTTCGTGCCGGCGAGCCCCGTCTTGGCCGTGTCTTTACCGCGGAGGCCCGTGCGGTTCTTCGTGTCGAAGCGCACTTCCCACACGTTGTAGAGGAGCCACGCCGTGATGAACTGGATGTCGCACTCCGCGCCTTCGGACTCGAGGAAGCGCTGCAGCTGGTAGTTGCCGTCGCCCTCCGTCGTCATCGCCCAGAACTCGCCGATGATGGCGACCTTCGGCTTCGGGGTCGTGCGATCGACCGCTACCTTCTCGAAGATCTTCCGCGACTGATGGAGCGCGCGGAGGATGCTCCGCTTCTCGTACAGGGCGTCGTAACAAATCTTCTTCGCTTCCGCGATCGCGGCGTCCGTCGAGCCCGGCACCACCTCGTACGGGCGCAGCCGATACGCGATGCCGTTGATGATGTCGCCGGCGATCAGCCCCTTCAAGAGGCCGATGAAGAACGGCGGGTTCAGCTCGAGCCCGCTCTCTTCACCCGTCGCCTGGCTCAAACCGCCCTGCTGCTGGAAGAGCATGACGCGGAAGCCGTCGAAACCCGCGTCGCGCAGGGCCTTGCGATACTCCGTCACGTACATGCCGAAGCGGCACGGTCCACACGCGCCGGCCGTCAAGAACACGAAGTTTTCGACGACTTCCTGTGACGTGAGGCCGCCCTTGTCGCGCACGTGGATCAAGAACTTGATCAGGTTCCCGACCGTGAAATAGGTCGGGTTGCACTGGCCGCGGTTGCCGAACTCCTTGCCGGCGCGCAGGGCCTCGTAATCGGGCGCGTCGAGCGGCACCACGTTGTAGCCGAGGCTCCGGAACGCACCGGAGATGAGGTAGTCGTGCGCCATCGTCAGGCCGCCGATGAGGAGGGTGATCTTCCCCTTCTCCTTCTTGGTGAACATGAGGTTCGCCATTTTCTCGACCCACTGCTCTTCCGCCGCGAGGCCGAGGCGAGCGCGCTCTTCCGCCTCGAAGCGAGCTAGCTCGGCGTCGACGTCGAGGCCTTCGTTGGTGCGGCCCGCGATCGGCAGGCTGCGCTTGGTGCTGAGAGCGTCGCTCATCGTCGATTGGGTCATCGGAGTTCTCCTATCGAGACTAGTTTCGAATTCCGCGGAATCATTCGGCCGCGCTCGCGGCGGTTTCGGAAGCGGGAGGTTGCGTGGCGGCCCCGTCCGGGACCGTTTGGATGCGTTGAATCGAGCCGTCCGGCATTTTCTTGCCGAGCTTCATGATGCCGGCGGCGGGTTCGGGGGCGGCGGGCGGCGCGGCGTAGGCGCGCACCCTTTCGGAAAGCTCCGCGATGCTCTGCTCGAGCGCCGGGTCCTTCTGCTTCAGGCCCTCGAGCTGCGCCTGCTTCATGCGCAAGAGCTCGAGGCGCTTCTCCTCGAGCCTGCGCGTGAGCTCGCGCTTCTTGCTCGAGAAGTCCTCGAGTCGCTCCTGCTGGAGACGCAACGAGTGCGCGTAGGTTTTCACGCGGATCTTGATCGAGCCGCCGGGCTTGTTGGCGTCGAGGTCGTGCAGGGCGGCAGCGGGCGTCCTCGACGTCTGCAGGATGTCGGTGATCAAGCCGTACGTCGGCGCGTCGTGGCCGCACTTGAAGCTCGAGAGGTCGAGCACGGCGACGTTCGGGTGGTGGGCCGCGAAGGCAGCGCCCCACACCTTCTGCGCGCTGTTCACCGAGTAGTTCTCCGGCCACACGTGGTTCAGCTCGAGCGGCGTCTTGATCACGCCGCGCTCGAGCTCGTCCTTGTAGTAGCGGTCGAGATACTCGCGGTCCTTCGGGATCGAGCGGATCGACAGGATCGGATAGCCGAGCACCTGGAACTCCTCCGGAATGCCGTGGTTCAGGCCCGGATCGGAGTGGTACGGCCGATTCAGCACCAAAATCGCGATGCGATTCTCGGCCTCGACCGTCTCGAGGATGGCGCGGCCCTTTTCCTGCACGTCCTTGTCGAACGCGTCGATCGCGTGCCACGCCTGGCGACACGCGTGATCGTTCTCGTCCTCGGTGATGTCGAGTCGCGCGCCGAACGTCTCGAACATGCGCTTCGCGAGGAGAATCGGCTCCTGGAACGAGAGCGCCGGCGCCAGGTATTCGATGCCGCGCTGCGCGAAGAAGTCGACCTCTTTAGTGAACGCCGCCTTCATCACGTCGGGCGTGCCCGCGACGATCGGACACGACGCGTTGTCCTGCGTGTCCGCGACGAAGTTGTTCACGTGCGTGAGGATGGGGAAGAAAATGTAGTTGAGCGCGCGCTTCCGCTCCGGTTCGTGCTGATGAAAGAGCAGGTTGTGGACGTGCGCCTGCGCGACCTTGCTCGGGAAGCACGGGTCGATCGAGCCGTATTTGCCGCCCTCGACCCACATTTCATCGCTCGTCTGATCGCTGAAGACGATGTTCGAGCGCCCGAGGCCGAGCGTCTCGAAGTAGGCGCGGAAGAACGGAGCCGTCGAGTAGACGTTCAAGACGCGCGGGATGCCCACGCGCAGCGTTTTCCTGCGCTTGGCGGCTTCCTCGCTCGAACGCCGGAACGGACGCGTGACCTTCTCGTGCTTCACGCGGAACAACGACTTGACGACTTTGACGTCCTCGACGGGCGTCCCTGCCGCGGGTAACGGCGCGGCGTCGTAAAGGTGAACGAAGGCGCGATTGGCCTCGTAATCGACCAGGTTAGGGAACGCGGCGGCCGTCTTCTTGCGCTCGGCCATGAGCGCGAGCATCGCGTCTTTGCTCTCGACCGTGCCCTTCTCGCACGAGAAGCCGGAGATGTAGCGCGAGGTCGAGCCGTCCGGTCGCTGCGCGTCGATGAACGTGCGCTTGCACTCGTTCGGACAGAAGTGGCACGTCGTCGAATCGTTGGTCGTCGCCGTGTACTCGAGGTCGAGCACGCCCTGGAGGCCGATGAAACGACTCTTGCCCGAGCGCTTGTAGCGCCGGAGCGTCTCGATCGCGGCACCGATGGCGCCCGCTTCCCCCGTGTGCGGATGCACGAACACTTCCGCGTCCGGGACGCGCTGCTTGATGTAGTCCACCTGCGCTTTGACGGCCGCGAGGTTGTATTGCGTGCCGCCCTGGAGCACGAATCGACGCCCGAGCGACGCGAGCCGCGGGATCTGCACGACGTACTGCCAGACGTTCTTCGGCAGCACTTGCGCGAGGCCGGCGAGGAGCTCTTCCTTCTGGTAGCCCTCTTTCTGGAAGTTCACGCGGTCCGAATCGAGGAACACCGCGCAGCCGTAGGAAAACTTCGGCGCGAGCTGCGCTTGAAACGCGGTGTCCGCGTACTCCGTGACGGGGATGCCGAATTGATCGGCCATCGCCTGCAAGAGCATGCCGTTTCCGGCGCTGCACGAGTTCGACAGCTTGAAGTTCTGGATGTCGCCGTTCTTCATGAACAGGACTTTGATGTCCTGCCCGCCGATGTCGCAGACGACGTCGATGTCGCCGAAGAAGTGCACGGCGCTCATCATGTGCGCGACCGTCTCGACGATGTTCACGTCGGCGAGCACCGTCTCGTCGAGCACGTCGGCGGCGTAACCCGTCGCGCCGAAGCCGAGCACCTCGAGCTTCGCGCCCTGCTCGTCGAAGTGATCGACGAGCTTTCGCACGAGCTCTTTGGTGTCCTGGAGCGGGTTGCCCTTCGAGAGCTGGTAGGCCTTCGCGATGATCTCGCCGTCTTCGTCGATGACGACGGCCTTGGACGAGGTGGACCCGCCGTCGAGGCCGATCACGCCGCGCACGGTCGTGCCGGCTGCGACGGGCGGCGCGACGAATTTCGGGACGCGATACATATCGACGAACGTCTTCGTCTCGCTCTCGGTCGCGGAGAGCGGCGGGCCCGCTTGCTCGCCGAGGCGCGCGCGACGGCCGTTCGTGATGAAGTCCTTCAGGCTGTCGATGCCGTTGAAACGACCGGTGTCACCGCCGTCGGCGATGCCGTACACGGCCGCGCCGAACGCGGCGTAGAGGTCGGCGTTCGGCGGCACGAAGATGAGCTCCTCGGCGGGGACGTCCTTCGGATAGTCGAAGCCACGGTCGCGCCACGTCTCGGGGATGCGCTTCTGCCAGCATTCACGCAAGAACGGCAGGTACGTGTTCGGGCCGCCGAGCAGGAGCACGCGCGGCTTCAGCGTGTTGCCGCGCGTGAGCACGGAGAGATTCTGGAGGACGATCGCGTCGGCGAGCGAGTTTAGGACCTCGTCCTTCGGGATGCCGCCCTTCACGAGGTTCACGATGTCGGTCTCGGCGAACACGCCGCATTTGGCCGCGACGTGATGCAGCGCTTCGTCGTGGAAGTGCAGCGACGTGGCGAACCCCGGCTCGGCGCCGACCTTGATCATGCACTTGTCGATGGTCGCGCCCGTGCCGCTCGCGCACTTGTCGTTCATCGAGGTGGAAGCGGTGCGCTGGCCCGTCTTCTCGTCCTCCTTGAACATGATGATCTTGGCGTCCTGGCCGCCGAGCTCGATCACGCTGCGCACGTCGGGGTGCTTGTGCTCGACAGCGAGCGTGACGGCGTTCACCTCCTGCACGAATTTGCCGCCGGTGGGCGGGGCCAGCGGGCCGGAGCCGGAGCCGGTGAGGAACATGCGCCAGCCGTCGGCTGCCTGCTCGGGGAACGCCGCGAGGATGCGCGTCAAAAACTCGAGCACCTTTTCAGGCTGCTTCGTGTGATGGCGCTGGTAGTCGTTCCAGAGGATCTCTTTGGTATCGGGGCGGATGACGACCGCTTTGACGGTCGTCGAGCCGACGTCCATGCCGATGACGAGATCGCTCATGCGCTGCCCTTCGTCACCCCGAGGGAAAAGAAGCCGGGTGACACGGCCGTCAGTAAGCACTGAAACACGTTCCGGAAGCAAGCGACGGGCACAAATATTCCCGCTGACGGCCGTGTCAGTCGCGAGGCAGCCTGGTCCCCGAACCTGAACGGATTCTAGGGGTTTCTGCGCGGCGACGCGGGAGCTCGGTCTCGAGCGTCGGCTCGCGGCTCTGCGCGAGCGGCGCGCTTTATTCGGCGCCCGCGGCCTTCCTTAAGGGAAGCTTCGTTTCGTCGATGTCGAGCGCGCCGAAGTCTCGCCCCCGCAGAGCGAAGCCACCGCGCGCTCCGAAAGCCAGGCGTCCCGCTCTCGAGCCGCGGCCGAAGGCCGAGCGGCGCGCGCCCGTTCCGAAAGCCGAACGTCGCCAGCAAATCTCGTCCGCGGCGCGCGGCTTGTTCGCGAGACGCGGCTACCACCTGACGACGATCGACGACATCGTCGCGCAAGCCGGCGTCGCGCGCGGCACCTTCTATCTCTACTTCGAGGACAAGCGCGCCATCTTCAGCGATCTCATCGATCGCTTCGGGTCGCAGCTCGCGGTCGCGATCGTGCGCATCGTCACGGACGATCCCACCCGCAGCGTCGGCGCGCAGATCCACGAGAACATCCGGCGCATCATCGGCACCTGCCTCGCCGAGCGCGCCATGACGAAGATTCTTTTCACCGACGCGGTCGGCATCGATCCGCTGTTCGATCGCAAGCTCGCGAGCTTCTACGAAAACATGGTGCTGCTCTTGGTCGAAACCTTGAAGGACGGCCAAAAGCTCGGCATCGTGGCTGACGGCGAGCCACGCGTGCTCGCCTACATGGCGCTCGGCGCGCTGAAGGAGCTCCTCTATCAGGCGGTGACGCTCGGTCTCGCCGAAGAGAGTGCCGAGGTCCTCACGCAGCAGATTTACGCGTTCCTCTGCGACGGCTGCCTCAGAGTTCGCTGAGCCCGCCTCCAAGCGCTGGCCGGGCCTGCGGGCGTGGGGTACTTGAACGGGCAGCGACGCGCGCCATGCAGAGGTTTCGGCGTTGACCCAGCATTTTACGGCCGAGGAGCGGCCGACGCGCGCGCACGGCACCGCCACGGCGCTCGCTCAAGCGCACGCGCAGTTCGCACGCGCGGCCCTCGGCATCTACCTCGCGGCCGCGGCGGCTGCGCTCGCGCTCGTCGTCGGCGTGCTCACGACCGAGCGCGCGCACGAGGAGGAGCAACTGCGCGACCAGCTGCTCGCCGAGGCGAACCTGCGGGGCCACTACCTCGTCCGCTACCTCGATCTACTCGTGCAGCAGCTCAGGCGACTCGGGCTGCGCTCGGACGTGACGCTGCTCGATCAGAATCTCGCGCCGGAGCGCAGCCTCGTGAACCTGTCGCACCAGAAGAGCGCCTTCTTCAACCTGGGTGTCGCCATTCTCGGTGTGGACGGGCAGGTGTTGTGGGAGGGGCCGGAGCACTTCTTGCCGCGCGCGAACTTCCTCGACCGCGAGTGGTTCGCGAGCGTGGAGAAGAGCCGAGCCGTGCACATCATCCCGGTCGACCCCGAGCGCGCGGAGGACGCCGTGCTCTACGTCGTTTCGCCGATCGTGCGCGGCGGTATCGTCACCGGCGCGCTGCTCGGCGCCGTCGACTTGAAGCACGGCGACGTGCTCGCCGTGGGCGGCACGCGCACGAACCTGAACACGGTGCTCGCGACGGGGGAGGGGACGATCGTCTACCCGCCGGCGCCGCCCGCCTTCGCGCACGAGCCGGCCTGGGTCCGTCTCGCGTCCGACGACGGCGCGCTCGGGCACGTCAGAACCATCGAGCTCTCGGGCGCGCGCACCGCGGTCGCGCTCTCGGCCGTCGAGGGCACCGATCTGGAGCTCGCGCTCTTGGTCCCCGAGCACGAGCTCCTGCACCAGACGCGCGCACGCATTCAAAAGCGCATCGCCGTCGCGCTCGCCATTGCCGCCGTGCCGCTCCTCGCGCTCGTCGTCTTGCTCAGGCGTTCGCTCTCCACGTTCCGTCGCTCGGAGGAGCGCGCCGTGCGTGAAGAGCGGCTGCAGCGCGTCGGCGAGGCCGCGAACCTCATCGCGCACGAGGTGAAAAACTCGCTGAACGGCATTCGCATGGCCGCCGAGCTCGCGTGCGATCCCGGCGCGACCGGACGCGAGCAGGCGCTGCACGAGCTCCGCGGCGAGATCTCGCGGCTCGCGAACTTCACGGCGGAGCTCATGACCTTTTCGAAGGGCGTGGTGCCGCGCAAGGTGCGCGTAAACCTCACCGAGTTCGTGCCCAAGGTGGCGAGCTTGCTCGAGAAGTCGGCCAAGGAAGCGGGCGTCACGCTCGAGCTCACGCTGCCGTCGCAGGCGCTCGAGGCCGAGGTCGACCCGCAGCTCCTGCACATCGTGTTCTCGAACCTCGTCACGAACGCGATCGAGGCGCTCGGGGCGAGCAGCGACGACAACCCGCGCATCGACGTGCGGCTCGAGCGCGACGACACGGAGCCGGGCGGCGTGCGGCTCGAGGTTTCCGACAACGGACCCGGCTTGAAGGACGACATCGTCGCTCAGCTTTTCGAGCCGTTTCATTCGGGCAAGCCGAGCGGCGTCGGCATCGGGCTCGCGCTCTCGCAGCGCATCGCCCGCGCGCACGGCGGCAAGCTCGTGCTCGTGCCCTCGCCGAAAGGCGCCGTTTTCGTGTTGAGCATTCCGGGAGCCGTGACTTGAACAGCGCGAAACTCGTCGCAGGAGCCATCCATTGAAACCCAGTGTCCTCATCGTCGACGACGAACAGATCTTCCGCGTGCTCGCCGAGAGCGCGCTCGCGTCGGAAGGCTTCGAGGTGCGCGTGGCTCCGAACCTCGCGCGCGCGAAGAAAGAGATCGACCGCGCCGTTCCCGACGTCGTGCTGCTCGATCGACGCTTGCCGGACGGTGACGGGATGAACTTCCTGCGCGAGATCCGCGCGGAGGGCCAGCCGCCGCTCGTGATACTCGTGACCGCGTACGCCGACATCGCGAATGCCGTCGAAGCGTTGCGCGCGGGCGCCGTCGACTATCTCGCGAAACCCGTGCAGCCGACGGACCTCTTGCTCAAGGTCAAGAAGGCGCTCGAGGTGCGCGGGCTGCGTGACCGGCTCGAGCTCACGCAGCGACTGGTCCCGCACACCGTCGAGCCGAAGAGCCTCGCGATGCGCACGTTCATGCGCACGCTCGAGCAGCTCGCGCAGAGCCCGTTCACGCCCGTGCTCTTGGTCGGCCCCTCGGGCGCCGGCAAGCAGTACGCGGCCGAAGCGCTGCACCGCTTCACGTACCCGCCGGCCGGCAGCGATTCGCCGTTCGTGGACGTGAATTGCGCGGCCATCCCCGCCGATCTCATCGAAGGCACGCTGTTCGGCTGGGAGCGCGGCGCCTTCACCGACGCGCGCACGTCACGGCGCGGCCTCATCGAAATGGCCGACCGCGGCACGCTCTTCCTCGACGAAATCGCGGAGCTGCCCGATCACTCGCAGGCCAAGCTCTTGAAGTTCCTGGACGCGCAGCGCTTCCGGCGCCTCGGCGGCGAGCGAGAAATCGAAGTCTCAGTGCGCGTCATCGCCGCGACGAACCGCGACGTCGACGCCTTCGTCAAGGCCGGCAAGTTTCGCGAGGACCTCTACCATCGGCTGAGCGTATTCGTGTTGAACGTGCCGGCGCTCGCGGAACGCACGGAGGAGATCCCCGAGCTCGCGCAGGTGTTCATCGAGCAATGCGCGAAGCGCATGAAGAAGCGCACGGTCGGCTTGTCGGCGGAGGCGCTCGCGAAGCTCGGGCGCTACGACTTTCCGGGCAACGTGCGCGAGCTCAAGAACATCATCGAGCGCGCCGTGATCCTGAGCGCCGACAGCAAGATCCAACCCGACGACATCGTCTTGCCGCAGGCTTCGCGCTCGGAGGCGCCGTCGAACGTCTTTTTCGGCGTCTCGCTCGGTCAGGACGGCGCGCCGCCCCCCGTCGATCAGGTCGAGCGCGCGTACGTCCAGCGCGTGCTCGAGCACATGCAAGGCAAGCGCGGCGCCGCCGCCGAAGTGCTCGGCATCTCGTATCCGACGTTTCTCCGTCGGCTGCGCGAGCTCGGCATCGATCGCGACGCGTAACGATACATTTTTCCACTCTTGCGCAATAAATCCGGCGCGCACCGCGAAATTGGGTGCCGGATCGCCAAAACGAGGAACGGCGCTCTCGCTTCGGGCATCGCGTAGGACGGACGGCACCCTCGAAAGGGCGCTGCTCGGCGGACTTGCATCCGGTGGTTCGACCCGCCGGTAAACGACGAACCAGCGGATGAGGTGAGTGCCATGAACAGTTGGAGGTTAGTCTTCGCAGCCACGGTTCTGACGGGCTGCTCGGCGTCGATCGATGCGCCCTCGGGGTCCGGCGCAGCCGCGGGCACGGGCAAACAGGGCTCCGGCGCCACCGGCTCCGGTGCGACGGGTTCCGGCGCCACCGGCTCCGGCGCCACGGGTTCCGGCGCCACCGGCTCCGGTGCGACGGGTTCCGGCGCCACCGGCTCCGGCGCCACCGGCTCCGGCGGCACGAGCAGCACGGCCGGCACCGGCACGAGCGCGACCTGCACGCCCGGCGTCCCGACTACCTCGCAGATCCCGCGGCTCACCAACGCCGAGTACGACCGAACGATCCGGGATCTTCTCGGCGTGACGGCTCTGACGGCCGCCGCGGGCTCGACTCCTTCGAATCTGCTCGCGACCGATCAGGCGGGTGGCCTGACCGACGTGGGGTGGGCCGCCTACAAGACGGTCGGTGAGGACATCGCCGAGCAGGTGATGGCCGACGCCACCCTGAAGACCAAGTTCATCACTTGCGATCCAGCGGTGGGCACCTGTCTCCACGACACGGCCGTGAGCTTCGGACGCAAGGCATTCCGGCGCCCCCTGACGACCGACGAGGTTGCGGCTTTCGACGCAGTGATCGCCGCGGGCCCCGACATCACGCCGACGGGGGCACCTGCCGAGGTGGCTGAAGCCCTGCTCTACAACTTCCTCGTCTCGCCCTCGTTTCTCCAGCGGGAGGAGCTGCAAGACAGTTCGGACGGCGCCGGTCACTTCAGCCTGTCGAGCTACGAGGTGGCGTCTCGCCTTTCCTACACGCTCTGGGGCTCGACCCCCGACGACGCGCTCAACCAGGCAGCGGACAGCCAGCAGCTCGGCACGCCGGACCAGATTCTGATTCAAGCACAGCGCATGGTGGCGGACCCGAGGGCCCGAGACATGACTCAGGCCTTCCATCGCTACTACATGCTGATGGGCCTCAACACCCGTTGGGACAACACCAACAAAGATCCGAACCTTTACCCTGCCTTCAAGCCGAGCTTGGTCCCGGCGATGCAGCAAGAGACGGAGATGTTCTTCGACGACATCGTGTTTGCGAAGAAGGGCACGTTCAACGACCTACTGACGAGCACGACCGCTTTCGTCAGCGCTGCGACGGCGCCCCTCTACGGTCTCGATCCGTCGAAGTTCGGCGCCGGCCTCACGGAGACCACGCTCGACGCGAACCACCCGGGCTTCCTCACGCGCCTGGGCTTCCTCAACGCCTACTCCGGATACAGCGGTACCTCGCCGATCCTGCGCGGCGCCTTCATCACGAAGCAAGTGCTCGGTATCGGCATCGGCAATCCGCCGCCCGGCGCCGAGCAGACGCCGCTGCCTGCCGCTTCGGACACGCTCGACACGAACCGCAAGCGATTCGCGCAGCTCACCTCCGGTTCGGATTGCGTCGGCTGCCACAGCGTCTTCATCAACCCGCCCGGTTTCGCGCTCGAGGCGTTCAACACCGTGGGCAGTTGGCAGACGATGGAGTCGGACACCAAGGCGCCCATCGACACGTCGGCGAACATCGCGCTCGACGAAACCGGCACCAACACCGTCCCCGTCTCGGGTCCCGCGGAGCTGATGGCGGCCATCGCCATGGCGCCGGGAGCCAAGGCTCAATACGCGTCGAAGTGGGTCTCGTTCGCCTACGAGCGTGAAGGCGACCCGGGCGACGCATGCACCGTGCAGCAGCTTGCCACGAAGATGACGACGGGCGGCTATACCGTACTCAACCTGATGACCGACCTCACACAGACTCTCTCCTTCCGAGTCAGGGCGGCAGCGCAATGAAAAGCCGAGGCAGCGAAATGGACCGCAAAGGTAACCTCGCCATGAACCGCAGATTCTTCCTGAGGGGCGTCGGAGGCTTGACGCTCGCAGCCCCCTTCCTGAGCTCGCTGAACGAGGCGAAAGGGCAGACCATGGCCGCGCCCAAGCGGCTCGTGATCTTCTACACGCACAACGGCTGCCTCACCGATAAGTGGTTCCCCAAGGTCGAAAATGGCCCGCTCACGGCCGCCGATCTCACGGGTACGCTGGCTCCGCTCGCTCCCTACGCGTCGAAGCTGCTCCTGCCGCGCGGCTTCCGCTCGATGAACGCCTACGCCCAGGGTCAGACGATCGATCCGCACGATCAGGCGTGCGGCTCGAAGCTCACGTGCGCCCCGATCGGCACGGATTCGAACCGCTATGCCACGGCGGAGTCGCTCGACCACACGGTCGCAAAGCAGATCAACCCGAACAAGAACACGCCGCTCGTGCTCTCGGTCGGCGCGGCGAGCACCCGTGTGAAAGAGGTCATCTCCTTCTCGGGGCCGAACATCGCGTTCCCGGCCAACGTGAATCCGCAGACCGTGTTCAACGCGCTCACGCTCGGGAGCGGCGCCACGCCGACGCCGACGACCCCCGGCCCGACGATGCCGGCCGCGGTCGATTACCACGTGAAGCGCGGACAGAGCACGATTGACCTCGTGCGCGGCGACCTCACCCGGCTGCAGAAGCTCAAGATGAGCTCGACCGACAAGGGGTACCTTCAGAACTGGCTCGATCTGCTGCGGGACACCGAGGTCGGTGTCGGCGGCATGACCGGTGGCGGCGGCACGGGCATGACGGCCATGCCGGCCGCGTGCACGTCCGACACCGCCACGGCTCTCGGCATCACGGCCGCCGCCCTCACGGCTGCCAGCCCGACCGGGAAGATCACCGGGGGCACCACGAGCTTCGGCGCCCCGCCCCCGCCCGGCAACAACGAAGGCGACAACAACCTCGCCACGTCGTTCACCAAGGGCGGCGACATGATGATGAACCTCCTGGCGCTCAACATGATCTGTGACGCCAACCGCGTGTTCGTCTTCTTGTATCCGGGCTACGTCGTCTACAACTGGGACGGCATGGCGTTCACGCATGACCATCACGGGCTCTCGCATCGCACGGGCGACAACAGCGTGGGCGGAGCGTGCGGCGTGACCGGCGTGCTCGATCAGATCAACCAGATCGATCAATGGTTGGCGGGAAAGTTCGCGAAGTTGGTCGGCCTGCTCGACGGCATCCAAGAAGGCGGCGGCACGCTGCTCGACAATACCGCCACGATGTGGCTCTCCGAGCTGTCGGACGGCGCCGCTCACAACATCAACAACCTGCCGATCCTCATCGCCGGCGGCGCGGGTGGCTACCTCAAGCAGGGTGCAGCAGTGAACGTCGAGAGCACCAAGGACATCTCGAACGGTAACAGCACGAGCTCTTGCCAGAACGGCGGCCAAATCGGCAACACGGGGTCGACCGGCGGCAACGTGCCGATCAACAAGCTCTACGTGACGCTGATGAACGCCGTCGGCTGCACCGACAACGGCGCCAAGGTGACGAAGTTCGGCGTGATGGACGGAACCAACGCGACGGCGGGTATCTCGAATCCCGGCGAAGTGACGACGCTCACGGCTGGCGGCTGAGCAGCCGTCGCCCGAAATGGGAGGAGCCCCCTCGAATGGGGGCTCCGTGCTCACCTGCGCTCACCTGCGCCCACACGGTCCGAACGCCGTGCCGGAACGCCGCGCATGTTAGCGTTCCGACGAAGGGAACGCGTTGCCGCGAGACGAAAGGCGCCTATCGACGACGGTGAAGCTCGGCCGAGCCGACTCGAGCAGCGCCTCGTTCTCGAGACAGGTCGATGGCGAGTCGAGCGCGGCGCCGCCGCTGCACGGAGCGGCGCTCCGACCAGGAACCCTGCTCGCGGAAGGGCGTTTCGAAATCCTGGACCTTCTCGGCGAAGGCGGCATGGGCGTCGTGTACGAGGCGTACGACGCCGAGCGCCGCGGCAAGGTCGCGCTCAAGACCCTCAATCGTTTCGAGGCCGCCGGCGTCTACCGCCTCAAGAACGAATTTCGTGCGCTCGCAGACGTGAGTCACCCGAACCTCGTCCGCTTGCACGAGCTCTTCGCGGAGGGCGAGCTCTGGTTTTTCACGATGGATCTCGTCGTGGGCGAATGCTTCGACGACTGGCTCGAGACGATGCGAGCCGCCCGCTCGAGGCCGGGCCGCGGGGACCAGTTCTGGGTCACGAGCCTCCGCCAAGCGCTCTCCGAGCTCGTCGCCGCAGTCGGGGAGATTCATCGAATCGGCAAGCTGCACCGCGACCTCAAACCGACCAACGTGATGGTGCGGCACGACGGGCGCGTCGTCGTGCTCGACTTCGGCCTCGTGTCCGATCCGGAGTTCGGCGCACCGGGTCAGGCGATGCTCGAGGATCTGGTCGGCACGCCGAGCTACATGGCTCCCGAACAAGCCGCCGGCCGGGAATCGAGCCCTGCCAGCGACTGGTACGCGCTCGGTGTGCTGCTCTTCGAATCGCTCACCGGGCGCCTTCCTTTCGAGGGCAGCGTCGCCGAAGTGTTGCTGGCAAAACAGGACCGTGACGCAGCGGCGCCTTCCGCGCTCGTGCCCGGCGTGCCCGAAGATCTGAACGCGCTCTGCATCGAGCTCCTGGCCCGGGAGCCGCGCCGGCGTCCCGACGCCGACGCGCTCGCCAGCAGGCTCGGCGGCGCCACGCTGCCGCCGCGCCGCTTCGCGAGCTTTCAACCCGAGCTCGAGCGAGAGCTCTTGGGGCGTGACGCGGAGCTCGAGACTTTGCGAGACGCTTACCGCGCGTCGCTCCAACGCGGCAAGCCGGTGATCCTGATGCTCGAAGGCGAGAGCGGCATCGGGAAAAGTACGCTCTTGACCCGCTTCGCGGACGAGCTCAGGCGGAGCACGTCCGCCGTCGTGTTGCACGGGCGCTGCTACGAACGCGAGACGGTGCCGTTCAAGGCGTTCGACGCGGTCGTCGACGCTCTCTCGAGCTACCTACGGCGCCTTCCGCGCGACCAGGAGGCGGCGCTCACGCCGCGCGACGCCTGGTCGCTCACGCGGCTCTTCCCCGCGCTCGGCCGCGTGCGAACCTTCGCGCTCGCTCCTGCGCTCGAGGGCGCCGATCCGCACGAGGTGCGCCGCCGCGGCTTCGTCGGCTTCGGCGAGATGCTGGGCAAGCTGCGCGCTCGCGGGCCGCTCGTGCTTTACATCGACGATCTGCAATGGACGGACGGCGATTCGATGACGCTGCTCCTCCATCTCCTACGACAGGGTGACGCGCCCGAGCTCCTGTTCGTCGGCAGCCGGAGGGACGGTGAGTGCGAACCGCTCGAGCCGTTGTACGCGAAGCTCGAGCAAGACATTCGCGTCGATTTTCGGCGCCTCAGGCTCGGCCCGCTCCCGAGCGAGCTCTCCCTGCGGCTGGCCGGCAGCGAGAGCTCCCATGCCGTGGTGCTCGAGGCGCACGGCAACCCATTCCTCTTGCGGGAGCTCGCCCGCGGCGGCGCCGAAGCGAAGGGCAAGTCGCTCTCCGAGATCCTGCTTTCACGCTGCAGTGCCGAGCCCGCGGACGCCCAGCATCTGCTCTTGGCCATCGCGCTCTCCGCGGGGTCGGTGCCGCTCGAAGTCGTGACCGACGCGGCCGGCGTGGAGCCCGGAACGCTCGACACCCTGCGCGCGAGTCAGCTCGTGCGGCAGGGTGCGCGCCCCGGTGAAGTCGAGTGCTACCACGACAAGATTCGCGAGACGCTCGCGGCGTCACTGTCGCCGGAAGCGGCGCGACTGCTTCATCGCGAGCTTGCGCGGGCCTGGGAGGCGACCAACGTGCCCGATCCCGAGCAGCTCTCGCTGCACTTCGAGGGCGCGGGGGATCTGCAGCGTGCTGCCGAGCTTTCCGCGCAGGCCGCGGAGCGCGCCCGCGAGCTTTTCGGCTTCGAACGTGCGGTGGAGCTCTTCGGTCGCGCGCTCTCGCTCGGCAAGTTCGACGCCGCGACCTTGCGACGACTGCGCGTGGCGCGCGCGGACGCTCTCGCGTTGTCGGGCCGGAGCCGCGAAGCCGCCGAAGCGTGCGTCGCCGCCATGGAGCATGCGGGCAAGGAGGAGGCCACCGATCTCGCGCGCCGGGCCGGCGGATTTTACCTGCAAGGCGGCTTCATCGAAGAGGCGATCCCACTCGTCAATCGCGGGCTCGAGCCCTGGGGCCTCAAGATCCCACTGACCGAACGCGGCGCGCTCGCGCGACTCGGCTGGGAGCGAGCACTCGTGAAGCTGCGCGGGCATACCCCGCGCGCGGGTCCGCGCGACGAGCGCGCCGTGCTTCGCTTCGAGGCGGCGGAGTCCATCGCCTTCGCGCTGCCGCGCCAGGAACCTCTGCGTTACACGTCGCTCGCGACCAAGCTCTACCGCATCGCGCTCGACTCGGGCGACCCCGGGCTCGTCGCCAAGGGTATGGCGTTCGAGGCTTGGACCGCGCAGCTGCTCGGCACGCCGGCGCGGGAGCTCGCGAAGTTCGTCGTGTCGGCGAGCGAGCGCTGCGAGCGCGACGGCGACCCGCGCGCGCGGTTTTGGCTCGCGCTCAACGTGGGTAACGCCGAGCTGCAGCGCGATCCGCGCGCCGCGCTCGTCCATTTCGAGCACGCGCGCGAGATCCTCGTGCGCCGCCCGCATCCGAGCATTTCCTTTCTGACGCCGATCGTCGCGTGGAGCCTGCTCAACGTGAAGTGTCTGCAGGGCTATTTCCGCGACGCTGCGCGCGAGGTTCCGGCGTTGCTCGACGACGTGTGGGCGGGCGACGATCGCGGTGTTGCTCCGTTCGTCGCGGGCGGCCCCGGCGCGATCGCGCGCATCGCGGTCGGCGACGTCGCGTCGTTGCGTGGCGATCTCGCGCGAGCGCACGAGGCCTGGAACAAGCCCGACTTCACCTGGCAGGACATCATGCTCACCCAGGGCACACTCGCCCTCGCGCTCCACCACGGGGACGTCGTCGACGCGCGCGAGCGCGTCGCTCGGCTCGAGGCGAAGCTCGCCAAATCACTGGCACGCCATGCCGCCCCCGTCCGCGCGTACGTTCGATACCTGCGTGTCTGGTCCGATCTCGCTCATGCGCGCGAGCTCGCGCCGGGCGCCGAGCGCGCGGAGCTACTCGACGCGGCCGTCGCCTCGCTCGAATTTTTTCGCTCGATCAGCGCCGTGTCCGCGATTTGGTCGGCGCCGCTCGAGGCCGCGGTCGAGGTCCTGCGCGGGCGACCGGACGGGGCCGTCGCGCTCCTGCGAGCCGTCGTCGCCGACGACGCCGCGCGCGAGCGGCTGCCCGCTTACGACATGTGCGCGCGTCGCGCGCTCGGCGAGCTACTCGGAGGGGACGAAGGCGGCGCGCTCGTGCGCGAGGCGGACGCGTTTCTGCGAGCGCGCGGCGTCGTCGATCCGCTTCATTTCGTGGCGACGACGGCGCCCGGCCTCGCGAACACGAGATAGACGTAAAGGCAGTCCGTCGCGAAGATCGTCACCGTCAGAAAGGTGAGAAAGGCCAGATCTTGCAGGCCCGTGTCGATCGAGCGCACGACGGTGTGGCACTCGACGGCGGTACCGAGCGTTCCGAGCAGCTTGCAGACGGCTCCGGCCTTCGATAAGCCGCGACCGCTCGCTCGCCGCCCGAAGTAGAAGAAGACGAAGAGGATGCTCATGATCAGGTTGACGCCGAAGGCGCCGACGAGCCCGAGGCGATCCCTGTAGGAGTCGACGAACGCGTACTGTCCCCACACGCCGACGCCGAAGGTGAGCGCGACCACGAAGTAGAAAAAGCGCGCGATTTCCGGGATGGATTGCTCGGCGCGGCCCCAGCGCAAGAGTTGGTAGACGAGCACGACGTCGAAGCCGAGCCACGCGCGATCGAAAAAATGCCAGAGCGCGACCGGATTGGGGAACACGAACGACGCGAGCAGCTCCCAGCCGAAGTTCAGGCAAATGGCGACGAGCGGCAGCCCATACGTTCGATCGCGAAAGCAGAGCACCAGGATCGCGACGTAGGCCAGGATCCAGTTCACGCAGCCGAACGCGCCCACGAGGTTATACCAGGTGAGCGGGTCGAAGGCCGGGTTCGCCGGGTCGACGTGGTAAATCGGATGCATGGCCGCCTACGCCGCGCGCGCACCGAAGAGGCCGCGCAGGCTCCGCCCGAACCACTCCGCCAAGCGCTGCCAGATGGATGCCGGCTTTGCGAGACCCCAGCGGCGTTGGAGCTCGAGTGGGATCACGAACGGCGCACTGCGTCCTCCCGTTTCGACGTTGAGCATCCAATTCAAAAAGTGCAGGCTGAACGAGCGCGCGACACGCGTGAGCACCGGCAGGTCGTGCAAGAGCTTGTTCTCCGCGCCCTCGATGAGCTCGAGTGCTTCGACGGCGAGCTCGCCCGAATAGCGCGGGACCGCGAGGAAATCGGCGACGCGCTCGGGTAAGAAGTGCCGCATCAGCACGGCGGGCACGTGTTTGAGCGGAGCAAAATCGCTATTTTCCTGCATCATTTCGAGCAAAGCTTGGGTGAGCTCGCGACCTTCCGCGCTCGGAGCCACCTGGCGCTCCTCGATGCGTTGCCGGAGCGTCGTGGCCTCGGCCATGTTCTTCGGCAAGAGCGCGGGCTCGATGCCCATGAGTCGTCCGACGCAGCGCCAGGCGGCGAGGTAGTCTTCCTGCGCGTCCGGCGCCGGCGTCACGCCCAGCCTAGCGAGGCCGTCGAGCGTGCCCCACACGAACGCCGTCAGCGTGCCGGCGAGGTCTTCCTGGTTGATCGGCACACCGAGCTCGGCGGGCCAGGGCCGCGCTTCATCGTTCTGCAAGAAGTAGCGAACCATGGCGTGCATGAGCCGCACCTTCTGCACCGTGCGCACCCCACGCCCGCCGGGTCCGAGTCCGCCGGGGGTCATCACGTCGATGACCATCTGGGTCGTCTCGAACAGGCGTTTCGCGGGACGGCGCTCGAGGTACGCCGTTCGATGCAGCACGACGACGCCTTTGGCGGCGGCGTATGACGCCGGCAGTGAGTAGCAGCCGAGGCAGAGCAACATCACCGCGCCGTGCTCCGCGAAGAGGTCCTGGCCCTTCACGAGCGTTTCCCCCGCGGTGGCGTCCAAGCTCGCCGAAGCTTGCAGGTAGCTCGTCACCTCGGGCGGCAGCCCCGAGGGCGGCGGCTGATCATTTTCGACCAGCGTGCGCAAGAGAGCCCGCGCCTCGTTCACCTCGTGTCCCGCCATCAGGACCTCGATCACGCGATCCGCCGGCGGATCGCCCCTGAGGCGCATTCCGTCGAGGAACGCGTCGCCGTATTCACCACTCATCGTCACCGCCTCCGCGCTCGGATTGCCGTGACATGCTGACTACGAAACTCGAGACTTCGCAAAAAAACTGCAATTGTGCCTCACTCCCCGCGCGCGAAAGCAGCGCCCCGCAGCGCCGGCCGTCGACGAGGGTGTGCGGCGCACTCGGCGGGATAACGGCCCATGGGCCGAGCCGCGGGCCGGC
This sequence comes from Polyangiaceae bacterium, assembly GCA_025936045.1. GTDB lineage: Bacteria > Myxococcota_A > Polyangia > Polyangiales > Polyangiaceae > PMG-095. The sequence continues at coordinate 1,445 of JAICUB010000029.1, read as the reverse complement.
CTTGCCTCGGGCGGCCCTGGCTCCATTCCGCGCCGCCTCGTGGCTTGCTTGACCGCGAGCCGTGCGGGGACCAGAACGCCGAGTTCCGCGAGCCGATTCACAGCCATGGAAAGCTCTTTCGATACGCTGAGTCTCCCGTTCGTCGAGCAGCTCTACGCCGACTTCTTGCGCGACCCCGCGAGCGTCCCGAACGCTTGGCGCGACTACTTCCGGACCCTCGCCGCGGATTCGGCATTCTCACGCGAGCCGCGCCTCGGTCCCTCCTTCAAGCCGTCCACCGTGTTCGGCGGGCGACCGAACGTCAACGGTAAGGCCAAGGGCTACACGAACGGTCACGTGAACGGCAACGGCGCGGCCCTCGCTGCGAGCGGCGTGCCCGAAGTCGCGGTCCGGCAGGATCAGGTGGACGCGCTCATCCGCGCGTACCGCGTGCGCGGTCACATGATGGCGCGCATCGATCCGCTCGGCTTGCCGCGCCCGAGTTGGCCGGAGCTCGACCCGGAATTTTACGGACTCGGACCGAGCGATCTCGATCGCAAATTCTCGAGCCGCACCGTCGCCGGCACGCCCGTGCTCACGCTGCGCGAGATGCTCGAGCGACTGCGCAACACCTACTGTCGCTCGATCGGCGTGCAGTTCATGCACATCGACGATCTGAAGGTGAAAAATTGGCTGCAGGATCGGATGGAGAGCACCGAGAATCGCATCGAGCTCTCGCGCACCGAGCAGCTACGCATTCTCACGAAGCTCACCGACGCGACCATTTTCGAGGAGTTCATCCAGAAGAAATTCGTGGGCGCGAAGAGCTTCTCGCTCGAAGGCTCGGAGAGCCTGATTCCGCTGCTCGCGTTCCTGATCGATCGCGCGGACGACCCGCACGAGGTGGACGAGGTCGTTCTCGGCATGGCCCACCGCGGCCGGCTCAACGTGCTCGCGAACATCATGGGCAAGAGCCCGCGCGAGATCTTCCGCGAGTTCCAGGATCAAGATCCGGAGCTCTATTTCGGCAGCGGCGACGTGAAGTACCACCTCGGTCACAGCTCGGACTTCGTCACGGCGACGGGCCGCAAGGTGCACCTTTCGCTCTGCTTCAACCCGAGCCACCTCGAGTTCGTCGACCCGGTCGTGCTCGGCCGCACGCGCGGCAAGCAGGATCGCGTGGGCGACGTTGCGCGGGGCAAGAAGCTCCCCGTGATGATCCACGGCGACGCCGCGTTCGCGGGCGAGGGGATCATTCAGGAGACGCTGAACCTCAGTCAGCTCGACGCGTACACGACGGGCGGCTGCATCCACGTCGTCGTCAACAACCAGATCGGCTTCACGACGCCGCCGTCGCAGGGCCGCTCGACGACCTACGCGACCGACGTCGCGAAGATGCTGCAGATCCCGATCTTCCACGTGAACGGCGAGGATCCGGAGGCGGTCGCGCAGGTCGTGCGGCTCGC
>JAICUB010000059.1 GCA_025936045.1 Polyangiaceae bacterium | reverse complement strand
CGCGCGCGTGCATGGACGGCTGGGCGCGCCGCTACCTGCTCGTGACGCCGAGCGGGCTCGCGCTCCCGTGCCACCAGGCCGCGAGCATTCGCACGCTCGATTGGCAAACCGTGAGCGACCACGCGCTCGCGGCGATCTGGCACGAAAGCTCGGCCTTTCGCGCATTTCGCGGGGAAGAGTGGCTGCCGGAGCCGTGCCGGACCTGCTCGCGCCGCAGCGTGGATTTCGGCGGCTGCCGCTGTCAGGCGCTCGCGCTCACGGGCGACGCCGGCGCGACCGATCCCACGTGCATGCACGCTCCACGGCACGAGCTCGTCGTCGCCGCCCGCGCGCGCGCCGAGCTCGCCGAAGCGGCGCCCGCGAGCGAGGCCGAACGGCCGCTGCTTCAGCTCCGGCGCGTCAAGGGCACGACTGGATCGAATCGATCCACTGATCGATGAGCATCGTGCCGGCCGTATCGACGACCGACGAAGAGAGCTTCGGCATGCGATAGCCGTCGATCGTCGAGTGCATACGGAACGAGAGGTTCGAGTTTGCCGGGTCGCTCGGCACGAGGCGCAGCGGCGGTAGATTCGTATCGTCCGGGTGCGCGCTGATCGCCTGGTTGCACAAGAGCGTGTCCGCGAACGACGTGGTGAAGCGCAGATCGATGTCGCTCACGGTCGAGCCGGGACGGTGGCAAATCGCGCAGTTTGCGGCGAGATACGAGCGCGCGCGCGACTCGAGCGTGTCCGAGCCGGTCGGCGAGGGGTAGCCCGCGATGCGCGTCGGCGCGTGCTCGAAGGCGCCGAGCGCCTGAAACTCGTCGATCACGTTCGTCATCCCGTCCGCGTACGCGTAGTCCCGGTTCAGCTGTTGCGTCATCGGTCCGAGCGAACGCCCCGCGGCCTCCGTATGGCATTGCAGGCACTCCGCGCGGCTCGGGTAATGCCAACTCTGGCTCCCGATCGTCTTGTCCTTCTTGTCGTCGAGGAGCGTCGCGTCCGTGCCCGCGTCGTTCCACTCGAAGCTATAGCCGCGCCATTGCGAGTCCGTCACGTGCATCAAGAGCCGCGTCTCGATCGGCTTGTCGGCGAGCAGGAACACCTTCATCACGGTCGTGCCGACCGGCAAATCCCAGTGCCCCTCGTCCTCCGCGGTGCCCCCGTCGTCGACCGATTTGCAGGTGTCGGGTTCGGCCACGCAATCCTTCACGTGGATTTTCGAGCCGGGCGGGAGCGAGATGTAGCGTTCCTTGCTCGCACCGTCGGACCAGAGCGGGCTATTCACGTCGTACCCGACGAGCGACGCGTCCGGTCGCGTCGGATCTTGCGGATCCACGCAGCCCGTCTTGGTGAGGAGCGTCGGTTCGTCGGCCTCGGCGAGCGGAACGGTACAGCCCGGTCCGGCGAAGACCAAGGTTCCGGCGCCTCCCATGCTCGCGCCCATGCCGCCCGCGGCGCTCGCTCCGCCGAGCCCGCCGTTCGCGCCACCGAGCCCGCCGCTCGCTCCGCCGAGCCCGCCGCTCGCGGCGTTCATTCCGCCCATGGCGCCGCCGTTCTTTCCCCCGCCCGCGACCATGCCGCCCGCGCCCGCGCCTCCGTTCGCAGTGCCGGCGCCGCCCGCGCCCGCCTGCGCCGAGCCGCTCGAGCCGCCCGAGCCGGCGGCGGGCGTCATGCCGGCGGCTCCTGCCACCGTGGGATTGCCGCCCGTTGCCTGAGCTTTCCCGCCTTCGCCGCCACAACCGAGCGCGAGCCAGCACAGCGTGCCGGGCAGGAGCGCCTGCAAAGCAATTTTCGTCAGCGACATCCGGCCGGGAGTATAGCCGGCGCGTTACCTCGCTCCACTGCCGTCTCCAGCACCTGCGAAGGCGTGCAGCGCGACGTCGCCGGACGCGCCGGCTCGAGTTAGGGGCAGCCCTCGAACTCGGCGGCGTACAGGGCTTGGCCGAGCGCTTCATGGCCGGCCGCACCGAAGTGCAAACCGTCGGAGTGAGCCGTCTCGAAGCGCGGGCACAGTCGATCGGGGTCGCCGCACGCAAGGAGCGTGTGGGCGTCGATCGCCACGTCGACCGCGCCCGCGTCGTGCTGGGCGAGGATCCACGCGTTGAGCTCGCGCGTCGTGTCCGCGCGGTGCGGCGTGAACCAGCGCGAAAAACCGCCCCAGGGCGCGACCGTCAGCGCTACGACGCGCGCCCCGGCCGCCTTCGCCTCCGTGTAAATCGCCGACAGGTCGGCCTCGATCGTCGCCGTCGTGCGCCCCGCCGTCTCGTCGCTATAGAGATCGTTCACGCCGCCGAACACCACGACGTGCGTGAACGTCCCGCGCGGCTCCGGCACCACGCGCTCCTCGAACCAGCGACGCATCTGGTTCACCATCGCGCCGCCACGCGCGAAGTTTTCGAAACGACTCGCCGGGCAACGCTCCGCGAGATACCGCACGTAAGCGCCACCGTGCGAGCGCTCATCCGTCAACGAATCCCCCACGAGGGCCACCCTACAGGGTTTGCTGGATTTTGTTTTGGGGGGTGCTTCCACGGCGCCTGACGACACCGCCGCCGGCACGCCGCCCGCGCTCGCTTCCGGCACGGCCGCGCTCGCACTCGGCCCCGCCGTCACCTTTGCCGCGCTCGGCAACGCCGTCCGAGCGGGCGGCTCCGGCGGCGTCTTCGCGTTGCACGCGACACTCGCGACGCTCGCAAAAGCCAACAGCGCAGCTCTCAGCTCTCGCGGCGCACTCGGCTCTCGCGACGGATCGCTCATTTCCCGCGCGTCGTCGCCGCGCCGTCGTGCGTCGCGGCTCGCGTTGCTGAACCACGGTTTGGAACGGCGTGGGGCGGTGTCGCTCGTGCGCCGGACAGCGGTCGCCCCTAAATCCAATTCCTCGGACTCTGCGGGTGCTGCCATCGGGCGCGTCCCTTAGCTCGAGCCAGGGATACGCCGCTCGCGTTCGATCGCCGCCAAGCGCGTCACGATGCCGCGCGCGACGATCTCGAGCACGTGGCGGACGACTTTGGCGCGGTCGCTCGGGTCGCCGCCGAATTCGAGGAAGGTGCGCGTGGTGCGTCCCTTCGGCAGGCTGCCGAGCGCGGTGCAACGCACGTGGACGACGTGCTCGCCGTCGCGGATGCTGAGCTCTTCGACCTTGACGCGAAATTCGATCTTTTGCCCGCGCCGCGCACCCCAGTCGGCGCGGCGCGCCGCTCGCTTCAGGTGCTTCTTGAAGTCGCGTTCGAGCGCGGCGCCGCCCGCGACTCCCGCGGGAAACTCCAGGCGGTCGAGCCGCACGCTCGGCCGCCCGGTCTCGCGTGGCGCGATGCCGCGCGCCACGGGCGGCGGCGCTTCCTCCACGTCGGGCTCGTCGGGTTCGGCTGCGGCCGGGAGTCCGAGCGCCGTGCACGCGAGCCCGATGAGGCACAGATGTACCCGGCGGCGGGAAGCGGAGAAGCGCGGCACCCAAGCGAAATAGCGGCTGAAGGCTCGCCGGGCCAAGTTGAAGTACCGTGGGCGGGATGGAAGACGCCTTTCCGGCTCCGGCGGGCGGCGCGCAGGCGGCCGGGGACGCGCCGGACGTCGACGTGATCGTCATCGGGGGCGGCGTGAACGGCACCGGCGTCGCGCGTGACGCCGCGCTCCGTGGCCTCAAGGTCGCGCTGTTCGAACGTCACGACCTCGCGTTCGGCGCGAGCGGCAACTCGAGCGGGATGATCCACGGCGGTCCGCGCTACCTCACGACCGACCCGGACGTGACTTACAGCTCGTGCCTCGACTCCGGGCACATCCAGCGCATCGCACCGCACCTGCTCTTCCGCATCCCGTTTCTCGTCCCCGTCTTCGCCGAAACGGAGCTCCACGCCGAGGCGACGCTCGCGACGTACGACGCGTTCTTCGACGTGTACGATCGCTATCAACCGCTCAAGCGCGGTAAACCCCACCTGCGCCTCACGGGCGACGAAATGACGGCGCTCGAGCCCGGACTCGCCGCGGGAGCGCGCGGAGGCGTGACGTTCGACGAGTGGGGCATCGACGGCGCGCGACTCTGCGTCGCGAACGCGGTCGACGCCATCGAGCACGGCTCGGAGGTGCACGTGCACACGACCGTCACCGAGCTCTTGCGCCGCGAAGACGGCAGCGTGCACGGCGTGCGCTTTCGCCAGCGCATCGACGGCACGAGCGGCACGCGCACGGCGCGCCTCGTCGTGAACGCGACGGGCGCCTGGGCACCGATCACGGCCGCGCTCGGCGGTTTGCCGGGTGACGCCGCGCGCGTCAGGCCCGGCAAGGGCGTGCACGTTTTCCTCGACCGGCGGCTCACGAACTACGCCGTGATGGCGAACGCCATCGACGGGCGCCAGGTCTTCTTGATGCCTTGGCAAAACGTGAGCGTGCTCGGCACGACCGACGACGACTACTACGGCGACCTCGATCGCGTGGTCGCGACCGGCGACGAGGTGCGCTACCTGTTCGAGGCGGTTGCGCGGGTTTTCCCGTCGATTTGGCAGGCGCGCGCGATCGGCACCTGGGGCGGCGTGCGTCCCACGCTCTACGAGTGGGGGCCGAACGAGGACGCGCTCTCGCGCGAGCACGGCATCGTCGATCACGCCGCGCACGGCGCCGACGGTCTCTACTCGATGCTCGGCGGCAAGCTCGCGAGCTACCGCCAGTTCGCCGAGGAGATGACGGACGTCGTCGCCAAGCGGCTCGGAGTCGCGGCCCGCTGCCAGACGCACGTCGCGCCGCTGCCGGGCGGGGACGAGACGGTCGACCCGATGCAGCTCGTCGTGGCGGGCGGGATGGAAGCCGTCACGGCGACGCGCCTCGAGTACCGTCACGGCGGGCGGGCGCTCCGCGTGCTCGAGCGCATGTTGAAGGAGCCGCGCGAGGCTGCAGTCGTCTGTCCGTGCGAGCCCGTGACCGAAGCGGAAATCCGCTACACGGTCGCGCACGAGCTCGCGCGCACGGTGGACGACGTGTCGCGGCGCACCCGGCTCGGTTTGGGGGTGTGCGGCGGCGCGCGCTGCGCGGCCCGCTGCGGCCGCATCGTCGCGGAGATGACCGGCCGTTCGCCGCGCGACGGCCTCACGCTCGCGCACGGCTTTTTGGCGGGCGCCGCTCGCAAGCGCGCGGCGGCCGTAGGCCCCGATCAGGCGCGGCAAGAGGCGCTCGCGCTCGCGTCGCTGCGCGCCGAGCTCGGTCGCGCGCCGTCCGGCGCCGAGCCGCGCCAAGAGGACCCGGACTACGAGGCGTGGCGTTGAGCAAGCCGGCGCTCGTGATCGTCGGCGCGGGCATGGCGGGGACCGCTGCGGCGTACGCGGCGGTCAGCGCGGGCGCAGCCGTCACGCTGGTCTACGATCGCGCGGGCGCGACGGCGCTCACGTCCGGTGCGCTCGATCTCGAGCCGTGGGACGCGCCGCTCTCCTTCGAGCACGCCAAGCACGAGCGTGACGCGGGCCGTGACGCCGAGCTCACGGCGTTTCTCGCGGCGCTCGGCTTTTATCGGCGCGGCGCTGCGGAACCGAAGTCGACGTGCGTCGTCGCGACCGCGAGCGGCGTCGTCCGCAGTGCGTTCGGCGCCGATCAGGCGCTGCTCGATCTCTCGCCGCTCGCCGGCAAGCGCATCGCCGTCGCCGACGTCGAGCGCGACGACTGGGACGCACCGCTGCTCGCGAAAACGCTGGCCGTCTCGGCGTGGGCCGAGCGCACGGGGACGTCGTTCGTTCCCGTGGCGCTCGGCTTGCTTCGCAGCGGACACGAGCGGCGCATCGCCCCCTATGATTTCGCGGCGCTTCACGACGAGGAAGCGCGGCGCCGTTCGCTCGCCGAAGCCATCGAAGCAGCTCCCGGCGTCGCCGACGCGTGGCTCTTCGGGCCGTGGCTCGGGCTCGAGCCGAGCACGGTGACGGCGCTCCGCGCGGTCGTGCCGCTCCCGCTCGGTGAGACTCTGTCGCCGCTCGGCGGGCCCGCGGGCGCGCGGTTCGAAGGCGCGCGTGACCGGCTGCTCCAAGCGCACGGTGTCGCCGTGGTGCATGCACGCGTCACGCGCGTCGAAGCACGCGGTCCGCGCTTCGCGCTCGCGCTCGACGCGGACGCCGGCGGTGCCGAAGCGCGCGAGCTCGAAGCCGCCGCCGTCGTGCTCGCGACGGGCGGAGTGGGCGCGGGGGGCGTCACGTTCACGTGGTCGCGCCCAGGCGTCGTCTCCGGATTCGAGCTACCGATTTCGGCGCCCGTCGCCCTCGCGCTCGACGGTGAAACGCTCGGCGGCGGCGGCTCCTTGTACGGACCCAGTCTCGAAGTGCTCGGACTCGGAGCGCTCGAGCGCGTCGGCATTGCGTGCGACCGCCTCGGCCGACCGGTGGGCACAAATTCCCCACAATCGGGCCTTTTCGTCGCGGGCGATGCGGTTGCCGGGCGCCCGCGCACCATGCTCGAGGCGGCACTCGCCGGGCTCGCTGCGGGAAACGTTGCCGTGCGAGGTTGACGGCGGTACGTCGGGGGAGCGAAAGGCTCCTTCGATCATGACCGACCGTGCTCTCGACTCCTTCAAGACCCGCACCGATCTCAGCGTCGGCGGCAAGACCTACCGCTATTTCAGCCTGCCGAAGCTCGCGGCTGCGCTCGGCAAGGATGTCGCGAAGTTGCCGTTTTCGCTTCGCATCTTGCTCGAGAACCTGCTGCGCCACGAGGACGGCAAGGCGGTGTCGAAGGGTGACATCGAGGCGGTCGCGAGCTGGGATCCGCAAGCGGAGCCGGACCGGGAGATCGCGTTTTACCCCGCGCGCGTCGTGCTCCAGGACTTCACGGGCGTGCCCGCCGTCGTCGACTTCGCGGCGATGCGCGACGCCATGGCGGCCATGGGCGGCGATCCGAAACGCATCAATCCGCTGTTCCCCGCCGAGCTCGTGATCGACCACTCGGTGCAGGTCGACGTCTACGGCACGGCCGACGCGCTCGTCCGCAACACGGAGAACGAGTACGAGCGCAACCGCGAACGGTACGTGCTCCTTCGCTGGGCGCAAAAGGCGTTCGACAATTTCCGCGTGGTGCCGCCCTCGACGGGCATCGTGCACCAGGTGAACCTCGAGTACCTCTCGCGCGTGGTGTTCGACCAGGACGGCCTCGCCTACCCGGACACGCTCGTCGGCACGGACAGCCACACGACGATGGTGAACGGCCTCGGCGTGCTCGGCTGGGGCGTCGGCGGCATCGAAGCCGAAGCGGCGATGCTCGGCCAGCCGTGCAACATGCTGATTCCGCAAGTCGTCGGCGTGCGCCTGTTCGGCGCGCTGCCCGAGGGCACGACGGCGACCGATCTCGTGCTCACGATCACGCGCCTCTTGCGCGACCACGGCGTGGTGTCGAAGTTCGTCGAGTTCTACGGCGACGGGCTGCTCGGCCTGCCGCTCGCCGATCGCGCGACGATCGGCAACATGAGCCCCGAGTTCGGCTCGACCTGCGCCATCTTCCCCATCGACGCCGAGACCATCGCGTATATGAAGCTCACCGGGCGGAGCGCCGAACGCGTGGCGTTGGTCGAGGCGTATGCCAAGGCTCAGGGTCTCTTTCGCGAGAGAGGAGCCCCCGATCCCGTCTTCAGCCAGAACCTCGAGCTCGATCTCGGCTCCGTCGTCCCGACGCTCGCCGGGCCGCGCCGCCCGCACGACAAGGTCGTGCTGACGCAAGTTCCGGCTGCGTTCGCCAAAGCGCTGCCCGAAATGGCCGCTGCGGCCAAGTCGAAGAGCAAGGGCGCGGCTCCGGCCGTGAGCGCCGAGGATCTCGCGACGAGCGTCCCGGCCGAGCTCGGCCGCCACAAATTCGCGCTCAAGCACGGCAGCGTCGTGATCGCCGCGATCACGTCGTGCACGAACACCTCGAACCCGTACGTGCTCGTCGCCGCCGGCCTCGTCGCGAAGAAAGCGGCGGCGCGCGGCCTGCACGCGCAGCCGTGGGTGAAGACGAGCCTCGCGCCGGGCTCCAAGGTCGTCACGGAGTACCTCCGCACCTCGGGCCTCTTGCACGAGCTCGAGAAGTTGAAGTTCAACGTCGTCGGGTACGGCTGCACCACCTGCATCGGCAACAGCGGCCCCTTGCCGGAGACCGTCAGCAAGGCGATCGCCGACGGCAACCTCGTCGCCGTGAGCGTGCTCAGCGGCAATCGTAACTTCGAGGGACGCATCTCGCCGGACGTGCGCGCGAACTTCCTCGCGTCTCCGCCGCTCGTCGTCGCGTACGCGCTCGCGGGCCGCATCGACATCGATTTCGCCAAGGAGCCGATCGCGAAGGGCTCGGACGGCAAGGACGTCTTCCTCAAGGACATTTGGCCGTCGCCGAGCGAGGTCGCAGCCATCGTGCACGAGCACGTGACGGCCGAGGCGTACGCCAAGGAGTACGCCGACGTGTTCCACGGTGACGACCGCTGGCGCGCGCTGCCGGCGCCGGAAGGTGACCTCTTCGCGTGGGAGCCCGCGAGCACCTACGTGCGCCGTCCGACCTTCTTCGACGGTATCGAGAAGACGCCGGCGCCGCTCAAGGACATCGACGGCGCGCGCGTGCTCGCCCTGCTCGGGGATTCGGTGACGACCGATCACATCTCGCCCGCGGGCAACATCGCGAAGACGTCACCGGCGGCCGCGTACCTCGGCGAGCACGGCGTGAAGCCGCACGACTTCAACCAGTACGGCGCGCGCCGCGGCAATCACGAGGTGATGATGCGTGGCACGTTCGCGAACGTGCGGCTGAAAAACCTCCTGGTTCCCGGGGTCGAAGGCGGTGTCACACGCTACCTGCCGACCGGCGAGCAGATGAGCATCTATGACGCGTCGATGCGCTACCAGGCGCACAAGACGCCGCTCGTGGTGCTCGCGGGCAAGGAGTACGGCTCGGGCTCGTCCCGCGATTGGGCGGCGAAGGGCACCTTGATGCTCGGCGTGCGCGCCGTGATCGCCGAATCCTACGAGCGGATCCACCGCAGCAACCTGATCGGCATGGGCGTGCTCCCGCTTCAGTTCTTGCCGGATCAGACGTGCGAGTCGCTCGGCCTGAACGGCGAGGAGACGTACGCGATCGAAGGCATCGCGGGCGGCCTCGCGCCGCGCAAGACCCTGAGGGTCACGGCGACGGCGGCGGGCGGCCAAGTGAAGCACTTTGCCGCGCTCGCGCGCATCGATACGGCCGTCGAGCTCGACTACTACAGGCACGGCGGCATCCTGCAATTCGTGCTGCGCCAGCTCTCGGCCTAGCCGAAATGCCGGCCTTGCCGGCGCGCGCCCGAGTTGCGCGAAATCCGGCGTCAGCTCTGACCGAGCAGCGCTGAAAAGCCTCTGCGCAAATCCATGTCGGGCCTCCGTGCGAACAGCGTACCCGCCTCACGCCGCGTTGCTTCCCACGCGGGCGCGCCGCCTCACGCGTAGGCGGACGGGGCCTTTCGGCCGCAGCGTGATGACCGGCGCAAGCACGAGCTCGTCACCCGACGGCTCGAACGTCACCGTCTGGCTCAGACGCGCGAGCACGAGCACGAGCTCGAGCAGCGCGAAGTGCTGGCCGATGCACACGCGCGGGCCGCCGCCGAACGGAAAGTACGCGAAACGCGGCAGGCTCGCGCACTCCTCGCCGAGCCAGCGCTCCGGGCGAAAGCGCGCAGGCTCGCTGAACCAACGTGCGTCCCGCTGCACCACCCACTGGCTGAGGATCACCTGCGTGTTCGCGCGGATCGGTACGCCGGCGAGCTCGAGCTCGCCCGTTGCGAGCCGCGCCATGCTCCAGACGGGCGGGTACAGACGCAAACCCTCGCGCACGACGGCGCTCGTGAACGGCAACCGCTCGGCGTCCGCTTGCGCGGGGGCGCGCCCCGCGAGCACGCCGTCGACCTCGTCCAACATGCGCCCGTATTTCTCGGGGTGCGTCGCGAGGAGCCTGAGCGTGTACGTGAGGGCGAGCGCCGTCGTCTCGTGACCCGCGAGGAAGAGCGTCATCGACTCGTCGCGGAGCTGCTCGTCCGTCATGCCGCGCCCCTCGTCGTCGGTGGCCGCGATGAGATGGCTCAGGAGGTCACGGCCCGGTTCCTCGCGCTTCTTTTGAATGAGCTCGAGCAGGATCGCCGCGAGCTCCGCGCTGATGCGCTCGAGCCGCGCGTGGCTCGGAAGCGGCACCCAGCGCGGCAAGAGCGCGCGCCAGGTCTGCCAGAGCAGCCGATACTCCGTCGAGATTCGCGCGAGCGCGTGTTCGACCTCGTCGAAGCGCTCGAGCTTCGAACCGAACAACGTGCGAACGACGATGTCGAGCGCGAGATGCATGCCGTCCGCGTGGACGTCGCGGAGCTCCCCGTCGGTGAAGCGCTCGGCGGGCTCGTCCGTGCAAGCGTTCATGCTGTCGGAGAAGATGGCGAGCTCGCGCGGCTGGAACGTCGCCGCCATCAGCCTGCGCTGCCGTTTCCACGCGTCGCCCTCCGCGTTCAGGAGCCCTTGCCCGAGGATCGCGCCGAGATCGCGCGTGAAGAAGTCCTTCGCGAGCTCGCCCCCTTTGTGCTGCAACACGGCTTCGATCGCGTCCGGATGGCTCAGCAAGAGGTACGTGGCGCGCAGCTGCGAAAACTCGACGACATCGCCGTGGAGCGCGGCCGCTTCGCTGAACGCGGCGAGGGGATCCCGCGCGAAATGAAAGAGCCCGCCGATGCCCGTGAGCTCCGGTGACTTCGTCATCTGGCGCCTCCCATCTCGCGCACGAGCAGGTCTGCGAACGCCTGGGCCGGCGCGGAGAGCGCGCGCCCGCGGCGGTGGATGATCCCGACGGGACGCGTGAGGCGCTCGTCGCTGAGCGGCAGCGACACCAGCGTTCCGGCCCGCACCTCGTTTCGCACGGTGTCTTCCGGCACGATGGAGACGCCGAGGCCGGCTTCGACCGAGCGCTTGATGGTCTCGATGTTGTCGAACTCGGTCGTGATGTGCACGGCGACGCCGTGGCGCCGCAACGCGCGATCGATCGCGCGCCGCGTCGGTACCGAGCGATCGAACGCGACGAACGGCTCGCCCTTCAGGCTCGCGAGCGCCGCGGAGTGCCGGCGCGCGAGGCGATGCTCGGGGCTCACGACGAGCACGAGCTCCTCGGTCCGCAGCGCAATCACCTCGAGCTTCGGCCGCCGCGTGGGAAACGCCACGATGCCGAGGTCGATGTGACCCGACAGACACGCCTCGACGACGCGGTCGGTGCGGCTGTACTCCACCTGGATCTGCACTTTCGGGTGCTCCCTCAAGAACTGCTTCACGTGCGGCGGCAGCGCGTGAAGGCCCACACTGTACACCGTAGCGACCCGCACGGTGCCCGCCATCGCGCCGCCCGGATCGCGCAGTTGTTCTTCGAGCGCGCGCAGGCGACCGAGGATGAGCTTGCTCTCTTCGTAGAGCAGCCGTCCGGCGTCCGTCGCTTCCACCCCGTGCCCGCCGCCCCGCTCCACGAGCCGCCGCTCGAAGCGTTGCTCGAGCGCCCGGACTTGCTGGCTCACGGCAGACTGGGAGATGAAGTTGAGCTCCGCCGTGCGGGTGAAGCTTCCGGTCTCGACGAGGTCGCAAAAGGTCTTGAGCGCCTCGATCTGCATAAGCAAATCTTATCATTCGCTGTAACGTTTTGCATTGGACTTATGGCGGTGGGGGCGATAGGAAAGCGGGCATGACGATGAGGCAGCTCCCCGTCCTCGGTGGACACCCCCGCGAGCTAGGCGGCACCCTGCGCACCGACGCGTGGTGGGTGGGCCCGACGATCACCGTGATCGTTTTCTCGAGCTTCATTATTTACACGACGTGGGCGGTCTTCCAGGCGAGCAACTACTACGCCGCGCCGTACCTGAGCCCGCTCTACTCGCCGCTCCTCTTCGTGAAACCTGGCGTCGCCGGCGCCGCGCCCCTCGACCATGCCTGGTTCGGTGCGTGGCCGGCGTGGTGGCCGAACTTCCCCCTGCTCCCGTTTTCGCCGGCGCTGCTCATCTTGCCGTTCCCTGGGCTCTTCCGGTTCACCTGTTACTACTACCGGAAGGCCTACTACCGCTCGTTCGCGGCCTCGCCGCCCGGTTGCGCGGTGAGCCCCGGGGAGCGTCCGGTCTATCGTGGTGAGACGGGTTTTCTGATCTTCCAGAATCTCCACCGCTACGCGCTTTACTTCGCGCTCGCGTTCGTCGTCATCCTCGCGAAGGACGCGGTCGAATCGTTTTTCAAGGACGGTCATTTCGGGGTCGGCGTCGGGAGCCTCGTGCTCACGCTCAACGTCGTCTTGATCGGGAGCTACACCTTCGGCTGCCATTCCTTCCGCCATCTCATCGGCGGTCGCACGGACTGCATGTCCTGCGGGCAGGCGACCGTGAAGTACCGCGCCTGGAAGGGCGCTTCGTGGTTCAACGGCCGCCACATGCTGTTTGCGTGGCTGAGCCTCTTCTGGGTCGGCTTCACCGACATCTACGTCCGTCTGGTGGCCATGGGCGTGATCAAAGACTTGAACACCTGGAGCTGACGCGAGAAACCGGCGAGGCCGGCGCGGCGTGCGTACGATTCGCGAAGGTCGCCAACACGCCCTTTGCCACCGAACCCTCCTGATTCAGAGAGCTTTCCCGATGCTAGACATCTCAGAGTTGAAAACGGTCGAAACCGACGTCGTCGTCGTGGGCGCGGGCGGGGCGGGTCTGCGTGCCGCCATCGAGTCGAGCGCGCAGGGCATGAAGACCGTCGTGCTCTCGAAGAGCCTGCTCGGCAAGGCGCACACGGTGATGGCCGAGGGCGGCTTGGCGGCCTCGCTCGGCAACACGGACAAGCGTGACAACTGGAAGGTGCACTTCCGCGACACCATGCGGGGCGGCAAATTCCTGAACCTCTGGCGCATGGCCGAGCTCCACGCGAAGCAAGCGCCGGCCCGCGTGCGGGAGCTCGAGGAGTGGGGAGCCGTCTTCGATCGCACGAAGGAAGGGCTCATCAGCCAGCGTAACTTCGGCGGCCACCGCTACCCGCGCCTCGCTCACGTCGGCGATCGCACGGGCCTCGAGCTCATTCGCACGCTGCAGGATCACGGCGTGCACCAGGGCATCGATTTCTTGATGGAATGCACCGCGCTCAGCCTGCTCAAAGACGGCGAGCGCGTCGCGGGCGTGCTCGCGTATTACCGCGAGACGGGGCGCTTCGTGCTCTTGAAGGCGCGCGCGGTCGTGCTCGCGACGGGCGGCGGCGGCAAGGCGTGGCGCGTCACGAGCAACTCCTGGGAGTACACCGGCGACGGCGTGTACCTCGCGTACGAGGCGGGCGCCGAGCTGATGGATCTCGAGTTCACGCAGTTTCACCCGACGGGCATGGTTTGGCCGCTCAGCGTGCGCGGCATCCTCGTCACCGAGGGCGTGCGCGGTGACGGCGGCATCTTGCTCAACAAAGAGGGCAAGCGCTTCATGTTCGACTACGTGCCGCCGAGGTTCGCCGCCGAAACCGCCGACACGGTGGACGAAGCGACGCGCTGGCTGAACGGCGACAAGAACGCGCGCCGCCCGCCGGAGCTCCTCACGCGCGACGTCGTCGCGCGCTCGATCCGCGCCGAGGTCAAGGCGGGTCGGGGTTCGCCGCACGGCGGAGCCTTCCTCGACATCGCCTCGCGCAGGCCGGCGGACTTCATCAAGCGGCGCCTGCCCGGCATGTATCATCAGTTCATGGAGCTCGCCGAAGTCGACATCACGACGGAGCCGATGGAAGTCGGCCCGACGCTCCACTACTTCATGGGCGGCATTCGCGTGGACGCAGACACGCAGATGACGCGCGTGCCCGGCCTCTTCGCTTGCGGTGAGTGCGGCGCGGGCATGCACGGGGCGAATCGGCTGGGCGGCAATTCGCTGTCCGATCTCATCGTCTTCGGCCGCCTCGCCGGCAAGTGCGCGGCCGAGTACGCGCGCAGCTTGAGCTCGACGCCGCAAGCGGACGCCGAACGAGTGAAGCTCGCCGTCCGCGGCGCGACCGAGATCCTGAACCGCGAGAGCGGCGAGAACCCCTACCTCCTCCACGAAAAGCTGCAGGACGTGATGGAGGAGGGCGTCGGCATCGTGCGCGAGGAGGAGGACCTCAAAAAGGGCGTCCTCGGCATCGAGGAGCTCAAGGAGCGCGCCAAGAACATGAAGGCGCACGGCACGAGCCAGTACAACCCCGGCTGGCACGAGGCGCTCAGCATGCGCTCGATGCTGGTCACGGCCGAAGCCGTCGCGCGCGCCGCGCTCATCCGGCAGGAGAGCCGCGGCGCCCACACGCGCGCCGACTACGAGGGCGAGCGCGACGAGTGGGTGAAGTACAACATCGTCTCGCGCAAGGGCGCGGACGGGAACATGGAAGTCGAAAAGGTGCTGCGGCCGGCTCCGGTCAAGTACCTCGAAGAGATCGCGAACTCGAAGATCGAGGATCTCGAAGCCGGCAAAATCGGCGCTGACGCTCCCAACGATTGAGCAAGAACATGGGCACTACTCGCAAGTTCAAGATCTGGCGCGGCGATTCCCAAGGCGGCGACTTCAAGGAGTACGACGTCGAGGTCGATCCCGGGATGGTCGTGCTCGACGTGCTGCACCGCGTGCAGTCGCGGCAGGCGAACGATCTGGCGATTCGCTGGAACTGCAAGGCCGGCAAATGCGGCTCCTGCAGCATGGAGATCAACGGGCGGCCGCGGCTCTCCTGCATGACGCGCATGAACGCGTTCGGAGCGGACGAGACGCTCACGGTGCAGCCGCTCAAGACGTTCCCCGTGATCAAGGACCTCGTCACGGACGTTTCCTGGAACTACCGGCAGAACAAGCGCATCCGGCCGCTCAAGCCGAAGCCGCGCGGCGCCGACGGCGAGCACCGCATGTACCAAGAGGACGTCGATCGCGTGCAGGAGTTCCGCAAATGCATCGAGTGCTACCTGTGCCAGGACACGTGCCACGTCTTGCGTGATCGGGGCGGCCAGGACCAATTCGTGGGGCCGCGCTTCATGATCCGCCTCGCGAGCCTCGAAATGCACCCGCTCGACGACGACGACCGCATCCCGGAAATTCGCAAGGAATTCGGCTCCGGCATGTGCAACATCACGCGCTGTTGCACCGAGGTGTGCCCGGAGCACATCAACATCACGGACAACGGCATCATCCCGCTCAAAGAGCGCGTGGTGGATCGCTACTTCGACCCCATCGTCTTCATGGGGCAGAAGCTCTTCGGCATCAGCAAGCGGCGCTGAGCCGCGCCCGAAATCGCGCAAAAGCCCGCGTCAGCGCGGACTCACACCAGGAATCGAGCCGCGTTTTTGCCGGTCCGCGCTCGGCGGCACTAGACTCGTTCGTCCTATGAATCCGACAGCGAGGGCGGAGCTCTTTTTTTTGGCGCGGGCGCTCATCGTGGGCATGGCGATCGTCGCGGCGGCCGGGCTCGTCGGCCGCGCGGCGGTCGACTCGTTGCGCATCCACCATCAGGAAAAGCGCATCACGGTCACCGGTTCCGCGACGCGGCGCATCCGGTCGGATTCCATCGTGTGGGAGGCGAGCGTGCGCTCGCAGGATCCGTCGATGACCGCGGCCTACAAGAAGCTCGCTTCCGACATGCCGGTGCTCGTT
Organism: Polyangiaceae bacterium; assembly: GCA_025936045.1. Lineage (GTDB taxonomy): Bacteria > Myxococcota_A > Polyangia > Polyangiales > Polyangiaceae > PMG-095. Next base: position 12,899 of record JAICUB010000059.1, on the reverse strand, counting down.
CAATTCGTCGAAGGCCACGGCGTGCCCGACGCCGAAATCGCGACCTCGTCCACCGCCGTCTCCGAAGTGCATCCGCGCGACCAGAACGGCGTGTTCCAGGACCAGGTGATCGCGTCGTACATCGTCGAGCAGCACCTCACGGTGACTTCGAAGGACATCGCGAAGGTCGAGAAGGTCTCGCGCGAGGTGACGGACCTGCTCGATCGGGGCATCTACGTCCACTCGGAAGCGCCCCTCTACATCTATACGAACCTCTCGGCGCTCAAGATCCAGATGCTCGCAGACGCCTCGCGCGACGCGCGCGCGCGGGCCGAGCAAATCGCGACGAACACGGGCGCTGCGCTCGGCGGCTTACTCGCGGCGAGGATGGGCGTCCTTCAGATCAATCCCGCTTTTTCGACCGAAGTTTCCGCCGAAGGCAACAACGACAAGACGACGCTCGACAAGGACGTGCTCGGCGTCGTCACGGCTTCGTTTGCCGTGCGCTGACGCTCCGCACCCGCCGCTCCGAGCCGGCGCTCAGTGCGCGGCCGGCGCCCGAGTCGTCTTGAGCACGAGCGCGTAGGCCGCCGCGAGCGCCTTGTCCGGGCCGCCGCGCGGGTCGGCGGGAACGTCGCGCATCACGCCGTGATCGACGTCCTCGGTCGTCTTCGGGCCCTTGCCCGCGTCCTCGGGCGACGGCGGCGTGAGCACGGGCGGTGGCGTCTCGGTGCGCGCGCCCTCGACGGCCGGCAAGTGATTGTCGAGGTTTCGCTCGCGCACGATGCCGTAGTCGCCGGGTACCCCGCCGACGAGCACGTCAGGGGTGACGCCGCGCGCCTGGATCGCCTGGCCGCTCGGCGTGTAGTAGCGCAGCGTCGTGAGGCGGAGTCCCGCGCCGCCGGGCAGATCGACGATGGTTTGCACCGAGCCCTTGCCGAAGGTGGGCGCGCCGACGAGCGTCGCGCGGTGATTGTCGTGGAGCGCGCCCGCGACGAGCTCGGCGGCGCTCGCGCTGTACTCGTTGACGAGCACGGCGGCCGGACCGCGCCGGAGCGCGCCCGCCGAGTCGGCTCGCACTTCGTCCACCACCTGGCCGCGGCGGCGCGTGGTGTAGATCACGCCGCCGTCGAGGAGCTCGTCGGCGACCGCGCTCGCCTCGTTCACGAGGCCGCCGGGATTGTTGCGCAGGTCGAGCACGACGCCAGCGAAGTCACCGTGCGCTTGCGCGCGGAGCTTCGCCACGTGGGCGAGCAGCTCGGCGTGCGTGCCGCTCTGAAACGTTTTCACGCGCACGTACGCGATGTTTCCGGCGAGGAGCTTGCTCGCGATGCTCGTCACGGTGACGACGCGGCGGATGAGCGTGAAGTAGAGCAGGTGGTCCATGCCCTCGCGCCGGATCGTGATGAGCACGCGGCTGCCGGGCTCACCGCGCATCGTGCGCACGAGCTCGGCGGGGCTGCGCTCGCGCACGGCCTGCCCGTCGATCGCGACGATGCGATCACCCGAGCGCACGCCCGCGAGCTCGGCCGGTGAACCTTCGATGGGCGCGATGACGACGATCGAGTCGGTCGAGAAATCCACCTCGACGCCGATGCCGCCGAAGTGTCCCTCCGTGTCACCTTGAAAGACTCCGTAGTCCTCCGGGGCCATGTAGGAGGAGTGGGGGTCGAGCTCGGCGACCATCCCCTTGATCGCACCTTCGACGAGCTTCGTCCGGTCTACGGGATCGACGTATTCGTTTTCGATCCAGACGAGGACGCGCGCGAGCTGGTCCATCATCGCGTAGGGGTTTTGCCGTTCGGTGCGCGCGCGCGCGAAATTCGCCGTGAACGCGCCGCCGGCGAACGCCGCGAGGGTAAGGCCGAGCGTCCTCGCGGCGCGCGAACCCACGAATCTCGAAAAATGGCCGGCGGGCCGCCGCGAGACGGGCCGCGTCGGGAGGTTTTCGCGCTCTTGCTTCATACGGCAGCTTTCTCGTTACTCTGTTGATCTCTGCAAGGCCGGGGTGGTAACTAGGTAGGAAATCCGAGGGCTTTCGCCCCCCCTTGCCCAAGAGGTTTCAGTTGGCCGACAACGACTCGAACAAGTCAACCGGGAGCGACAAGCGGAAGCAAAGCCTGTACTTCCCTGAGTCGATGCTGCAGGAAATCAAGGACGAAGCAGCGCGTCTCGATCGCTCGCTCTCCTGGGTCGTCCAGCGCGCCTGGAAGATGGCTCGCATGGAGATCAAGAAAATCCCGAGTGTCAACGACATCGGGGACGACGAAGAAGAGGAAGGCACTGCCTGATTCGTCCGGCTCATCAGCAGGGGCGGATCTAAGCTCGAGCTCGAGAGGCTCGAGCGAATGGCGCGGTGACGAAGCGCACGTGCGGGCGGCCGACGGCACGCCCATTTACGCACGTCGTGCACGCGGAGGAGCGACCACGACGGCGCTCTTCTGCGACGGCATCGCGTGCGACGGTTTCGTCTGGAAATACCTGTGGGATGATTTGCGCGACCGGCTTTCGGTCGCGCATTTTCATTATCGGGGGCACGGTCGTAGCGGCGCCCCCCACGACGAAGAGCGCATCGACGTCGCGGCACACGCCGCGGATGCCGACGCGGTGCGTCGCGCGCTCGGCGATCCGCCCGTCGTCCTCGTCGGACATTCCTTCGGTACGCAAGTCGCGCTCGAGGCGTACCGGCTCCGGCCGGAGGGCGTGCGCGCGCTCGTGCTCGTGTGCGGCAGCTTCGGCCGCGTCACCTACACGTTCAAGGGCACGGACATGCTCGCGGGCGTCCTGCCCAACATGCTCTCGTTCGTGACGCGCCATCCGCACATCGGCCGGGCGCTCTGGGCGCACGTGCCCCCGAAGGTCGCGCTCGCCCTCGCGAAGCTCACGGGCGACGTCGACGCGGCGCGCGTGAACCCCGAAGACGTCGAGCCGTACTTCGATCACGTCATCCATCTCGATTTCGCGCTCTTCCTACGCATGCTGCGCGCCGCGGGCGAGCACTCGGCCGAGGACCTCTTGCCGGCCGTGAGCGTGCCGGTGCTCGTTTTGGCCGGCGAGCTTGACTCGTTCACGCCGCCGCAGGTCTCACGGGCGCTGTCCGAGCTGATTCCCGGTGCCGAGCTCGCGCTCTGCGCGGGCGGATCGCATCTCTTGCCGCTCGAGCGTCACGGGGAGATCAAGCGCCTCGTGCTCGACTTTCTGGCGCGGCGGCTGCCGGACGTTTAATTCTACGGCTCGACGATCGCGACCCGCTCGGGTTTGCGAAACAGGATTTTGCCGGTCTCGCCCGGGCAGCCCCAGCAGGTGCTGAAGTGGAGGCGCGGGCGGATGTCGTCGCTGTACGCGAGCGCGACCGGGCCTGGCTCGCTTTTCATGATGAAGCTGCCGGCCAGGCGATAATCGTCGTCGCCCACCACGAAGTAGGCGACCACGAACGACGTGCTTTCGCCCGAGCGCCCGGTGACGACCAGGAAGTCGGCGCCGGCAACGGGGTTCCAGCGCAGCGGCGAGACCGTGAACGAGAAGCCCTTCCGATCGCCCGGTCCTCGCGAAACGACCGTCTCGGCGGAGTCGGGCTCACGGAAGAACCGCACGTCCTTGGCGAGGTCCTTCGTGACGGGATCGGATTTGAGGAGCTCGGCCAAGCGCTCGGGCCCGAGGTGCACCTTCTCGTAGGCCTCGCCGAGCGCGGGCTCGGGTACCACGCGCGCGTTCGGCGGACCGCCGCAACAACGAAAGCCGATGTTCGGATCCTTCGTCGTCGCGGCGAAGCCGTGGCGGGCGGCGCAGCGATGTTCCTCGGCGGGCGCATCGGGGCCCGCACCGCGCACGGCGGCGAGCGCGCGCGGAGTGCCGGGCGCGATATCACTCGTCGTCCACTCGCCCGCGCCGGCGCCCATGCCGAGCGTGGTGAACCCGCTCTCGCAATGGGTGGGATCCTTGGCGCAGCGGGCGTCCCACCCGTCGCCCGTCGGGTAGCGCTCGTCGTCCGTGCCTTTACAGGCGCGCTCCCACTCGAGCTCGGTGCAGAGCCGCTCGCTGCGCTCGGCGCAGAGACGCATGGCTTCCTCGCGCGTCAGGCCCGTGAGGGGAGGCTTGGCGGGATCGTTCGGGTAGGGGAGCCGATCGATCTGGTAGGCGCCGAGCTCGATCGGTACGAGACGCGGCTCGAGCTCGGGGTGGCGGCCCGACTCGCCCGGCATGCTGCCCGCGTGAAAGCCGCCCGTCGGCACTTCGGCGCGCTCGCCGGCCTGCGCCGTTGCCACGGGAGGCCGCATCTGTCCGCTCGCAGCCTCCCCCGCGGAGGATACCGCTCGGGGCCGAGGACGGACCGGCGCGCTCTTCTTGCAAGCCGTGGGGGTGAGCGCCAAAACCAAGCAAATCACGAGCGGACGCACGCCGGCGGGAGCGTAGTGCCTGGAGCGGGTCTCGCGCTACGCTCCCGCACGGTGAACGCGCCCCTCGTCCGAGACCTCGCCATGATCCTCGAGCAGCCGGCCGAAATTGCCGAAAAAGCGCTCGAGGCGTCGCTCTCTGGCTCGCGCTCCGTCCCGCCCGTCAGTGAGCTCCTGGAGCTCGGCGCCCGTGCCCGCGAGAGTCGAGCGAGCGTCGAGGAGCTCGGGCTCGCCGTCGGCGTCCTACTCGCTTTTTACGCCGAGGCCGCGGCCGAGCCATGACTGCCTCGCTCGAGCTCACCGGGCGTGTTCTTTTTTTGGTGGTTGACCCGGCGGTCATCCGAGCCGAGCTCGCGGGGCGCGACCTCACGTTCGAGCCGGCGCTCGAGCTCGCCCGTGACGTTTCGACCGACGAAATGGCGCCCGCGTGGGCGTCGTACTACTTCGACGAGCGGCTCGCCGAACATTGCCTCACCGGTCTTCGTGGCGGCTCCATCGATGCCGGAGCCGTGCGCGCCGGCGGCTTCGAGGTGCTCGTCGGCGGCGAGAACTTCGGTTGCGGGAGCTCGCGGGAGACGGCGCCTTACGCGCAGCTCCTCGCTGGGATCCGGCTGGTGGTGGCGCCGAGTTTCGGCCGTATCTACCGCCAAAACGCCCAGAACATCGGCCTCTACACGACGACCGACTTCGGCGTCCTCGAGCGGCTCCGGCAAGGCCGCGCGCTCGACCCCGACGCGCTCGCCGACGACGCCGACGCGATCACGCGCGAAGTCGCGCGGCACGGCGGGTTACTCGCCTACGCGAAGGCCCGCGCGCGCGGCAAGGTGACGCTGCCCGTGCTCGCCGAGCTCTCGCGTCCCCAGACGCTCGCCGAGAAAATCCTCGCGGCGCACGCCGTTCGCGACGCGCGCGGCGAACGCGTCGGCAGCTCGAGCGTCACGCCCGGGGATTCGCTCTTCGTACGCGCCGATTTGCGCTTCTCGCACGAGTACGTGACGCCGATGGCGGACGCGTTGCTCCGCCGCGCCTTCGGCGAAGAGGCGCGCGTCGCCGAGCCCGAGAGCGTGCTCCTCTTTCGTGACCACCTGACGTTCGCGGCCGACGTTCTCGGCGGCGATCCGCGCAAGTTGCCGCTGCTCGACCAGGCGGCGCTCTTGCCCGAGGTGCAGGCGCGCTTCGCCGAGCGCCACGGCATCCGCTTGCTCGGGGAGCTCACCGAAGCGGGCCGCCGCGGCAGCGTCGCCATCTGTCACGAAGCCGTGCTCGAGTCGTTCGCGGAGCCGGGCGCCGTGGTCGTGGGGACGGACTCGCACACCTCGACGGCGGGCGCGGTCGGGTGCGTCGCGTTCGGCGTCGGCAGCACGGACATGGCCGCGGCTTGGGTCACGCGCGACGTGCGGCTCCGCGTCCCCGCGACCGTGCGCGTCGAGCTCCTCGGAGCGCTCGCGGCGAACGTCACCGCAAAAGACGCGATGCTCACCCTGTTTTCGACGCCGCTCGTGAAGAGCGGCAGCGTGGCGGGCTCGGTGCTCGAGTTCGGCGGCCCCGCGCTCGCCAGCTTGCCCCTCGACGAACGCGCGACGCTCACCAACATGGCCGTCGAAGCCGGCGCGCTCACCGGCGTTTGCGAAATCGACGAGCGCGCGTTGCGGGAGCTCGCCGAGCTGCGCGGCGGCGAGGCGGAACGCTGGCGTGCCCGCGCCGCGCGCCCCGATCCACACGCGCGCTACGCGGGCACCGTCACGCTCGATCTCTCTTCGGTCGTGCCGATGCTCGCGCTGCCGGGCGATCCGAAGCGCGTCGTGCCGCTCGCGGACGTCGTCGCGAGCGGCGCCCCCCGCATCGACATCGCGTACGCGGGTTCGTGCACGGGCGGCAAGCGCCGCGACATGGACCTCTACGCCGCGGTGCTCGGGCCCGCGGCGGAGCGGGGGGAGCGTGTCGCGAGCGGCGTGCGCCTGTTCGTTCAGACGGGCTCCGAACGGGTCCGGCGTTATGCCGAAGAGCGCGGTTATCTCGCGATGTTCGAGCGAGTCGGCGCGACCGTCCTCGGTTCGGCGTGCGGCGCCTGCATCGCGGCCGGTCCGGGCACCTCGCGCGCCGCGGGGGAAGTGACGATCAGCGCGGGAAGCCGCAATTTTCCGGGACGGAGCGGGCCCGGCCAGGTTTTACTCGCGAGCCCGCTCGTGGTCGCGGCGAGCGCGCTTGCGGGCGTCGTCGCGCCGCCGCCTCCCCGAGTCGAACCCTTTTCATGACCAAAACGCGAACGAGAACCGACCGAACGCAAGCGAACTCGCGTGGCTTTCAGCTCGGGCCCGGCGTGTGGACGCGTCTCCGCTATGAAGTGAAGGACGCCGAAGGCGAGCTCGTGGAAGGCGCCGGCGGCGAGGTAGGCCTCGTCATCGGCTATGCCGCGCTCCTGCCCGCGCTCGAGTCCGCGCTCGAGGGCCTCGCAGCCGGAGCGCGCCGCACGGTCGAGCTTCCGGCACGCGACGCCTACGGGGAGCGTAAGCCGGAGCTCGAAGTCGAGTTTTCGCGCGACGAGTTTCCGGCGGACGTCGCACCAGGCGATCGCCTCGAGCTCGAGCGCGACGACGGAAGCGAAGTGGTCGCGCGCGTGCTCGACGTGTCGGAAGAGGCGGTCGTGATGGACCTCAATCACCCGCTCGCGGGCCAGAGCGTCCGCTACGAGATCGAGGTGCTCGAGGCTCGCGCCGCGACCGCCGAAGAGCTCGAGCTCGCCGAATCCCAGGTCCTGGCGCTCGAGGAGCCGGGCCCCGAGGGTTTCGTCCCGGCCGGGGACCTGGTCCGCAAGCCTCCTGGGGCGGGCTGAGGCTCTGGAAAGCCCCAATTCTTCCGCTGGATGGCGCCGCTTGTCTTCTGCTCGCGGCGGGCTAATACAGCGACCCCCATGGCCATTCCCGCCGAGCTGAAGTTCGATGTCCGCGTTCGTGAGCGCCTCCTTGGCGACGGGCTCCTGTCCGAGGCCGAGGTCTCGAAGCATCTCGAGTCCTTGCCGGATCTCGAGAGTCAGGTGGTGGACCTCACGATCAAGCAGCCGGCCCTCTCGAACGAGACCGATCGCGACATCGTGATCGTGCGCACTTCGGGCGTGCGCCCGCCTGTCGCTCCCATCCGTCCGACGGACGAAGATCTGCCGATCCCGGACGACGATGACGACGACGACGAGCTCGACGCGGTGAAGCCGGAGAAGAAGGTGGTCGAGAAGCCGGTCCCGGCGCCGAAGGCGCGCGAGGTCGTCGCGGAAGAAGAAGAGGACGACGAGGACGAAGACGAGGACGACGAAGAAGAGGCGGAAGGCTCGAGCGAAGAGGGCGGCGGAGAAGCGCCGTGACCGACGCCGATCGCCAGGCAAACGCCGGCGACGGCGCTCCGCTCCCTGCCATCGACTTCAGCACGTTCGTGATGTCGCTGAGCCATTCGGTGCTCGTGCACCTCGGCGACGCGCCGGATCCCGAAGGTAACCACTCGCCGCACCTCGAGCTCGCACGGCAGACCATCGATCTGCTCGCGCTCCTCCAGGAAAAGACGCGCAATAACCTCACGGGCACGGAAGAGCACCTCCTCGGACAGGCGCTCTACGACTTGCGCGTGCGCTTCGTCGAAGTCTCCCAGGCGAAGAAGGGTTAGGAAGCGAAGCAGTGCAGGGGCGTTCGGCTCTCGCCGCGCTCGGCGTTCTCGCGCTGGCGCTCGCCGCGTGCAAAACGCGACTCTCGACGACCTCGGGCGGCCTGCCTTCGGCGGCCGTGCCCGTGCCGTCCTACAACCCGCCGCCGCTGCCGCCGGCCGTCGCGATTGCTCCGACGGGAACGCCGACGAGCTTCGCCGATCTCGCGGCACGCTGCGACGGTGCGGTCGTGTTCGTGAAGACGCTGCAAGAGCAGCGCCAGCGCGTCGTGGGTGAAGCGCTCGGTACGGCGTTCGTCTTCGACCCGAGCGGGCTCATCCTCACGAACAATCACGTGATCGAGCACGCGAGCGAGATCCGCGTCACGTTCGGCCAAAAGCGCGAAATGCCGGCGACCGTCGTCGGCCGCGATCGGCCGACGGACGTCGCCGTGTTGCGCGTGGACGCCACGGGGCTCGCGCACGTCCCGCTCGGCGATTCGGACGCGATTCGCGTCGGTGATTGGGCGATCGCCATCGGCAACCCCTTCGGCCTTTCGCACACCGTCTCGGCGGGCATCATCTCCGCCAAGGGGCGCACGAACCAAGACGTGCGCGGCCTCGACGAGTCGGGCTACTACGATTTTCTCCAGACGGACGCGAGCATCAACCCGGGCAACTCCGGGGGGCCGCTGATCGACGTTGCGGGGCGTGTCATCGGCATCAACACGGCGATTCGCGCGCAGGCGAACAGCATCGGCTTCGCCGTCCCGATCAACATGGTGAAGGAGCTGCTCCCGCGCCTGCTCAAGGACGGCAAGATCCGCCGGAGCGCGATCGGCGTCGTCGTTTCCGGCGTGCAAGAGGCCGACGTGACGCGCCTGCACCTGCCTTCGGAGACGGGCGCGCTCTTGCGTGTCGTCGTGCCGGGCGGACCGGCGGACCGCGCCGGCCTCCAGCCGGACGACGTGATCGTCGGGTTCGGCAGCGATCCCATCCTCACACCCGAGCGCCTGCGCTGGGTTGCGAGCCTTGCCGGCGTCGGAAAGAAGGTGCCGCTCCGCGTCCTGCGCGACGGCCGCGCCTTCGACATCACGCTCGAGCTGCAAGAGCTGCCGGAAGAGCCGTCGCGGGACGAGTCGCCCTAGGCGACACCGTCACCGGGGCGGTGGGCCGTAGAGCGTCCGGCGCTTCTGAATGTAGCCGAAATTCGTGGTCGTTTTCATTTCCTGCAGCACGGTGCCGTCCGGCGTGATCTCCTGAATGACGCCTTTGCCTCCGAAGGCCACGACCAGGTTTCCGTTCCAGAGCCGCTGAACGTCACCCATGACGTCCGTCTGGTACGCAATCCCCATCGCTTTGTAAGACCAGACCTCGCTCACGGTCTTTGCACTTTCATCGAGCTTGATCTCGATCACGCCCGACCCGTCGCCGGTTCCCAAGCAGGTCGCCGTGGCGCCGCCGACGCTACGCGAGTTGTTGTTGAAGATCAGGAAATCATCGCGCCCGAGTACCTGGATGCCGTGCTCGCTCCCGAGCCAGGTGTCGCCCGTGAACGTCTTCGTCACGCCGTTGAGGATCCAGACCGTCGACCCGTCGGATCGCTTGATCTTCGCGACCGCACAGTGGATGTGGTCGGAAAAGACGAGGGTGTCGTCCTCCGGTGAGTACTGGATGTCGTTGACGTGGCACTGCCCGGTCGTGCCGAGCGCTTTCTGCGAGTTCACGATGGTTCTGACGGTACCGTCGGGTGCGCGCTCTTTGATGTCGCTGCAGCCTTCCGTCCCGCCGTCGTCGGCGTAGAACGCGACCGTCTCGTCGGGCAGCACCGTCAGCTGATGTGACAGCTTCGGCATCTGGCTCGTGAGATCCTCGTCCGTCATGCCGTCCATCGTCACGCGATGAACCTTCGCGTCCGCGAGGTTCGGCGGGTGATTATTGATCCACATGTGCGTGCCGGCGTAATCCATGACGGCGCCGGTCACGTAGTCCTCGATTTCGTACCACCAGACGATGTCGCCGTCCGAGTCGAGGATGAAGGCAGGGCCGCTACCGTTCGAGTTTGCGACGTACTGCCCGGTGATCAAAAACCCACCCGCGAGCGCGGAAGCATCGAAGTTCGTCACGCTGGGTTTGACGAGCCCGTTCGCGAGTGGGCCCGTCATGATGGTGTAGTCCGGGCTCTGGCACTCGCCGTCGGCGTTCTTGGCGGTGATGCGGTAGTGGTAGAGGTGCGACGACTTCATTCCGAGCAGCAGCGTGCGATAGCTCGGCTGGCCTAAATCAACGGGTGCCGTCAGGCCGTAGGAAGTCGTGAGCCCGAAGTCGATCGTCGCGGACTGAACGTCCGAGAGCGTCGTCGAGAACGTCACGATGCCGACCGTCGCGATGTTCGGGCTGACGGACGAGGATTGATCGAACGTGCAGGTCGTCATGCCGGTACCGGCGTCGCCGCCGGCTGCGCTCGTGCCGCCGGTTGCGCTGGTGCCGCCGGTTGCGCTGGTGCCGCCGGTTGCGCTGGCGCCGCCCGTTGCGCTCGTGCCGGCCGTGCCACCGGCTGCGCTCGTGCCGCCGGTTGCGCTCGTGCCGCCCGTTGCGCTCGTGCCGCCGGTTGCGCTCGTGCCGGCCGTGCCACCGGCTGCGCTCGTGCCGGCCGTGCCGCCGGCTGCGCTCGTGCCGCCGGTTGCGCTCGTGCCGGCCGTGCCACCGGCTGCGCTCGTGCCGCCGCTGCCGGCCGTCCCGCCGGCGCCGGTCGTGCTGCCCGAGCTTCCGCAGGCGGGGACGAGCGCCAGCGCTCCGCAGACGATCACTATGCTTTTTGCAGCGCGTCGTCGCATCACAATGCCTGCTTCGTCGTTGGCGGTGGCAGCATCGCCGGCTTTTCCCTCGTGCATGGGGGCTCTCTCCTGCGCTTTGGTTAGGTCGAACACGGCTTGAGGATCGTCATGTACCAGGGCGCCGGGTTGCGGCAGTTCCCACACAAAAGGCCGACGAGCCACGTACCGTTCGAATCGATACCGGGAAAGGCGGCCCCGCTGTCATCCTTGAGGGTAGTGAAATCCAGGACGAAACCGGACTTGATCGGCGCGCGGTACGTCGCCAGCGCGATCTGATCGAGGTCGAGGAACTTCGCCTCGAGCTCGGCGGGGGTCTCGGCGTAGTGACCGACGATCGCGTCCGTCACGTAGCCGTGATCGAACTCGCGCCCGAGCCCGTTGGTGTTCATCTGCGACCAGTCGAGCGTCATGCGTGGAGTGCCGGCCGGTACGGTGGTCGGCGTCAGATCATGGAGGTCCGCCGTATACGAAAGCGACATGGAGTCGTTCGTGATCGGGACGACGCTGCTCGTCGCGGTCGGGTCGAGGTTGAAGGCCTGCATCATCCGCAGATCACGGCCGAGCACGGTGCCCGACTGCACGCCGACGAGGAACGAAGCGCTACTCGGCGGGTACAGGGTCGCGTCGAAGTACGGGTTGATCATGTCCGGCGTCACCGGCGTCGTGTTGATCGTAAAATCGTAGAGCGCCGCCGACGTCCCGCCCGCGGGGAGCAGCAGGCTGAGCGGTGGCGACACGATGAGATCCGACGTGAAGAGCGCGTCTGCGTTCAGCTCCGATTCGAATTTTGCGAGCGGCAGATCCCAGAACATGACGATGGCCATGCGCAGATCCTGCGTGGGCGAGAGCTCGTGGTGCTCGAAGTCGCGAGTGAGCCCGCTCCAGTCGAAGCGGAGGTTCGACATCTGCGCGACGTTGACCGGATTGAAGCTGATCGAGCTCGTGAACGAGTAGTCGTTCTTCTCGGCGGCAACGACGCTCTCCGTGCACATCGTCGGCTGCCCGTCGCCGCTTCCACTTCCGTTGCCCCCGCAGCCGAGGACCGTCGCGCACGCGCAAGCCCACGTCGCGATCGCTTTCGTCGTCCGCGTCATCGCGTCGACTCTTTCGCGTCGCCGTGACAATTGCAAGCCGCATCCTCACGTCGGACCTCCGAGGCAGAAGTCGTCGCGAGCGATTCGCCGACGCCTTGCAGCATTCGAGTGAACGCTCTCATGCCTGCTTTTCGGACCCTCGGGGTACCGTCTCCGGTTTCGGCGGCGCTCAGAACGCGGTCAACCACGACCAGACGTCGTCCGGAGTCCACGTGCACGGGCAGCTCGCGGAGCAGGTCTTCGGCGGCGTCGCGCACGAGTTGTAAAGGTCGGACGTCCCGTCGACGGGGCCTGGGCCGTGGCCCGACTGGTGTACGCACCAACGGACCGGATGGCCCGCGGAGCACCCTTGGTAATCCGTACAGACGTGTCCGCCGGAGCTCAAATAGGGCGGAGGCTGCGGCGGCTCAGGTGGGCTCTGAACGGTGCAGCCGTTGTTCTCGACGAAGCGGTCGCGGATCGGTGTCGCGAGATTCATCGAAACGGTCGTGTCGGTGAGACCCTCGGTCTGCCACAACGCCACCGGATCCTTGCCTCCGTCGCAACCGCTGAGCTGCCCTCCTTCGTAGATGACGGCTGCGTGAAAGACCTTTGCGCGCGCGCACGCGAGCTCGTAGCTCATTCCGCCGCCGTAGCTGAAGCCGGACGTGATGATGTGCGTCGTGTCGACGCAATAGTTTTCTTGGATCAGCTCGAGCATGTCATCGACGAAGTTCAGGTCGTGTCCACCGCTGTTGGCCCAACCGGCGTTCAGCCCGTCTGGCGCGACGAAGATGGCGTTGTTTTTCGATTCTCTCTGTAGCCCGTAATAGGACCACCAATCGCCGTTGCTGCCCCCGTTATCGACTTGTGCGGAGTTGCCGCCGTTCCAATGAAACCCGAAGATCAACCAATACGGCTTGTTCTTGTCGTAATTGTCCGGAAGCCTGAGCGCGAAGCCGCGCTTCCCGCCGGCGTTGGCGTCCGTG
>JAICUB010000080.1 GCA_025936045.1 Polyangiaceae bacterium | reverse complement strand
GGCCGAGGATCGCGAAGTCGACGCCCGCCGCCTTCAAGAGCTCGGCGGTCGCGCGCGCGATCTTCTTCGCGCGATCGTCGTAGCTCGCCGCACACCCCACCCAAAACAGAACCTCCGCGTCGGGCTTGTCGCGCATCCGCTTTACGTCGAGCCCCTCGGTCCACGCGCCGCGGTCGACGCGCGCGAGGTTCCACGGATTGCCGTTCGTCTCCATGCCCGTGAACGGCTTTTGCAGCTCACCCGGGAATTCGCCGCGAATCGTCACCAGATTGCGGCGCATCTGCACGATCTTGTCCACGTAGGTGATGTTGACCGGGCACTGCTCCTCGCAGGCGCGGCACGTCGTGCAAGCCCACAAGACCTCGGGCTTGATGAGCTCGGGCACGAGATCCTTCGGCCCCTCGTGCTCGCCGTAGAGGCGGTCACGCAAATCGAGCGTGAATTGCTTGGGCGAGAGCAGCTTTCCCGTGATGAACGCCGGACAGTTGTCGGAGCAGCGGCCGCACTCGGTGCAGGTGTACCAATCGAGATAGTCCTTCCAGGGGAAGTGCTCGAGCCGCGCGTAACCGACACGGGCGGCCGTAGGCTCCTCTCCCTCCATCGCCTTCTCGACCAGGCCCATGATCCCTTCGGAGCTCGGGGCGAGCGGACGCAAGCGTCCCTTCGGCGTGAGGTCGCCCAAAAAGACGTTCGGGACGGCCGTGATGATGTGGAAGTGCTTGGTGTAGGGGAGGATGTTCAGGAAAATCAGGACGAGCGAGGAGTGCGCCCAGAAGCCGGCGCGCGCGATGAACGTGAGCGCGCCCGTGCCGGCGCCCTGAAACAGGAGCGCAAAGAGCGTCGCGCCGGGCTCGGGCCAGAGCTCGACGCCGATAGCGGTGCGGGGCGGGCCGAGCGGCGCCACGAGCTCGCGCGCGGAAGCGCAGAACGAGGCCGCGCCGTTGCCGCATTCGCTCGCGAAACGCGCGTTGATCAGCAGCGTCGCACCGTCGTAGCTGAGGTCGGCGAGCATCATGGCCGTGATGATGCCGAGGATGACGAGCCCTTCAGCGCTCAAGGTCATGCGCTTCTCGCGCCTGACCGTACGCAGGTAGACGAAGGTGAGCGCGCCCGCGATGACGAGGAGCGCGAACACGTCCTTCACGAAGTTGTAGAACGTGCCGAGCGGCAGCCCGAATACCCCTTCCGGCCCGAGCACGAGCAGGTTCCACGTGGGGTCGAAGCCGCGGCCCCAGAGCACGAGCGTGCGCAAAAGCAATACGACGAAGCCAGTGAAGATCAGGTAATGCGCCGCCGCGGCAAGCGGGTAATTCGGCATCTTCTCTTGCAAGAGCGCGAAGCGCACGACCGCGAGGAGGCGTTTGCCGATATCGGTAAAGCGCGACTCCCAGGTGCTAGTGCCCTTCTCGAGCAAGCGCACACGCCGAACGGCGCTCACCGCGAATGCGCCCCACAAGGCGAGGAGGAGCGCGGCCATCACGAGCGGATTCATCGCCGCAAGGTTAGCCAGATTACGAGCAGAATGACACCGACCGCGGCCACGCCGAGCACGAGCGGATAACGCAACGTGGCCGCGGGCCGCGTGCTCAGCGCGCGCCGTGCCAGCTCGAAGATGGAGTTGCGGCTCGCGAGCGTGACGCTCGGGTCGGCCTGCGCGCTCGGTTCGACTCGCAAGAGCAGATTGCCGCGGGGCAGTCCGGAGCCTTGCGGAGGAAGTCCGCCACGCTCCGGCAGCCGAATCACGAAGGTGTCCCCTTGTTCGCCAGGGAGCGTCACTTCGACCAGATCCGCCGGTTCACCGCGTTCCCGCACGGTGACGGCGCCGGAGCGTTCGCAGGTGTCGCAGCCTCCGCCGTCGCACGCTGCGCACACCAGGTGCCGCGGGAGCTCGAGCTCCACGACCGCGCCGCGCTTCAACCAGGCGTGCGGCACCCGAATGCGATGACTCGCATCCGGGCCCCGCGGGCGCCCGAGATCCGCGTTGACGACGCGACCGAGGACTCCGGCCATCGTTTCATGCTAGACGGAACGCCCGTAGGGAGCCAGCACTTGGACATTATTTCCTTCATCACCCACCTCGACGTACATCTTGCGGAATGGGGGCGCGCACTCGGTCCCGGCCTCTATTTCGTGCTCTTCGCGATCGTGTTCGCCGAGACGGGCCTCGTCGTGACTCCCTTTCTGCCGGGAGACTCACTGCTCTTCGCGGTCGGCGCCCTCTGCACGATTGAGGGCATGCCGCTCAATGTCTATCTCGTGATTCCGCTGCTCGTCGCCGCAGCGGTGCTGGGAGACGCGGTCAATTACGCGGTCGGCTCCAAGCTTGGCCCCGCGGTGTTCACGAGTGAACGCTCGCTCTTCTTCAACAAGAAGCACCTCTTCCGCACGCAGAGCTTCTACGAGCGCTACGGCGGCAAGACGATCATCATCGCGCGCTTCGTGCCCATCGTGCGCACGTTCGCGCCGTTCGTCGCCGGCATCGGGAAGATGCGTTACACGCGCTTCTTGAGCTTCAACGTGGTGGGAGCCGTCGGCTGGGTGTTCCTGCTGACGAGCGCCGGCTACTTGCTCGCCGATCAGCCGATCGTGAAAAAGCAGTTCCACCTCGTCATCTTCGCGATCATCTTCATCAGCGTCCTGCCCGCGGCGATCGAGTTTGCGCGCGAGTACATGCGGGCGAAGAAGGCGCCGGCACCGTCGGCGGACTGAAGGGCGACCCGTTCCAAGCCGCGCCCACCGATCGGGGGCGCGGCGCTACGGTGACCGCGCGGCCTAAGCCGACTTTTCTTCGGCGCTGCCCGCGGGCTTTTCCGGAGCCTTCTCGAGCGCTTTCGGCTCGGCGGCTTCGGGCTTCTTGGCTTCTTCCTTCGCCTCCCTCGCCGCCTCCTCGTCGTCGCTCAGGCCCTTCTTGAAGGCGCGAATGCCTTCTCCCAAGCCTTTGCCGGCACCGGCGAGGCGAGTGGGGCCGAACACCAACAGCAGGACGACGATGACGAGTAACCAGTGAATCGGGCTGAGACTACCCATGAGCGGCCTCCTGGCCGAAGGACCCTTTTAGCATAGCATGAGCGCCGTCAAGTCCACGCTCGTCCACAAAACGGTCGGAGGACGAACATGCGCGGTCAGAGAACCAAGACGCTCTGCCAATCCGACTCCACGCGCGTGAGACTGACGCTCGCCGAGTACGACCGCGAGCCGAGGCGCGCCGAGAAATGCACGCGCACGGGCGGCTCGGCGCCGCCGAGCGAGACCAAGAGAATTCGTACCAGGTACTTACCGGGCGCGGGCTCTCCTTGTTCCTGGTAAACGCTCTCCAGGTTCTTTCCGCGACACTCACCGTCGCGGCCCGGGCAGTCGCGCTCCCGAACGAGGCCCGCTTCGGTCGGGCGCCCCACCTCGACGAGCTCGCCGTTGGGATCGGTCACGCGCAGGTCGACGTCGGCGTTCGGTTCGTCCCACGCGGCGAGGAACGAAACCGCGCTCGTCGTCGTGCCGCAACCTTCGTCGGCGAGCCCGTTACCATTGTCGTCTAGCGCGTTACCGCAAAGTTCCGGGCCGAGCGTCACGCTCGCTCGCTCGGGCAGCCCCGACGTGGGGTGCCCGGCGGCGGTACGTGGCGGCGCGGCGGCGCAGGCGGGGGTGAGCGCGACGAAGAGCGCGACGCCGGCGCCGCGCCCCATCCTCACTTCTTCGCTTCTTCGGGGATCGCGATGCCGGTCACGACCGTGGGGTTCATGAGCTCGAAGTACGCCTGGCGCGCAAGCTCGCCCGTCGCGCCCTGCTCGTTGCGGAGCGCGAGCAGCACTCCCTGCTCCTTCATGAACTTGAGCGTGCGAATCGCGCCCGCGCGCTTGGCTTCGTCGGTGCCCTTCGCCATGTCGTAGAGGCGCTTGCGCAGGACGACGCGCGTGAACGAGTGCGGCCCGTTGTCGTAGAGCAAGTTGTCGAACTGGCTCACGAGCAGGACCCGCGCCCACTCCTGCGGCGTCTGGTTGATGGTGACGTGCGACATCGCCTCGGCGTTGTCCACGTACTTGAAGAGCAGGCCGGCTTCGAGATCCTCGGTCGACCAGTAGCCGAAGCTCTTGTACCAGAGGTCGCTGAGCTCATCGAGCGCGGGCTTCGCGACGTTCCACGGCTTGCGCCCGTAGTACGCGACCGCACGCGCGGCCGCGTCGGGCGAGCCACCGAGCATGAGCGCGAGCGCCGCGTCGTTCATCAGCACCTCGTTGTCCATCAGCTCGAAGAGCTTCGACTCCGTCGGGGCGTCGATGCCGCTCTTCGCGAGCGCGCGGGCGACCTGGTGGCGCGTCTCGAGCGCCGCTTGCGGCGTGAAGAGCGAGAGCAACGCGCCGGCGGTACCCGGGATCGGACGCTGAATGAGCGTCTCGAGGAAGCACGCGCGACGCACCTCGTCCGGCTTCTCGTTACCGGAGTACTGCTGGATTTTCTTCGCGACCTCGAGGAAGTCGTCCTTCTCGGCGACCCAGGCGAGCGCGGCGCACGCTTCCATGCGGCTCTGCTCGTTCTCCTTCGAGTTCTCGATGTACTTCATCAGCATCGGGAACGCCTTGTGGTCGCGCCACTCGGAGAAACCGTCGGAAGCGCCCACGCCGAGGGCGCGGAACGTCATGCCGAGGATCGCGAGACCGCCCTGATACAGGCCGTCCATCGTCACGTCGTACTCTTTCGAGTTCGCCTTGATCGCCTTTTCCAGCGACTTCCACGACTTCTGATCCTTGAGCCAGCCGACGTAGCGGAGCGCGCTCTGCGCGACGACCCACTCCTCGGGCATCGGCGGCTGCTGGCCTTCCTTCGGCAACGGCACGTCCGGGTCGGCCCATTTGCGCAGGGCATCGATGTCTTTCGTCGAGCCCATCGCCGCGAGCGCGCGGAGGCCGTTCGCGTGCGGCGACGGCATCTCGTGGATCCAGAAGATGACGGCGTCTTCGGCTTGCTCCTGGATCAGCGGGAGCTGGTCCGGATGCAGAATCGCGAGGTCGGCGATCATGCGCGCCGCCTGCACTCGCTCGTCGTCGCTGCGCTTCAGCGCCATTTCCCAGTCGTTCTGGTCCGAATAGATCTTCAGCGGATCCATGCGCAGGCGCTTGGCGAGCGTCGGGACGGCGCGAATGTCGCCGATGGCCGCGAGCGCGAGCGCAGCATGCGTCTGCAGATGGATGTGCGGATTCGACTGGATGTACTTGAAGAGCGCGTCGGCGCCGCCCGGATCGTTCAGGCCCTGGCCGGCCTTCTGCGCGTCCGTGGCGTCGAACACGTAGATCATGTTGAGGATCTGCTTGCGGAAATACCAAGCAGCCTTCCCCGGATGATTCTGCTCGTCGGGCGCTTCCTCCGTCGGCGCGGCATCGAGCGCGATCACGAGGCCCTCCGTGCCGACGCCGTCACGGAGCGCTTCGAAGTATTTGGTCCGCGTCTCTTTGTCGGCACCGCGGAGCGCGGCGACGAGCGGCTCGCGCGCGCGGGCGTCGCCGATTTTCCCGAGCCCCGGCGCCGCCTGGCGCTGCACTTCCGGGTCCGGATCTTTGACGAGCTTGATGAGCACGTCGGTGTACTTCGGGTCGGCGTGATCCGAGAGCACGGTCGCGACGAGCTGGCGCACGGCCGCGCTCTGATCGCCCGCCATGGTCGCGAGCTTGTCGACGCCGATCAGGTTGACGATCTTGTCCGGGTTGAACGCGATGCCGCCGCCGAGCCGCTGCACCTTCGAGAGGTGGCCGAGACGGTAGAGGCTCATGATGTCGTCGGTCGCGCGCGTGTCGCCGAGCACCACTTCAGCCCACGCGATTTGCGGCTTCGCGCCGGGACCGGCCGTCTTCAACGCAGCGAGCAAGCTGTCCTTCGCGCCGTCGGCCATCGGGTGCCCGTACTCGGCGAGCGAAAGCGCGGCCATGCCCTGCACCGCTTCCGAAGGATACGCGAGCGCGGTCGCTGCGAGCGGCACGCCTTGCGGATCCCTCGCCCACGCAAGCTGCTTCAGCGCTTCGGCTCGAACTTCGTCGCTGCTGTCTTTCGCCGCCCACTCGCGCCAGAGCGGGATCTGATCGGCCTTCGGTTTGACGAAGATGTCCTTCTTGATCTGCTCGCCTTGCTCGACGGTGAGACGCTCGGAATCTTTCTTCGCGCCGATGAACAGGAACGCCGCCGCGCCGGCCACCATCAACACACCGACGGCGATCACGGCCGGGTTGAAGCGACCCTTCTTGAAGTCGCCGTCACCGCCGCCGTATCCACCGCCACCGAAGCCGCCCCCGGCCGGAATTCCAGGGTTGGGTGGTGAGCCCGGGATGTCGTCGTCGGGCGGCCATTTGGCCAGATCGACCTGCGGCAAGACGGGCGGAACTTGAGACGGAGCCGGCGTGGTGGGCAGATTGGGTTCGAGCATGGCTGCGCGTGCGCGACCTTAGCCCAGCGAATGGTCGGGGCGAAACCATCCGTTTGCGCGCTACCGAACGAAGGCGACACTGCAGCGCGTCAGCCATCTCGCGCAAGCCTCGATCTTTCCTTTAAAGACGGAAAAAAGCCCGCAGTCGGTCCATGACGGAGCGGAATCGTAGTAGTTCCGCAGCGACGATCTCCTTGTCCCCGAAGAATGACAGCGTGCGGAACGACGCGAGCGGAGCGAGCACGCCGAAGGCGGCGGGGGAGCGGTCGCAAAGCGAGCCGCGCGGGCAAGGCCCCCTTTCGAATGCGATCCAAAAGCGACCGAGCGCGTGGGTTCCGGTCGGCGTAACGCTCGCGACGACGGCTTTCGTCACCGCGCTCTCGTTCGGGCTGCCGGAGCAGGTTCAGGCGACCGGCGTGGGGCTCGCGTTTCTCGCGGCCACCTACGTCCTCGTCCTACGCTACGACAGCGAGACGGTCCGCCGTCACGGTCTCGCGCTCGGGGGCCTCTTCGACTCCGCGCCGCTCTCGCTCGCGGCCCTGCTTCGGAGCGCGGCCGGCGCGGTAGCCTGGGCGCTCGCTGCAGCCGCGATCGTGCTGCCGCCCTTTTGGTTCGGGTGGCTTCGCTTCTGGCAGCCCGACGGGCATTTCTCGCCGGCAACCTTGCGCGGCGTGCTCGACGACGCGGCGGGGCAACTCCTCGTGATCGCCCTGCCCGAGGAGTGCTTCTATCGCGGCTACCTGCAGTCGTCGCTCGACGCGGCGTGGCCCGCGCGGATCCGCCTGCTCGGCGCCGAGGTCGGCCCCTCACTCGTCGTGACGAGCGCGCTCTTCGCGGCGGGCCACCTCGCGACCGAGTTCGACGTGAATCGCCTGGCCGTATTTTTCCCGGCGCTTCTCTTCGGCTGGCTCCGCGCGCGCACGGGCGGCGTGGGCGCGGGCATCGTGCTTCACGCGCTCTGTAACCTCTTTGCGGCGTACTTGGCGCGGAGCTACGGTCTGGCCCGATGATTTCCCCGCTGCTCGACGCGTTGATCGATCGCACGCTCGCCGAGGATCTGGGCGCCGGGGACGTGACGAGCGAAGCCGTCGTCCCGAGCACGACGAAGGCGACTGCGCGCGCGGTCGCGCAGCAACCGCTCGTCGTCGCGGGCGGCGATGCATTCGCGCGCGTCTTTTACCGCGTGGACCCCGGCGTGCGTGTGGAGCGTTTCGTCGCGGACGGAACGCGCGTCGAGGCGGGCACGGCGCTCTTCGCGATCGACGGCACGGCCCGCGCGCTGCTCGCCGCGGAGCGCACGGCGCTAAACTTCGTGCAGCGCCTGTGCGGAATCGCGACGCTCGCGGCTCGCTTCGTCGCCGCCGTGCCGCCCGAGTGCAAGCTCCGCATCGTCGACACACGCAAGACGACGCCCGGTCTGCGCGCGCTCGAGCGTGAAGCGGTTCGCGCCGGTGGCGCGCACAATCACCGAGACAACCTCGGCACCGCGATCCTGATCAAGGACAACCACGTCGCGATCGCGGGCGGCGTGAAGAACGCCGTCGCTCGCGCGCGCGAACGCGCGGTGCACATGACGCGCGTGGAGGTCGAGGTCGACACGCTGGAGGAACTCGACGAAGCGCTCGCCGCGGGCGCGGACGTCGTCCTGCTCGACAACTTCACGCTCGACGCCGTGGCGGAAGCCGTGCGACGCACGGCCGGGCGCGCGCTGCTCGAAGTGTCCGGCGGCGTGAAGCTCGAGCACATCGCCGCGATCGCGCGTCTCGGCGCCGACCTGGTTTCGATCGGGGCGCTCACGCACTCGGCGCCGGCAGCGGACATCTCGCTGGAAATCACCCCGCTCGGCGCGAGCTAGGCATGAGCGCGCCGTTCGACGCCGAACGCTTCCGCGAGCACGCACGGGCGCTCGCGCTCGGTCGTCCGCTCGTCGCGACCCTACAAACGGGCTCGACCAACGACGACGCGCTCGCCGCCGCGCGCGATGGCGCGCCGCACGGCGCGGTGTTCGTGACGGAGGAGCAGCTCGCCGGACGCGGGCGGCGCGGAAACACTTGGCTCGCCGCGCCCGGCGAGGGGCTGCTTTTTTCCCTCCTGCTGCGCCCGGCGTTACCTCCCGAGCGCGCGCCGACGCTCGCCTTGCTCGCGGGGCTCGCCGTGCGCGCCGCCGTCGCCGTGTTGCTCGAGCGCGCCGGCTCGAACGCGCGCGCTCTGGTCAAGTGGCCGAACGACGTCGTGATCGCCGGCGACAAGCCGCGAAAGCTCGCGGGCATCTTGGTGGAAAGCGTCGTACGCGGTGCGGACCTGAGCGCGGTGGTGGTCGGCGTAGGTCTCAACGTGGGACGCGTCGGACTACCGAGCGAGCTCGCCGAAACGGCGACGTCGCTCGCGCTCCTCGGAGTCACCGTCACGCACGAGCGCCTCTTGGCGGACGTCCTCGACGCGGTCGAAGCACGGCTCGAAAAACTCGAGAGTCCAGAAAATCCGCTGGAAGCGCTGGTAAGCGAGCTAGCTTGCTTCGACGCGCTCCTCGGCGCGCGCGTACGCGTGGACGACGTGCTAGGAACCGCCGCCGGCATCGACGGCGAAGGCTGCTTGAAGGTCGTGGACGCTGCCGGTCGGACGAAACGGATCGTGAGCGGTCACGTCACGCTCGTTCCCGTGGACGAACGCACCCTTTGATCGGACGAACGAGCATACGGAAATTCCCTACGCCTCTCACCGCACCAAAACACCCCAGACCCGTGCCTGAGGAGCGGACCGAAGGCCCGCGAGCTCGACCGAACGAGCGAAGCGGACCGAAGGCCCGCGAGCTTGACCAAACGAGCGAAGCGGACCGAAGGCCCGCGAGCTCGACCAAACGAGTGATGCGACGCTTGCGGTTTGTTGAGAGACGAGGCATAAAGAAGAAACTGTGAGACCCACGTCTTGGGGGCGTGGCTGGAGGCCAGAAACATGGCAACCGAAGATACGGTGAGCACCATCGCCAAGGCGCTAGGCGAATCC
>JAICUB010000069.1 GCA_025936045.1 Polyangiaceae bacterium | reverse complement strand
GAAGCGTAGCTCGTAAGTGCAATAGGCGTAGAGGCTCGAACAGGCGCGCGTGCGATGAAGGCCGCGCGCCTCGACCTCGCCGAGCTGGGCGAGGAGCTCGGCGAGCAATTGGTTCGAGCGACCGACGAGAAGGCGCGTGCCACGGAGCAGCTCTTCGTCGGAGAGACGCTCGAGCGCGTGTTCCGCAAGAGGCCCGGAATGAGCAACGTTCGTGGGTGCTTGCATGTGCCCACGGTACACCTCGTGTTTTCGAGCGTGTTGAGGCGCCCGCTCGCGAGCGTTCGATGACCGAAGCGGGACGCGCGCCGTCGAACGCGCGAAAGCTCGAGAGCGCGCCGGCTGCGCGTCGCGCACGCCACATTTCAGGCCACCAGCGACGATCGACTTCAAACTCACACGAACTCTGTCAAGGCAAATCGACGTTCAAAAGGCCCAGGCGGACGCGCTTGGCGGAGACGTAGCTTTCGCGCTGGTGCGCGCACGGGGAACTTGCGAAGGTTCTGTCGACGATGAGTGAGTGGACGCCAGTGTGATCGGCTCCCCGGCTCGTCTTCGTGGTCAGTCATGATGCGGATGATGCGCCGTAGCCCGCGCGGGAGCGCTCCGTGCCGATAGGCGCCGAAAGCGCCAGCGCGCGGCTCGCGCAGGAGCTGACGAAGAAGGTACGGGACCGGGGGCTCGTGCTGTGGGTGGACGCCGAGCGCCAGTACGACGCGTTCGTTGACGCGCTCGGCCAGAAGCAGCTCGGCTTCGATTACCCGGTCGTCGCGTTTCGCGGCAGCTACCTCGAGTTGATGTTGGCGCTCGAGCCGTTCGGTAACGGGCTCTATCCGGAGAAGGCGCTCGTGCATCTTTCGGGGCTCAACAAGGAGAGCGTGAAAGAGACGCCTGTTTACGAGCTCTACAAGGCCGGGACCGTCTTCGAAAAAGGGCTCGGCACGCTCGTGCGTGAAGCAGCCGTCGGCTCCGCCACGCCGGAAGAGATCGACGCGTTCGTACGCACCCCGGGCCTGAGCGTCGCCGGCGCCGACGAGTGGCTGGCGACCTTGCGCGCGCAGCCGCGCGACCGGTTGACGCTATGGCTCGAAAGCGTCGGTCGCGACCACGTCGTGATGGAGGTCCTCAGCGGCAGCAAACGCTTTACCGATGAGCTAGGCGGCTCGGGCGAGCAACTGATGACCTTCTTGGCCAAAGAAATCGGCCTCACCACCGCGTTCCGCGGCTATCGCATCGGTGGCGCCGAGCTCACACCCCACTCTGTGGCAACGCTCGTCGCGAGCTTCTTGATGGCGGTCGAATACGTGCACGATCTGCGCGAGGCCGCGGTGACACCGGAGCTGCAAGCGTTGACCAAGCTCGGCCCGGTCGCGGCCGAATGCCGGCGGCTCGTGGGGCGCTTGCGCGATCAGAAACCGGGCGACTACGAGAGCTGGGCCAACGAGTTCCAAGAGCAGCTCGCTCAAGAGCGCGAACAGCACGGCGCCGAGGCGCTCGGAAGCGTCGATACCTTCCGTTTCGAGGAAGCAGCCGTGCGCAAGGCTGCTCTCGCTGCCCTCTGCGCCGCGCAATGGGACGCGGCCACGGCACTTTGCACCGAACGCACACCAGAGAAGTGCTTTTGGGTGAAGCGCTCGGCCGAGCTCGGGCGGACGGGGGAGCTCATGCGGCGCGCCGCGGCGATCGGCAGGGCCCTCGTGGCCACCAAGCATGCGCTCAAAGGCTCGGGCTCCGTGCACGAAGCCGTGGATCGTTACGCGCAAACGCTCGCGCCGGTGGATCGCCTGCAGCGGGAGTTCGAGCAGCGGGCCCACGCGCTCTTGCTCTCGGATCTCGAGGACTACGACGTCTTGCTCGAGGTCCGTAACAGAGTGCAGCGCGAGTACCGCGACTGGGCTGACGGCATCAACCGCGCGTTCTTCGAGCTCTGCGTCGCGCACGGAGCGCTGCCGGACCAGAGCTTGCGCCAGCGCGCCGTGTTCGACGACGTAGTCATGCCGCGGCTCTCCGGCGGCGCCAAGGTGGCTTACGTGTTGGTCGACGCCCTGCGCTTCGAGATGGCGCAAGCGTTGGCCGAAGACCTCAGGCGCGACAAGTACGTCGTCACCTTGGACCCTCGCTTGGCGGAGCTCCCGACCATCACGGCCGTGGGCATGAATGCGTTGGCTCCAGCCCAGGTGCAGGGCAGGCTAACGCTCGTCGGCAAGAACGGGGAGATCAAGGGCCTGGCCAGCCAAGAGGCGCAGATTTCGACGCCGGAGCAGCGCGTGAAGGCCATGAGCCTGCGCGTCGGTGGACAGGTCGAGAGCATCGCGCTCGAAGATTTTCAGGACATGAGCCTTCCGAAGCTCAAAAAGCGCCTGAGCAACAAGGCGGGCCTCGTCGTCGTCCATAGCCAAGAGCTCGACACCGCCGGCGAGAACAAGCTGCACCTCGCGACCTTCGACAATACGCTGTTGCTCCTCAAATCAGCTCTGTCCCTCCTGCGCCAAGCCGGGATCGAGCGCTTCGTCGTCGCCTCCGACCACGGCTTTCTGCTGCAAGACTCGGCCGCGGAGAGCGTCGCGCTCGGCAGTACGATGCGAGTGCCCGAGCGGCGACACGCTCTGCTCGCCGCTCCATCGGGGGCCACGGACGTGCTCGAGCTCAAGCTTTCGGCGCTCGAGTACGACGTGGAGCAGGATCAATACCTCGTCTTTCGCCCGGACACGGCGGTGTGGAAGACGAAGCAGAAAATCGCGCCGTTCGTGCACGGCGGCAACAGCTTGCAGGAGCGCGTGATCCCCGTCTTGGTGCTGGAGCGGCACGGCGCACGCGGCAAGACGGCGTCGCGTTACGAAGTCATCGCGCGCGCAGAGCCCGCGCATTTGGGCCGGCAGCGCCTCAAGCTCGCCGTTCGGCTCCAGCGCCAGGCCACCGGCGAGATGTCCTTCGCGTCACCCAAGACCATCAGCCTCAGCTTGCGCGTGCTCGAGCGGCGTGACCTGGCCGTCACGGTGCTCAACGCGGACCCGCCGGCACAGCTCGTCAACGGCCAACTGCTGCTCGTGCCTGAAAAGGACGAGGCGCTCGTGGAGTTCGAGGTCACCGGCGGTGAGCTCGACGAAAAGGTGCGCGTCGAGGTGTTCCACGCCGAAGCGCTCGAGGACGTGACTCCGAAAACCGTCGACGGCTTCTTCGACGTGGGGCGAGATCGACGCCTCGGCAAGCTCAAGCCGTCGAGCGTCCCGCCGGGTGCGACGCCGGAGGCGAGCATCGCGACGAGCCTGAGCGTGGCCGGCTGGGCGGAGCTGATTTCGGACGAAGCTTATCGGCGCGCGCTCTTGATTTTGGAGCAGCGGCGCAGCATCAACGAGGCGGAGCTCGTACAGGTGTTGGGCTCACCGCGGCGGGTGCGCGCGTTTTCACGCGCCTTCGACGATTTGCTCCGCTTCATCCCGTTCGAGGTGGAAATCCGCACGGTCCAGGGGATGAAGGCGTACACGAGGAAGGACTGAGATGGCTTTTCGCGACGCGGCTCACATCTTTCAGCGCCTGCGCAACGGAACCGTGCCCGACCGCGGACTCGACGCGTTCGCGGTCGGCATCGAAAAGCATCGCAAAGAGCTGCAGCGAAAGCTGGAGGAGGTGCGCGGCGGCGAAGGCGACGTGAAGTTTCTGCGCGGCGGCTACGGCTGCGGCAAGACCTTCATGGCAAACCTCGTCATTCAAGACGCCAAGGAGCGCGGCTTCGCGACGAGCTTCGTCGTCGTCTCCGACAACGACCTCCATTTCTACAAGTTCGACGAGCTCTACGGCAAGGTCGTGACCGCGCTCAGCACGCCGTCCTGCCCGCATGACGCGCTCGCGGACATTCTCGACCGCTGGATCGGCGGTATCGAAGAGGGCTTGCTCGAGCTCGGCGCGGGCGAGGACGATCCGGACCTCGACCAGAAAGTGCTCGCCAAGCTCGACGAGCAGTTGACGGGCCACACCGGCGGTCGCGTCCCCCCCGATATGGGACGCGTCGTGCGCAAGGTGTTCGAGCTCAAGCAAGCGGGCAGGCCGCAGGAGGCCACGGCGCTGATTTCTTGGCTGTCCGGCAGCGCCAACGTCGCGGCAGGCGTCAAGAACCTCGCCGGCATCAAGGGCGACATCGAGAGCAGCGACTCCATGTCGTACTTGCGCGGCATCCTCGAAATCGTCAAGAGCGCCGGTTATAAGGGGCTCGTCATCGTCATCGACGAAGCCGAGACGATCTTGCGTATGCGCGGAGACGTGCGCCACAAGTCCCTCAACGCGATCCGCCAGATCGTGGACGCAGCCAGCACTTACCCCGGCCTCTTGTGGGTATTTACGGGCACACCGACGTTTTTCGACGACCGCCAAGGCGTGAAGGGCGTCGAGGCGCTGCACGCGCGCATCAAGTACGAGCTCTTCAACGGCGTTGCCAGCCTGCGCCAGCCGCAGCTCGGCTTGGTGCCGTTCGACAGCGAGCGTCTCCTGAAGGTGGCGTTGAAGCTCCGCTCGCTGCACCCGGATCTGGCGCCCGAAGAAGCGGAGCGCCGGTTACCCACCGAGCTCATCGAAAAGCTGGTGAAGCGCGTCAGCGACGGATTTCACGGGGACGTCGGCGTCGTACCGCGCCAGTTCTTGCGCACCTTCGTCAACATCTTGGATCTCCTGGCTGACGACCCCGAGCAGGAAGCAGCCAAGTTGCTCGGCTTCGAGCCGGCGGCGCTCACGCCCGAGGAAGAAGCGGTGATGGCGGGGCGCAAGCTCGACGAGCTGCCGCCGGACGACGGCTTCGGTGGCTCCTCCGTCAGCATGTAGCCGATGAGCGTCTTTTCCCGCTTTCCCGAGCGCCTCCAGCATGCCATCGCGCATGAGCTCGGCTTCGCGTCACTCAGGCCCGTCCAGGAGTTGGCGGGCGAAGCGATTTTGGACGGTAAAAACGCGGTGGTTCTCGCGCCCACGGCTGGAGGCAAGACCGAAGCCTCGATGTTCCCGGTGATTGCGGGGCTGGTCGCGGCGCCGCCGTCAGGCGTCGGCGCGCTCTACGTCGCGCCCATCAAAGCGTTGCTCAACAATCAAGAAGTGCGGCTCGGCAAGTACACCGAAATGGTCGGCTTGCGCCGCTTCGTCTGGCACGGCGACGCGCAGCAAAGCCAAAAGGCCGCCTTCATCCGCGAGCCCGCCGAGCTCTTGATGACGACCCCCGAGTCGCTCGAGGTGATGCTGATGTCGCCGCGCGTGCCGGTGCAGACGCTCTTCAAAGACCTGCGCTACGTCGTCATCGACGAAATTCATGCCTTTGCCGGCACGGATCGCGGAGCGCATCTGATGAGCGTCATCGAGCGCTTGCGTGACCTCTCGGAGCACGATGTCCAACGCATCGGCCTCAGCGCCACGGTGGGCAACCCGGAGCAGCTCGCTCACTGGATTGCCGGCACGTCCAAGCGCGAAAACGTGCTCGTCGACCCGCCGAGGCCGAAAGCCGAACGACGCATCGCCATCTACCTGCGTGAAGACATTACCGATTTCGGCCGCACCGCCGTGCGCGAAGGCAAAGGGAAAAAGAGCCTATTTTTCTGCCAGTCGCGCGCGCTGACCGAAACGGTCGCCGACCAGATGCGGGACGATTCGATCGAGGTCTTCGTCCATCACGGCTCGGTCTCCAAGGAGGAGCGTGAGGCAGCGGAAGAGCGCTTCGCCACGGGCACCAACGCCTGCATCGTCGCCACCTCGACGCTCGAGCTCGGCATCGACGTGGGCGGGCTCGACCTCACCTTCCAGGCGAACGCGCCGAGCACGGTGTCGTCGTTCTTGCAGCGCATGGGTCGCACGGGCCGGCGCGAAGGCACCGTCGCCAACATGACGTTCCTGTGTGAGGACACGGTGTACGTCGTGCAAGACGTTGCTCTCGTCCTTTTGGCGGCGCGCGGCTGGGTCGAGAGCGTGAAGGTCGAGACGCGATGCTGGCCCGTGCTCGTGCACCAGATGCTGGCCATGACGCAACAGTACGGCGGCATCAGCGCCGAGCGCTGCTGGCTCATGCTCGAGCGAGTTCCGGATTTTCACGGTATCGGCAAAGACGAGTACCTCGAGCTCGTCGAACACATGAAGCGCGAGGGCTACCTCTTCGAGGCGGGCGGCCTCCTCAGCATGGGGCAGAAAGCCGAGAAGGTCTTCGGCAAGAAGAACTTCCTCGAGCTTTACGCGGTCTTTTCGACGCCGCAGCTCTACAAGGTGCAAACCGAGTCCAAGCGCGACCTCGGCAGCTTGGAGCAAGCCTTCGTCGATCGCCTGGTCGACGAGATGAGCACGTTCCTCCTCGGCGGCCGCGCGTGGTTGGTCGTGGCCGTCAATCACGACGAACGGCTCGTCCGCGTCCGCCCGGCGCCTCGTGGCAAAAAGCCGAGCTGGGGTGGCTACATTCCCCAGTTTCTCGGCTTCGCGGTCTGCCAGGAGATGAAGGCCGTGCTCACGAGCGACGAGGACTATCCCTTCCTCGATGCGACCGCCAAGGTCGCCCTCGCGGAATGGCGCGGCGACCTCGGCCAGCTACTGCGGGACACTCGGGACACCCTTCAATTCGACGGCGACACCGTCACCTGGTGGACCTTCGCCGGCGGTCGCATCAACCAAACCCTCAAGTACGCCCTCGAGTGGAAGAGCGGCTGGAAAGTGGTCCCCGACAACTTCGCCTTGAAAATTCAAGGTAACGGGCTCAGCCCCGAGGCCGTGCTCGAAATCCTCACGCCGCTGCGCGCGCCGGAGTTTTGGAAGTCGGCTGACACACGCCAAAAACTACGGTCGCTCGTGCCCGAGTACCGCCTGAGCAAGTTTCAGCACGTCTTGCCGGATGCATGGCAGACGGAGGTCGTCGGCGCGTACCTGCTGGACTTCGACGGCGCCGCGAGCACGCTCGCTCTGGCATGAACGACTGAGTGACGGGGCTGCCGAAGGGGAAGCTTCGGCTTATGCCTGCTCGAGCCTTGCCGACTTCTCGCTCTCGTCATCGTCGCCTGAACTCGATACGGGGCCGATCCGGACGGGCGGGTTGGCGATCCGGGGACCCAGAAAACGTCCAGCTAGACGATGCACCGTTACGGTGCCGCTCGTCTGAAGCAAAATATTGGCGCCCATCGGAGGCAGCGGGACCATGACCATGTCAGCGTCAGACCAACTCCCAAGCGAGGCCGATTCCTCCCTCACACAAGCCCGAACCGCCGGCAGGACCTCAGCGCGAACCTTCGCGACGACAGCCGCGGCAAGCTCGGTGATGAACTCGGCCCTGGAAGGGTCGTGCCCCGCTAGCTCTTTTTCAAGCCACGCCGCGCCGCGAGCTGCATCCATCGCGTTGCCTAGATGAGCGTCGAGGTCGATCGACGGAAGACTCTCCAGCCGGCTAAGCAGCTCTTGGGGAGGCTGCCACCCGATCGGAGGGTCTTCGTCGTCATCAAACGACACCTTCATGATGGCAGCACCAATCCAAGTCTATTCACAAATTCCTGATCGTGCATCCTTACAGTTCCCGATACGGTCTCCCACGCGAGACCGCCGTTTCTTGCCCCATTGAACAAGAAGGCCGCGTCCGCGATCCGAGATAACTGCTGGAATGCAGCGGGAATTTTCCCGTGAGCTGCCCTCACCTCCCGGAGTGGCACCTCGCGGCCGGTCTTGTGGGCTCGGTAGGCGACGCGACGTATCACTTCGTCTAGGTCCTCTAAGTGTATACAGCCGAGCTCGATGGCGTATTCGTTCAGCTTGAGCCGCCGAATCAGTTCCGCATATTTCTCTACATCTGAGCCGACCGCGTCGTTCATGACGCCGCACTGGCGCCCCATCGCGGCGCAGCGCGCCTGACGGGCGATCCATGAGCTCTCTTCATGCACTGCCTCCGCTCCCAGCGCGGCAAATTCGGGCAGCTGCCGTTTGAAGTCATCAGGGTCGATCAGCGTGAAGGCGGTTGCTCCACGAACGGTCTGAAAGAAGTGCCGGAGCCGCGTCTTTCCGCTCCCGGGCGCCCCCATAAAGAGGAAGGCAACCGGTTTCGCCGCGACCGGAGATCGAAACGTATTCGATAGGCACCGCGCGTGAGCTCCAATGAAACGGTCCTCCGTCGGCACGCCGCCTGTGCGCGGATCATCCGAGAAGTGTGTGGTCCAGGTAGGCCCCGCTGTCGCTCCTGACATCCGAATCTCGGAACAGAATGGAACCCGAGCGTCTGGCCCTCGTCAATTCCCGCGTGTCCGAACGTGCGCGGGTTCGCTGCTGAGGGAGCCCCCTGCCCCTGCCCCTGCCCCCCGTTCACTCCACCGTCACCACCTTCGCCAAATTCCTCGGCTGGTCCACGTCCGTCCCCTTCAAATCCGCGAAGTAGTACGCCAAGAGCTGCAGCGGAATCACCGAGAGGAGCGGCTGCACGATCTCCGGTGCGTCCGGGATGCGCAGCACGTGCTCGGCGAGCGAGGCGGCCACCTGATCGCTCTCGCTCACGACCGCGATCACGCGGCCGTCGCGCGCGCGCACCTCCTGCACGTTGGAGAGCGTCTTTTCGTAGTGGCGGTCGTGCGGCATCACGACCACGACGGGCATCTCGTCGTCGATGAGCGCGATGGGGCCGTGCTTCATCTCGCCGGCGGCGTAGCCCTCGGCGTGGGCGTAGCTCACCTCTTTGAGCTTGAGCGCGCCTTCGAGCGCAATCGGGTAGCCGAGCCCGCGGCCGAGAAAGAGCATGTGCTGCGCGCCGTGCCAGCGGCGGGCAACCTCGTACGCCTCGTCGCTCCGCTCGAGCGCTCGGCGCATGAGCGACGGCACGGACATGAGCGCTTCGAGCAGCGGCGCCGTGGCCGCAGCGTCGAGCACGCCGCGGCGCCGACCGAGGTGGATCGACAAGAGCAGCATCGCGATGAGCTGCGTGGTGAAGCATTTGGTGGAGGCCACGCCGATTTCGGGACCGGCGTGCGTGTAGAGCGCGCCGTGGCAGGCGCGCGGGATCATGCTCTCCACCACGTTCGCGACCGCGAGCACGTGTGCTCCCGCCTCGCGCGCGCTCCGTACCGCGGCGAGCGTGTCGACCGTCTCACCCGACTGGCTCACGGCGACGACGAGGTCACGCGGCGTGAACACCGCGGAGCGCAGCCGCACCTCGCTCGCGATCTCCGTCTGCGCGGGCAGGCGCGCGAGCTGCTCGACCCAGTAGCGGCCGGCGATCGTCGCGTGATAGCTCGTGCCGCAGGCGAGGAAGTACACGCGGTCGATGTTCGTCGCGAGATCGGGCTCGATGCCGAGCTCGGCGCTTTCGATCTCGCCCGCGGCGACGCGAATGCGCCCCCGCAGCGTGTCCTCCACGGCGCGCGGCTGCTCGAAGATCTCCTTGAGCATGAAGTGCTTGAAGCCGCCCTTTTCGGCCTGGGTCGGGCTCCAATCGATGCGCCGCGGCTGGCGCCCCACGAGCCTACCGTCGAGCGTCTCCACGCGTGCGCCGCCGCTCGTAAGCTCGGCTATCTCCCCGTCCTCGAGGAACAGCATCTGGCGCGTGTGCCCGAGCAGGGCCGGAATGTCGCTGCCGCACAGCGTCTCGCCCTCGCCCAAGCCGATCACGAGCGGCGACGCGTTCTTCGCGACGACGATGCGGTCCGGCTGGCGGCCCGTGACGATCGCGAGGCCGTAGGTGCCCTGCAGGCTCTGGAGCGCGACCTTCACCGCTTCGAACAACGAGCGTCCGGTTTCCAGCGCGCGATGCACGAGGTGCGCGACGATTTCGCTGTCGGTATCGCTCGCGAAGACGACACCTTCCGACTCGAGCTGACGCCGGAGCGCGACGTGATTCTCGATGATGCCGTTGTGCACGACGGCAACGTCGCCCGCGACGAGCGGATGCGCGTTCGGTTCGCTCGGCCGCCCGTGCGTCGCCCAGCGGGTGTGTCCGATGCCGACCGTCCCCGGTAAATTGCGGCCCTCGAGCGCGCGCGAGAGGTTGTCGAGCTTGCCGACACTGCGCACGACCTCGAGGCCGTTGGTCACCTGAATCGCGAGGCCGGCCGAGTCATAGCCGCGATACTCGAGCCGGCGGAGCCCCTCGAGCAAGATTGGCGCGGCGACGCGCGGCCCGACGTAACCGACGATTCCACACATGCCGTCGGAGAATCACACCGATTGTCCGCCCCTGCAACTCAAGTTCGTACCAAGTTCGCGTAGAGCTCGGCGGTTCGCTCGGCGATGGCGTTCCAGGAAAAGTGCTCGACCACGCGCTTGCGACCGGCCGCACCGAAGCGGCGGGCACGCTCGGGATCGCGTGCGAGGCTCGTGATGGCCGCGGCGAGCGCGCGTGCGAATTTTTCCGCATCGCGTGGCTCGTTTTTCGCCGTGCCGTCGGCTTCGAACTCGACGAGATAGCCCGTTTCACCCTCCACCACGATTTCGGGAATGCCGCCGACGGCCGACGCCACGACGGGCGCGCCGCACGCCATCGCCTCGAGGTTCACGATCCCGAACGGCTCGTAAACCGACGGACACACGAACACGCGGGCATGGCTCAAGAGCTCCGCGACGTCCGGCCGCTTGAGCATGCCTTCGACCACGATGATCCCGCCGCGTTCGGCCTGGATCTCGGCGCAGAGCGCGCGAAACTCGGCGCCGATTTCGGGTGTGTCGGCCTCACCGGCGCAAAGCACGAAGCGCACGTCCCGGTCGACGTGACGCGCCGCGCGCAAAAGATGCACGATGCCCTTCTGCCGCGTGACCCGTCCGACGAACACGACGTACGTCCACGCTGGATCGATGCCGAAGCGCGCGAGCGCGTCCGTGCCGCCCACGGGACGGTATTCCTCCGGCTCGATGCCGTTGTGGATGACGTGCACGCGGCTCGCATCGACGCCGGGATACGCCGTCAGAATGTCGGCTTTCATGGCGTTCGAGACGGCGATCACGGCGTCCGCGGCGACGATGGCCGTCCGCTCGCAGAAGCTCGAAATCGCGTAGCCGCCGCCGAGCTGCTCGACTTTCCACGGCCGCAGCGGCTCGAGGCTGTGCGACGTCATCACGTGCGGCATGCCGTACGCGAGCTTCGCGAGATGACCCGCGAAATTCGCGTACCACGTGTGCGTGTGCACGAGATCCGAGCCGCGCACGTCCCGCGCTGCGAGCAGGTCGACCGAGAGCGTGCGCAGCGCGGCGAGCTCGGGCTCCGACCCGGCGAGCTCGGCCCAGGGCTCGTAACTGCCCGCGACCTCGGGCGCGGAGCGCGCCTTGCCGAAGGCGTGAACGCGCACGTCGACGTGTTTTCGGAGCGCGCGCACGAGGTACTCCACGTGCACGCCCGCTCCGCCGTAAATCTCCGGCGGGTACTCGCGCGTGACGATGGCGGCTCGCAAAGTTTCGGACATTCGCGAGAACATAGCAGGTCGGCCCCGTCCCCGCAGACGGCCGTACGCCGGCTCGTCGCCGCGCTTACGGCTGAATGAGCTCGTCTTTGCCGATCACCACGATGCCGTTGTCGCTGATGGTGAAGCCGCGGGCGCGATCTTCGGCAGGGTTTACGCCGATGCGGGCTCCGCGCGGGATCTTCACGTTCTTGTCGATGATGGCGCGGCGCACGACGGCGTCCCGCGCGACGTCGACGCCGTCGAGCAGCACCGAGTCCTCCACCACCGCGCGCGAGTGCACGACGACACCGGGCGACAGCACCGAGCGCCGCACGGCGCCGCCCGAAACGATGACGCCCGCGCCGAGGATCGAGTCGAGCGCGACGCCGCGCCGCTCGTCGTCGTCGAACACGAACTTGACGGGGGGCAGCGAGTGCAGACCCGTGAAGGTGGGCCACTCGGGATTGTACAGGTTGAAGACGGGATGAACGCTGATGAGGTCCATGTTCGCTTCCCAGTAGCTGTCGAGCGTGCCCACGTCGCGCCAGTAGCCGCGATCGCGCTCGGTCGCGCCGGGCACGCGGTTCTGCGCGAAGTCGTAGACGGACGCCATGCCCGCATCGACGAGCATCGTGATGATGTTGCCGCCCATGTCGTGGGCGCTCTCGCGGTTTTCGGCGTCGGCGCGCACGGCGTCGATCAGCACGCGCGTCGTGAACACGTAGTTGCCCATCGACGCGAACACGTGCTCCGGGTCGTCGGCCAGACCCGGTGCTTCCGACGGTTTCTCCTTGAAGCGCGCGATGCGCCCGTTCGCGCCCGGCTCGAGCACGCCGAAGCGCGAAGCTTCCGCGCGCGGCACGCGCAGCCCCGCGACCGTGACGCCCGCGCCCGATTCCATGTGGGCTTCGAGCATCTGCTGCGGATCCATGCGGTAGATGTGATCGGCGCCGAACACGCAGATGTAGTCCGGGTCTTCGTCACGGATCAGATTCAGGTTCTGCAGGATCGCGTCCGCGGACCCTTCGAACCAGCGCCGCCCGAGGCGCATCTGCGCCGGCACGGTCATCACGTAGTTGTTGAAGAAGTGCGACATGCGCCACGTCTGGGCGATGTGGCGGTCGAGGCTGTGGCTCTTGTACTGCGTGAGCACGGCGATGCGCAGGAAGCGGCCGTTCACGAGGTTCGAGAGCGCAAAATCGATGATGCGGTAGTTCGCGCCGAACGGCACCGCGGGCTTGCAGCGGTCGCGCGTGAGCGGATAGAGCCGCTTGCCTTCGCCTCCAGCGAGCACCATGCCGAGGACGTGAGGGGCCTTCGCCATTTTTCGCCATGCTGCCCGACCGCCCCCCGAAATTGAAGGGGGTCGAGCGTCACGCCCCTGTGGCGTGCGGTCACAGTTACGCTGGAACGGCCGCGAAGGGTCCTAGTTCGAGCAATCGACGACGTTCACGTCGTAGCTGATTGGCGTCGAAGTGCCGGACACGCTGACGCTGTAGGTCTGGCCGGCCGTCGTTTGCCAGCCGTCCGGCACGATGCTGAGCGCGTAATTCGAGCCATAGCCGCCGGGCAGCAGCGTGACCGTGACGGGCAGCGGGTTGCCGCTCGAGGTGACGGTGACCGTCGCCGTGTCGAGTTTGATCTTGTCGCTCTGGATGCTCCAGCCGGTCGAGTCGAGCGACCCGCCGAAACGCCCCGGTTTCACGGCTTGCAACGGGAATACGCCGGGGGGCGGCCAGGCTTGCCATGCCTTGCCGGCCTTACCGGTCCCCGTCAGGTTCTGCATGCAAGAAGCGCCCATCGCTCCGGTAGAGCCGAGACCGATGGGACCGAGGGAGTTCGACATGACCCAGCGCCGATGGCCGAGCGTGTCCTCGTTGCCGCCGTCGGTGAGGTAGGCGTCGATGCTGCTCACGCCGGGGCCGCTCGAGATGTTGCTCTGGCTCGCGCCGTCGTGACCTGTCTGGGTCCAACACGTCCAATCCATCGGCGGGTCGTGCGAAAGATTGTCGTTTGCATCCATGATTAGGGCGCACGCCTGCGCTTCGGCGTTGCGATCGTCGCTCGTCGTCACGGTCGGAAGGTCGGCGAGCCAGCGGTAGAGGTTCACGAGCTTGAGCGCGTTCGCGCGACCGTCCGCGGAGATGTCGCCCGGGTCGCAATCGGCGATGCTGCCGTTCCACGTGCCTTCGCCCATGTCGGCGCGGTCGCCGTTCCAGCGCGCGCACGTCGCCTCCGCCGAGTGATCGCTCGTGTCCGGCGCGCCTGCGCTGCCGCCCGTCCCGGCGCCGGCTCCGCCCATGCTCGTCATCCCGCCCGCGCCACGCCCCGAGGCACCGCCCGGCGCGCCACCGCGTGCCCCGACCCCACCACCGCTCGTTCCGCCTCCACCCGCCATCTGACCCCCGCCCGCTCCGACTCCCGCACCGGCTCCGCCTACTCCCGCTCCCGCTCCGCCGATCCCCTGCCCCTGCCCCGCGCTCCCCCCAACCCCCATCCCGTCAGCTCCAGCGAGCGCCCCGGCCCCACCCCCAAGCCCGGCCCCGCCTCCCGTCTCAATCCCAAGCCCGTCGTCCTTATTCGAACAACCCACCAAAAACCCGCAACAAGCCACGAATACGAGCGTGCGCCCGACACGAGAACTCCGTCCGACACTCATCATGGTCATGCTGCCTCGAAGGTCCTGTGACCGAAGAGAGCCTGCGGCAGTCAAAAACGGGCCGGCTCGCCCCCGTTCCGGGCTGGCGCTAGCCTCGTAGCAACTCGCCGCACACGCGAACCGATGAAGGAGGCATGGGAAAGGTCATGACCAAGCTCATACTCGAAAATTCAGGGGACACCGCGATGGTGGCGCGAGGACTCCTCGAGCCCTCGAAGGTGCGCCGCCTTTCACTGAATGCGCTCGTCGATACCGGCGCGACGACGCTCGTCATCCCCGCGGATGCGGCCGCTGAGCTCGGCCTACGCGAGCTTCAACGCAAACAGGCGATCCTCGCCGACGGCAGCTTGGTCGACTGGGCGGTGGTCGGCGACCTTTCCATCGAGATCGCCGGCCGGAGCATGACCTGCGACGCGCTCGTCGCGCCCGCAGGCACCACAGCGCTCATCGGGCAGATCCCGCTCGAAGCGCTCGATTTGATCGTCGACCCGAAGTCGCAGGAAGCACGGCCGAACCCCGCGCACCCCGACGGTCCGATGTACGTGCTCCTAGCGTCCTGAACGCCGCGCAGCTCGCGGCGTTCGTCGCGTTATTC
The DNA here is from genome assembly GCA_025936045.1 of Polyangiaceae bacterium. GTDB lineage: Bacteria > Myxococcota_A > Polyangia > Polyangiales > Polyangiaceae > PMG-095. The sequence goes on along the minus strand of JAICUB010000069.1, from coordinate 1,998 downwards.
GCGCAGCGCTTCCGCGCCGCCGATGATCTCCATGAGCTCGGTGGTGATCGCGGCCTGGCGGGCGCGGTTGTACTCGAGCGTGAGGCGGCTGATCATGTCGGACGCGTTCTTGGTCGCCGAGTCCATCGCGGTCATGCGCGCACCGAGCTCCGACGCCACCGATTCCAGGAGCGAGCGGAACAGCGTCACTTCGACGTACATCGGCACGAGGCGCTCCATGAGCGCTTCCTTGCCCGGCTCGAACAAGAACTCGCGGTGCTTCTCCCAATCGGCCGCGTCCGCCTCGCCTTCCTTTTCCGGCGCCGGCGCGAGCGGGAGCAGCGGATCCACCACGACCCTCTGGCTCATGGCGCTCTTGAACTCGTTGTAGACGAGGTAAATCGCGTCCACCTCGCCGCGCAAAAACGGCACGAGTACGGTGCGGGCAATACGACGGGCCTGCGCGAAGTCCAAGGACTCCCAAACGTCGGTGAACGAGTGGAACACCGGGGCCTTGCGGCGCTGGAAGTAGTCGCGGCCCTTGCGTCCGATCGTCGCGATCTGCACCTCGACGCCGGCTTCTTGCTTTTCGCGCCAGAGGCGCTCGGCGGCGCGCGCGATGTTCGTGTTGAAGGCGCCGACTTGCCCGCGGTCGGTCGTGACCACGAGGATGAGCGCGCGTGTCTCGGTGCGGCGCGTGAGCAGCGGGTGGTCGGTCGGCGTCGATTCGCTCTCGGCGAGGGCCTGAACGACGTCGGCGAGCACGGCGCCCGTCCGTACGGCGTACGGACGGAGCGCCAGAATGCGTTGCTGGGCGCGAGCGAGACGCGCACCGGCGACCATCTTCATGGCGCGCGTGATCTTCTGCGTGCCCTTGACGCTGCTGATGCGGCGGCGGATCGCCTTGAGGCTCGGCATGTGTCGCTTTCGGAGTGAGCTCGGGGTGCCCGCTTACGCGTGCTCTTCGGAACCCTCGGTGGCCTTCTTCTTGGCCTTCTTCGCCGGCTTGTCGCCCTCGCCCTCTTCCGGCTTGGCGGGGTTATTTCCGCGCTTGCCGGCGACGAAGCTCTTGCCGAACTCTTCGAGCGCCTTCTGGATCTTTGCCTTGGTCTCGTCGCCGATGTCCTTCGTCTTCCGGATGTCTTCCCAGATGTCCGGATGCTTCTCGTCGATGAAGCGATAGAGCTCGGCCTCGTAGGCCTTGAGTGATTCGACCGGGAGCTTGTCGGTGTAGCCGTTCGTACCGGCGAAGACGATGAGCGTCTGGCGCTCGACCGGCACGGGGACGTACTGATCCTGCTTCAGGAGCTCGACCAAGCGGCGCCCGCGCTCGAGCTGCTGGCGGCTCGCGGCGTCGAGATCGCTCGCGAATTGAGCGAAGGCTTCCATCGCGCGGTACTGCGCGAGGTCGAGGCGGAGCGTGCCGGCGACCTTCTTCATCGCCTTGATCTGCGCGTTGCCGCCGACGCGGCTCACGGAGATGCCGACGTTGATGGCCGGACGGACGCCGGAATAGAAGAGATCGCTCTCGAGGAAGATCTGGCCGTCGGTGATGGAGATGACGTTCGTCGGGATGTACGCCGACACGTCGCCTGCCTGCGTCTCGATGATCGGCAGCGCCGTGAGCGAGCCGCCCGAGTGCGGGTCCTTCACGAGCTCGAGGTCGGCCTTTTCGGGACGCGCGTCGAGCGCCTTTTGCGCCTCGTGCTTGCCGGCTTCCCCGATGTGCACCTGGTTGTCGATGCCGCGGAACTTCTCGTCGCCAGGTTTGAGCTGGGTGCCCTTGCGGACGACGAACCAGCGCTCGCCCATCTTGGCGGCGCGCTCGAGCAGACGCGAATGGAGATAGAACACGTCGCCCGGATAAGCTTCGCGACCTGGCGGCCGGCGCAGCAGCAGCGACAGCTGCCGGTACGCGTCCGCGTGCTTCGAGAGGTCGTCGTAGATGACGAGCGCGTGCTTGCCGTTGAACAGGAAGTACTCGCCCATCGCGGCTCCCGCGAACGGCGCCATCCACTT
>JAICUB010000052.1 GCA_025936045.1 Polyangiaceae bacterium | reverse complement strand
TCGACGCGACTTCGCGCACCATCTGCGCGCCCATGTTCTCGAACTTGTTCTCGAGCTCGATTTCCTTCGCGACCGTCACGCCGTCCTTGGTGACCGTCGGCGAACCGAAGCTCTTCTCGATGACGACGTTGCGACCGCGCGGGCCGAGGGTGACCTTCACCGCGTCCGCGAGAGCGTTGACGCCCGCGAGGACGAGGTTACGAGCCTTCTCTTGATAAACGATTTCTTTGGCAGCCATTTGCTGAGTGCTCCTTCAATTTCCCGTGGATCTAATCAGCGCTCGATCACGCCGAGGATGTCGTCCTCGCGCAGAATCAGGTGCTCTTCGCCGTCGAGCTTGATCTCGGTCCCGCTGTACTTGCCGAACAGGATCCGGTCGCCGGCCTTGATGTCGAGCGGACGGAGCTTGCCGTCCTCTTGAACCTTGCCGTTGCCGACGGCGATCACTTCGCCCTCGACCGGCTTCTCCTTCGCGGAGTCCGGGATGATGATCCCGCCCTTGGTCTTCTCTTCTTCCTTCACGCGCTTCACGATCACGCGGTCCTGCAGGGGTCGAATCTTCGCGGCCATTTCAATCCTCGTGGCTTGGGTGTTGGGGGGGTTCGGAGACTTCACGGGTCCCTTGGGAACCCGCTCCACCCCGCTAAAGTCCCGAAAACACGGAACTTTAGGCCGATTAGCACTCGTCATAGGCGAGTGCTAGCAGGCGTGCGGGGAACTTACGCAGGCTCAGCCTCCTGTCAAGGGAAGCCCCCCAAAAAGAATCCTCCGGCGCGGGGAAAGCGCTGCGGCTGTTGGCAGCCAGCGAGCCGGACTGCCAAGAAAGCGCTCCCCACCTGCTCATCGGAACAGCTGTTTCGTTACATCTCGGCAACGCGCGGGCCGTAGATTTGCATTGAAGAGGTGCACATGAGCGTTGAAGTCGATTTCTCTGCCGATGTGAGCGCCTTCTTCGCCGGCCTCGTAGGCGAGGCCCTCGAAGAGCGACGTCTCGAAGCCACGGACGCGACGCGGGCGTACGTATCAGGCCTCTTGGCCGACTATGCAAAACCGGGGACCTTCACCCGTGATGCTCTCGAACGCCCGGTGACCCTCCTTCTCGCCGAAGCGAAGGAGAGCGTCGGGCGCGAGCGCTTCGAGCGCCTGCGAGCGCTCGGCGACGGCACGCTCTACGTCTGCGGTTTCTTCGCCGAGCACCTCGAGAACCGCGGCGTCGCACTTCGCTACGTCGAGTCGATCGGGGCACAAGCCTACGACGGCGCCGCGAGCATGCTCAGGGGCAACAGCCTCACGCGCGAGCAGAGCTCCGTGCCCGACGTCTTCGGCGAGCTCGCCGCGCACTTCGAGACCTTCGTGGAGCTCATCGAATCCATCGCCGATCGCTTGGTCGCCAAGCGCGGCGCGAGCTCGAACGGCGGCGTGGTCAAGCTTTACGAGCGCTGGTTGCGCACCGGCTCGAGCGACCTCGCCACGGCGCTCGGAGCACAGGGGCTCGTCCCGCAGCGCGGCGGAGGCGGAGTCCACTGACGATGTCGAAGCTCGGGCGTCGCACGAAGGTCGCGCTCGCCGGCATTCAGCGTCGCCTCGAGGACTATTACGGGCTCGAGCCGACGCCCGACGTGGGCGCCTTCGCCGAGGCGGCGCCGGACGGCGAACGCGAGCAGCTCCTCGTGCGCGAGTCGGAGGACGCGGTCGAGCTCGCGCTCATCGTACCGAACGAGGCACCTCGCGCGGGCGCCAACGACGTGTGGCTCCAGCTCGTCGAGGGCGTGAGTCATTTCGTCTTCGTCGTCGAGCGCGTGCGCACCGGTTTGCCGACGACCCAGCTCGAGCTCGAGCTCCAAGCCGAAGTCGACAAATTCGTATTGCTCGGCCTCGCGTCCGGCGGGGATCGCGAAAGCGTGCGGCGTCTCCACGAGCACCTCTACGAAAACGGTCGCTTCCTCGACGCGAGCGGCACCGAAGCCGGCGAGCGCTACCGGCTCGCCAACGATCTCGCGGCCCGTCTCGGCGCGCGCTTGTTGGCACGGCATGCGCTCGACGCCCGCGCCCTCCTCCGCCGCTTCTACCGCGCCGGCCAAACCGACAAGATCGCTCTCGCACGAGCGGCCTGAGCGACGAGCTTCGGGGGCGCGCGCGGTGCGGCCGCGCGCGGTGCTCTCGCACTCCGGCGAGGTTCAAAGCTTCACGCGCGAAATCACGTCGTCGAGAGCGAGCGTTTGCCCCGGCGTGAGGCCCTCGAGCATGACGTCGGCGGGACACTTGCCGTGCTCGGTCAAGGCGGCGAGCGGCGCGAGCAAGCGGCGTTCGTCCTCGCCGTTCGCGTCCTTACGCGCGCGCCGCTCGAGCCCGCCGAGCGCGATGTCCACGAGCTTTTCGGCGAGCGGGGCCACGGGCTCCGCTCCGACGCGCGCCGCGAGCGCGTCCTTCACGAGTGACGGTCGCGCCGCCTCGAGCGAAGCGAGCTCGAAGTGTTTCGAAAGCTGCTCGGCTTCCGCGAGCGCGCGTTCGTCGTAAAGAATCCCCGTGAAGAGCGCGGGCACGGCGCGGGTGAGCTCGCGCGATTGGGCGTCGCAAGCCCGCACTTCGAGCGTGTTCTTGAGGCGTGCTTCCGGGAAGAGCGTGTTCAGGTGCAGGCGCCAATCCTCGAGCGTCGCCCGTTCGCCCTCGAAGCCGTTCGCCAAGAACGCGCGGAAGGTCTGGCCCGTGTTCTTCAGCACGCGCTCGCCGCGCTTGAAGAGGAACATGCCCGCGTCGAGGGCCCACTCGGCGTAGTCGCGGTAAGTCGGTCGCTCGAGCCGCCAGAGCGGCGCAATCAGCCCCGAGCGCGCCGGATCCATGTGCAGCCACACGTCCCCCCGCAGGCTCTTCGAGGGCGACACGCGCCGCTCGCTGAAGGGCGCATTGGCCGTCAGCGCGTGCACGAGCGGGCTCAACCGCAGCGAAACCATCAGCTTTCGGAGCGCGTCCTCTTCGCTCGAAAAGTCGAAGTTCGCTTGTACCGTGGCCGTGCGCCGCATCATGTCGTGCGCCGCGCGCCCGCGCGTCGGCAGGTACTCGCGCATCACGCCGTAACGCTTCTTCGGCACCCAGGGCAGCTCCGCTTGCGTCGCGAGCGGATGAAAACCGACGCTCAGCCAGCTCAAGCCGAGCGCTTCCGAAACGGGAGCAAGCTCGGCGTAGTGCGCGTCGAGCTCGCTCGAAACGGCGTGCAAGTCCGCGAACGCAGCGCCGCTCAGCTCGAGCTGGGCACCGGGCTCGAGCGTCACCGAAGCGGGGCCGCGTCGCAGCGAGATCACCGGCCCGTCGTGCGTCTCGCGCTCCGGCGTCCAGCCGAACGCCTCGAGCGAGGCGAAGACTCGCGCGACGCCGTGCTCGTAGTCGATGGGGGCGCCGGTGCGCTCGACGACGGCGAATTTCTCCGCTTCGGCTCCGATCAGAAAGCGCGAGGCCGGCTTTTCCGCCGCGCGAAACAGCTCGGTGAGCTCATCGAGATCGCGGATCGGGCGCTGCTCGTCGCCGGACGCGGAGAGCTGAGTGGTCACGAAGTCCTCAGGATTCTTGGGGGTGTTTGAGAGTGTCGTCGACGACGGTGTCGGAAATGTGCGCCGGCATCGACGGATGCAGCGAGCCGAGCGCCCGCGCGAGCGCGCGCAGGTGATCCTCGGTCGTGCCCGCGCCGCCGCCGATGACACGCGCGCCGGCGATGTCGAGATCGAGCGCATGGTCAGCCCACTGCTCCGCCGCGTCGGCCGCGTCGGGGAAACCCGGCAGCGCCTCTTCGCTCGCCGCGAGCAGGATACCGACGGGTAGCTCGACTTCCTCGAGCGCCTCCTTCGTGAGCTCGAGCTCGCGAATGCCGAGCGTCACGCTCGACACCTCGAAGAGCACGGCGCTCGCACCGGCGTCGCGCAGCGAGCGAAAGAGCTCGCGGTCCGAGCCCGTCGTGGCCTCGCCCGTGCGCTCGATCACGGCCCAGGTGGGCAGCTCCGTGCGTGTCGCCGCGACGACCGCGGCCATCAAATTCAGGCGCGAACCCTGGCCGCGCGCGATCAGGAGCTCACACCCCGCGGCGTGAAGCCGCGCCGAGTGCTCGCTGAGTTCCTCGTGCAGCCGCGTGGCCGCGACGGGCGTCACCATGTCCGAGCCGAGCATGCCGGCGACGGCGACCGGCTTGGCGCTCTCCTCGGCCGCGTCGAGCGCGAGCTCCACCGCGCGCGCCGTAAGCTGCGCGGAGCGATGTTCCATGCCTACCTCGGCGAGGGCGCGCGGCGTGGTGTCGCCAGTGAGCGCAGCGAGCACGTCCGCACGACAACCGACCTCGACGCGGTAGTGTTCCCGCACTTCGTTCGGTCGCTCGCGCAAGAGCTGACCGAGCGCCCCCGGTACGTCCAACGCCACCCCTCTCGCCCGCAAGCTCGCGTTGCTATCGACGGCAACAACGAGCGGCCGGCCGGCTAAAAGCCGCTCTCGGACGTGACTGAAACTCATTCGCTCCCTAGCCTAGTGCGGAGGACCATCCTTCACCATCCTTCACGGTCCTTCGCCTGCGCTACAAAGGTCGGGATCGGCGCGCGAACCTGGAATCGGTTTCGTACCAGGTGCACCACGCGGGATGCTCGGCTAGGCTCCCGCGCCCGGAGCCAAGCGACCATGAACGCCATCGTCCGCCACCTCTTCGTCCTCGGGTTCTTCGCGCTCGGAACGACGCATTGCTCGTCGAGCTCCGACGCGACGCAATCGAGCCCTCCGGCCGGCGGTCGGGGGGGCACGGGTGGAACAACGGGCACGGGCGGCGCAGCCACGGGCGGCGCAGCGAGTGGGGGCGCTGGCAGAGCCGGTGCAGGCGGCGCAGGTGGCATGACCGGGGGCGCCGGAACGGCTACGGGCGGGAAGGCTGGGGGCGGAGGCGCGAGCGCGGCTGGCGGCGCGGGTGGACCCGGGGCCGGTACCTCGAACGGCGGCGCAGCAAACGCCGGCGCGTCGAGTGGCGGCGCCGCAACTGCCGGCGTCTCGAGCGGTGGTGAAGCGAGCGGCGGCACGCCGAGCGGGGGTGCCGCAAGTGGTGGTACCCCCGGTGCCGGGAAGGCCGGCGCCGGCGCCTGAGCCCGCGTCTACTTCTCGTAAGCCTGCGCGGCGACGACGCCGCTGCCGCCCGTCACCTGAACGACGATTTTGCCGGGCGCCGGGATCACACCGAACATCCAGCGGTAGCAGGCCGTCTTCTTGCCGAGCACGGCGGTCGCGCCGTTGTCCTGATCGACCGCGAGGACCGGCGCCATGCCCGGAATCACCGTGGTGAGCTGCAGCTGCACGTTCACTTCAGTGATGGGCGGCAAGCCGGTCGCGACGATGGTGTAACACTTGTTCGGCTGGAGCTGGATCGGCAGGTCGAGCGTCTGCCCTTGCGTGAAATTGCCCACGAGGAACTCACCGACGGGCTTCGCGCCCGGCTGAACGTTGTCTTTTACGAGCCCGGCGATGATCGGCTGGATCGCGGCGGCGGACGCCGCGTCGAGCCGCTGGGCGACGGGACCGGCCTGCGTCGGCAGCGGCGCCGCACCCGCCGACGAAGCCGTCGCAGTCGCCATCGGTGCTGCCCCGCCCGCGGCCGAGACGGCCGACGCGCCGCCGACGCCCGCCGGATTCATCGCGCCGGCGCCCGCCGTGGGCGCTCCCACCTGACCCTGGACGTAGCCGCCGGCCGCCGTTTCACCATCGTTCTTCTTGCAGGCGGTGCCGCTCGCCGCCAAAAGGATGGCGAGGCCGGCGACACGAAGGGTTCGAAGACGAAGTGAAATCCGTGACGACATCGGGTGTTCTCCTCGAGAGCCGCGCGCTCGGCGGCAGCGGCCCGCGAGGTTACACCAGCCGCCAAGTCGGAGTCTCTATTTCGGCTTTGTCCGCGAGAGCGGTCGAAGCACTGCGAGGACGCGTGATCGGACGCACGACGCTGCACAAGACGATGTTCGGAGTGGTGATGCTCGCGCTCTCTACGGGCTGCTCGAGTGGCGACGACAACTACGACGAAGGCGGAGGCGAGCTCGTCATCACGCCGCTCTCGCGCGACGCGACGAGCAACGGGTTCACGATCGACACGGCCGAACTCTCGTTCGGCAGCATCTCGCTCGACCCCTGCATCAGCGACGCGGCCCTGTTGCGCACGCGAAATTTCTCGATCGATCTCTTGCACGAGCCGGCTCCGTCCGTGGGCTTCGTCAGCTCCGTCACGGACTTCTGCGGCGTGACGGTCGAACTCGCGCCGGCAACGAGCCCGGATCTCCCCGAGCTCTACGGAGCGACCGCGCGCTTCCAAGGCACGAGCGCCGACGCGACGGCGTTCACGCTGACGAGCGCGTTCGACATCACGCTCGCCTTCGGGAGCGACAAGCCGCTCGACGCCATGAACCTCGTGCTCGGCGTCGATCTCGACGCCTGGTTCAAGAGTGTCGACCTGACGAACGCCGAAATCTCGGATGACGGCGTGCTCGTCGACGCCGACCACAACTCCGACGTGCTCGCGACGTTCGAACAGGCGACGAGCACGGCCGTGGCGCTCTACGACGACGCGAACGCCGACGGCGCGCTCACGGCCGCAGAGCTCGTGCCCGTGGCCACCGCCACGCAGCCGTAGCGCCCAACCCCACGAGCAAGAGAGCACGCGCGGACCACACGTCCGGCGACGGCGCGCGCGTGAAATCGACGAGGACGCGCAGCGTCGCATAGCCGGCGAGCACGCAGAGCGCGGTCGTTCCCGCACGCGCCTGCCGTCCGCGTACGAAGAGCGCGACGAGCGCGAGCGCGAGCGCCGCAAACGCCTCGTAGAGCTCGCTCGGGTGCACGGGCAGCGCGCGCGCAGCCGTCGGCGCAAGCGCGCCCGTTGCGATTTGGTGAACCCACGCGGGCGAGCCGCGCGGAAAGACAGCGAGCCGCGCGAGGAATGCGGGAGCGGGCGCACCGAGTGGCTTGCCGAAGTCGCAGCCTTCGAGAAAGCAGCCGAGACGGGTGAGCGCGACGCCCAGCGCGGCGCCGGGCGCCGCGCTGTCGAGCAAGAGCCAAGGCCGGAGGCCGGAGTGGCGCGCGGCCAGCGCGAGCGCGACGGATCCCGCCGCGAGCCCGACACTCCCGGAGAGCCCGCCGTTCACGAGTGAAAGCGCGTCACCGAAGGACGACACCTCCGCTGCGTGCAACACGACGAACCCGAGCCGCGCGGCCAAAAGCCCCGCGAACGAGGCGACCAGGCACGCCTCGAGCGTCTCCGCGGGCCGAAACCCGGCGCGCCCGGCGAGTCTCGAAGTGAGCACGATGCCTGCACCGAACGCGGCCGCGAGCAGCGCGCCGAACGCGGGCACGGCCAGCGTGCCCCAGGATCCGAACGAGAGCACGAAGAGCAACGGATGCATCGGAAGCGCGCGGAGCAAAATCGCGTAGCATGGGGGCCGTGCGGCGATTGGTCTTCTGCGCGGGGGTCGTATGCGTGGCATGCTTGCCCGCCGATCCGCCCGGCTTTCATCGCGACGGTGGCCGCGCGCTCGGGCGCCCCTCGACGAAGCTCAAGGCGAGCACCAAGCATGACGAGTCACGATCCACGGCGGCCGCCGCGACGCCGCTCGAAGACGCTTCCCATCGCTTGATCGAAGACGCCCTGAACGAAGACTTCAATCGCCCGGAGCTCGGCCCGGACTGGAATCCCACCTCCCAAGCTTGGCACATCGACGAGGGCCGGCTGTGCGTGAAGGGCGCCAGAAACCACCCCGCTTGGTTCAACCGGCGCCTGCCGAAGAACGCGCGCATCGAGTTCGACGCGACGCCGGGCTCACCCGACGGCGACCTCAAGGCCGAAGCTTGGGGCGACGGGCACAGCGTGCCGGCCGGCACTACCTACGACGATGCGACGAGTTACATTGTGGTCCTCGGTGGCTGGAAGAATCGACTGAACGTCTTCGCGCGGCTGAATGAGCACGGATCGAATCGCCTGGAGCTCCGGCTCGTGCCCGGGTCGGAGGATCCGCGCACGGCGCCCATCGTCGAAGGTCGCTCGTATCACGTGGAGATCGAGCGCGGCGACGGACGTACCGTGCGCGTCACGGTCGACGACGTACTTTTTCACGAGTTCGAGGATCCCTCGCCGCTCGTCGGCCGTGAGCACGAGCACTTCGCCTTCAACGACTGGAACGTCCCTGTTTGCTTCGACGATTTGCTGGTGACGCCGCTGGAGGATTGACGAGACCGTGACGCTCGAAGAGCTCGACATCGCGCTGGAAGAGCTCGAGGTCCGCCTCGAGCGGCTGCGCGCGCTCTACGAGCAGTACTTCCTCGGCTTCGAAAAGATAGAGCCGAGCGTCGCGCGCAAAGACGTCGACCGGCGCATCTACGTCCTCCGTCGCGAGAAGATCCGCAACACGGGCAAGCGCTTCAAGCTTCAGACGATCATCCAGCGCTACAATACGTTCCAACAGTATTGGCAGCGCATCTGCCGCGAGATCGAGAACGGCACGTACAGGCGCCACGTGCTCCGCGCCGAGCGACAGATGTCTCCCGACGCGCAGCTCACGATCGCGGCCAAGCGGCGCTTCGGAAAGCTCGCGGCCGCGGGTGACGGCACGACCGCACGCGCGAGCTCGGCGCCACCCGCTGGGTTCAGCGCGGACGAGGCGGCCACCACCGAGCTCGCACGCCGCTCCGAACGTGCGCCGATGCCGTCGTCGAAGCCGCCCGACAGCGGGGAAGTAGCGACGAACCGCCCGCCCCCGATGACGCCGGCCGACCCCGGTCAAAAGCGGGTGCCACCGCGTAAGCCCGACCGCCTCCAACCCGCCTCGAGTCGGCCCCCAACGCCGCCCGACAAGTACGATTCGCTCGAGCTCGACATGGGCTTTCTCGGCAGTTGGGTCCCGGGCGCTCCGGAGCAAGAGCAGAGCGCAGCCAAGGCCGCTCCTCCGCCGAAGCCCGCCTCGCCGAGGGGCGCAGCCTCCAAAGCGAGAAGCTCGCCACAGGCCGCGCCGCCTCCCAAAGCCGTGCTGGCCCCGAAAGCGGCGCCTCCACCCAAGCCCGCGCGGGCTCCAGAGCCCCCTCCGCCAGCCGCGGTGAGCGACGAGCGGGTGAAAGACCTGCATCAACGGCTGGCGGCGCTGAAGCGCGAGAACCGTGAGGCCGGTCAGGTCTCCCTGGAAAACCTCGCAAAAACGGTGCGGGAGACCGAGGCGAGACTCCGAGCCCAGCACAAGGACCGCAAGATCGATTTCGAGGTCGTAATCCGCGACGGCAAAGCCATCGTGAAGCCCACCGTCAGGTGAGCCGACCTGCGCCCGTAGCCCGGCCCGCGGTAAGGCCGGCTAGGCCGAACGGTCCGCGGAGAGGCCGTCCACCGCGTTCGGGGTGGCCTCGCCCTCGACGAAAACGTCCGACTCACAGAAGACGATGGTGCAGGAAGACCTCCCCGCCTCGCGCATGCGCGCGCAGAGCTCGGAAAACTCGGCATCCGAGTCCACTACGTCCCCTTCGACCGGCTGCCGCGTCTCGTCGTAACGGCAGTTATCGATCGCAACCCAACGTCCCTTGTAGGCGCCAGAGCGACAGAGCTCTCGCCAGGTCATCCTGGAGATCATCGATGCCATGCTTTTCCTTCGCGTCCGCGGCGACTCCCTCTTCCGGAGAGCGAACTGGGAGTCTCTGCCTCAGTCGCCAAGCGTGACTTCCGGGATGTAGCTCCGGTCGCGAGAATTCGTCAAGCGAACGGCACATTCGGCAGGTCAAGCGGCCGACTTAAGAGCTCTAGCCTCGGAAACAACAGCGGAATCTCGAATTGCCCCGCAGCTGTAATTCCATACCCGACCGTGCGATCGCGCTATCGGCCGCTCACTTGCACTTCTTGACGATGTTCTTGAGCTTAGGGGAGCTAGCGCCTGCGCGCTCTGCCACGCCCTCGATCGTTTTGGCCAGCCCGCAATCACCACCGGACACGGCGGCCTGCGCCAAACCCGTCGCGCGATTCTGCATGTGAGCGCGACAGACGGCCTGCCTTGCCGGGTCCGAGCATTTCTGCAGCGCCTGCTCGGCTGCGCCCAAGTTGCCAGCCGCGGCAGCAGAATCGCATTGATCGCACGCGGCGCCGCCGCCGGACGGCGTGGCGGGCTTGGCGGTGGTCGTGCCGGTCGCGGTCGCGGCGGTGTGGGATGTGGACGTACTTGTGGGCGTCGTCTTCGGCTCGCTGTGCTCGGCCGTATGCTCCGGACGAGCCTCCGTGGCGGTCGCCGTGGGTGCCATGGCGGTCGCCGTGGGCGTGGTCGCGAGCGGGCCGAACGCGGTGCTCGCCGGCGCCGTCGTCTGCGTCGCCGTGGGGATGGTGAGCGTCTGCGGCTCGTTCGACTTGCCGGCGCGCATCGCGACGACGCCCATCGCAGCAAGCAGCACTACCCCGACGGCCCCGAGCCCGAGCACGAGACCTTTGTTGCCGCCGCTACCACCGCGCTGGATGACCGGAGCGGGCGGCACCGCGGCGACCACGGCCGGCGCGGTCGCCGGAACGTACGGCGCGTGACCCACAGGCGCGGCGGCGCCCCCGGGGAAGTTCGGCGCCGGCTGGTTGAAGTCGGGGGGCATCGGCATCGCCGCCGTGTCCGTGTGCTGCGGGCCCGCGGCGCCGTCGCCCGTCACGGTCATGCGACCGCCGCCCGAAAGCTCGGAGAAGAACTCGCGTGCGGAGGGTTCGCGCTGTTCGCGGTCTTTCGAGAGAGCGCGCATGATCGCGTGCTTCATCCCGCCCGGAAGCTCGCGCGACGGCGCCGCGACCTCGAACGGCGTGGGCTGCGCGGACATGTGCGCCGTCGCCCACTGCCACGGCGTGTCCGCGTGAAACGGCAGCGTGCCCGTGAGCATCTCGTACGCCATCACGCCGAGCGAGTAGACGTCGCTCCGCGCGTCCAGGGCCTTCCCCGTGAACTGCTCGGGGCTCATGTACGGGGGCGTGCCGAGCACCATGCCCTGCTGCGTGAGCTTTTGTTCCTTGTTCGCGTCACCGGACTCGCGGCGCGCGGCGATGCCGAAATCGAGCACCTTCACGAAGTCGGTTTCGCCCGCGCGGTCGCTGAGCACGATGTTGTCGGGCTTGAGATCGCGGTGGATGATGCCCTGCAGGTGCGCTTCGTCCAGCGCGCCGCACACCTGGCGCATGATCTTGTTCACGCGCTCGGGCGCGAGCGGCCCCTGCTGCGCGATCACGTCGCTCAGCGATTTGCCGGCGACGAACTCCATCGCGATGTAGAGGGTCCCGTCTTGCGTCGCGCCGAAGTCGAAGAACTTGATGGTGTTCGGGTGCTCGAGCTGCGCGACCGTGCCGCATTCGCGATGGAAGCGCTGCAGCACCGAGGGATCCTTCGAAAGGTGCGAATGGAGGGTCTTGATCGCGACCTTGCGGACGGTCGAGCCCATCTGCTGCTCGCCGACGTAGACCTTGCCCATGCCCCCTTCGCCGAGCACGCCCGTCACACGGTAACGGCCGCCGATGAGCTGGCCGATCAGCGGATCGGGACCTTCGGTCGGCGTCGCCAGAATCGACCCGCACTTCGCGCAGAACCGCGCCCCATCGACGTTTTCGTGTCCGCAGGCCTCGCACTTCATCGAAGTGGCCGAAGCGTTACACGAATCGGGTCATATCCGCTATAGCCCGCGGCCCGTGAGCGGGTGCGAGCGCCGGCTACATTTCGCGCCGGATCGCTCCAAATTTTTCCAGGTCCAAACTCGCGTGTTACGTCGGGGCGCATGCCGCGTGGCACCCTCCTCGCGAAGTCGGGGGCCATTTTGCTGGCCACGTGCGCGCTCGTGAGCGCGAAGCCCCAGCCGAGCGCGCAGTTATCGAAGGCTTGGGCTCCGGACAACGGCGACGGCAGCTACAAGAACCCCGTCCTCTACGCCGACTACTCCGATCCCGACGTCATCCGCTCGGGTCCGGACTTCTATCTGGTGGCGTCGAGCTTCAACGCGGCACCCGGAATACCGGTGCTGCGCTCGCGGGACCTCGTCAGCTGGCAGCTCGTCGGGCACGTCTTCGACGCGCAAGAGCCCCGGGCGACTTACGACGCGCCGGCGCACGGGGGCGGCGCGTGGGCCCCCTCGATTCGCAAGCACGGCGGCCTCTTCTACGTCTATTGGTCGGACGCCGACAACGGCATCTTCGTCGCGACGGCGAAGGATCCGGCGGGGCCCTGGTCGAAGCCTGAGCTCGTGAAGGCGGCGAAGGGTTGGATCGATCCGTGTCCGTTCTGGGACGACGACGGCAAGGCGTACCTCGTGAGCGCGTTCGCTCCGAGCCGTACGGGCATCAAGAGCACGCTCGTCCTGAGCAAGCTCCGCGAGGACGGCAAGCGTGTGCTCGACGACGGCGTGATCATCTTCGACGGTCACCAAAAGCACCCGACCATCGAGGGCCCCAAGCTCTACAAGCACGGCGGCTATTACTACGTCGCGGCTCCCGCGGGCGGCGTGCCACAGGGTTGGGAAGTCGCGCTGCGCTCGAAGGGCCTGTACGGGCCTTACGAGGACAAGATCGTGCTCGCGCAGGGGTCGACGTCGATCAACGGCCCGCATCAGGGCGGCTGGGTCGACACGCCGAAGGGCGAGTTCTGGTTTCTCCACTTCCAGGATCGCGGTGTTTACGGGCGCGTCGTGCACCTCGAGCCGATGAAATGGGTCGACGATTGGCCGGTCATCGGCGACGCGGGCGAGCCCGTGGCGAGTCACAAGAAGCCCGACGTGGGCAGGAGCACCGTGCTCACACCCGCCGAATCGGACGAGTTTGACGGCGCCAAGCTCGGCCTGCAATGGCAATGGCAGGCAAACCCGGAGTCCGGCTGGGCGCTGCCCGCGCCGAACGCGGGCGTGCTGCGTCTCACGTGCGCGGAGCCGCGGAGCGAGCTCAAGAACCTATGGGACGCACCGAACCTCTTGCTCCAGAAGTTTCCGGGACCGGCCTTCACCGTGACGACGAAGCTCGACTTCACGGCGCTCTCCGACGGCGAGCGCGCGGGCCTCGTCGTGTTCGGAACCGACTACGCGACGCTCGCGCTCGAGCGCCGCGGCGCGGAGCTCGTCGTCGAGCAGAGCGTGTGCAAGGGCGCGAGCACGGGCGCGCGCGAGAAAGAGCTCGCGTTCTTGCATGCTCCGAGCAACGCGCTTTTCTTGCGGGCTCACGTGGTCGAAGGCGGACGCACCGACTTCTCCTTCAGCGACGACGGCGAGACGTTCGCGGCGCTCGGCGAGCCCTTTCAAGCGCAGCCGGGCCGCTGGGTCGGCGCCAAAATCGGGCTTTTCGCGCAACGCGGCGCCGAGCGCTCGCGCGAATCCGGCTACGCCGACGTCGACTGGTTCCGCGTCGAATGAACGCCGATTTTCGCTAAGGTTCGAGCCTCGTTCATGAGCCAGCCAAAGCTCCGCGTCGCGATTCTGTTCGGCGGCCGCTCCGCCGAACACGAGATCTCGCTCCTCTCCGCGCGCTTCGTGCTCGAGTCGCTCGACCCCGAGCGCTTCGAACCGCTGCTCGTCGGGATCGACAAAGGCGGACGCTGGCTCTTGCAGGACGGCGCGCGTTTGCTCGCCCAGGCGCGGGACCCGCGCGCCGTCACGCTCGACGGCTCGACGTTGCCGCTGCTCTTGCCCGCGCATCCGACCGGCGCGCTCATGACGAACGGCGCGGAGCCGAGTGCTCCGTTGCCGATCGACGTCGCGTTTCCGGTGCTGCACGGGCCGCTCGGCGAAGACGGCACGGTGCAAGGTCTACTCGAGCTCGCGGGCGTGCCGTACGTGGGTTCGGGCGTGCTCGGCTCGGCCGTCGGCATGGACAAGGACGTGATGAAGCGCCTGCTCGTCGCGGCGGGCTTGCCCGTGTTGCCGTATCGCGCACTCAAACGCGCGCGCTGGGAACGCGAACAGGACGCCGTGCTCGTCGAGCTCGCGACGCTCGGATTTCCGCAATTCGTGAAGCCGGCGAACCTCGGGTCGTCCGTGGGCATTTCGCGCGTGCAGGAGCCGAGGGCGCTCGCCGCGGCCGTGCGCGCGGCGTTCGAGTTCGACGACAAGCTCGTGGTCGAAGCGGGCCTCGATCATCCGCGCGAGATCGAAATCGCCGTGCTTGCCGGCGAGCCGCCGCTCGCGTCGGTTCCCGGCGAAATCGTGGTCGAGCACGCCGACGGCTTCTACTCGTACGCGGCGAAGTACCTCGACGATCACGGCACGGTCGCCAAGGTTCCCGCCGAGCTCGACGCCGCGGCCACGGCCGAAGCGCGCCGTCTCGCGCTCGCCACCTTCGACGCACTCGAAGCCGAAGGGCTCGCTCGCGTGGATCTCTTCCTCGAGCGCGACGGAAGTTTCTGGGTCAACGAGATCAACACGTTGCCGGGCTTCACCTCGATTTCGATGTTCCCGAAGCTGATGGCAGCGACCGGCATCGATGCGCGCACCCTGGTGACGAAGCTCATCCTCGACGCGCTCGCTCGCGGCGCGCGACGGCGCGCGCGCAAGACGACGGTCGATTAATGTTTCGAGGAGGGGGGCACGGACCCGGCCGGAGGCTGAACGTTCCCGGGCACGGCTGACCCATTCGCGTTCGGCGACGCGGCGTTCGGCTGCGGCAGCGATGTCATCGGGCCGAGACCGTTCGCTTCGGGCGGCCACGCGAGCGGCGCCTCTTGCCGCAGCCCGCGATCGACCAAGCGTGCCTCACGCGCGCGCGACGCTGCGGGAACGACGACCGCCACGTCGAAGGGACCCCCCATCCGCGTCGGTCGCTGATAGAGCGGCTGGCGGGCTTTGGGCAGCTCCTCGTCGGCGAGCAGCGGAAAATCGAAGCGCACGCGGTCGATGAGCTCGTGTCCGATCCAGAGCTCGACGGCGAAGCGCCCCATGCGCCGCGCGGTGACGATCGGCTGCTCGTAACGAACCGCGCGCGCCTTCGCGAGCGTGACCTTGCCGTTCTCGTAGTGGAACGTGAGCTCGTATTGCTCGGCTTGCCGGAGCGGCGTCGGATCGGGCTGATCGTCCGAAAAAGGGCGCGGGGGCGGCGGAGCGCTCGCCGAGGCGGCGCCCGCCGCGGCCGAGCCGGACGCGAGCGGTAGCTCGGCGGGCGCACCGTCACCGTGACCTTCGGCGATGTGCACGGGGACGAGCACGCCCGGCGCGCCTTCGTTCGGCAAGGTGGGTCGCGCCGCCGAGCAAGCGACGACCCCGAAAAAAGCGACGGCTCCGAAGAGCGACCAGACGAGACTCCGCGCGAGCACGGCGTGTCGTTAGCCTCGCCCGTCCGAAAGCGCAATTTCGAGCCCGGTTTGCCAGGCCTCCGGCGCCCCGCCAAGCTTCGCCCAAAGTGCCGTGAGATCCGCGGGGACCTCCGCCTCGACGCGAAGGAGCGCGGATTCGAGGGCGAGCTCGACCCAGCCGGCATGCAGGAGCACTCGGTCGAGCGCGAGCACGCCGCCGCTCGCGAGGATCAGGCGAGCCGCGCCGCCGTGCTCGGCGTCCCCGAGGAGCGGCGTGCCGGCCCGCTCCGCGTGCAGGCGCAGCTGGTGCGTGCGTCCCGTGATCGGCGACAGCGCGAGCAGCGCCGGCCGCACGGCGAGACGCGACGCCGCGCGCCCCGGCAAGTACACGGGGTCAGCTTGGGCGACGGTCGCGTACAGCGTCTGCGCGGAGCGCTCGCTCGACGACGCCGCCGCGCCCGCGCCCCGGCCACGACCGCCGCGCAGACTCCGCGGCAGCGCCCAACTCCAGGTTCCCGTCGCCGGCTCCGGCGCGCGCGGAGCGAGCGCGACGTAGCGACGCCTAAAGCCGCCCCGCGCGCGCAAATCGGCCGCGAGCGCGCGCCCGCGATCGTCCCGAGCGAGCGTGACGACGCCGCTCACGCCCACGTCGAGACGCGACACGGCGTGAAGCGCTCCGGCCGGCAAACCCAGCCGCTCGGCGACGCGACCGACGAGGCTCGCGGCGACCCCGGCATGATCCGGCTCCGTCGCGACGCCGGGTGGCTTGCTGACGAAAACGAGGCCGGAGTGCTCGGCGAGGATCGCGAAGTCGGCCGCGGCGGCGCGCGCAGGATGCACTTCGACCACGCTGCCGGCCGACACGACGTGCTGAGCGTCCGCAGCCCGCCGGCCGTCGACGAACAGGCGCCCCTCCGCCAACGCCGCTTGCGCGCCCAACCGCTCGACGAGCACGCCGAGCGGCTCCGTCGCGCCCGGCGGCAGCACCCAACGAACGAGCGGGCGGCTCACTCCCGTGAGGGCTCGGGGCTCTTGCCCGTCGTTCTGCGGACGAGCTCGACGAGCACCGGATCACTCGCGAGCTCACCCCGCAGCGTCTCACGAACGAACGCGAGCTGATCGGGCGAGAGCTTGCCGGCGAGGTGCTGCGTCGCTTCGCTCACCTTGCCGTCGAGGTAGGCGTCGAGCCCGATTTCCCCGCGTTCGAGCCGTGCGAGCTCGCCCGACGGCTTGATTTGCGCCGTGGAGCCAACCTCGAACCGTGAGGTCGTGGGAGCCGTGGCCGCCGGACCGAGCGGAGCGCCGGCCGGGCCGATTGGCGGCGGTTTGCCGATGCCGTCGATGCCCATCGCGTGCTTTCGAGCTTACCTCAGATTACCGATCGCGTTCTTCATCGAGTCGTGCCGCACGCGGAGCACGTTCGAGTACGCGGTGTAAAAGCGGTTCTCGGCGCTCATCCGCTCCTGAAGCGCGATGTAGTAGAGGTTCTGGTTCGCGTCCTGACCGAGCAGGCTTTCCATCGAGGGATCCCCCGCCCCCGGAGCGCCCGGAGTTGCGCCGCTCGCCGGGTAACCCTCGGGCGTCTGCGCGGCTGGCGACCCGGACGCGCCGGGCACTGACGCGCCCGGAAACGACAAGGTCGGGTTGGTCGGGCGGATGGCCGCGGCGAGCACCGCACCGCCCGGTAGCTTGGTGACGGCCGCTTCGGCACCCGTGACGACGGCCCCGGCTCCGGCGTTGAGCATCGACTGAAAGGGTCGCGTGGGTAGCGCGGTGGTCCGCCGCGCGGTGGGCGTGGAATCGAGGATTGGCGCGGGGCCGCCGGGATCGATGCGAGTGGTCATGAAATCTCTCCTTCACGACCCTGGTCGGCCCCCCGCGGCGCGAGTTGCGGCCTCGACTCTAAAATCTCCCCTGAACGCTGAGCGCCCATTCACGGCGGCCCGGCGTGGGCGGGATCAGGCTCACCTTAGGAAGGAGGTCCTCGCGGATGAGCTCGTCTCGCGAGCTCAAGAGCCCGGCTAGCGTCAAAAACCCGGTCGCGAGCTGGAAGACACCGTCCACCGCCACGAAGGTGATGAACTGCACCTCACCCACGGCGTGTTGAACACAGGCGCGCGCCTGCTCGACGGTGGTCGTCTTGCATTGCTCGTATTTGCGCTCCGCGACGGCGAGCCATGGGCCCACGAGCGGCGCCCCGAGCCACCCCGCCGCGTTTTTGAAGCCCTGCGTCGCACCGACGATGATGCCCGCGCCGTACGACGCGCCGAGGCCGACGAGACCACCCGCGATGATGCCCGTCGCCGGGTGATTGACGACTCGATAGCCGGGCGGGACGGGCATGCCGTCGTAATAAGGGAGCACGGGCGGGCGCGGATCATTCGACGTCGGGGTCGAGCTCTCCGACGACGCGGCGCGCGGCCGCTGCGCGGCCCCCACCGGAGCCCTTGCGGGCGTAGCGAGTGGCGTCTGCGCGACGGGAGGCGACGACGGCGGCTTGCTCGCCGTTGCCGGAGCCTTCGCGGTCGACTGCGGGCGCGCACTAGGCGCCGGCTTCGACCTTGCGGGGCGTGGAGGAGACTTCAACGTCGGCGCGGGCCGAGGAGGAGGCGTATCCGTCGGAAAAGCCGCAGTCGACTGCGCGTGTGCGAAATGAGACACGAGGCTCAGCGCTCCCGCCAGCCACCATCCCACCAGACGGTGCTCGTGCATGAAGCACTCAGCCTAAGACCAAGTGCGCCGACTGCCAAGCGGAGCCGCGCGCGGCGTCGATCGATCAGATGCCGAACCAGGCGCCCGGCTCGACCGTGTCCTTGCCGACGCGGATCTCGAAGTAGAGGCGCGGGCCGTTGCCGCTATCTCCGACCGAGCCGATTCGCTCGCCTGCTCCCACTTCGTCCCCGACGGCCACGTCGATGGCCGCGAGGTTCGCGCTCACCGTGTAGTAGCGGCGACCGTGCTCGAGGATGACCGTTTTTCCGTAGTCGGCGTAGGTATCCGCGAAGGCGACGCGGCCGGGCGCCACGCTTCTTACCGGCGTGCCGAGCGGCGCGCGCATTTCGAGGCCGGGACCGTCCGAGCTCGCACGACGGGCCGGGCGGATTTCGCTGCGCCCAGCGAGAGGGAACGGCAAGCGTCCCTTGAGCTCGGCGAACGCGCCCCGAGCCGTCGTGGGCTCGGAGGGGCCGACGGCGCCGTACACGGCCGTGTGCCCGCCGAGCTCGAACGCTTGCGCGAACGCACGCTCGCGCTCGTCGGCGGCGCGGAGGGCGTCTTCGGCGCGGGCGAGAACGCGCTCTTCGTCGTCGAGCGTCTGGGCGCGCGCACGCACGGATTCGAGCTCCTTTCCGAGCTCGATGCGTTCGGCCGCGAGCGCCTTCGCGTGCTCGAGGTCGCCCGCGAGGGCGTGATGCACGCGCTCGAGCCGCGTGGCATGCTCGACGAGCGCTTCGAAGCCGTCACCGACCGGTAAGAGTCCCGCGCGCGTCATGCGCACGTAGCTCCGCCCGCGTACGACGATGCGCGCGTCGGTCGCTCGAGCGTCCTGGCGAAGCACGTCGAGCCGCTGGCGGAGCGTGGTTTCGTCGCGGTTCACGGTCTTGCGCAGCTTCCCCACGTCGTCGGCGGACACGGCGCGACGCGGCGCGGGGCCCGCGTCGGCGAAGAGGACGGGCGAGACGGCAAAAATCGCGGCCGCGCAGGCGAAAACGCCGAAGGGCGTGCGCAGACTCATGGGCTCACGAAGCGGCGCAAACTCAGGAACGCCGCGACGGCGCCGAGCAGGGCACCGAGCGCGACCATGAGGAGCACGAGCGGCCACGGCAAGAACGCGGGAGCGGCGCCGAACAGCGCCACCAAGCGCTGATCGAGGTGGCTCCGAACGACGAGGTAGAGCGCACCGAGCACGATGATGGCGAAGCTCGCGCCGAGGGCGCCTTGCGCGGCGCCTTCGATCACGAACGGCTCGCGGACGTAGCCGTCGGTCGCGCCGACGAGCTTCATCACTTCGACCTCGATCTTGCGCCGCTGGAGGGACAAGCGGATCGTCGAAGAAACGACGCTCACCACGGCCGCGAGCACGATCAGCGCGAGCATGCCCGCCGCGGTGACGGCGCCCGCGAGCAGGCTCTGGATGCGGTCGCTCCAGCCGGAATACGTCTCGACGCCCTCGACCGCGGGGAGCGAACGGAGCTCGGTCGCGAGCTGCTCGAGCCGCTCGGGACGTACGTCTTTCTGCACGCTCACCTCGAGCGACTCCGGGAACGCCTCGGCCGGCAGCGCGTCGATGACCGGATCCTTGCCGACTTCGGCCACGTCTTTGCGCGCGTCCTCGGGGCTAACGTGTCGCACCGCCGTGACGCCTTCGGACGCCTTGAGCGCGCGTTCGATCGCGCCGACCTGCTCGCCGTTCGCGCCGCGCGTGAGATACACCGACGCGCGTCCGAAGCTCGCCCAACGCTCGCGCGCGTGGTCGACGTTGACGACGGCGAGCAACGTCGCGCACAAGCACAGGAACGCGACGGCCACCGAGAAGACGCCGAGCGCGTGGAGTTGCAAGTCATTCTTCGCGCCACGGAGCGCGCGTTCGATGGGTCTCATGCGGCGGCTCCTCGTTTCGTCGTCGGGGGCGCGTCGAGTGACGCGAGGCTCGCCTCGTCGTCGAGGCCGCGCGGCGCGTCGAACGCACGGCCCTCGTCGAGCACGACGACCCGGCGCGGGCGGACGTCGAGCAGGGTGCGGTCGTGCGTGGCGAAAAGTACCGTCACGCCGGTTTCGTTGATGTCCTCGAGCAGCCCCAGAATGTCGAGCGCGAGCAGCGGATCGAGGTTGCCGGTCGGCTCGTCGGCGAGGAGCAGCGCCGGTTCGCTGACGATCGCGCGCGCGATGGCGACGCGCTGTTGCTCGCCGCCCGAGAGGTGCCCCGCGCGTTCGCTGCCGCGACCCGAGAGCCCCACGCGTTCGAGCGCCGCGCCGACGCGCTGGCGAATGGTGCGTGTCGGCAAGCCGAGCACCTCGAGCGGCAGCGCGACGTTGTCGAGCACCGACCAGTTTTCGACCAGGCGAAAGTCCTGGAAGACGACGCCGATGTTGCGGCGCAAATACGGGATGGAAGAGGGGGTCAGGCGCGCGATTTCGCGACCCAAAAACAAAATCCGGCCCGCATCGACCGACTCTTCTGCAAAGAGCAGCCGGAGCAGCGTGCTCTTGCCCGCACCCGAGTTCCCCGTGATGAACACGAACTCACCACGCGCAATCTCGAGGCTCAGGCCACGGAGCACGGGCGCGTCGACGCGATACGCCTTGTGGACGCCCTCGAAGACCAAGACGGGCCGTCCGGCCGCGAGCGGGTCGAAGCGGGCTCCGGCGCGAAGGGCCGGTCGGAAGGCGCGCCTGTCGCCGCCAGCATCCATGCAGACGGGGTATCAGGGAGAAAAGCCCCGGACCAAGTTTTCGGGGAGCGTCAGCGACGCCAGGGATCTACGATCAGGGGGTCGGTGACGGCCGCGAGCGGACCTTTGGACCAGGGATCGACGATTTCGTTGATCTCCACGGCCCAGTCACGGCGACCGAGGCGCGCGGTCCCGAGGCTCTTCGTGCGGCCGCTCGACGCGGCGCTGGCCCAAGGGTCGAAAATCTCGTCGTGGGTCGGCGGCCCGACGGGAGCGACGGCCCATGGGTCCTTCGCGAGCGCGAGCGGCGGGCCGATCGGAACCACGGTCGGCTTGGCCTTCGGCGACTCGATCGGGAACGAGGCGACCCCGATCGGACGCGAGACGGTGCGCGCTGCGACCGGCGGCGCCTCGCGCTCGCCGGCAACCACGGTGACCACTCGCTTCCACGGATCGACGATGAGGTCGTCCTGCGCCATGGCAAGTCCGGCCAAGCCGAGCACTGCCAACATCGAGGAAGCCGTAACGAGACGCACGTGCCTCCATCAATCTTACCCGGCCGCTCCGGTTCCGCAACGGAGGGCGCGGCGCCCGGCCGCGAAGGCTCGATGACGCTTCGGCTCGCCTATTTCGGTCTGCCGCTCGCCGCCTACCTCCTCGCGCGCGACGGACAGGATGTAGGTTTTGCGGTGCTCGCCCCGGTGGACGCACCGGGCCGGCGGCGCCTCGAGCGGCTGCTCGGTTCTTCGCGTGTCCTCGACGCACGCGAGCTCGGTGCGGGGCTCGACGCGGCGGTGACGCGGGCGCTCGAGCTCGAGCCGCCCGATCTCATCGTGAGTTGGTTTTGGACGCGACGCTTGCCGGCCGCGTGGCTCGCGCGCGCGAGGTTCGGCGGAATCGGCGCGCATCCGTCGCTCTTGCCGCGCCATCGCGGGCCGAACCCGTATTTCGGAGCGATTGACGCGGGGGACGCCGAGACGGGCGTCACGATTCACCGACTGACACCCGAGTACGACGAGGGCGACATCGTGCTCACGCGGTCCATCGCCGTCGGCGAACGCGACTCCTGGCAACTCGCGCGTGCGCTCGATCGTCCCTCGCTCGCGCTCCTGCGCGAAGCGACGCGCGCCTTCGCGAGCGGCAGGCCTCCGCTCGCCGTTCCCCAGCGCGCCGAGCTCGCAACCTGGGCGCCCGAGCCGAACGGCGACGCCCTGCGGGTGGCATGGAGCTGGCCGACCGAACGCGTGCTCCGGCGCGTGCGCGCCCTCGCGCCGGTGCCCGGCCTCGAGCTCGACATCGAAGGGCTCGAGGTCGTCGTGACGCGAGCCTCGCGCGCGCTGGATTACCCGTCGGCCTTGGAGCCAGGCGAGGCGGCCGTCTACGGGGACCCGAGCGCCGTGATTTTGCGCACCGGCGACGGCGCCATCGCGGTGGAACGCGCCGTGCTCGAAGACGAGGGGGCAGAAACGGAGACAGCGCTCGGGCGGCGCGAGTTCGCGGCCGTGGTGAAACGACACCTCGCGCGGCGCGACACGGGTCGGCTTGGTTGATGTTAGACTCGCGCCCCACCTCTTGCGGAGGGAAGCCCATCGATGGATGTCGTGACTTTGGCGCGCACCGCTCGGGAGAATCTAGCTCGCGGGCTCGGGGCCTTGCAGAGCCCCGGAGTGCCGGATCAATTAATGACTGCGGCGGAGCCGGTGGCGCAGGCCATGAATGCCCTGCACCGTATCGAGTCCGCGCGCGGCGGAGCCGGCCCGGACGCTCAGGGTGCGCTCGTGCAGGTGCGTAAGGCGCTGTCCGAGCTTCAAGTATCCGGCGTCCAGCACGTCGCGGTCGATCAAGCGACCGAAGCGATCGCGGGGGCGCTCGGCCTCGTGCACCAGCTCGCCACGGCGCTGCCGCAGGCGTCGGTGGTGCCGTCGCCGCCGACGCAACCTTCCGGCTCGTTCCCGGCCGCGGCCGCACCCGCGCCGCAGGTCGCGGTGGTGAATCAGCCCGCGTGGCAACCGCCACCCGCAGCCGCGCCCGCGCAGCCGCCGGCCAGTCCCGTCGCAGCCACGCAGGCCGCGTCGAATTGGGCGGGGCAAACGGCGCCCGCAGGCGGTCAAGTTTGGAACCCACCGCCGAACGCCGCTCCACAACCCCCTGCGGCCGTTCAAGCGCCGGCGCCCGCGTATCCGGCCGCCGCTCACAAGCCCGCCGAAGCGATGACGGGCCCGGGTGGCACGCTGCGCTACGAGGCGGAGCTCGGCGCGCACAGCAGCACCAATTTCTACAAGGGCCTGAGCGGTAACGACGTGATCGACTCGGGCGGCATCTTCATCGCGACGTACAACATCCCGACCGTCGGCCAATCGCTGTCCGTCAAGGTCTCCTTGCCGGGCGGCTACGAGTTCGAAGCCAACGCCGTCGTGCGCTGGACCCGCGACTCACCGCAGTCCGGCGCTGATTCGTCGCCGGGCTTCGGCGCGCAGTTCACGCAGATTTCGGCTGAGGGCCGCCAGCTCGTTTACCGCTACGTGCGCAACCGCGAGCCGCTCTTCTACGACGACCTCTGAGCTCGAATGCCGCACCCAGGCCGTCGGCCTCGCGCGCGGCTGATCCTTCATCTGCTCGCGGCGCTGTGCGTGAGCCTCACGGCGCGCGCCGGTGACCCGTGGGTGCACTGGTACACGCTCACCACGCCGCACTATCACGTGCACTTTCACGCGGGGCTCGAGGATGTCGCGCAGAAGGTCGGCACCGTCGCGGAGGACGTTTACGCGCGTGTTTCGCGCGAGCTCGGCTTCGCGCCGCCGCGGCGCACGGAAATCGTGCTCAACGACGGCACGGAAGAAGCGAACGGCTTCGCGTACACGCTGCCGTACCCGACCGTGAACCTGTTCGTGAGCGCGCCGGACGACATGTCGACGCTCGCGGACTACGACGACTGGGTGACCATGCTCGTCACGCACGAGCTCACGCACATCCTCCACATGTCGAACATCTCGGGCTTGCCCGACGTCGTGAACCACGTGCTCGGTCCGACGCTCTCGCCGAACGAGGAGCAGCCGCATTGGATCCTCGAAGGGCTCGCGGTCGCCATGGAGAGCGAGCACACGACTGCGGGGCGCCTGCGTTCGACGCAGTTCGACATGATGCTGCGAGCCGACGTGCTCGAGCATCGCAGCGCGACGCTCGACGAAATCAGCCATTCCCCGAGGCGCTGGCCCGCGCAGACCCTCTGGTACCTCTACGGCGCGAAATTCACCGAATGGATCGCGAGCATTTATGGCCCCGACATCTATGGCGCCGTCGCCACCGACTACGGCGCCGCACTCGTTCCCTACGGAGTGAACCGGGCGATCCGCCGCGCGACGGGCCGCACCTACGAGGAGCTCTACGCCGGGTGGCGTGTGGATCTCGAGCGGCACTATCAAGCCCAGCGCGACGCCGTCGCGCGCGCCGGGTTGCGCGAAGGACGGCGCGTGACCTTCCACGGCTGGCAAACGCTCGACCCGCGCTTTCTTCCGGCGAGCTGTCACGCCCCGGGCAAGCTCGCGTACGTGCGTTCGGACGCCGACACGCTCGCTGGCATCTACGAGCTCGACCTCGGCGCGAAAGCGGCGGCCCCCGACGAAGAGCTCATCGCGCGCGCAACCGGGCGGAGCCTCGCGTTCGGGCCGGATTGTGCGCTGTATTTCGATATGCCGGCACCTTCGCGCCGGAAATACCCGTTCGGTGACGTCTTTCGCCTGCCGCCGGGGGCGCGCGCGCCGACGGGGCTGGATCGCACGCGTGAGCGCTTGACGACGGGACGTCGCGCGCGCGACATCGACGTCAGCGCGGACGGGCGGCACGTCACGTACGTCACGCAAGCCGCCGGCACGAGCACGCTGCGCGTCGCCGAGCTCACGCCGGACGGACGCATCGAAAACGAGCGGCGGCTGGTGCCGAGCGCCACGTTCGAGCAAGCGTTCACGCCGCGCTTCTCGCCCGACGGCACCGCGATTGCGTACGGGGCGTGGACGGCGGGCGGCTACCGCGACATCCGCATCGTCGACGTGGCGAGCGGCCGCTTCCGAGAGCTCTGGCACGATCGCGCGCTCGACATGGAACCGGCCTGGTCGAGCGATGGAAAAACCCTCTTTTTTGCCTCCGATCGCAGCGGCATCTCGAACGTGTACGCGTACACGGTCGCGACGGGCGCGCTCGCGCAGGTCACGAACGTGGTCACGGGCGCGTACATGCCGGAGCCCTCGGCCGACGGCCGTTCGCTCGTGTACGTCGGGTACACGGCGGACGGCTTCGACCTTTACGTCATGGACCTCGATCCGGCGCGCTTCTCGCCCGCGGCACCGCCCGCGAGCGAACGGCCGCTCGCAGCGGGTCTCGCGCGACGGACCTGGCCGATCAGCGAGTACGACGCGCTGCCGACGCTCGCACCGCACACGTACAGCGTGGGCGCTGGGCCCGGTAAGTTCGGCGACGCGTTCACGCTCTCCGCGATCGGCGCCGACGCGGTCGGACTGCACTCCGTCGCGGCGTCGTTCACGCTCGAAACGCGCCACCCCTATCTGAACGCCGAGCTCGACTACGCTTATTTCGGGCTGCCCTTCGCGTTCCGCGCCTCGCTCTTTCGCGACGAGGCGCCGCGCGCCGACTACCGCGCGACGGGGACGGGCTTGACGGTGACCGAGCACCGGATCGGCGTGAGCACCGGCGTCGAGCTCGCGCTGCCGGGTGACTTCGACACCCAGAACATCGCGCTCTCGTACAGCGTGCTCGATTGGGATCACGATCAGCCGCTCGGAGCGTCACTCGATCCGGACGCGCCGCTGCCGACGGAGCCCGATCGCGGCGTGCTAGCCACCGTGCACCTCGGCTACCAGCTCTCGACCGCGACCGCGACCGCGTACGCGATCAGCCCGGAAAGCGGGCTCGGACTCGGTATCGGCGCGGACCTCGCCGATCCGGCTTGGGGCAGCGAGTCGACGCTCGTTGCGTTCACGGGCGCGTTCACCGGCTACCTCGGCATGCCCTGGTCCCGCCATCACGTGCTTGCGCTCGGCCTCTCGGGGGGCGCGGCCGCGGGCACGTATCCGCGCCTCGACTATTTCTATACCGGCGGTTTCGCGGATACCCCGCCGCTCGACGCCCTACGGAGCGGCGTGCGCCAGACGGCCTTCGTGCTCCGCGGCTACAACCCGCTGCAATTCTACGGCTCGACCTACAACCTCTTGAACGTCGAGTACCGCTTTCCGATCGTTTACGTCGATCGCGGGCTCAGCACGCTGCCTGGCTTTCTTCGCACGCTGGTCGGCACCGCCTTTCTCGACTGGGGCGGCGCCTACGATCGAATGGATCTTCACGACCCGCTCCAGGCGTATCACGTCGGCGTAGGCGGCGAGCTCCGGCTGGATCTCTCGCTCCTCTACGCCGACGACACCGAGTTTCGCTTCGGCCTCGCGCGGGGGCTGGATTCGAAGGCCCCGCGCGGGATGCAGCACTACCTCGTGCTGGCTTCGAGCTTTTAGCTCCGCGCCGCGATCAGGCCGCGCTCGCTTTGGCGAGCTCGCCGGCGGCGAACGCCTCGAGCTTGCGACCGTCGACGTTGAACGCGCGAATGCCTTCCGACAGCTTGTCGGTGCCCATGGCGTCCTCGTTGTGCATGAAGCGGAACGTCTTCTCGTCCATGTGGATGCGTTCGATGTTGGCGGCTTTGGCCTTTTCCACCGTCAAACGCGGCGGCACCTCGCCCTGGGCGCTTGCGAGCTGCTCCAGCAAATCCGGGCTGATGGTCAAGAGATCACAGCCCGCGAGGGCCTTCACCTGCTCCACCTTGCGGAAGCTCGCGCCCATCACCTGCGTCTTGTAATCGAACTTCTTGTAGTAGTTGTAAATGCGGTCGACGCTGAGGACGCCGGGATCCTCGGCGATCGGAATGTCGCTCACGCCCTTCGACTTTTTGTACCAGTCGTAGATGCGGCCGACGAACGGCGAGATGAGCGTCACCTTCGCCTCGGCACAAGCGACCGCCTGAGCGAAGCTGAAGAGCAGCGTCATGTTGGTGTGAATGCCGCCCTTCTCGAGCTGCTCCGCCGCGCGGATCCCTTCCCACGTGGTGCCGAGCTTGATCAGGATGCGTTCGCGCGGAATGCCGGCCTTTTCGTAGAGGCCAATCAGGCTCTTCGCCTTTTCTATGCTGCCCTCGATGTCGAAGCTGAGGGTGGCGTCGACCTCGGTCGAAACGCGCCCGGGGACGATTTTCAGGATTTCGCAGCCGAAGTTGATCGCGAGCTTGTCCATGAACGCGGTCGACCGCGCGTGCTTGTCCCCGTTGTATTTACGGGCGTACTCGATGGCCTCGTCGACCAGATGCTTGTACTTCGGCATCTGGGAGGCCTTGAGCAGGAGCGAGGGATTGGTCGTCGCGTCCTGCGGCTTGTATTTGACGAGAGCCTCGATGTCGCCGCTGTCCGCGACCACGGTCGTGACCTTCTTCAACGAGTCGAGCTCTGTCATCGTGTCCGTCCTTCCTTTTCGCCTGCGATCCTGCCCCCCGCGCTCGCGAGGCGCAAGTCGCCGCTCACGGCTTTGCGTTCGCCGCGGGAGCAGGCTTCTGCGTGACCAATTTGGCCAAGCCCTGTTGCACTTCGGGTTGCGTGAGCGGATCTGCCACGGCGCGTTCGACGAGCGCGTGCCCTTCCGGGCCGCCCACGCGCAACAACGCCGTCGCGACGGACTGCACCGCCGAAACCAGCGGCGGCTCGTCCGCCGTCGCGCGATAGAGCGCGAAGAACGTCATCAAATCGCGCTTCTCGGCGCTCGTCGCGAGTACTTCGAGCGCCGTCGCGGCGCGCGCGACGTCATCGATGGAATCCGCGGGATCGTTCAGGTGACGCGCGAGCAACGCCGCGCCGCGCTCGTCGTGCAGACCGCGCAGGGCGTCGGCGAGCGGCCCGACCGGCGGGGACTCATCACCGGACACGAAGTCGTAGTGGTGCTCGAGCGCTGCCAGCATGAATTCAACGCCGTTCTTGCGCTTGCTCAAAAGCACCCGTGCGGCTTCCCGCTGTTTCGGCGGGACGCGCGCGTCCTCGGCGAGAGCGATCAGGATGCGCGTCACGGCCGGATCCTCGAGCTTACCGAGCTCGGCGATGAGAAGCCCTTCGGCGGACGCCATGTCGGGATCGAAGTGCGCAAAGCTCCGTTCGATTTGCGTCGCGAGCGAGCCACGGGGCGTGCCCGTGACGTGAAGGGCGCTCGCGCCGACGGCACACGCGACGAGCCTCTGTCCGAGGTCGGCGACGGGCCCCGTGCCGCCGTCCGCGGCGTAGAGGTGCACCTTGCCGGTCTCGTCGCAGAACGCGAAGCCCGAAGCCGCGGCGCCGCCGCCGATCACGTCCGCGGAAAGCGCGTCGGCCCAGAGCAGGTGCCCGTCGCCGAGCGCGAAGCCGTAGAGGGCGCGGAAGTAGCTCCCCGCGTACGAGTTGCTCGCGATGGTGATGCCTTTGTCGGTCGATTCCGGCTCGGCGAAGAGGCGTATCTTCGCGCGCGCCGTGCGATCGACGAGCGGTAGCTCGAGGCCGTTGCCGAGCCATACCGGAGTGCCCGGAAGCTCGCGCGGCTTGAACATGTAGCGCGTCGCCTGGAAGGACTCGGCGTATTTGATGTGCTCGTCGAGCCGCACGAGCGCGTACTGGCCGAAGTAGAGCGTGCCGCCCACGTCGAGGGCGTGCGTCGGAAGATCACGCGTGAGCAAGCGCCCGATTTCGGAGCCGCTCGCGATGTCGATGGCCGAGACGTATTGACCGCCCCACGGCACGAACGCGACGCCCGCGCGCACGGCGGGTCGACCGAGCTCCGTCGAGGACGCTTGATCGAGCACGACGCGGCCGGAGCGGTCGACGGCGATGAGGCGGCTTTCGCTCGCGCGCGGCTTGCCGAGCGAGAGGACGCTGTACCTACCGTCGTCGGCGGCACCGCGCAGGACGAGCGGCGCGACGGAAACGCTCCAGAGCGGCTGTCCCGTCTTGCCGTCGAGGGCGAACGCCTGCCCGCCGCTCGACGCCACGACGATGCCGTCGGGCGCGACGCTCGGGACCACGTCCACGGCACCCGCTCGACGCCACACCGATCCGGTCGGAAGCGCCGAACCGACGAGGCCGTCCGGCGTCACCCCGACGACGACGGCCGCGTCCGGCGGGCGCGGCGCATTGCGGAGCTTCGCTTCGACGTGCGCGATGGATTCACCGGCGTCGCTTTCCCAGCTGCGCGAGAAGGCGCTGCGGGGCGTGCCGGCCGCGCCGCCGCAACCGAGTGCAACCAGACCGACGAGCACACCGAGGGCCTGCGAGAAATGGCGCGTCACGGCTTGCCCTTCGTCTTTCCCTTCGCGCCGCCCGGAGGCACGACCGGCTTGTTGTCGACCGCTTGGTCGAGCCCGTACTTCACCCAAGCGTTGCCCTTGTCGGGGTAGCTCGCGCGCACGGTTTGCAAAAACTTCCGGGCTTCGTCGGTCTGGAGCTTGCGGAGGCGCTCGAGCAGGTCGAGCTTGAGCTCGGGCGGCACTTCCGTTTCCGGACGCAGCAGAATCGGCGAAAGGCCGCTCTGCATCAGATCGAACGGCAGTTTGCCGATATTGTCGGCAAACTTGCTGCAGTCCGCGGGGGTGCAGAGCTCACCGATTGCCTCCGCTGACTCCGGAACGTCCTTGGCGAGCACGGCGAACAGGTCGGGGACGGCGTCCTTGGCCTGGAGCGTCGCGAGACCGCTCGCGGCAAACCCACGCGACGGCGCGTCGTTGCCGTGAAGGACGGCGCGCAGCGCGGCGATCGCGTCGGGACCGCCGGTGCGCGCGAGCGCGCGTGTCGCGGCGACGCGCACCTCGGAAATCCGGTGCCGCGTGTAAGGCGCGACGGCCGCGCTCGAGCTCGGTTGCGCGAGCTTGCCGGCGGCGCCGAGCGCGCGCACGAGCACCGTCACGTTCGCGCCGCGCGCGAGCAGCTCCTCCACGACGGCAGCCGCTGCCGGCGCGTTCGGTCCGCTCATTTGCGCGAGCGCGTCGAGCGCCGCGAGCTTGTCGGGCTCGGCGCCGGAATCGAGCGTCTGTTTGCGGCTCTCGACCTCGGCGTTCTTCGCCGGCACGGCGGGCTTCGCCCTGGCTTTTTCGGCGCGCGCGTCTCGCGCGTCGAACGGCCCCGCAAACGCGAGGCACGCGATCACGACCGCACAACGAGCGATGAGCTTCATTTGCGAATTCTGCTACCGCCTTACTCTCGCGCTCGACGGCCGGCAAGCCTCACCGACACCCGAGCTCGCTCGGGCGTATCGAAACAAGAAAGGCACCAGGCGCCCGACTTCCCTCGAGTTCGGGTACGCTCCACTCCGAGCTGTCCCTTGGACTTCCCGCGTATCGAGCTCGAGCTTCTCGAAGACCTCACGCCGCCGGCCGAAGCCGGATTTTTGCGGCTGATCCGCCGTCGCTATCGCGCGCACTATCCGGACGGCACGGCGAGCGCGGCCTTCGTGTACGACCTCGTCGACCGGCCCGCGATCGACGCGGTCGTGCTCGTTGCGCATTATCTCGATCACGACGGCGTCCGGCGCGTGTTTTTGAGAAGTTGCGTGCGTCCGCCCGTGGCTGCCCGTGACCCTTCGCGCTCACCGCACCCGGAGCGAGATCCGCTGCACGGAACCTTGTGGGAGCTCCCTGCGGGGCTCGTCGAACCGAGCGAGCAATCGCCTGCGGGGCTCCTTCACGCCGCGCAACGCGAGCTCGCGGAGGAGCTCGGCCTCAGCGTCGACGCGACCGCATTTCGCGAGCTTGGCGCGAGTGTATTCCCGGTGCCGGCGATGATCGCCGAGCGACTCTACTTCTTCGAGGTCACGGTGAACCCGGACGAGCGCGGCGAACCCTCGCTCGACGGCTCCGCTCTCGAGCGCTTCGGCGAGGTGCGCGCG
Source organism: Polyangiaceae bacterium (assembly GCA_025936045.1). Taxonomy (GTDB): domain Bacteria; phylum Myxococcota_A; class Polyangia; order Polyangiales; family Polyangiaceae; genus PMG-095. The sequence goes on along the minus strand of JAICUB010000052.1, from coordinate 8,263 downwards.
CTCGCTCTGGACGAGGCGCTCGAGCTCTGCCGCAAGGGCACTTTGATGGACGGCAAGACGGAGCTTGCGCTCCGGCGGCTCATGGAGCGCCACGGCTCGCGGAGGGCGCCGTGAGCGAACGCACGCGCCGCGCACCGAGCGGCGGCGCGGGACCGCGCGTCGTGGTGGTCGCCAAGCGCACTGCCTACAGCCGCTTCATCGTCGACGAGCGCGATCCGCGCGCCAAAGCCCTGCTGCGGCGGCGTGATCCGGCCGTGAAAAATTGGACGACCTCGCACCGCGAGCACATGGAGACGCTCGAAACGGTGCTCACCGTGCTCGAGCGCACCGGCACGCAGGTGATGCTCGTCGAGCGCGCACACGCGGCGTTCGACTCGTCCGGCGCGGCGCTCGTCGTCGCGGTCGGCGGTGACGGCACGTTGCTCGCGGCGTCGCACAGCGTGGTGACGACGCCCGTGCTCGGCGTGAACAGCTCACCGAAGCACAGCGTCGGCTTCTTCTGCTCGGCGCAGCGCCGCACCTTTCGCGGCATGCTGGAGCGGGCCCTCGAGAGGCGGCTCGCGAGCGTCGAGCTCACGCGCATGTCGGTGGCGGTGAACGGACGCTTGCGCTCCAAGCACGTGCTGAACGAAGCGCTCTTCTGTCACGCCTCGCCCGCGGCAACCTCGCGGTACCTCCTCACGCACAAAAAAAGCGTGGAGGAGCAGCGCTCGAGCGGCATCTGGATCGGGCCTGCGGCGGGTTCGACCGCGGCGCAGCGGTCGGCGGGCGGGCGCGTTTTGCCGCTGACTTCACGCACGCTTCAGCTCGTCGTGCGCGAACCGTACACGCCGTCGGGGCGCCCGTGCCGCCTCGCGAAGCTCCTCATCGAGAACGGCGACGAAGTCGAAGTCGAGAGCAAGATGGATGACGCCGCACTGTTCTTCGACGGACCGTACCGCTACGTGCCCGTACGCCTCGGCGACAAGGTCTCCTTCTTCGCGTCGGACGAGCCGCTCGTCGTCCTCGGCCTCGGCCGGCGGCGCTAGAGCTCCCGCGGTCACTCACCCGGCGACGCCGACGCCATCGGCGCCGAGCGGGTCGTGCGATCGCTCTCGCCGTTGCCGTAGGCCTCGAAGAGCCGGCCCCACTGCGTCGTACGCTGCCAATCCTGGAACACCTGCTGATCCTTGCGCGGCCAGCGGTAATAGTCGTGATAAAATTCGCTCCCGAACACGAACGCGTTCACGAGCGGGGTGTGGAAAAAGAGCTTCTGAATGCCCTTCAGCGGCCCGAACCACATGAAGTCGCCGACCTTGCTCGCCGCGTTGTCGCCGACGCTGAAGCCCCAGCTCTCGTTCGAGATGTCGGCGCCGACGATCTCGATGTCACGCGGGTCGCCCACGCCGAGTCCGTCCTCGTGCGCGACGTTGATGTATTCGAGGCTCAATGGGTCGAAGCCCATCATTTTCGCGGCCACCGCGTCGATCGCGACCTGGTCCTGGCTCGCGAGCATGTAGTCCTTGATCACGGGGAACATCGTGCGCGGTCCCGGGCCGTTACCGCACGTCGTGCCGTCCATCACGGCGAAGAGGCCGGCGTGGATCTCCTTCTGAATCGCGAGGAGATCGACGAGCGTCCGATGGATCCACGAGTGGGTGTAGTGGCGCTTCGTGTTGAGCAAGCCGCCGAACGCGTTCTTCATCGCGCCGGTCGTGGTCGTGTAGATGTGACACTTCACGGTCGGCAGGTGGACGATGTTCTTGCCGAAGAAGTAATCGGGGATGAAGACGCCTTCAGGGAAGATCTTGTGGAGGACGTGGAGGCGCGCCTTCGGGCGGTAGTCGATCCACTTCATGTCCTCGGGCTTGAAGTTGTAGAGGACCGGGATGTCGTAGCGCTTGAAGAGCGGCAGGTAGTGATTGAGGTCCTCGCCCTTGAAGGCGTTCGTGACGACGGTCTTGTTCTGCACGCACGAGATGTCCTGGTAGCCGCTCGTGCGGAGCGCTTGGATCGTCCCCTCGATTTGCCACGGCGTCGAGTTCGCTCCCGGGAACGGGTAGTGCCAGGAGATGTTGTCCTTGAGGATGGTCGTCGCGCCCTTGTCGAGCGCGGCGCTCATGCCCGCGAGCTCGCAGAGCCGCTCGATGTCCGAGAGGATGGTGGCGGGTTTGACTTTCAGAACTGCGACCTTCGACTTGCCCATGACGCTTGGAACGTAACGGCGTGCCGGCCTGCGAGCAAGGCGCTCCTTCGAATTCCATGGCTTCTCCACGCGACCTTCACGGAGGTGCTCGGACCTCCGCGGCCGAGGGCGTACAGGGCCGGTTTTTGCGCTAAATTGCGCGGATTTCGTGGTCGGGATCGTCCTTTCGTCCGCGTGCCGGCTTGACGGCGTCGTGACGAGCCGACGAGAGTCTCGGCCCATGACATCCATCAGGCTCGCGTCCTTCGCCGTCGTGCTCGTGGGCTGTACGCGTCCGCAGCCCGCGCTGTACGCGTCCGCCGCCGATCAACCGGCGTATGCGGAGCGCTACCCCGCCGAGCTCGGTACGACGCAGAACGCGTACCTCACCGACGACCAACAGTCGCAGACGCTGACGACCGGCTTCGCGAAGTTCCCCGACCAGCTCGACAAACCCCCGTCGTGGCCGGCCGTGCTCGAGGTGGTGAAGGCGGCCGATCTGGCTGGAAAGAGCGCCGATCTGGCGGCCGGCATGGGGGAGGCCGAGCAAGTGCGCGCCTTCTACACGGCAGCGAAGGACCCGATTCATCAAAAAGTGGCAGGCTCGGTCGACTACGCGGCCAAGCAGAAAAATTGCGACACCGAGCACTCGGAGCTCGCGGGCACGGCCGTCGGCGCGATGGACCGCGCGATCGATCAGGAGCTCGACGAAACGGTACGCTCGCACGACGCGGCCACGCGCGTGATTGAAGACAACCAGGACGCGCTCGGCAAGCAGAACCTCGACAAGCTCACCAAGCAGTCGGACCAGATCGCGCTCGCGAGCTACATCGTGCACGTCCGTATGCCGCAGACGAAGCGGAACCTCGACGCTTCGCTCAACGACGCGGGCGCGGTGAAGAAGACGCTCGAGCGCGATCAGGAGCAGGCCAAAGTCGTGCTCGACGATCCGCGCGCCTCGAAGGGCGCGAAAGTCACCGCCGACAAGCGCAGCGCCGCCGCTTCCAACGCGCTCGCGGCGCTCGACGCCGAGATCGCGGACGCGAAGAAGCTCTCGCAAGACATGGACAAGCGCACGCAGGCCGCGCAAAAGGCCTACGAAGACGCGCTCAAGGCGCTCGAAGACGAGATTGCCAAGCGAGCCGAAGCCCAAACGCAGAAGTGAGGGCTCGAACGCGAAACGCCCGCCAACTTCGCGTTCGACAAGGAGCGAACGCGAAATCGACGGGCGTGACTACGTCGAAACGAGGGGCTCGGCCGCTCAGCGGCGCGTGAACGGCGTGCTGCCCGAGTAGACCTGCGCTTCGTCGAGCTCTTCGGCGATACGGAGGAGCTGGTTGTACTTCGCGATACGGTCGCTGCGGCTCAAGCTGCCCGTCTTGATTTGGCCGGCGTTCGTCGCGACCGCCAGATCCGCGATGAAGGCGTCCTCGGTTTCGCCCGACCGGTGCGAGATGATCGAGGTGTAGCCGGCCGTCGTCGCGAGACGAATCGTGTCGAGTGTCTCGGTGAGCGTGCCGATCTGGTTCAGCTTGATGAGGATGCTGTTCGCGTACTTGCCCTCGATGCCGCGGGCGAGGCGCGTCTTGTTGGTGACGAACAGGTCGTCGCCGACGAGCTGGATGCTCGACCCGAGCTTCTCCGTGATGAGCTTCCAGCCGTCCCAATCGTCCTCGGCGAAGCCGTCCTCGATGCTCACGATCGGGTACCTCTTGGCGAGGTCCGCGTAGATGTCGGCGAGCTCGGCAGCCGTCCGCGCCTTCTTGTCGAAGGTGTACTTGCCGTCCTTGTAGAACTCGCTCGCCGCGCAATCGAGCGCGATCGAGACCTGCTTCTTCGGGTCGTAGCCGGCGTCCGTGATGGCCTGCATCACGCGCTTGATCGCGTCCTCGTTCGACGCGAGGCGCGGGGCGAAGCCGCCTTCGTCACCGACGGAGGTCGTGAGTCCGTCCTTCGCGAGCTGCTTCTTCAGCGTGTGGAACACCTCGGTACCGGCGCGAAGGGCTTCCGCGAACGTCGGTAGACCGTGCGGGACGATCATGAACTCCTGCACTTCGAGCCCGCTGTCGGCGTGCGCGCCGCCGTTCACGATGTTCATGAGCGGAGTCGGCAAAACGCGCGCCTGCGCGCCGCCGAGATAGCGCCAGAGCGGCAGCCCGACGACGTCGGCCGCCGCACGCGCAACGGCCATCGAGATCGCGAGCACGGCGTTCGCACCGAGCTTGCTCTTGTTGGGGCTGCCGTCGGTCTCGATCAACCGCTGATCGATCGCGGCCTGATCGAGGGCGCTCATGCCGACGACGGCGGGCCCGAGCTTGTCGTTGACGTTGGCGACCGCCTTCTGCACGCCCTTGCCGAGGTAACGCGCCTTGTCACCGTCGCGAAGCTCGCACGCTTCGTGCTCACCGGTGGACGCGCCGCTCGGCACGGCACCGCGGCCGAAGCCGCTCGACGTCTGAACTTCGGCCTCGATCGTGGGGTTGCCCCGCGAATCGAGAATCTCACGCGCACTGACTTGAAGGATCTCGGGCATGCGCGCCCGATACCATGGACGAGTGACGTTGGCGACAAAGCGCCGCGACGCGGAAAATACGTTCAGTCGCGGAGCAGGGTGCCGTTCGGATCCAAGAGCACGACGAGCGCTTCTTGACCGGCGAGTGACGCCATCTCGTTGGCGGCGAGAAGCTTCAGCCGAAACACGCCGGCCTCGTTCGTCGGCTCGACGCTCGCACGCAGCGCCTGGTGCGAGAGCGCGGGCACCGTGGAGCGCGTGGCGGACGCCGGAATCAAACCGGGCGCCGTCGGCGCTTCCGGTGCCACGGCAGGCGGCTCCCCGGCGCTGGCGCGGGCGGCCGCGGTCGTCGCGGGGGTGACGGGAACCATCGGCGCCGCGGCGATGACGGCGGCCGGCGTGTACACGCGGCCCGGCGTCGGTGCCGGTGTCGGCATTTGAGCGGCCGCCGGTGCCGACGGAGGCATGCCCGGCACGGTGGACGAGAGCGGCGACGCAACCGTCGACGCCGCTGCTGCGGCCGGGAGTGGGGGCGGCGCTGGCGCCGGCGCTGGCGCGATCACGACGGGCGGAGGCATGCGCGGAGCGGGTGACGACGCGGTCGGCGCTGCGGAAGCCGGAGCCGAGGGTGCCGCCGCCGGGGCTTTGTGCGCGGGAGCCGTGTTCGCGAGCTCCGCCGCCTGGCGCGCCGATGTGGACTGCTGGGATAGCGGGGGCAGCGGCGGAGGCGGCGGATAATGGTCTGCCGCTGCGGCCGGAGCCTCTTGGATCGGGGGCGGCGCGCTCACCCGAGGAGTGAGCTCCTCCGACGAAGGAGGCGGCTGCTCCGCTTCGGCTGGAGCAACGGGAGGTTCGGGTGCTGCGGGGGGCTCGGGCGCCGGAGCAGCGACGGCGGGCGCTCGCGGAACGATGCTCGCCGTATTGAGGTCGGCGACTGCCCGCGCGAGCGCGAGCGCACGCATGTCGGCGCCGGCGTCGCTCGCGGCCTCGGCCGCGCGACGTACCCAGCGAGCGGCTTCGCGCAAATCACCCTGCGCGTTGAAGATGGCGGCGGTCTCGAGCGAGCTCGTCACGTCTTCACCGTCCTCCGGCAATGGCTGGGGGACGGACAACTGGGAAGCTTCCATGTCGAAAAATCCGGGGCGAGAGGTATGGGCGAAAGGGCACCGAGCCTACCCTCATCGCCCTTCACTCGGCAATTGCGCTAGCGAGGAAGCGTAGCCGCATAACTTTCGCGCCCAGGCGAAGCAGAGTGACCCGACGCGTCACGCCCACCATACTCTGCGCGGCATGCTCGAACGTCGGCAGGCAATGACGGACGGTGCCGTCAGCGCGCTCGAAGACGTGCGACGCTACTACGATCAAAACACGCCGCGCTTCGCCCGCTTCGGCGAGGGCCACAAGATCGGCGCCATTCACCGCGCGGTCCGTCCCGAGCCCGGCGCCGTCGACGCCGATCCGCTGCGAACCCTCGATCGACTCGTGCTCGACGAGCTGACCCGATTGAGTGACGGCTTCGTCGCTCCGATCGACGTCATCGATCTCGGCTGCGGGCTCGGCTCGAGTCTCGTCTATCTCGCGCGCGAGCGCGGAGTTCGCGGAACCGGTGTAACGCTGAGCGGCGTCCAAGCAGCCCGAGCTCGCGAGAACGTCAAGGCGCACGGGCTCGAAGGGCAGATCGAGATCCTCGAGGGCAGCTACCTTGCCTTGCCCGACTCGGTGCAGCCCGCGGCGGTCGTGTTCTCCATCGAGGCCTTCCTCTATGGGCCGGATCCGGCGGCGTATTTCGCATCGGCTGCGGCGCACGTGGCGCCGGGTGGGGCGCTCGTCGTTTGCGACGATTTTCTCGGACCTGCGGGCTGCGGCGAGCTGTCCCCGCGCGACCAGCGCTGCATCGACGATGTGCGGGACGGATGGGTCGCTTATTCGCTCGTCTCCGTAGGACGCGCTTTGGAGCTCGCAGAAGCGGCGGGCCTTCGGCTCGAGCGCAATATCGACCTGAGCCATCGCCTCAAGCTCGGGCGAGCTCGCGATCACGTGATCGCCTTGACCGTCGCCGTCACTCGCCATCTGCCGCTGCGAAACTATTGGCTCCGCAGCTTGCGCGGAGGTCATGCGCTGCAGCAGGCCATCCGGCGAAATCTGATCGAGTTCCGCTGCCTCGTCTGGCGGCGTCCCGACGCTGCGGGCGGCTGAGCAGTGCCGCCGAGGACCGCTTCCGACGTGTCTCTCGAGCGAGCGTGGATAACGAGTCGGAAAGAGTCAGCGCGCTCCCGCGTTGCTCATTCTGCGGTTTTTTTGTGTCGTTCGCGCCACGCGGCGGCCGAAACGACGTCGTGGAAGCGCGCGTAGTCGATGACGCGCGTGCCGTCCGCGTGCACCGTGAGCACGTCCGCGAAATAGGCGTCTTCTACGACGTCGTCGAGAAGGTAGCCGCGCCGCGCGTAGATCGTCTGCGCGAACGTTTCGTCGGTGCCGCTCAGCGACAGAAATATCTCGGCCTTTTGGCGTTTGAGACGCGCGAAGGCGTCGGGGCCGAAAAATGGGCTCTTCTCGTCGACGGCGTGCATGGCGGTCCACGTGAGCACGAACGTCGAATTGCGCTCGCGCACGAGCGGTAGCTCGTACGGTCGCCGCATGACCTGACCCTCGAGCGTGATCTCCTCGAGCAGCAGGATGACGCGCAGCTGGGCCTCGATGATGGTGTTGTGGCGGTAGTTCGCCATGCGAAACATCAGGTGCGGCACGCCGTCGCGCGGGCCGATGACGGCGCGCTCGGCGAAGAGCACGCGCGCGGTCGGCCGTGCAAACCTCGAGAACGTCACGCCCGTGATCAAGGCGAAGGACAAGACGCCGATCACGGCCTCGAGCGTCACGAGCACCTGCCCGAAACGCGCGGCGGGCGCCATCTGTCCGTACCCGATGGTCGCCATGGTTTGGACGCTGAAGAAGAAGGCGTCCTCGAACGAGCCCGAACGAGCGTTGGCGATGGAGCCGGGGCTCAGCGCGTACGCCAGCGCGAACGAGGCGTTCGCCACGACGAACGCGGCGCCGACGCCTAGAAAAAACTGCCACCACTTCAGCGTGAGGACGGTGTGGTAGAGGTCGTCCACCGGCGAGCGCGAGCGGCCGAGCGTGCGCAGGCGCACGAGAGAGCGCGGGGGACTCGCGGCGCGCGGCCGGGACATCGTGGGCATTCTACAAGCAAGCCCACGAGGCGAGGGTGCTATACCGGCGAAGTTCGCGTCGAGCGCGACGCCAGCATGGCCACGAGTAAGAACGAACCGCTCAATCCCGAGTCGGCGCCGCCAAAAGACGCGGAGAAAGACGAACCGAGCGCCCGCACGCCCGAAGAGGGCGCGGATGGCTCGAAGCGCGCGCCGGGCGAAAGCGACGACGACGTGCGTGACGACGACGACGTGCGTGACGACGACGACGACGTGCGTGACGACGACGACGTGCGTGACGACGACGACGTGCGTGACGACGACGACGTGCGTGACGACGACGACGTGCGTGACGACGACGACGTGCGTGACGACGACGACGTGCGTGACGACGACGAGTTAGACGACCCGCGCGACCGG
>JAICUB010000076.1 GCA_025936045.1 Polyangiaceae bacterium | reverse complement strand
GATCTGGCCGTCCCGGCCGACTACGACGGCGACGGAAAGGCGGACATCGCGGTGTGGCGACCGAGCGACCACAACTGGTACATCCGCTATTCGAGCGGCATCACCCCGCCCACCGTCGCGCACGGCAATGCATCGGACGTTGCGGTTCCGGCCGACTACGACGGCGACGGGAAGGCGGACATCGCAGTGTGGCGACCGAGCGACTACAGCTGGTACATCCGCTATTCGAGCGGTATCACCCCGCCCGTCGTCGCCCACGGAATGGCGGGCGATCTGGCCGTCCCGGCCGACTACGACGGCGACGGGAAGGCGGACATCGCGGTGTGGCGACCGAGCGACCACAACTGGTACATCCGCTATTCGAGTGGTATCACCCCGCCCACCGTCGCGCACGGCAATGCCGGAGACATTCCGGTTCCCGCGGACTACGACCATGACGGGAAGGCGGATATCGCCGTGTGGCGACCGAGCGACCACAATTGGTACATCCGATACTCGAGCGGCATCACGCCGCCCGCGGTCGCGCACGGCAATGCCGGCGACATTGCTCCCATCAACGTCGAAGCCGATCAGGGGTGCGCGGCGAACCTCGGAAGCAGTAGCTCCTGCAGTCAGTTCTGCATCTCACAGGGCTTCTCCCTCGGCGGTTATTGCTCCTACGCGGACGCGAACGCAACGTACACGAGCGCGCTGTGCTCGTGCCTTCATCCCTGACACGCGCGGGCGCGTGTTACACCCGAGCTCGCTTGGGTGTATCGAATCGAGAAAGCACCGACGGGACAGACCACGCCCAAAACTGGTGAATTTTGCGGCCTCCTCCGAGTGGGCCCCAAAATTCACGATCGATTCGAGTTGTCCCCGGTTTAGGGCTGCGCGGGGTTCGGGTCACTCCTCGGACTCCGCGCAGCTAGCGGCGGGGAACGGCGCACCTCGGCGCGCCCCAATCAGCTCGCAGGCTGATGGAAGCGATCGACCGGTGTCTTCGAGGGGAGCGCTGAGCAAGCCGAGGCCGCGCTCGAGCTCTCAGCACTTCGCGTCGAAGGCCGCATCCCACCCGAAGCGGTCGAGGCGTTTTCGCGACGGACCGATCGTCACCCCGGCGCTTCCGTGCGAATCGGTGGGGGCACGACAGGACCATGGTGTGGTCGTGATCGACCAGGAGCACCCCGCGGGCGTCGCGGGCGGGGACGCCGTCGCCGCGGCTCCCGGCCGGTGCCGTGCCCGCGCGCTACGAGCTCACGGACGTGAACCCGGCGCACTACCTCTCACGCGCACCGTGACGCACGCCGAGATGCACGCCGCTCTCGAACTGGCGTGGACAGAGATCGGCGCGGTCTCGACCGCGCTCCGGAAGGCGGGTCCCCGACGGCGCGGACGGGTGCCGGCTCGCCATGCGCGTCGCAGCTCAGAACGCCATGCTCCTCGCAGGGCACGCCTCGAGCCGGGCGCACGACTTCTATTTGCGGCGATCCGCGAGGGCGGTCACGGCACCCGAGGACGCCATGCCTCGTATCTCTTCGAGGGTTCGGACGTTTCGTCCGCGACGAAGACAGAAACGGTTGTGAGTGAAGGAAGCGACGACGAAAAGTCTAACGATTTCAGCGGGGCGGACGGGACTCGAACCCGCGGCCTCCGGCGTGACAGGCCGGCGTTATAACCAACTTAACTACCGCCCCGAAGCGGTGGGGCGCCTTCTTACCACAGAGCCCCGCCTCCACAAGCGTTTGATGACGGTTCCGCGCCGAGTTTTCGACGTAACCGACCGGCGGGCCGCCCACTTCGAGCGAACAGCACCGTCCCCGCGGTCTCCGGCGTGACAGGCCGGCGTTTCGGTGGGCCGCCGACCGGGCCGTCCCCCGTCGGCTACGTCCGGAGCGCCCCCCCGTTCGTCCGAATCACCTCCGCGTACCATTTCGCCGAGGCCTTCGGCGTGCGCTCGAGCGTCGCGTAGTCGCAGTGCACGAGCCCGAAGCGTTGCCGGTAGCCCTCGGCCCACTCGAAGTTGTCGATGAAGGACCAGTGGAAGTAGCCCTCGATCGGGACGCCGCTGTCGATGGCGCGCTCGAGCTCGAGAAGGTAGCGGCGCGTGAAGTCGATGCGGAGAGGGTCGTGGACGTTGCCGTGGACGTCGACGCTGTCGGTGCAGGAGATGCCGTTCTCCGTCACGACGATCGGCTTCTTGTAACGCTCGTGGCAGAAGCGCGGCGTGAAGTACATGGCCTCGGGGACGATGGCCCAGTTGAACGCCGTGCGCGGGTGGCCGGGCGGGACGGGGACGGTCTCGTAGCCGCCGTCGGCCGTCGCGCGGATGCGATCGCCCGAGTAGATGTTGACGCCGAAGAAGTCGACCGGCTGGCTGATGAGCTCCATGTCGCCCGCTTCGACCTGCGGCACGTCGCGGCCGAAGTAGGCCCACGCCTCCTCCGGGTATTTGCCGAGAAAAACGGGGTCGAGCCACCACGACATCGTCGCGACGTGCTTGCCCTTCGTCGCGAAGAAGGCGCGGCGCGCGGCTTCGAGATCGGCAGGGCTATTCGTCGCGGGAACTTTCGGGTGGCTCGCGGGCGCGTAGCCGATGCGGCACGGACCGGGCGACGACGCGCGGATCGCCTGCACGCCGCGACCGTGCGCACGGAGCGTGTTGTGCGCGGCGCGTAACACTTCGTGGAACGCGAGCTGATCCCCCGGCGCGTGGCGGCCTTCGTGGTGGCCGGCGTTGATGTAGACCTGTGGTTCGTTGAGCGTCATCCAGTGCTCGACGCGATCGCCGAGGCGGCGCGCGACGAGGCTCGCGTACTCGGCGAACCAGTCGGCGCTGTCGCGGTTGAGCCAGCCGCCCCGGTAATAGAGCTCGAGCGGGAAATCCCAGTGGAAGAGCGTCACCCACGGCGTGATGCCGGCCGCGAGCAGGGCGTCGATCAGTCGCTCGTAGAAATCCAGCCCGGCTTCGTTGCTGGTACCGGTTCCAGTCGGCAGCACGCGTGGCCAGGAAATGCTCAGCCGGTACGCCTGCACGTTCATGCTCTTCAGCAGCGCTACGTCCTCGGCGTAGCGGTGATAGTGGTCGCACGCGACGTCGCCCGTGTTGCCTTCGTACACGGCGCCGTCCTTGCGGCACAGCATGTCCCACACGCTCGCGCCCTTGCCGTCGTCACGAGCGGCGCCTTCGATCTGATACGAGGCGGCGGCCGTGCCCCACACGAAATTCTTCGGAAAGCTCATGTTCGTCCTCGCCGTGCCTGCACGGCTTCACTCATCATAGCAAGCAAGGGCTCGGTGCCGTCCCAGCTCAAGCATCCGTCGGTGATGCTCTGGCCGTAGACGAGCGCCTTGCCCGGTGCCGGATCTTGCCGGCCGTCGACCAAAAAACTTTCGAGCATCAGACCGAAGATGCGGCGCTCCCCGCCGGCAATGCGCTTCGCTACGTCTGCGAACACCTCGGGCTGCCGGCGCGGATCCTTGCCGCTGTTGGCGTGGCTGCAATCGACCATGACGGCGCCACGCATCCCGGCCTTCTCGAGCGCCGAAATCACCTCGGAAACGTGGGTGTCCGAGTAGTTCGGCCCGCTCGAGCCGCCGCGCAAAATCACGTGGCAGAGCGGGTTGCCGCGCGTGCCGACGATGGCCGCGAGCCCCTGCTTGGTCACCGAGAGAAAGTGATGCGGCGACGCGGCCGAGCGCACGGCGTCCACCGCGATCTGCACGGCGCCGCTCGTCCCGTTCTTGAAGCCGACCGGCATCGAGAGTCCCGACGCGAGCTCGCGGTGCACCTGGCTCTCCGTCGTGCGCGCACCGATGGCGCCCCAGGAGACGAGATCGGCCACGAACTGCGGCGTGATCGGATCCAAAAATTCGGTGGCCGTGGGGAGGCCGAGCGCCACTACGTCGCGCAGGAAGCCGCGCGCGACCCGCAGGCCGCGGTTGATGGCGAAGCTGCCGTCGAGATCGGGGTCGTTGATGAGCCCCTTCCAGCCGACCGTGGTCCGCGGCTTCTCGAAGTAGGTACGCATCACGACCACGAGCTCCCCGCGGTGCCGGTCGGCCGCCTTCTTGAGCTTGGCAGCGTACTCGAGCGCCGCCTTCGTGTCGTGGACGGAGCAGGGGCCCACCACGACGACCACCCGGTCATCCCGACCCAGGAGAACGTCCCCGATTTCAGTGCGCGCGGTCGCAATCTGTCGCGCCTGGTCCTCGTCGAGGGGGAGCTCTTCCATCAGTATAGCCGGCGGCAAGAGGGGGCGCAGCCGGTCGATTCGTATGTCGTCCGTGGCGAACATCGCGGGGCTCGACTCTAGTGCAGCGGGCGAAGCGGTGCACTAGCCCAGCCCGGGTGACCTCGGGTATCGTTCGGGACATGGAGGCCCGCCCCGGATCGTCGGCTGCGCTCTTTGCGTCCCTCGCTCAGCTCAGGAAGAGCTGGATCAAGGGAGGCTGGAGCTGGGACAGCCGTTACTCGTGTGTCGCCTCGTCGTTCAACGTCGAGATGGAAGGGGAGGCTCGCGCAGTGGTGCTCGCCTACCTGCCGCACGAGTGGACCTCGAAGAGCATCGCCAGCGCGCCGAGCCAGGCGCGTGAAATCGCCGAGACCACGGGCGGGGTCCGCCCCGACCAGCGCCTGTACACGATGGACCAGCTCGGCCGGCTCGTCGCGTTCGGTCTCTGGTGGCCGTGGGGCGACGAGATCACCATCTCGCTCCGCATCGGCCTCGGCGGTTACGTCGGCGAGCCGGATCTCGCCCGCCTCAAAGAGACGTTCGGCGCGCTCGACTGATTTGCGTCGAGCCTCCGTGCCGGTACCCGGACGAAAGCAAGCGCTCACGGTCGTGCTCCCCGTGCAGGCGGGGCTCGCACAGCCGCTCGCGGCGCTGCTCGCTGCGTGCGCCGGCAGCGTGCGGGCAAAGCTCGGCGCGGTTCGTTCGCTTCACTTCGCTCGCTTCGTGTTGCTCGAGTCGGGCGGCCCGTCCACGGAGCTCCTCTTCGAAACCACGTTCGACGACGAGTCCGTCGCCCATCTCGCCGAGCTCTGGGAGCACGTCGGGCCCGAGCTCGCCGCGATTTTCGCGCACTGCGAAGGCTGGCGTTCACTCGCCCGCTTCGGCGACTTCGAGCGCTTCCTCGAGCGCCACGGGCGTCCTTCGGCCGCGCTCTTCACGGCGCACGACGCGCTCGGCGTCGAGGGCGTGCAGGCGGACGCGCGCGTGCGCTCCGAGCTCGCGCGCTTTCTCGACGCGCACGACGCCGAGCTCCGCGCCCTTTCGCCGCTCGAGATTGTGACCAGCGCCCAAGCTGCGCTCGGCATCGAACCTCCGAACGGCACGGCGCCGAGGTTGCGGTCAGCGCACGAAGCGCGCAGCGTGCTCGCGTTCGGCGACTGGGTGCGCTTGTCGCTCACGTGGCTCAGGTGCGCCCTTCACGACGTGAGCGACGTCCTCGGCGAGCTCTGGCACGACACCTCCGCTCGGCTCGAGGGCGCTCCGCGCGTCACGCCGGAACCGCTCGGCGCGCAGCGTTGCTTTTCGCACGTGGCGCAGGTGAAGCCCGGACGCTTTCGGCGCGCGGCGCTCAGGTTCGCGCTGCGGACGCTCGGAGCCGTGTCGCACGCGCGGAGCACGACCGGCCGCACCGGCGGCTCGCTTCACGCCGCGCGCTGGGTGCTGCTCGAGGACGGCAGGCTCGTCTTTCTTTGCAACCACGACGGGGGCTTCGGTGCCTTGGTCGCCGAGGTCGTGGCCCGCTCGAGCGCGCTAATCAGCATGGTTTGGTCCCAAACGCGCGGCTTTCCCGCGTCGTTCGGCTGGCTCGCCGGCGGCGCGCGCGATCAAACGCGACTGACGGCTTTCGCCGCCGCGGGGGAGCTCGCGACCCCGCTCTGGTACAGCGCTTACCCGGAGCTCGGCTCGAGCGAAGTGAACGACAACGCCGAAATTAGAGCCCTCCTTGCCGGGGAGCTCGACGCTCCGCGCGCCAAACGTCTGCTTTCGCTCCTACGTGACTGAATGCTCGAGCTCGAAGACATCCAAGGCCTCGTCCTTTCCGGCTACGCGCGGCAGCCGTTCGCCCGCTATTGGTTCTTGGACTTCGCCGGCAAGGCGCCTCAGAGCTGGCTCAGCCGCGTGCTCTTCCGCATCTCGACGAGCGAGCGGCGCGAGCGGCGGGGCGAGCGGCGCGTGAACGTCGCGTTCAGCGCGAGCGGCCTCGGCGCGCTCGGGCTTCCGGACTCGGCGCTCGCGACCTTTCCGCGCCCGTTCCTCGAGGGCATGGCCGCGCCCGCGCGCGCGAGCGCTCTCGGCGACCACGGCGAAAACGCGGCCGAACACTGGGATTTCGGCGGCGCACGCGGCCGGCTCGACGCGCTCGTCCTTGCCTACGCGACCGAGCCCGAGGAGCTCGACGAGGAGTCCGACGAGCTCGAAGACGACTTCGATCGCTTCGGTTTCGAGGCGCACGTGGAAGATGCGTACTTGCCGGCCGATCGCCGTGGCCACTTCGGTTTTCTCGACGCGCGCTCGAACCCGCGCCTCTCCCGCGGCTTCGTCCGGCGCCGCGAAAGTTCGCTCGAGCGCTCGCCGCCGCCCGGCGAGTTCGTGCTCGGTTACCGTAACGCGGACGGCCACTTCACGCCGAGCCCCCGCGCGCCGCGCCGCCTGAGCTCGCGCGCGTTGCCGCCGCTCACGGACGCGCGCCGGGCGGTCGATCTCGGACGCAACGGGACGTTCGTCGCGGTGCGCAAGCTCGCGCAAGACGTGCCCGGCTTTTGGCGCTTCGCCGCCGAAAGGGGGCTCGAGCTCTGGCCGGAGGCCGGCGAGCACGCCGCGGCGCGGGTCGCAGAGCACCTCGTCGGGCGCTCGCTCGACGGCGCGCGGCTCGAGCGCTGCCCGTTCGGCGCCCACGTCCGCCGAGCGAACCCGCGTGATTCGCTCGGCGCCGATCCCAGGGCGAGCCTTGCCCTCGTGCGCAAGCACCGCTTGATCCGCCGCGGGCGCCTCTACGGCGACAAGCTCGGTCCCGCGGCCGAATCCGACGGGAAAGCGCGCGGGCTCTTGTTTCTGGCCCTGTGCGCCGACCTCGAGCGCCAATTCGAGTTCGTCCACGAAGCCTGGCTCCAAAACCCCAAATTCGCGGGACTCTCGCACGAGCGCGACCCAATTGCGGCCTGGGACCCAGGCGCCGGCGCCGCCCTCGACACCTTCTCGATCGACGGCGCGCCGTTCCGTCGCACGCTGCGGCTCGAGCGCTTCGTGCGGGTGCGCGGCGGCGCGTATCTGTTCATGCCGAGCCTGCGCGCTCTCGCGTACCTGGCGGAGGGCTGACGGTGCGGCGCGGCCTCGGCAGCGTGAAGGGTCGGCTCGCGGTCGTCACCGGCGCCGCGAGCGGCATCGGCCGCGCAACCGCGCGTGAGCTCGCGGGTCGCGGCGCCGAGCTCGCGCTCTGCGACGTGGACGGCGAGCGGCTCGAGCGCGTCTGCCACGAGCTCATGGCGCGCGGCGCTCTCGTGACCTTTCGCAAAACCGACGTGACGCGCCCCGAGGAGGTCGAGCGCTTCGCGGCCGCGACGCTCGGCAGCGCGCGTGCGCCCGATCTCGTCGTGAACGCGGCCGGCGTGCTCGTGCTCGCGAGCTTCAGGCATACGACGCCGGACGATTGGAACCACGTGATCGACGTGAATTTGAAGGGGCCGGTGCACGTGTGTCGGGCGTTCCTGCCGTCGATGATCGCGCGGGGCGCGGGGGGCGCCGTGGTGAACGTGGCGTCTGCCTCGGCGTTCGGGACGCAAAGCGAGCTCGCGGCGTACGGCTCGACCAAGCACGCGCTCTTCGGACTTACGCAAGCGCTTGCTGACGAGCTTGCCGAACAGGGGATTTCGGTGTCGGCGGTGTGCCCCGGCTTCGTGGACACGCCGATCCTCGAGCGAGCACGCGTGCGCGGAGACGACCCGGACACGGCGCGTCACGCGGCGGCGGCCCTCCTACGTCGGCGCCGGTTGTCGCCAGAACGCGTGGCCGAACGCATCGTGCACGCCGCCGAGCGTGGAATTGCCGTGGTCCCGGTCGGCGTCGAGGCTCGCGCGCTCTGGCTCTGGTCGCGGCTCGCTCCCGGGCGCGTGCCTGCGCTGTTCACGGCGCTCAGAAGGCTCCGTTCTCGCACATGATCATCCGCGCAGCGGGGTGAGGCGCCTTTGCAAAGAACAGCGAACTCACGAACGGATCCTGTACGCTAGCTCGCGGCTCGGGCGCGCCGCGGGAGCGCCGCTCGCTCGGTTCGATCATGACGTCGATTGCACCCAAGTCCGCAGCACGTCGTACGGTGAGCGCGCTCGCGCTCAAGCTCTTCGAGACGCAAGAAGCGCTCGAAAAGCGGGTCGAGCAGCCGGCGGAGGTGCTCGACCTCCTCTTGATGGCGCTCGGTAAGGGTGAGGACACGGCGGAGGCCTGGGACAAGCTCCACGAGTCCGTCGTCCGCAACAATCAAGGCGGCGATCTCGCGCTCGCGTATGAAGCGGTGTCGCAGGACAAGCGCGTGAAGCTGATGCAGCCGGAGCATCAGGCGCACCTGCATCTGCGCGCCGCGTGGTTCTTCGCCGAGGTGCTGAGCGACCAGGCGGGCGCCGTGCTGGCGGCGGAGCGCGCGATCACCGCCGTGCCCACGCATCAAGAGGCGTTCGCGCTGCTCGAGGAGCTGCTGTCGAAACCCGGGGGCGCGCCGCGCCTCGCGCGTCACTACTACGAGGCGAGCGCGCGCAGCACGACCGCGGAGGCGCGCGTGCCGCTGCTGCGCCGCGCCGCCGCGTTGCTCGCGGGCGACCAAGCGGCGCCCGAGCTCGCGGTCGAGGTGGAACGCGAGCTTTTTGCGCTGGATCCGGCCGACAGCCGCGTGCGGGACGACCTGATGCAGCGCCTGCTCGCGGGCGGCAAACACCAGCAGGTCGTCGAGCTGCTCGAGGCGTCGCTCAAGCGCGAGCCCGCGCCGGAGCCGGACGAGGCGAAGCTCTTGCGCGAGCAAGCGATGGATATCAGCCTCGGAGTGCTGCGCGATCCTCAGCGCGCGCTCACGCACGTCGAGGGGCTCCTGCAAATCGATCCGGCGCACGCGCACGCGCGAAAGCTGGCGGAAGAGCTCGTCGAGCACCGCCAGCTCGGCTTGCGCGCCGCCGCGGCGCTCTCCACCGCGTACGAACGGACGAGCGAGATCGACAAGGCCGTCGCGATGCTCGGCTTCGAGCTCAAGCAGGTGCGCGGACCGCGCCGCGTCGAAGTCCAGCGCAAGCTCGGCATCCTGCGGCAAGACGTGCTCGGGGACGCGGCCGGGGCGCTCGAGCTCATCGGTCCCGTCGTGGCGGGCGATCCGGGCGACGACGATTTGCGCCAGCGCTTCGTCAACTTGAGTCTCGCGCTCGAGCAATCGGCGCAGGCGGCGCGCCTGCTCTCGCGCGCCCTGCAAACCAGCCGCGATCCCGCGGTGCGTGCGCGCGTCGCCGTCGACGTGGGCGACGTGTATCTGCGCTCGGGCGACACCGGGCGCGCCACGGCCGCGTTCCAGCTCGCCGCCGAGTTCGCGGCGGACGAGAGCGCGACGCTCCACGCCGCCAAGCGCTTGGTCGAGCTCTACAACGAGACGAAGGAGCCCGGGCAGCTCGCCGCGGCGCTCGAGCTCGCGATCAAGCTCGAACCGGAACGGGAGGAGCGGCAGGTGCTCGCGCGGCGCCTGGCGCGCCTGGTCGATCAGCAGCCCGGGGAGGCGGCGCGTGCGGCGACCGCGTGGCGCGCGCTCATCGGCTCGCCGTGGAACGTGGAAGCGCTCGAGCGGCTCGAGGGCATCTATCGTGACTCGGGGGACGAGGAGGGCATGGCCGACGTGCTCGGCTTGCGCGCCGAGTCGTCGAAGGATCCGGCGGAGGCGCGCGAGCTTGCGTTTCGTGCGGCGGATATGCGCTCGCGGCGCCCGCGCGACCGCGGGGTCGCGATTCTCGCTTGGCTGACGCTCGCGGAGCGCTACGGCCATTCACCGGAGATCGACGAGCGGCTCTTGCCGCTGCTCGAGGCGGAAGGGCGTTACGGCGACGTGATCGCGCTCCTCGAGCGCAGAGCGCAAACCGCGTCGCAAGCCGAGCGGCTGCCGTTGCTCGTGCGGATCGGGCAGCTGCGCCTGAGTCACTTGGGAGACGTGGAGAGCGCGCTCCGGACCTTCTCGGAGGTGCTGCATGCCGATCCCGAGGAGCCGACGGCGCGCGCGGCGCTCGAGCGCGTGCTCGCCGCGGGCGAGGCGCGCCTGTTCGCGGCCGACGTGCTCGAGCCCATCTATCGCGCGGAAGGCGCGAGCGCCGGGCTCGTCCGCGTGCTCGAGGCGCGCGCCGAGCTCGGAGCGCCCGAAGCCGCGCTC
>JAICUB010000087.1 GCA_025936045.1 Polyangiaceae bacterium | reverse complement strand
CCACTCCACACGAACCGGCGTGGCCAGACGAACCGGCTACGCCACCCGAACCGGCGTCGCCACCCGAACCGGCGACGCCACCCGAACCCGCAATCGCGCCACCTTCACCCGCGGCCGCGCCTTTCTCACCACCGGCGCCGCCTCCACCCTCACCCGCGCCGCCCTCACCCGCGCCGCCTGCACCCTGCTTCTCGCCGCCGATGCCCCCGAGGCTCGTGCCGCCGCCGTTCTTTCCGCCGGTGTCGCCGTGATCATTTCCGGCGGTTCCACCGGTGCTCCGGCCGCCCGTCGCTTTGCCCCCGCTCGTCCCGCCGAGCGCGTGACCACCGCTGCCCGAAGTGCCTGCGCCGTTCTGCTTGCCCGCGCCGCCTCCCTTGCCACTGTGATTGCCGGCGCCGGACCCCGCCGAGCCGGCTTTGGCCGCCGAGCCTCCGTTTCCACCGCTCGTACCGTCATCACCCGGGCCACCGCATTGAAAGAGGGCCCCCGTGCTGGCGAGCAATACGCAGAACGCAAAACGCGAGTAATTCATTTCTTCACCGTCCCGACCTTCCCTTTGACCTTTCGTTGCCCGACGCGGTCCCGTCATTCACCGAAGCCGGAGCACTCGGGCACGAAGCTTGCGACGACTTTTCGCATGACGACCACCAAAAGCCGGCCGGCCGCAAAGGGCCGCGTCGAAGGCGAAGGCAGCTATAGTGCGACGCGCGACTACAACAAGCACCTCGGCAGCGCGCTCGGCGATAAAAAGAAGATCGAGCGCGGCGCGGACGCGGCGCGCAGAGCCGTCGAAGGTCCGGAAGGCGCCGAGCTCCGGGCGGCTGAAGCGCGGGGCAAAGCCGGCCCGCGCATGTCGGCCAAGCGCGCTCGCTAGCGGGCAGCGTGTCGGAAATGCGCCACCCGGTGCAAGCTGACACCGCGGTGGCAGCCGCATCCCGTTGCGCCCGGGCTCAACGGGATAGTCCCGCGAGCAAATCGACGCCGATGTGCGCGAGCATCCCGGGGACGAGGCTCCGGCGTGCTCGCGCCAGCACACCGAGACCGAGCGCATAGCAGAAGAAGCGCAGCATCGCGCTCGCGCCCTGTTCTCCATGAGCGAGCGCGAAGAGCAGCGCTTGACCCAACACGCCACCCGCGCGACTCGCGGTAAAGCGCGTGAGCTCGGTCACGAGATAGCCGCGATAAACGACCTCCTCCGAAATACCGGCGCTCACCGCGACGACGCACCAGACCGCGCGCTCGAGCGGTGTCGAAGGTAACAACGCCTCGACGGCCGGATTGCGAGCGCCGCCGAACGCCGAGTGCCAGACGACTTCAGCGCCGATCAACACCGCCGCGCCTCCGCACGCGAGCGCGACGTCCACGAACGCCCGCCAGGGCGTGTACGCACCCGCGGCGACGAGCTCGGTGAAAACGAAGCATCGTCGACCGACCCGACACACGTAGAGCAAAAGGCCCCAGCTCACGAGCAGGAACGGCACGTAGGCGCGCAGGACGAGAGGGCCGTGAGGTGCCGTGAGCTCGGAGCCGCGCGAAGAAAGCACCGTTCCGACCGCACTCACGAGCAGCATGAGCGCAACGAGCGCCGCCGGGTGCCACGCGGGTACCCTGCTCGCGTGAACGGCTCGCACTCCAGGGTCGTCGCTCAACGGTCTTGGCAGGCTCCTTGCTTTGCTGCGAGAAGCAACGCTCGGGCCAGCCCCGGCGGTCGCAAGGATTGGAGATAACGCATGTTGAGTCTTTCGTTCGCTGCCGTGCCGGTCCTCGCGGCCGGTTGGTCCCTGCTTTACTTGCTTTTCGGAGGCGGCCTCGGCGGCGCCGTCCTGATCTTCATCGTCTTGAAGATGCTCGGCAAGTAGCTCGAGGTTTCGCCGATCGGCGGCCGCTCGGCTTCCGAGCTCGCGTTACGCTAGCGACGGCGCAAGTTCACTGCTATCCCGCCGTGAACATCGTGAAGAAGCGCAGGCGCCTCCTTCTCGTCGCGCTGTCCGCCGAACGCGAGCGGATCTTGCGCGAGGATCCCGAGCTCGTGCGCGATCTCGTCAACGCGCGCACCCACACCATTCCGGGCTCGCTCGAGCTCGACGACTGGGTCGAGCTCCAGCGCGCACTCTTCGACTACCAATGGCTCTCGGGCGCGGACGACCCACGCGCTGAGGCGCTCACTCCGCGGAGCGGCCTCGGGCTCTACGAAGATCGCAACATCGACTCGGCGCGCGTCGTCCCCGCCGACCGCTGCCGCGCCGTCGCCGAATGGGTCGCGGCGCTGCCCGACGATTGCATCGAACGCGCGCGCGACGCTCCCTTCAGCCCCGCGTCGCGCGGGTTCCCCCAGAGCCTCGGAGCGTCGGAGGCAGACGACGACGAGCCGCTCGCCGAAGGAACGACGGTTTTCGACGAGGTGAAGCGCTACGACGCGCGCAAGCTCACGGCCGCGCTCGAGCCGCTGCGCGCGTTTTATGCCGAAATTCTGCGAAGCCGGCGCGGTGTCCTCGCCGTCAGGTTTCGCAGCTAATCCTCGGCTTGACGCCGCTACCGCGCCAGAGAAAAACCGGGTGATGCGTTGGCTGGTGGTTCTTACCGCGTTGCTCTCCGCATGTGGGCTTTCGGAACACGGCGGAAGCGAGCGCCCTCGGTCCTCGAGCGGAGGCGCTACGGGCGACGCGAGCGCGCGAGCCGGTTCGGGCGACAGCGCGGGCTCGAGCATGCAGGCGGGCTCCGAACCACGCGCCGGCGCGGGTGGAGCGACCGCGCGCACGGGAGCGGAGCGTCCGGGCGTGTCGACGGCGGCAGCGGGCAACGGCTCCGGAACCGCGGGCGCTGCGCCGATCGACGGCTCCGGTGCCGCCGGTAGCGGCATGAGCTCGAGCGCGGGAAAAGCGGGCGGGGGGGCACCGGGTGCCGGCGGGCAAGGCGACGACGGCGGCGAGAGCGGCGAGGAGGATCCCGTCGGCCCGTCGGGCTACGCGCTCCACTTCGAAGTTCAAGCGTTCGCCGACGAGCTGATTCCGCTGTTCGACGCGCAGCTCGACGGAGGCTGGGTCACCCCGCACACGTTCGAGGCTTGGTTTCGCACGAAGTCCGACGTGGCGCCGCTCGTCTCCGCGTACGACGACGACACGTGGGGTGCGATTTCCCTGGTCGTCGTGAACGGCGGCCTCTGCCTTCACTACGAAGTGGGCGTCAACCCGCCGTTCCACGACATTTGCACGCAGACCCGGAACCTCGACGACGGCGCATGGCATCACGCCGCCGTCATCTTCAATGACTCACGAGTACAGCTCTTCGAGGACGGCGCGAGCGCGCTCGACGCCTCGGTCGATCTAACGCTGCCCGATCTTCTCGACCGCCTGAATCTCGGCACGGGCCCCGTCGGGAGCGAAGGGCAAACCAACTTCCTCGAGGGGGATCTCGACGAGGTGCGCGTCTGGCGCGGAGCACGCACGCCGAGCGAAATCATGAACTATCGCGCCATGGAGCTCCCTCCGTCGCAAACTCCGGACGGCGACGGCAACTACCTGCTCGCCTACCTCCGCCTGAACGACGGCACGGGTGCGATGACGCTCGAAGACTTGGGCGCCGCCTCGAACCGCCCGGCCGAGCTCAACGTCCACGAGACGGCCGATCCGTGGATCACGCCGGGCGCGTTCTGATTTGAAATACGCCCGCTTCAGACGTACTCCGCGATCCATTCGCCCGTGAGCTGCCGCGTCGTCACGTTCAGGCGATTCCACAAATTCGCCACGGCGATGGACGTCACGAGCGCGGAGAGCGCGTCCTCCGAAAAGTGCGTGGCCGCCGCGTTCCACACGTCGTCCGGCACCGCGTCGGAGCGGTCGCTCAGTCTCGTTTCGACTTCCGCAAGCGCGAGCGCGGCGCGTTCCGGCTCCGTGTAATAAGGGGCCTCGCGCCACGCCGCGAGCGCGAAGATCCGCGCGTCGCTTTCGCCGAGCTTCTTGAGTGCGCGCGAATGCATATCCACACACACGCTGCAGCCGTTGATCTGACCGACGCGCGTATGACAGAGCTCGAGCGTCGCGCGCGGCAGACCGGCGCCTTCCGTGGCCTTGGCGATTTTCAGAATCGCGTCCCGCACGCCGGGTAGCGTCAGGGCGGGGCTTTTCATACGAGGTTGCATGGTTTCTCCGTTTCCGGGGTGGTAAAGCGAGGTCCAGCCGTCACGTGAGGCGGGCCTCGCGGGTCTCACGTGCATGACCCCGCACGACGGAGAAATGTGACCGATGGACGAGCACGGCTGGCTGGCGGAGCGGTTCGAGGCGGAGCGGTCGCGGCTCCTTGCGGTCGCGTACCGGATGCTCGGCTCACGCAGCGAGGCTGAGGACGCCGTCCAGGAAGCCTGGTTTCGGCTGAGCGGAACGGCCCACGAGGAGGTCGATAACCTGGCCGCCTGGCTCACGACCGTCGTCGGCCGCATCTCGCTCAACATGCTCCGGTCGCGCAAGACGCGGAGCGAGACGCACGTGCCCGAGCCGCTGATCGACCCGACGGACGGCACGAGCCCCGAGCACGCCGCGCTCCTCGCCGACGGCATCGGCCTCGCGCTGCTCGTCGTGCTCGAAACGCTCGCGCCCGCCGAGCGCGTCGCGTT
>JAICUB010000010.1 GCA_025936045.1 Polyangiaceae bacterium | reverse complement strand
TCGCGAACGCGTTCAGCTGATCGACCATCGTGTTGATGGTCTCCTTGAGCTGCAGGATCTCACCGCTCACGTGCACCGTGATTTTACGGGACAGGTCGCCGTGCGCGATGGCGGTAGACACCTCGGCGATGTTGCGGACCTGCGCCGTCAGGTTGCTCGCCATGAAGTTGACGCTGTCGGTGAGGTCCTTCCACGTGCCGGCCACGCCCGGAACGACCGCCTGGCCGCCGAGGCGCCCCTCCGTGCCGACCTCACGCGCGACGCGCGTCACCTCGCTCGCGAACGCGTTCAGCTGATCGACCAGCGTGTTGATGGTGTCCTTGAGCTCCAGGATCTCACCGCGGACGTCGACCGTGATCTTGCGCGAGAGGTCGCCGCGCGCGACGGCGGTCGTCACCTGCGCGATATTGCGCACCTGGTCGGTGAGGTTGCCGCACATGGCGTTCACCGAATCCGTGAGGTCCTTCCACGTACCGGCGACGCCCGGCACGATCGCTTGTCCGCCGAGCTTGCCTTCCGTGCCGACCTCACGCGCCACGCGCGTCACTTCGGAAGCGAAGGAGCGCAGCTGATCGACCATCGTGTTGATGGCGTCTTTCAGCTGGAGGATTTCACCGCGCACGTCGACGGTAATTTTCTTGGACAAATCGCCGCTCGCTACGGCAATGGTCACTTCCGAAATGTTGCGAACCTGACCGGTCAGGTTCGACGCCATCGAGTTCACGCTGTCGGTGAGGTCGCGCCAGACGCCGCTCACGTCGGGCACCTGCGCCTGCCCGCCGAGCTTGCCGTCGGTGCCGACCTCGCGCGCCACGCGCGTCACTTCCGAGGTGAACACTCCGAGCTGCTTGATCATGGAGTTGACGATGGTCGCCGAGCGCAAAAACTCGCCCTGGAGCGGGCGCCCGTCGACGTCGAGCCGCATGTTCTGCGAGAGGTCGCCCTGCGCCACGGCCGCGAGCGCGCGCGTCACCTCCGTCGTCGGCCAGAGCAAGTCGTCGATGAGCGTGTTCACCGACGTCTCCATGTCGACCCAGGCCCCGGTCTGCACGGGGAAGCGCACGCGCTGGCGGGTCTTGCCTTCCTTGCCGACGACCTCGCCGACGCGCTCGAGCTGCTCGGCCATCTTCTGGCTCGCCTCGGTGAAATCATTGACTGTGTCGGCGATTTTTCCGAACAGACCCGTCCAGTGGCCGGGCAGTCGCACGCTGAAGTCACCGCGGCGGACGGCTTGAAAGACGCGCAGGAGCTCGCGCAATTCGTCTTCGGCGCCGTTCAGCGCGGGCGGCGGGACGTCGTGCCCATTCTCGGTGGTCTGCTGGGTGTCGGTCATCGGTCTTCTCCCGGTATCTCGAAATCTTCGGGCGCGGCGGGCGGCTCAGCGGCGGCCGAGCTCGACGAACACTGCGACCTTCTTGCGCACGATCTCGGGATCGAGCGGCTTCACGAGGTAGTCGGCCCCGCCTGCCGCGTAGGCGCGATGGATCTCTTCCGGATCGTTGCCGAACGCGGTGACGAAAATGATCGGGATGCTCGAGCTGCGTTCGAGCTCTTTCAGGTGCTGCGCGACTTCGAGCCCGTTCATGCCGGGCATGGCGATATCGATCAGCGCGACCGAGAAGCGCTCGCGTAGCACGAGGGCGAGCGCCTCCTCACCGGACCGCGCCGTGACGAGGTGGTAGTCGGGCCGTTCGAGGATGGCCTTGAGCGACAAGAGGTTCTCGGGGCGATCGTCGACCAAGAGGATGCTCGCGACCTCACCACGGCGCTTGACGGGCCGCTCCGGCGCGGCCGGTATCGTGAAGAACACGGTGGTGCCCATGCCGAGCGTGCTTTCCGCCCAGATCTGTCCGCCGTGCGCCTCGACGATTGCCTTCGAGATCGAGAGGCCGAGCCCCATGCCCCGGCGCTCTTTCTTTTTGGCCTGCCAGAAGCGGTCGAAGATGTGGGGCATCTGCTCGGGGGCGATACCGGCGCCGCTGTCCTTCACCCAAATGGTGACCTTGTCGTCCTTGCGAGCCGCGCCGACCGTGATGCTGCCGCGCTGCCCGGTGAACTTGAACGCGTTGCCGATCAGATTCTCGAGCACCTCGAGGAGGCGCTCCTCGTCGGCCTGAATCGGTGGAACGTCGGGCGACAGGTCCGTGCCGATGATGATCGACGCCTCGGCCGCGACGTTCTGCTGTGACTCGACGGCCGCGAAGAGGAGGTCGGCCGTACCCGTCGGCTTCGCGTCGAGCGACAGTTGCCCGGTCTCGATGGCGCTGATTGCCAGCAGATCGCGCACCATGCGATCGGCGCGTTGCGCGCTCCGGATGATACGCTCGACGGGACGGCGCGATGAGGGACCGGGCAAGCGCTGCAGCAGCGTGTTGGCTGCGATCGAGATCACACCGAGCGGATTTCTGAGGTCGTGCGCTACGACCGAGAGGACCGTGTCACGCGAGCGAACCGCCTCTTCGAGACGTTCGACGCTACGCCGTAGCTCCGCCACCTCGGCTTCCGCGCTGCGCGGGGTCTCGCGCTCGCGTTCGAGGTCAGTCTGCGCTTCCGGTCTAGCCATGGTATCCAGATTCATTCGGCCCTCTCGCCGGCGCTCGCGGCGCCGACAACTTGCGGGATGACGGCGAGTAACTGGGAGACCCGGAGCGGCTTGCGAAGCAAGGCGCTCGCCTGGATGGCCTTGGCCTTTTCCGTGGCCTGGGGGTCCGCGCTGACGACTGCGATCGGGATTTTCGAGAGCGCGCCGAGCTTCTTCTGCTCGTCGCGAAATTCGAGGCCGTTCATGTTCGGCATCTGGAGGTCGAGCAAAATGAGGTCGGGAGGGCGCAGCGAGAGTCGGCGCAGCGCTTCGCGTCCGTCGCAGACACCGTCGGCGTCGTAGCCGGCCTCCACGAGGACTTCGACGAGCGAATCCCTGAGGTCGAGATCATCCTCGACGACGAGTATGTGAACGCGCGGCGCGGACCCGGTCATTGTTCGTTGTCAGTCGTCCCTAGCGGCCACGACCCGCTCGAGGGCGAAACTCACACATAATAGCAATTCAGAGTGACCCGCAGCATCCTTCTTTCCTTGCTCCCTCGCAGGAGAATTCTTCGACGAAGACACGCGCGGCTCTCACACGCGCACTGTGGCAATTCGCCATGGTCGTCGCGAAAATCCACGCTAAGCCCCCTTCGGAGTCAACCTTGGATTCGACCTTTTTCGAGCGTGTCGTGGCGGCTTCGGAAAGGATCGCGGCCACGCGCGCCCGCTCGAGCAAGGTGCTGCTTCTGAGCGAGCTTCTTCGTGCGCTCGAGCCGAGCGAGGTCGCGCTCGCCGTCGCGTACCTCACCGGCGAGCTTCCGCAGGGGCGGATTGGGCTCGGCTACGCGGCGGTGTTCGGCGTCGAGGCGCCCCCGGCGAGCGAGGCTAGGCTGACGCTCCGCGAGCTCGACGCCCGCCTGACCGAAATTGCGGCGCTCGCCGGCTCCGGAGCGGGCCGGCGCCGCCATGAGCTCTTGGGTGCGCTCCTCGCTCGCGCGACGGAGCGCGAGCAGGCGTTCATGCGACGGCTACTCGTGGGCGAGCTCCGGCAGGGCGCGCTCGAAGGCGTGATGGCGGACGGCATCGCCAAAGCCTTCGGAATCGAGCCCGACCTGGTGCGGAGGGCGGCCATGCTCGCCGGCGATCTACCCGTGGTGGCAGCCGCGGCCCGGGCGGCCGGCACGGGCGGACTCTCGGAGTTTCACCTGAAGCTCTTCCGTCCCCTCGGACCCATGCTCGCGCAATCCGCCGCCGGACCCGGCGAGGCGCTCGGGCGGCTCGGCGCTGCCATCCTCGAGTACAAGCTCGACGGCGCGCGTGTCCAGGTTCACAAAGCGGGCGACGACGTCAAAATCTATACGCGCAGCCTCCACGACGTCACGGCGCGAGCGCCCGAGATCGTCGAGCTCGTGCGCTCCCTCCCAGCGGCTTCCGCCATCCTCGACGGCGAGGTCGTGAGCCTGCGCCCCGACGGTCGCCCGCGCTCGTTCCAGGACACGATGAGCCGCTTCGGCAAGAAGCTCCACGACGCCGAGCTCCGCGCCGCGCTGCCGCTCACGCCGTTCTTCTTCGACGTGCTCCACGCGAGCGGCACCGATTACATCGACCGTCCAGCGCGCGAGCGGCGCGAGGCGCTCGGCGCGCTCGTCGCCGAAGGGTTCCGCGTGCCGTCGCTCGTGACGGCGAACGCCGAGGAAGCCGCGCGCTTCCTCGACGCTTCGCTCGGCGCCGGGCACGAAGGCTTGCTCGCCAAGGCGCTCGAGGCGCCTTACGAAGCCGGCCGGCGCGGAGCCGCTTGGATCAAGGTGAAGCCCGCGCACACTCTCGATCTGGTCGTGCTCGCCATCGAGTGGGGCAGCGGCCGGCGCCGAAGCTTCTTGAGCAACATCCATCTCGGCGCTCGCGATCCCGAAAGCGGCGGCTTCGTCATGCTCGGCAAGACCTTCAAGGGCATGACGGACGAGATGCTGAAGTGGCAGACGGAGCGTTTCTCGGCGCTCGAGGTCGGGCGCGAAGGTCACGTCGTGCACGTGCGCCCCGAAGTCGTGGTCGAGATCGCGTTCGACGGCGTGCAGCGGAGCAGCCAATATCCCGGCGGCGTCGCGCTCCGCTTCGCTCGCGTGCGCCGCTACCGCACCGACAAGCGTGCGGACGAAGCCGATACTATCGAGACGGTGCGACTTCTGGCCGTGGAGCGCTGACTCGTTCGGCGTTGTCGCTCGGCTCGATACGCTTGCCGAAGCGCGACGCGTAGACCTGCGTGAACTCCGCGCCGAGCAACATGATGGCGGCGGAGTAATAGACCCAGATGACGAGCAGCACGAGCGAACCGGCGGCACCGTAGGCCGAAGACATCGTCGATTTGCCGAGGTAGAGCCCAATCAAGAACTTGCCGATGGTGAAGAGCCCCGACGTGACGGCGCCACCGACCCACGCGTCGTGCCACCCGACCTTGGCGTCGGGAACGGTCTTGAACATGACCGCGAAGAGCCCGCTCACGACGGCCACCGAAATCAGGAAATTGAGTACCTGCCAGACGGACTCGCCGCCGGGGAGCGCCGACCCGAGGTAGCTGCCGACGGCCGCGAGCGCCGTGCTCAGGAGCAGCGACACGAGCAGCATGAACGCCACGCCCATCACCATCGCGAACGAGAAAAGTCGGTCTTTCACGACGCCTTTGAGGCCGCGACCAGGCTTCGGTGCGACTTCCCAAATCGTGTCGAGCGCGCCTTGCAGCTCCCCGAAGACACCCGACGCGCCGAACAAGAGCACGATCACGCCGACCACGCTGCTGACGATACCCGCAGCCGGGGCCTTCGCGCTCCGTACGATACTTTCGACCGCAGCGGCACCGGAGCTCCCGACCACACCTCCGAGCTCTTTTGCAATCGCACCTCGCACCGAATGTTCGTCGACGGCGAGACCAGCGACGGCGATGGCAAGCACGACGAGCGGCGCGAGCGACAAAAGCGCGTAGTACGCGAGCGCCGCCGCGAGCCTCAGCGCGTTGTCGTCCATGAAATCGCTGCCGGTCGCCTTGATCAGGGACCAAAGCGCATGAACGCCGCTCTCTTTCGGCGTGCCTGTTCGCTGCATGGGCGACGCGACTGCAAACCGAATGCCACCGAACCCGACGGGCCAAGGTCGCAAGCCGCGTGGCAGAGCGCGCCGGCGCACACATTTTGTCACGCCCGGCCGCGTTCGAGCGCGCCCGCGGCTCACCTCGCCGTGGGGGTCGGCACGGTGAGCACGGGGCAGCTCGCATGGCGTACGACTCGCTCCGCGACGCTCCCTATCAATGCGTGCGCGAGCCCGGTGTGGCCGTGGGAGCCGAGTACGAGCAGGTCGTAGCCACCCTTTTTCGCCACATCGACGATCGTGTGGGCCGGCGAGCCCGGCTCTGCGATCGCCTCGCGCACCGCTACACCCCGGTTCTGCACCTCGGAAACGAAGCGCTCGAGCGCCTGTTCGGCAGTTTTCTTTACGATCTCGACGAGGGTCGCGTCCGCCGGCGACGCCTCGGGTAAGCTCGGCAGCGGGATGAATGCAGGCGCCTGCCAGACGTGCAGCACGTCGATTTTGGCGCCGAAGGGCTTCGCCCAAGCGGCGGCATACTCGAGTGCCACACGCGACGATTCCGAGAAGTCGACCGGAACCAGGATCTTGCGAAGAGCCTGCATCGGACTTAAAGGCTCTGCAGTTCGCATGCCAATGCGCGAGGAGATTTCCGACACCGCTCGCGACGAGGACCGGCGGCGTTTGTACGAAATCGTCGCGCGAGCGTTGCCAGGCGCGGAAATCGTGGCGGTGAGTCCGCTCGGCGTCGATGCTTCGACTGCCGAGCGGAAGAGCTCCGGGGACGAAAGTGCGAAAGGCGCCGGGTACGGCTTGCCCTGGCGCATCGAGCTCCGTCACGCCGGCCAGGAGCGCGCGCTCGTGCTGCACACCGCTTCAGCGAACGACTTCGGTCACGATCGGCGCGCCGATCGCGCGGCCGTGGCGGTGCTCGCAGCCGACACGTTCGGCACGATTCCGCGCCACGTCGAGGTGCTCGACGTGGGTGCTTACCTCGGCGAGCGCGACGCGGTTTCACTCGCGGGCTGCGGCGAGTTCTACCTGCTCACGGCGCACGCGGACGGCCGGCCCTACGCCGAGGACCTCCGCGCCGTCGCGCGCCGAGGGCGCGTTTCCGACACCGACCTCGTTCGCTCGCGCGCGCTGGTCGATTACCTCGTCGAGCTGCACGCGGAGCGACCGCGAGCGAGCAAAGGCGCCTACCGGCGCTTCGTGCGCGACACGCTCGGGGCCGGCGAAGGCGTCTTCGGCATCGCGGACGGCTACGCGGACGACGTCCCGGGAGCGCCGCGCGTTCGCCTCGAGCGCATCGAGGAGCAGTGCCTCGCCTGGCGGTTTCGGCTCCGCGGGCGGAGCGAGCGTTTGCGGCGCACGCACGGCGATTTCCATCCGTTCAACGTGCTCTTCGACGACGCGTCGTCCCTCGCGCTGCTCGACGCGAGCCGCGGCGGGCTCGGCGATCCCGCCGACGACGTGACGTGCATGACCGTCAATTACGCCTTCTTTTCCCTCGGGCACCCGGGCGCCTGGCGCGGCGCGCTTTCGACGTTGTGGGACGAGTTCTGGAGTCGCTACGTGACGAAAACGGGAGACGACGCAATGCTCGAAGTCGTGGCGCCGCTCTTCGCCTGGCGCGGCCTCGTGCTCGCGAGCCCCACCTGGTACCCGGAGCTTCCCGCGGACGATCGCGACCGCATCCTGTCGTTCGTGGAGCGCGTGCTCGCGGCGCCGCGCTTCGTGCCGGCCATGGCGAGTGAGTTTTTCGACGCATGAGCGCCGGCGTCGTCGCCTTCATCACCGGCCTGCCTTCGGCGGGCAAGTCGACGTTTGCGGAGCGAGCGTTCACGGCGCTGCGCGAGCGCGGCGTGCCCACCTGTCTGCTCGACGGCGACGCCGTGCGCGCGAGCCTCGTGCCAGAGCCGGGCTACTCCGCACGCGAGCGCGCCGAATTCTACGACACGCTCGCGCACCTTGCGGCCCTCGTCGCGGAGCAGGAGCTCGTCGTGCTCGTCGCCGCGACGGCCCACCGCCGGGAGTTTCGCGAGCGAGCGCGCGCTCTCGCGCCGGCGTTCGTCGAGGTCTTCGTCGATACGCCGCTCGACGAGTGCAAGCTCCGCGACACGAAGGGCCTCTACGCGGCCGCTCGTGACGGCAGGGCGCACGACGTGCCGGGTGCGGACAGCATGTACGAGCCGCCCCTCGCGCCCGACGTACGGGCGAGCGGCGGCGAGGATCGGGCGGCCGTCGCAGCGCTCGTCGAGCACGTGCTGCGAGCCGCTCCGGAACTCGGGTAAACGCTCGAAGAGGAGTCGCGCCTGTGCCGCGAGCGACGAAATTCGAGCGCGAGCTCCGAACGTCCGCGCCTTGACGGAGCGCGAATCATGCCCAGGTTGGCGAGTGATGATTCGGCGCTGCGCCGCTTGCGGCAAGGACAATCGCGTACCCGCGCGGCACCTCGCGCACGCCGGACGCTGTGGCGCATGCAAGGCGCCGTTGCCACCGCTAGCCGAGCCGGTCGACGTCGACGCGCGGGAGTTCGACGAAATCGTGACGAACGCCGCCGTGCCCGTGCTCGTGGATTTCTGGGCGCCCTGGTGCGGTCCGTGTCGCGCGGTCGCGCCGGAGGTGAAAAAGGCGGCCGAGCGGCTCGCGGGGAAGGCAGTGGTGTTGAAGGTGAACACCGAGCAGAGCCCGGAGCTTTCGGGCCGGTTCGGCGTTCAGAGCATTCCGAGCTTCGCCGTCTTTTCCGGCGGCCGGCGCCTGACGCAGAAGGCGGGAGCCATGGGGCACGAGCGGCTGCTCGCGCTGGTCGCCATCGCGTGCTCGAGCGCGGCGTGACGCCGCCCGGACGCCGTGCAATCGTAGCGCCAGGGACACAGGCATGACGACTCGTCCGAACCTCGTGCGCGATTTGATGACCTCCGACCTGGTCACCCTCGATCACAACGAAAAGCTGCTCGTCGCGGATGACGTGATGCGGCTCGGCCGCATCCGGCATCTCCCGATCGTCGACGCGGACGGACGGCTCGTCGGCATCGTGAGCCAGCGCGACCTCTTCCACAGTGCACTCTTGAAAGCGCTCGGCTACGGAACCCACGCCCAGCGGAGCGCCCTCGATCTCATCGCGGTGAAAGAAGCGATGAAGAGCGACGTCGTGACGGTCGCGCCGGACACGCCCCTCGTGGAAGCCGCCAAGCTCATGCTCGAACGCAAGATCGGCTGTTTGGTCGTGACGGACGCCGGCAAGATTGCAGGCATCCTGACCGAGGGCGACTTCGTGAAGCTCGTGGCAGAAGCCGGCTGACGAGCGCCCGGCCTGACCGCGCGCTCGTCCGCGAAAAATCCCCAAAAATACGATTGTCTCCCGTCATCGGGCACCGGGCGCTAAGCTCTGGGGTTCGAGGAGGCCGCTCCGGCGGCTCTAGTCACGAGGGATGGCAACGGTTCGGCTCGATCTGGCGCTCGGGGCGCTTTCCCTGCCCGTCGCCGTCATGCGCGTTTCGGATTGGGTGATCGTGTACGCGAACCCGGCGTGCGAACGCATGTATGCCGCCTCGGCGGGACCGACCGGCATCGTCGGCCGGCCCTTCTTCGCGTCACAGACGCCCTCTGGCATCGAAAATTTTCAGAGCGTCGTGCTCGAGCAGCTCGCGAGCGGTCGCGTGCCCGCAGTTTACGACGCCGAACGCATCCGCAAGGACGGGGCCGTGGTGTTCGTGCGGGTGACGGTGACGCCCTTCGACGATCCGATGGAGGGCCCGTTATGGGTCGGCGTCATCGACGACGTGACGGCGCGCAAGCGCGACGAGCTCGCGCTCGCGGAGATGAATCAACGGCTCGAGGAGGCGCTCGCGAACAGCGAGAAACGCTTCCGCGCGATCAGCGACGCCGGCGTCGTCGGCGTCGTCGTCAGCTCGGTCGCGGGCGAGGTCGTCGACGTGAACGAAGCGTGCGCCAAGATGTTCGGCTATTCACGCGAGGAGTACCTGTCGCGACGCGTGAGCTTCACCCAAATCACGCCCGACGAGTGGATACCCGTCACGCTCGAAAGCCGGCAAAAACTCGCCACGAAGGGCTACGCGGAGCCGTTTCGCAAGGAGTTCACGCATCGCGACGGCAGGCGCGTGCCGGCGCTCGTCACCGCGGTGAAGTTCGACGACGTTCACTCGATCGCGCTCGTCGTGGACCTCTCCGAACAGCAGCGCACCCAGCAGGCGCTCCGCGCGACGGAAGAGCAGCTACGCCAGGCGCAGAAGATGGAAGCCGTCGGACGTCTCGCGGGCGGCGTCGCGCACGATTTCAACAACCTCTTGTCGGTCGTGCTGAGCGCCGCGCAAATGCTGCAGGAGGAGGCGCCTCACGACCAGCAGGTCCGCGCCGACGCACAGCTCATCTACGACGCGGCCCGGCGCGGCGCGAACCTCACGAAGCAGCTCCTGCTCTTCAGCCGGCAAGAGGTCGCCGAGGCGCGCGTCCTCGATTTGAATCAGAGCCTCCGCACCATCGACGACATGCTGCGGCGGCTCGTGGGCGAGGACATCGACTTCGAGCTCGACTGCGAGAACGCCCCCGTGCGGGTGAAGGCAGACCCGGGGCACGTCGAGCAGGTGCTCATGAACCTCGCCGTCAATGCGCGCGACGCCATGCCGGCCGGCGGAACCATCCGCATCGCCACCCACCTCCTGCCGCCCCGCGTGCCGAGCGGACGGCGGCGCGTCGTGCTCACGGTCACCGACACGGGGTCGGGCATGGACGAGGCGACGCGCTCGCGCATTTTCGAGCCGTTCTTCACGACCAAGGAGAAGGGTAAAGGGACCGGGCTCGGCCTTTCGACGGTGTTCGGCATCGTCCACGAGGCCGGCGGCACGATTTCGGTCGAGACACGACTCGGGGCCGGGACGACGTTCACCATCGAGCTGCCGTGCGCCGACGAGGAGAAGGTGGAGGAGGCGCCCGAGCCCGAATCGGTCCCGAAGCTCGCCGGGGAGACGCTCCTCTTGGTGGAGGACGAACAACAAGTCCGGCGCGTGGCCCGCCGGATCCTCGAGGGGGCCGGTTACAGGGTGCTCGAGGCGGCCGATCCGGTCGAAGCGCTCTCCCTGTTCGAGCGTTCGACCACGCCCGTGGATCTCGTGCTCGCCGACGTCGTGATGCCCAAAATGAACGGGGTCGAGCTCATCCGGCGCTTGCGGGACCAGGCACCGGCGCTGCGCGCCCTTTGTATGTCGGGCTATACCGAGGACGAAACGGCGCGGAGCGGCCTTCAGGAGCTCCGCGTGCCGATGCTGCAGAAGCCGTTCACCCCGGAATCCCTCAAGCGCAAGGTGCGAGAGGCCCTGGCCCAACCGGTTCGTGCGCGAACCGCGCACCCGCGCCTACCCTTCGCGTGACATCAGGGAAATTCTGACTCCTCAAATGCGTCCAGTCCGCCGGAACCGGGTGTAGTATCGGTTCGCCACCGAAAGGGACGTCGGATGCAGGCAATAGAGGAGTGGGCACCCCCAGCGGGCTGCCGTAGCCGTGTATTGGTCGTAGACGACGAGCCGGAGGTGCTCGTCGCGCTCGAAGACGTGTTGATGCGTGACTACGATGTGATCAAAGCGCATTCATCGAAAGAAGCGCTACGCGTTTTGGAGTTGGAGCCGGACGTCGCGGTGGTCATCTCCGATCAGCGCATGCCGGGCATGACGGGCGACGAGCTGCTCGCGCGGCTCAGCACGTCGTGCGACGCGACGCGCGTGATGGTGACGGGCTACGCCGAATTGCCGGCCGTCATCCGTGCCGTCAACAAGGGGAAAATCTTCGCCTACGTGACGAAGCCTTGGGACACGAGCGAGCTT
The DNA here is from genome assembly GCA_025936045.1 of Polyangiaceae bacterium. Lineage (GTDB taxonomy): Bacteria > Myxococcota_A > Polyangia > Polyangiales > Polyangiaceae > PMG-095. The sequence continues at coordinate 149,733 of JAICUB010000010.1, read as the reverse complement.
CGCATGACGATCCAGAAGTCGGTCGAGCACTTCGAGCTCGCGCGCAAGCTGGACCACGAGCGACAGCTGCTCGAGGATCTCATGAACAACATCCCGGACGCGATCTACTTCAAGGACCGCGATCTGCGCTTCACGCGCGTCAATCGAGCTTGCGCCGAGCGCGCCGCGTTACGCGACACCACGGACGCCGTCGGCAAGCGCCTGGTCGAGCTCGGCATCGCACCCGAGCTCGCTTCCGCCTTCGAAAACGAAGAGTCGCAGATCATCGCGGACGGGCAGGCGACGACCGACCTCATCCGCGAGCTCGACGAACATCAGGGCCGGCGCTTTTATTCGACGACGCTCGCGCCCGTGCGCACGCGCGGCGGCACGGTCCAGGGTTTGGTGGGAATTTCACGGGACGTGACCGCGCGCGTCGAGGTCGAGCGCGCGCTCCAGCGCCTGACGCACGTCCGTTCGATGCTCGGCGCCGTCAACGGGGCGATCCTGCGCGTGCGGGAGCGCGACGTACTGCTGCAGGAGGCGTGTCGCATCGCCGTGGAGGACGGCGGGCTTCTGATCGGCGTCATCGTCCTCGTCGACGCGAGCGGCGACATCGCGACGACCGCGGCCCACGGCGGCGACGACGACTTCACACGAAGGCTCGCGAACGGCGTCGCGGGCAACAGCAACGGCTCCCCCGCGTTGCTGGCGACCGCGCTCTGCGAACGACAACCCTGCGTCGCCAACGATCTCCCCGCGCGCGCGGAGGGCAGACTCGAGCGTGCCGTGCTCCGGCGTGGCGGCAACGCGCTCGGGCTCTTCCCGCTCGTCGCCGACGGCCGGGTCTCGGGCGTGCTCGCGCTCGTCTCGGGACAGAAGGGCTTCTTCGACGGCGAGGAAGTGCGGCTCCTCACCGAGCTCGCCGACAACATCGCTTTCGCCGTGGACCACCTGGAGAAGAGCGCCCGGCTCGACTTTTTGGCGTACTACGACGAGCTTACGGGCTTACCGAAGCGCAACTTGCTCGTCCACCGGCTGCTCGAGCACGTTCCGGACGCGAACGGAGAAGGCGGCGAGGTCGCGCTCGTGCTCGCCGAGGTCACGCGCTTCCGCGAGGTCAACGCCACGCTCGGACGCGGTGCCGGGGACGACTTGCTGGTGCAGGTCGGCCGGCGTCTCGCCAAAATCCTGAACCCGGGTGACACCCTCGCGCGCTTCGAGAGCAGCACGTTCGCGTTCCTGATCGGCGTGCCCGGCACTGCGGCGGAGCTCGGCGCGTGGATCGAAAGCCGCGTCTTCGCCGCCTTCGACACGCCGTTTTCCATGCGAGGGACCGAGCTTCGAGCTGCCGTGCGCGTCGGGGCCGCGGTCTTGCCGGTGGGGACGCGGGACGCGGAGGGGCTCGTCCGCAACGCCGAGGCCGCGCTCGCCAACGCGCGCTCGAACGGCCAACGCTACCTCTTTCATGCCCCCACGATGAACGCGCGCGTGAGCGAGAAGCTGACGCTCGAGACCAAGCTCCGGCGGGCGCTCGAGCAAGAGCAGTTCCTGCTCTACTACCAACCGAAGATCGACCTGAAATCCGGCATGGTCGTGGGGCTCGAGGCGCTCATCCGTTGGGATGATCCGGAGTCCGGACTGATCGGTCCTTCGCAGTTCATCCCGGTACTCGAGGAGACGGGGCTCATCGTCGAGGTCGGGGATTGGATCCTGGAGACCGTCGCCAAGCAGTGCGCCACCTGGCTCGACGAGGGGCTCTTGCCGCCGCGCATCGCTGCGAACGTCTCGGGCATGCAGCTTTCGCAGCGGACGTTCGTGCACTCCGTCGAACGGGCGTTCGAGCGCTGGCCCGCGGCGCGCGGCGGGCTCGATCTCGAGCTCACCGAGAGCGTGCTGATCGAGGACCTCGTCGGCAACATCGAGAAGCTCCGGCAGCTCAAGGAGCAAGGCGTGTGCGTCGCGATCGACGATTTCGGCACCGGCTATTCGTCGCTCGGCTACCTGAGCCGCCTGCCGATCGACGCCCTCAAAATCGACCGCTCGTTCGTGCTCCGCATGTCGGACGATCCGCAGCAAATGACGATCGTCACGACCATCATCTCGCTCGCCCACTCCCTCGACATGAAGGTCATCGCCGAGGGAGTCGAAACCAGCGAACAGGCGCGGCTCTTGAAGCTCGTGAAGTGCGACCAGATTCAGGGGTATCTCGTGGGCAAACCCCAGGGCGCCCAGGAGGTGCGCGGCCTTTTCCGCGCGAACACGCGCACCTGGCCGCCGCCGGCCTGACGCTGCCTTTCAGGTCGCGTTCGCCGACTTGAAGCCGATGCGCGCGTGCGTGCCGTCGCAGAACGGCTTGTTCGAGCTTGCGCCGCACCGGCACAGCTTGGCCTGGGTCACGCGCGCGACGACTCGGCCGGTGCCGCTCGTGATCTCGAGGTTGCCGCGGACCTGAAGCGGCCCGTCCGTCAACGGGTCGATCGCGAGCGGCCCGTCGCGCAGCGGCAGCATGTCGGCGCTTCCGGTCGGCGGCTCACCCGTCGCCGAGAAGCCGATTTCCTTGTGCGTTCCGTCGCAGAACGGCTTGTTCTTCGAGCCGCCGCAACGACAGAGCGTGGCGCGAAAGTCGGCGGGCCGACCGTCGAGCACGATGGGGGCGCGCACCGCGTACGGGCCCGCTTCGCGCACGCTGACGAGGTTCACGGGCGGCGCCGCTTCGTCCGGCTTGCCGTCCTTGCGCCGGTAGCGAATCGCGCCCGAGGGGCAGACGTGCGCGATCTCGGTGAGCGCTTCGACGTCCATCGCGTCGGGGTGAATCCACGGACCCTCGACGTTGGCGAGAAAGACGCGCGGGCCCCAGGTGACGCAGAAGCGCGAGTGGATGCACTTTTTGCCCTCGTAGAGCAGCGTGAGCTTTTCGCCTTCGATTTCGTCGACGCCGTCGACGTGCACGGCCGCGGGCGGCGCGCCGGCCGGCGGACGCACTGCGGTCGCCCCGCTCGGCGCGCCGATGGAGTCCTGCGCGACGAGCGGAAGCCGGGTCACGGCCGTTGTCAGGCGCGCGTCGGCCTTGTCGGCGAGCTCGCTCAAGATGCTGCGCGCGGCGCTCGTGCGCGCGTCGCCGGCGGTGTCGAGCTCGACCCCGGCGAGGGCGAGCTCACGGAGTCGCTCGCGAATGAAGCGGGCAGCGCTCGCACCGGGCGCGAGTGGAGCGGCGTCGCGCAGCGCCGTGAACGACATGCCGGCATGGCAGCCGGGGTTCGACGGCCCCGCGGGCAGGCGGGCCGCACGCTGCCCGAGCACGGTGACGGCACGCATCAAGCCGAGCCCGAGGTCGACGGCCAACGCCTTTTCGGGCGCAGGCCGCGGCACCGTGTACGAATACGCGAGCAGCCGCAGCATCAACGCGTAGGCGCTGTTCGCGAGGTCGACCGTTGCCGCGGCGCGCTCGTCTTCGATCCAGACGCGCGCGCTCGCGGTGAGCGGACGGCGGAGCACCGGGTTTACCGCCGCTGGAAACGCGGGTGAGAACCCTGGATTGTTCGCCTTGAGCGTCGCGAGTTCGGCGCGGATCGCCGCGAAGCGCTGGAAGTGCGAGTCGGCGCTGTGCTCGGGCGCGCCTTCGCCCTGCTGGACGATGGCCGCGAAGGCGCGACTCGCCGTCTTCGCGCAGACGACGGGCTCGATGGCGTCGAGCCCGGTCTCGAGCGGCGAGAGCTGGAGCGCGGGGTCGCCGCAAAAGGCGTCCTTTTCGCCGACGTGTTCGACGAAGGCGCGCAGCCGATCGTCGAGCGTCGCATAGAAGACGCCGACCGTATCGTAGCCGAGTGACACGGGAACGAGCCGCGCGCGACCGCCGCCACGGCTGAACGTCGCGGCCTCGAAGCCCCTGCCCTCCCTTTCGTCGGACCCGGCGGGGCGCTCGAGGTGGATGAAATGTTGGAGCACGTCCTCGCCGAAAGGCGCGAGCTTGACGACGATATTGGCGGGCAACCAGCCGGGGTCGAGCGGGAAATTGCCGCGACCGAAGTGCGGCGCGGCGCCGAGAGCCGAGGTGATGTTCCACACCGCGGCAAGGTGGCCCATCTCCTCGATCGCGACCTGGTTGATGGTCCGGCGAAAGCGGGTAGAGGCCTCCGCTTCAGCGGCGGAAAGCCCCTCCGCCTCGCCGTCGCGCAGGCTGAACGCCGCGTAGAGGTAGGTGCACATGAGGTCGTGCTCGAGCTCGGCGGCCTCGACCAGGAGATGCACGAGCTGCTCGCGGCTCGGCGGTGAGCTCGGATCGGCAACGGTGTTCGTCGTCATGAGTGGGCGCGCGCGACCAACGCCGCGCCGCCGAAGCATCGCCCATCGCGACGACCGAGACCACCCGGGGGACGGGCAGCGTGCGCTGCGACAAAAATGCCACGAGACCACCGGCATAGGTCGTGCATCCGTGTAGGCACATGTCGGATGAAGCGGGCTCACCCGTCGAAGCCGCACTCGGGGCGGACCACTTCTTTCACCAACTCGTCGACAGCATCCCCGATTACGCGATCTGCATGCTCGATCCGGAAGGGCGAATCGCGACGTGGAACCTCGGTGCGGCGCGGCTCAAGGGGTACACGCGCGAAGAAGTCGTCGGCAAAAACTTCGCGATTTTCTACACGCCCGAGGACCGGCTTGCCGGCAAACCCGCGCGCATCCTCGAGACAGTGCGACGAGAAGGTCACGTCGAGGACGAGAGCTGGCGCGTGCGTAAGGACGGCACGCGCTTTTGGGGCAACGTCGTGTTCACGGCGCTCAAGGACGATCGAGGCCGTCTGATTGGCTTCGTGAAGGTCACGAGCGACCTCACCGCGCGCAAGCTGGCCGAAGAGGAGCTCCGCCATTCCGAGGAGCGGTTCCGCCTGCTGGTCGAGTGCGTCACCGACTACGCCATTTACATGCTGGACCCTGAAGGCCGCGTGGTGACGTGGAACACGGGCGCGGAGCGCATGACCGGTTACAAGGCGAGCGAGGTGATCGGCCAGCCATTCAACCGGTTCTTTTTGTCGGACGACGCTCGCCTCGGCAAGCCCGAGCTCGAGCTCGAGCGGGCGCGCAAAGACGGGCGTTACGAGGACGAGGCCTGGCGCGTCCGTCGCGACGGCACGAAGTTCTGGGCCAACGTCGTGCTCACGCCCGTGCGGGATTCCCACGGCGAGCTGCTTGGCTTCGCGAAGGTGACGCGCGACCTCTCGGAGCGGCGGTTTGCCGAGGAAACGGAGCGTCGCCTCGACGCCGAGAAGGCCGCGCGTGTCGCCCTCGAGGAGAGCGAGACGCGCCTCAAAGACGCCGTGAGTCGCGCGGACGCCGCCAATCGCGTGAAAGACGAGTTCCTGGCGACGGTGTCGCACGAGCTTCGCACGCCGCTCAACGCCATCGTCGGCTGGTCCTCGCTCCTGCGGACACGGACGGAAGATCCCGGCCTATCCAAGGGCCTAGCGTCCATTCACCAAAACGCACAAGCCCAGGCACGATTGATCGAGGACATCCTCGACGTCTCACGCATCATCACCGGCAAGCTGCACCTGAACCTGGTCGCGACCGACGTCCTGGAAGTCGTGCATCAGGCCGCAGAAGTGGTGCGCCCTTCCGCCGACGCCAAGCAGATCGCCCTTCGCTTCGTGTTGCCCGAGGAGCCCGTGCTCCTCGTCGCCGACCCCGATCGGTTGCGCCAGGTGGTGTGGAACCTGCTCTCGAACGCCGTGAAGTTCACCGAGTCGGGCGGCGAGGTCGTGACTACCGTGGAGCGCAGTGGCTCCGAGCTCTCCCTCTCGGTGCGCGATACGGGTCAAGGCATCGAGCAAGATTTCTTGCCGCACGTCTTCGAGCGCTTTCGGCAAGCGGACGGCACGACCACGCGGCGCTTCGGCGGCCTGGGGCTCGGTCTCGCGATCGTACGGCACATCGTCGAGCTTCACGGCGGCTGCGTCGACGTCCGGAGCGAAGGCGCGGGACGCGGCGCGCTCTTCCGCATCATGCTGCCGGTTCGTCCGGTGGCGGTCGACTCGACGCCGCCCGAATCGGAGCAGCACGAACGCCGCTCGTCGTCGCGGCCGCGCCGCCGCGTGCTCGGCGGGCTCCGCCTGCTCGTGGTGGACGACGATCGGGACGCGCGCGAAGTGCTCGAGGAAGCGCTCGCAGCCGCCGGCTGCTCCGTGCGCGCGGCGGACTCGGCGGCGCATGGGCTCGAGCTCGTCCGGAGCTTTCGCCCTCACGTCATCATCAGTGACGTAGGCATGCCGAACGAGGACGGCTACTCGTTCATGCGTCATGTGCGCGAGCTCGGCGCGCGCCAGGGCGGCGACGTGCCGTCCGTCGCCCTCACGGGCTACGCGCGGCACGGCGATCGGACGCTCGCCATTGCCGCGGGCTTCACGGCGCACGTCGCGAAACCCGTCGTGCCGGACGACATCGTCGCGCTCGTCGCCAACCTCGCCGACGGCGCCCGCCAGCAAGAGGCGTCCTCAGAATGACGCGGAACGGCTAGCGCGAGGCTTTTCGGCGCCGGCTCACGCGCGGGTGCGCCGGGGCGGGTGGCCGGATCGTCGCTGCCATCGCTTCGGCCGTGAGCGGTCGCTGACCCGAGACCGGTCCGTGGGGCGCCCACGGTAGGAGCGCTTCCGAAAACGCGCGGGCGCTCTGAAAGCGCAACTCTACGTCCTTCGACATCGACTTGCCGATCACTTCGGCAAAGAGGTGATCGATGTCGGGTCGGAGCTCGAGCAGCGGCGTGGGCGTGCCTTGATTGATTTGGAACATCACCGCGTTGTAGTTGTTCGCGACGAAGGGCGTGCGGCCCGTGAGCGCCTCGAACAGCAAGCAGCCGACCGCGTAGAGGTCGCTCCGCGCGTCCGCGCTCTCCCCACGCGCTTGCTCGGGCGCCATGTACGCGGGCGTCCCCATGACCATGCCCGTTTGCGTCAGCCGTTCGTCCCACGGCGTGCCGGTGAGCTTCGCCACGCCGAAATCGAGGAGTTTTACCACGTCCACGACGCCCGGCATCGTCGTCAAGAAGACGTTGTCGGGCTTGAGGTCACGATGGACCACGTTCGCCCCGTGCGCCGCCTCGAGACCGGCGAGCACCTGCACGCCGATCCACGCCGCTTCCTCGAGCGTGAAGCGCCGGTCTTGCCGGAGCGCGTCGCCGAGCGAGCACCCGTGCAAACGCTCCATCACGATGAACGCGGGCTCGTCCGACGGCATCTGAAAGTCGATGACGCGCACGATGTTCGGATGAGCGATTGCGGCGACGAGGTGCGCTTCGCGCCGGAAGCGCCGGAGCACGTCGACGTCGCCGCCTATGCCCGCGTGCAACACCTTGATGGCGACGGGCATTCCAGCCAAATCTTCGCGTGTTCCTTCGTAGACGGAGCCCATGCCGCCCGAGCCGAGCAGCGCTCCCACGCGGTAGCGCTCGCCGAGCAGCGTGCCCTCGAGGTCACTCGTGTCCGTGCTCTCGGCTTTGAGCCGCCTCTGCCAGCGACCCGCCACGGCTTCGCGCACTTCGACCCGCTTGCGGCGCACCTCGAGGCCCCGCAGCACGCTCGCGCGGAACTTGGCGAGGTCGATCGGCTTGGCCAGGTACTCGACCGCGCCGTATTCGACCGCCCGCATCGCCGACTCCAGATCGGGGTCGCCCGAGAGCAGGACGACCGGGAGGTCGGGATCGCTCTCGTGGACGCGGCGTAGGAGCTCCACGCCGTTCATGTCCGGCATGTGGACGTCGCTCACTACGAGGTCGAACTGCTGCTGGGCGACGAGCTCGGTCGCTTCGAAGCCGTTCGAGGCTTCCGTGACGACGTGGCCGGCTTGTACCAGAGCGCGACGAAAGCTCTTACGTACGTCCGGACTGTCGTCCACGAAGAGGACCCGACCGTGGGCGGGAGAGGTTGGAACCTTCGCGTCAGCCGCGGTCATCGAGCCTCCCCCTGCGCCCCCGAGCCACCTCCGCGACGCGCTCGCCCGCCGCACCGCAGCGCGGGACGAAGTCCGGCGTTTACCGCGTAGCAGAACCCCATGGACTCAAAGCGTAGGCCGCACGCTTCGAGGGTCCATCCTTCCTGCGATCCTCGTCGTTCTTTTGTAGGACACTGTGGGAGATGCGGGAGACGGACATTTCCGGACGGCTCCCTGCAACTACACCCAAGCTCGCTTGGGTGTATCGAAACAGGAAAGTACCGACGGGACAGACCACGCCAAAAGCTAGTGAATTTTGCGGGCCTCACCCAAGTGGGGCCCCAAAATTCACGATCGATGCAAGTGATCCCCGGTGTAAATAAGCTCCTAGCGCGTCTCGATGTGAGACGAGGGCCGAGCCTGGTGAGGACCCGCCGTTCTCGAGGCAAATTGTTCCGGTGCGGCCGAATGGCGCCTCCGCGGGCGAGCGCCGGCACGTGGGAAGCGAGCGTTCGCGGACAGCGCGGCCGTTTTTCGGGGCAACGAGCACGCGCGGCGCACGGCTCTCGCCCACGGCCGAGCGAACGGGGCGCGGCATTCCAATTGCACTGAGCCGACGCACGGCGTGCTCGGCGCCAGCTACTCAATGAAGTTCATCTACGACACCGGGATTCGACACAAGCTCTTTCACCACGTGCGCCTTTGCGGAAGCTGGGACGCGGAGGGACGACTGAGTGAACGGGGGACCGAGCGCCCGATGCGCGAGGTCGTCGCGCCGGACGGCGCCGTCGTCTTCGAAGCGGAGGTCGACCTCGACCCGCGCGAGGTCGGCAAGGAGTTTCGCTGGTCGGTGGTGCACGACGGGCCGCTCGGCTTCGACCGTGAAGGCATCGTGACCGAGCAGCACGGCTCGGGACACGACGCGCTGCATCGCGTCTTCGTGCTCACCGACGACCCCGGCCGTGAGGAGCGCTACTACCTGACGCACGTACGCAGGCTCGGCGCCCGCAAGGTGCGACTGCCGAACGCGCCGGAGCCGGGCTTACGCTTCGCCGTATGGGCGCCGAACGCGCGCAAGGTCGAGGTCGTCTTCGGCGATCCGAACTCCGGCTATATCGCCGACGACGGGACGGGCATCGACCCCGCGCGCCCGGTGCTTGCGCTCGCCAAGGAGGCGGACGGCGTCTGGAGCGTAGGACCGGAAACGGAGCCGAAGCTCGCGCGTTTCGCGGATTTCGCGGGCGCGCCGTACATGTACCGCATCGAGAACGAGGACGGGGCGCTCACGTATCGCACCGACCTCCATTCGCGCGCTCAGATCGGAACGGGCGACAAGAACCCGAACGGCGCGCCCTACGAGGGCCCCGCCTCCGAGCTCGACGGCGTCGTCAGCTGCTCGCTCGTGGTCGATACGGAAGTCGTGCAATCCGAGCCGGCGAGCAAGGACGGCGAGCTCGTCGGGGAAGACGACTTCTGGCGCGACGAGTTCAACCACTTGAACCCCTTCCCGCACCGCATCGACGACATGGTCATCTACGAGCTCCACGTGGGCTCCCTCGGGTTCGGCAAGGAGCGGCCGGGCAACCTCGAGGACGCGATCGCGCTCATCGACTACTTGAGCGACCTCGGAGTGAACGCGGTCGAGCTCCTGCCGATCGCCGAATCGAACGGCACCCGCACCTGGGGCTACGGTAACTCCCACCATTTCGCGATCGAGTCGAGCGCGGGCGGGCGGGATAGGTTTCGGCACTTCGTGCGGGCATGCCACCGGCGCGGGATCGCGGTGATCGTGGACGTCGTTTACAACCACTACGCGCCGAACGGCGAACGCGCCGAGTGGCACTACGACTCCGCCCGCGAAGAAAACAACGTTTACTACTGGTACGAGGGCAAGCCGTCGGACTACCCGAACCCGGACGGCGGCTACCTCGACAACCTGTCTACCGGCTTCGCGCCGCGCTTCCACGAAGAGATGGTGCGCAAGCTCTTCATCAGCAGCGCCGCGGCGCTCGTCATGGACTTCCACGTCGACGGGTTCCGTGTCGACCAAACCACGTCAATCCACGCGTACAACGTGATCCACGCCGACGGGCGGCCCGCCGGCGCCGCGAACGAAGCAGGCGCCAAGTTCCTGCGCGAGCTCAGCCGCACGCTCAGGCTCTTGCGCCCGACGACGCTGCTCACGTGCGAGGACCACTCGGACTGGGTGCTCGTGACGGAGCACCCGGACGGCGCCGGCCTCGGTTTCGACGCCACCTGGTACTCTAATTTTTATCACAATCTCATCGGGGATACCGGCCGTGGTGCCGATTGCGCGAACTTGCTCCACACGGCCGGCATGGGCGGGAACGGTGGCCTCGCGCTCGATCGCTTCGCCGAAGTGCTCCTGACGACGCGGCGCAAGACGGTCGTCTATCACGAGTCGCACGACGAAGCGGGCAACTCCGAGCACTCGGCGCGCACGCTCATGGTCGCGATCGCGGCGAGCGGGGACGCGCCTGCACCGAGCGGCGAGCTACGCCGCATCGCCGAAGCGCGCGTGCGCTTCGTGGCGGGCATCACGCTCCTGTCCGCGGGAACGCCGATGTTCCTCTTCGGCGAAGAGATCGGCGCCACCAAAGATTTCACCTACGACGGGTTCCTCGAAAATCGCGAAGACCTGCTCGGCGAGCGCGAGGGCAACGGGCGCTTTCTCTTTCGCTTTTACAGCGAGCTCATTCGGCTGCGGCGCCGCCACCACACCTTCGCGACCGCGAACATAGAGATCATGTCGGTCCACAACACGGACCGCGTGCTCGCCTTTCACCGCTGGAGCGGGCCCGAGCACTATCTCGTCGTATCGACGCTCAGTGACACCGGCTTTCCGGACGGTTATTCCGTCCCCGTGCCCGTCGACGCACAGGGCACGTGGCGCGAGGTTTTCACGAGCGACGCCGAGGTGTTCGGCGGGAGCGGCATCTCGAACGAGGAGACGCTCACCGTTTCCGATTCGAAACTCAGCGTGCGCACGCCGCCCCGCGGGTTCGTCGTGCTGCGCCACGTGCCTCACGGCTGAGCGTCGTCGCGTGCGCCCGCGGACTCCCGCGTGAATTGCCGCAACGCGAACGTGAACCGAGCGGGGACCGCGGCTACGGGGCGTAGCCGGCTGCCCGCCGCACCGCGAGCACGTGCGGGCTCCTCGGGTAGCGCACGAGAAACGCGTCCGCCCGAGCGCGCGCAGCGTCACGCCGGCCGAGCGCCGCGAGCGCCTCGACGGTGAGCGCCTCGCGCTCCTGGATGAGCAAGCCGTTCGGCTCGTCGCGCTCGAGGGCGCCGAGTGTTTCGAGCGCGCGGTTCGCGTCCCCGGCACGGAGCCACGCGCGGGCCCCGGCGACCCGTTGGCTTTCGCTCTCGACGGGCGGCGCTTCACGCGGCCGTTCGGCGCGCGGTTCGCTCGCGCCGGTGCTCGCAGCGGACGGCGCCGCGCTCGCGCGCTCGGCCGGTGCAGGTGCGTTCGGCCTGGCCGTGGCGGCGTGGAACGGCGCGGCTACGCTGGTCGCCCCTTCCACCCCAAGCTCATGCGGCGCGGGCGGCGTCGGTTCGGCGCGGCCGCTGAAATAGAGCCCGCTGCCGACTGCGGCGCCGAGCGCGAGGCCGAGCCCCGCTGATTTCACGAGCGCCATCGTCGTGAGGAGCCCGGCCGCTCCCGCTCCGCTCGTCGCGGCGACGCCGCTCGAGCCCGCAACGGTTGCCGTCATCGTCGCGGCCGCGGCGGTCGCCGGCACCGCGAGCTTGAGCGAGAGACCCGCCCAGATCGCGGCCTTCGCGCCGAGCGGCGGACGCTCGTGAACACCGACCTCGAGCGCGCGCTGCTCGTCCGGAGTGAGCGCGCCTTCGTCGAGCAGGCGCGGCGGATCGTCCGTCACAGCCCCTCCAGACGAAAGCGGGTGCCGCTGCGGCGGGCGACGGCGCGCGTGATGCCCTGACGAAAGCGCTCGCGGCCGAGCCGCAAGCGCGAATACACCGTGCCGAGCGGGATCTCGAGCGCGGCAGCGATGGCGTGGCCCGGCATGCCCTCGAGCTCGAACGCGGTGAACACCTCGCGCTGCTCTTGATCGAGCGCGGAGAGCCCCTGCTCGAGCAGAGCGTGATCGTCTGCCCGCTCGAGCGCACGGCTGGGATCCGCCGCCGGATCGACGGCTTCTAGCAGCGATTCCTCGGCGGAGATCTCGCGCCGCACGTGCGCGCGGCGCCGCCGGTCGCGCGCGGCGCGGGCGGAGATGCGAAAAAGCCAGGTCGTCACCTTCGCGCGCTCCTCGAAGTCGCCGAGGCGCCGGTGCACGACGAGGAACACCTCTTGCGCCACGTCCGGCAGGTCCGCGACCGGAACGCCCAGGCGCCGGAGCGTCCGCCACACGAACTCGAAGTGTTCCGCATACACGTCTTCGAAAGTCATCCGGTGCCTGGGTCGCAGGCCTTGGGGGCTCGCGCGGTCGGCGCTCGGGTACCTTGGATCAAGGGGAGCGGGCGCGTCAGGCCATCACCAAATCGTGAGCTCGGGGCCGAACGTGACGCCGGCGGCGAGCGGTGAGCTCTTGAAAGCGGCGCCGTTGCTTCGAACCACGAGGGTTTCGTGACCGAGGGCGACGAGAACGAGCGCATTGAAACGCAAGCCGAGCGCCGGCGTCAGGCGGTAACGAAGCGCACCGACTGGGCCCGTGGCAAACCAGGCCTTTTGTAGGGGAAAATGGTGATCGAAGCCGCGGCCGTCGCCGGAAAAGACGCCCGCGGCGAAGCGCGCGCAGATCGAGCCGGTCCACACGCGCGGAGCACCCGCTCCGGCGCCGAAGCAGGCGTCGGCAAAGCCGTAGGCGAGGCCGACGTGGACGCGCGTGTTCTCGTTCGGGATTTTGTCGAACGAAACGTCGCGCGGTACGACCCAGTCGCCGCCGAGCGACAGCGCGAAGGGACCGCGCCCCACGGCGACGGCCCCACCGACGTAGGGCGAGACGGCAGCGCCGAGCAGACCGTACGCGAGGGCGCCTTCGGCGCGAAATGAGAGCACGAGCGGGGTCGGCTCGGTTTCGGGCGCCGGCGAGGCCGCTGCCCTCGGTGGTGGCGCGACCGGGGGAGACGGCGGAGGCTCCGGTGGGGCGGGTTTCGTCGCGGGCTCGGCGGCAGCGAGCGGCGCGAAGGAGGCGGCTGCGGCCGGCGGGACGAGATCGAGCAGCACGGCGACCACGACTGCGACCGAATCGGAAAGGCGCCGGCAGTCGGAGTCGTCGGCGCGCAACTCGCGTTCACCCGCTTTTTGGCCGGTGGCGCTGACGGTCGCGACGTAGGAGCGCGGGTCGCGATCGAAGCGGACGGCGATCGAAATCGGCGCGGTGCCGGCCGCCGCCGGAGCCGTGCCGAGGGCGAGCGTGGATTTCACGAGCTCGGCTTCGCTCGGGCAGTCGAAGGCGCGATCACTGCGCTCGACGTGGACCTCGCCGCCCGGCACGGGCTCGGCGCGCACCGGTGCCGCGACGAGCAGCGGCAAGAGAAGGAGCAGGGAGCGGAGCGCGCGCATCGGATGCGGCTTTTTGGTTAGCAAATAGCCGCGCAAAGCTCGCGGAGTTTTTTTGGTGATGTCGGACCGCGGCGGCTGCCCCTAGACCTAGTGGACGCGCTCGGAACGACCGGCGCGCAATAAGGAGCACGGCGAATGCGGCACTTGGTGGGCTTTTCTCTCATGGTCGGGTTGTCCGCGCTGTTCGGCTGCTCGGTCTCGACGGTCGGGAGCATGGACCCGATCCAAGGCGGCAAATGCGACACGCCGATGCAGCAGGCGACGGCGCCGGACATGTGTACCCAGTGCACCTGCACGGACGCGGGGACCTGGGACTGTAATAGCGACGCGTGCCAGGGCTCGGGCGGCGCAGGGCCGGGGACGGGTGGAACCAAGGGAAGCGGCGGCGCGAGCATGGGAGGCACCGGCATGGGCGCGAGCCCGGGGGCAGGCAGCGGGGGAAGCGGTGGCAGCGGCATGAGCGTCGGGGGAACGGGAATGGGCGGGAGCGCGGGCGCGTGCACGCAAGGCGACACCAAGCTCGCCGACGACGGCTGCAATAAGTGCACGTGCACGGACTCCGGCGATTGGGCTTGCACGCTCTTGGGCTGCACGGTCTGCACGCCGATGGACACGAAGACCTTCGCCTGCCAAACCTGCATCTGCGACGCGACGGGCGCGTGGAACTGCATGACGGTCGGCAGTGAGGACTGCATGCCTGCGGCCTGCAAGCCCGGCGAGACCACGCTCGCCGGCGACGGCTGCAACACGTGCACCTGCACCATGGACGGCCAGCTCGCCTGCACCCAAAAAGCCTGTGACGTCGAGTGCCCGCCGCCGGTCCGCTTCGATCCGAAGACCTGCACGTCGACCGGGGACGCCTACGCGCAGGATCCGACGACCGGCCAATGCTGCGCCTATTCGTCCCAATGCGAAGCTCCCGCCGGCTGGAAGGTATACGACATGCCCGGGTGCGGCAGTCCGATGTGTGCCGAAGGCCTGGCGGACTGCGACGGGGACGCGAGCAACGGCTGCGAGACCAAGGTCACCGCAGACGCGAGCAACTGCGGCGCGTGCGGCATCGTGTGCATGGCCCCCGCCGGCACGATGGCAACGTGCAACAACGGCGCTTGTTCTTATCCGATGGCTCCGGAGTGCCTGTACATGGGCGTTCACCACGTCGCGAAGAGTGAGGGGACCGACAACGACTGGTTCCCGGCCGTGAACGGCTGCGGTGGATGTAGCTGCGTGCTCCTGCCGGACGGCTCACCGGCGATCGCGTGCACCACGTTGGCTTGCGCGTGCGATCCGCAGAAAGACCCCTACTCTCGCTACGTGAGCACTTCACCCGACGCCTGCAAGGCGCTCGACTTTATGTGCCCCGAGAACACGACGCAGTTCACGGACGACTGTGGCTGCGGCTGCGTTCAGGACGTCTTCGAATGTCCCCCGACCTTCGACTGCACGGGGCCTGGCCAAATGATGGGAAGCTGCGATCCCGCGCTCATGGCCAAGTGCCCGTACTCGCAGGTCATGGCCGAGACCGGTAGCTGACGGCACGCCGCCGCTCGGTCCGTCGCGCGAGCCCTCATGGCCGCGGGACCTTCTCTTCTGATGCAGTTCGGTCACCGAAGCCGGCGGGACGTCCCGTCGGCAGCCGGCAGTGGAACGCCGGCGGCACGGAAGGTCGAGCTCCGCCGCTTCACGCGGCTGAACCCCCCGAGGCTCGGACGCGTGACGTAGCGAACGAGCGTCGCGGTCCATGAAGCATGATGGAGGAGGCCCGCGTAAAATTCCGGGGCGAGCCGCCGGAGCGCCGGCAAGCGCGAGCCCGCGATGTACGGAAAGTCGTGGTGTTCGTTGTGATAGCCGACGTTCCACGCGATGCGGTTCAGCGGTCCGTAATACGAGTACGTCTCCTGGCCGGGGCGAAACACGTAGTGCTCGGAGATGTAGTGCCCCGCGATCGGGTGAAGGCCCATCACCGCGAGCGAGCCGATCGGCAAGTAAGCGAGGGCTTTGACGCCCCAAAAATGAAGGATCGCCGCGTCGAACGCGAGCTGCACGACGAGGTTACCGAGCTCCGCGGCGCTCGGCCGCTTCGGGTGCACGACGAGCGGACGAAGCGCGTACGCGAACCCCTGCACGGCTAGCCACGCGACCTTCGCGACGGGACCCCGTACGAGCCGCGCCTCGAGTTCGGTCGGCAGATCGGTGTCGAGCCGCTCGTCGCCTTGGTGCACGTGATGGAGCAGGTGGTAGTAGCGAAACGTCTCCGCGACCGGCACTCCCACCGGGAGGTTGATGAGCACCGCAAAGAGCCGATTCTTCCAGGGTGCCTTGAACGCGAGGTTGTGGCTGAGCTCGTGAATCGCCAGCAGGAGTGACTGATTCACCACGCCGCCGAAGGCGTACGCGCCGAGGATTACCCAAGCCCAACCCGCGTTCCGCAGCGCATAGGCTGCGACGAGCTGCGCCGCGACGAGGGCGAGGCAAATGTATTTGGTGCGCGGGCACGGCCCGTAGAGCGCTTTGATTCCAGGGTAGCGCTCGAGCATCGCCCGCCGCCGGTCGGCGTGGGGTTCGGCAGCGTGCGACCAGACGAACGCGCGCTCGGCGCCGCTTGCCGTGTTCGGCGCATGCTCCGCGGCCACGGACGGATGCTGCAGCCTCCCGCCGGAGTTGTCGAGACTGCCTCCGGGTTCGCACGCCGGGACGCTCGGCAACATTTCGTTGAAATCGGCGCCCGTCACGACTTTTTTCACAAATTTGTGGCGCAATCGGCAGCTTCGAGGGAATGGGACGGACATGTCCGTACGGAGTGGGTTGGTGCTGGTGTGTTGTTTGTTGGGGACGTACCTCGGCTGCGCCGGAAAAAGTGAGAGCGAGCTCGACCCGCCGCTCAACTATCCGGCTGCCGGTGATGCGAACGGCCCCGAGGGCGGCAGCGCCGGGAAGGGCGGCCACGGCGGCACGGGAGCGCTCGGGGGCAAAGGCGGCACCACCACCGGCACAGGAGGCACGGCGATCGGAACGGGCGGCACGACCATCGGCACGGGGGGCGTGACCGGTGCAGGCGGCAGCATTGGCGCCGGCGGCACGGTCGTCATCGCGACCGGCGGCAGCTCGACGCGCGGCGGCGCCGGTGGCACGAGCGGCACCACCAGCCGGGGTGGCGAAGGTCCGGGCGGAACCGGGGGCAAAGCCGGGCGAGGCGGCTCGGCTGGCAGCGGCGTCGGCACCGGCGGCGCGGCGGGCAAAGGAGGCACGGGGGGTGGAACGGGAGGGCACCCGCAAGGCGGCACCGGCGGCCAAGCAGGCAACGTTGCAAGTGGCGGAACGGGTGGAAACCCGAGCATTCCCCCCGGTTGGAACTGCTCGACCAAAGCGTACGCGGACGGCGTTTGCGACTGCGGCTGCGACGCCGAGGACAGCGACTGCACGACCGGCACGCTCGGCGAATGCGCTCGCTGCAACGCGCCCGGAAGCTGTGGCATCGCGGCGTGTCCCGGTCGTATCGACTCGTCGAACGTGACGAAGTGCCTGTCGCCGCCTTCCGAATGGACGTGCGGCGCGGAAGCCTACGCCGACGGAACGAAGTGCGACTGTGGTTGCGGCGCTGATGATCCCGACTGCAAGGACCGCACGAGCGCGCGTTGCGACACCTGCAACAGCCCGGGCTCGTGCGCCCGGACCGAATGCCCGAGCTCCATCGACCCGGACGACAACGGCCAATGCTCGGTCCCAGCGCTCTGGACGTGCGACCCGTACTACTACGGCGACGGCCTCTGCAACTGCGGCTGCGGCGCCACCGACATAGACTGCGCGAGCACGCTCGCGTCGCAGTGCTGGGACTGCCCCGGGGACAGCTGCTCGCCGTACAGCTGTTCGACGCTCGTCTCGAACGACAATGCGCACTGCACGAGCGCGCCTTACACCTGGAACTGCCCGGCGCGCCTCTACCACGACGGCTCGCGCTGCGACTGCGGCTGCGGCGCTTTCGATCCCGATTGCGCGTCGGTCGACGCGGCGGCTTGCGACAGCTGCAATGACTCCGGCTCCTGCTCGAAGCAGGCGTGTTCCGGCACCATCACCACGGACCAGAACTGGACGTGCACCCCGCCGACGCCGCCTGCGAGCTGGCAGTGCGGCTCCTATTCCTATGGTGACGGCTTCACCTGCGACTGCGGCTGCGGCGCCCCCGATCCGGACTGCGACGGCACGAACGACGCTTCCGAGTGCGACTATTGCCCGATCTGCGTCGGATTCTGCCCGACGAGCGTCAACCCGAGCGACACCACCCAATGCGCGCCGCCACCGTCCACGTGGACGTGCGACGCGGCCAAGTGGGGCGACTTCGAGTGCGACTGCGGCTGCGGCGCGGTCGACGTCGACTGCTACGGCTCGAACAGCAGTGCTTGCTACCGCTGCCCGGAAGAA
This sequence comes from Polyangiaceae bacterium, assembly GCA_025936045.1. Classification (GTDB taxonomy): domain Bacteria; phylum Myxococcota_A; class Polyangia; order Polyangiales; family Polyangiaceae; genus PMG-095. The sequence goes on along the minus strand of JAICUB010000010.1, from coordinate 131,861 downwards.
GGCTGCGCAGCCGGCGTCTGCTCGCACGTCGCCTCGGACGACAACTCGCAGTGCAGCATCGTGGCGCCGAGCACGTGGACGTGCAGCCGGGGCTTCTACGCGGACAACGTCTGCGATTGCGGCTGTGGCGCGCACGACCCCGACTGCGCGAAAACCGACGAGAGCGCTTGCGTCTATTGCAACTCGACGGGCAGCTGCTCGAGCGCGCCAATATGCCCCGGCACGATTTTGCAGGACGACAACACCGCTTGCAGCCAGTGATGAAGGCCCGGCGCAGACCAGCGTGCGGTCGGGTACGTGGGCCTGATCCTGCGCGAAATCGGCGGATGGCAGAGCGAGATGCGCTAAGATGGAAAGCTCGCGCGAGCGGTCGGCGTGTTGCCGAATCCGCGCCTAAAGTAGTAGCCACTGAAAGAACTCCATGCTGCGCCTGCCCACGCCTCGTTGCAGAGGCTTGAATTTTTTCGTCGTCGATTCTGCGTGGCGCACCGGGTTCGTGCTTGGCGCCCTCTTCGCGGCGAGCGTCGCCGGCTGCGGCGGCGGGAGCACCGGCAACGATGACGCGAACGGCGGTCGCGCGGGCGGCGCGAGCTCGAGCGGGGGCGCCAGCTCCGGAAGACTCGGGGGCACGGGCGGCGCTGCTGGAACGAGTACCGGAGGCGCACTCGGCGGCGGCGGCACGAGCAGCGGCGCTGCAGGCAAAGTGAACGGCGGGAGCGCCGGCGGCGGTGCGGGCGGCGCGGAACCGAGCGGCGGCAAGGCCGGACAGAGCGCGAACGGCGGCGCCGGGAATACGGCCGGGACGGGCGGAAGCGCCGAGAGGGGCGGGAGCGCGGGTCGCATGGGGAGCGGCGGAGCAGGCGCGAGCGGCGGCATGGGAACGGCCGGGAGCGGCGTCGGCGCGGCAGGAGTGGGCGCGGGCGGCACGGGCGGCGGCGCGACGGGTATTTGCAACTTCGCGAGCGGCCTCAACATCGCGTGGGTCAACTTCGCAAACGACGTCCCGAACCCGAAGCTCGACACCTTCAAGACGATCTTCGCGAACACCTACGAAGCGGGCGGACGCGTCGTGCGCTGGTGGTTCCACACGAACGGCAGCGTCACCCCCGGCTACGACTCGTCCGGCATGTCACGGACGCTCCAGCAGTCCCACATCGACGGCGTGAAGGCGATCCTCTCGGCGGCTCACGACGCGGGCGTCGTCGTGAACGTCAGCTTGTGGTCCTTCGACATGCTGCAGGACAACGCCGGTGACGCACACACCAACAATCAGGCGCTGCTCGAAAAGGACGCCAATCGCCAGGCGTACATCGACAACTATCTCACTCCGCTCGTAAACGCGATCAAGGGCACGCCCGGCCTGTACTCGTGGGAGATCTTCAACGAGCCGGAAGGCATGGGTCCGAACGGTTGGGCTACTTACCGCACGACGGAGGCCGCCATTCAAAAGACGGTCAACTGGTTCGCCGCCGCGATCCACACCGCCGATCCGAAAGCGCTCGTGACGAACGGCGCGCAGACCTTCGACTACTGCTCGAACGTGTCCGGGAAGAACGCGTATTACTCGGACAGCGCCCTCATCGCGGCGGGTGGCAAACAAAACGGCATCTTGGATTTTTACGAGGTGCACTACTACACGGCGAACGGCAGCTCGAACTCCTGCTTCACCCATCCGGCGTCGTACTGGAAGCTCGACAAGAAGCTCGTGATGGGCGAGTTCGCCGCCGCCGACGATGTCGACGTGTCGCAGAACGACCTTTATACGAACCTTTACTCGAACGGCTACGACGGCGCGTGGGCGTGGTCGTACGACGCCGATTACGTCTGGCCGGCGATGCAGGCGCCCATGCAGGCGCTCTTCACGGCGCACGCCGACGTCGGCAATTGTCCGTGACTCTCGGCAGGCGCACCCCGGGTCTCGCCTGCGCCGTGCTCGCCGCGGCGGCGGCCCTCTTCGCGTTCGGGCGTCACGTCGAGCGCGCAGCTCGGGTGCCGACCGCCGCCGTCGAAGCGACGGCGAGCGAGCCGAGCACGGCAGAGCCGGCCGTCGTTGCCACGGCCGAACTCGCGCGCGCGGCGCCGGAGACCCGCGCGAGCGCGACCCCTGCCCCCACCCCGCAAACGATGGAGGAGCCGGCGCTCATGCTGCTGCTCCGGAGCGCGAACGGCAACGACCCGGCTCTCGCGCTCGAGCTCGCGCGCGAGGGCAACCGTCGTTTTCCCGAGAGTGCCGCTGCGCCCGAACGCGCGAGCATCCTGATCCATGCTCTCGCCGAGCTCGGTCAATCCTCCGAGGCACGCGGCGAAGCCGAACACATGGTGAACCACTATCCGGACTCGCGCTGGGTGCGGGACGTCGAGAGGTTCACGGGCGCGCACCGCCACCGCAACGTCGTGCTCGACGATCAAGGCCGGCTCCGCTTCATCGACCCGCCGCCGAGCTGAGCGCTCAGCTGCGCGTCGTTTCCGCGCCGAAACGTGGGCCCTCGCTGCCTGTCGCAGGCGCGCCGGCCAGCCGCGCGGCAAGCTCGAGCCCCGCCTCCAACGTGGCCGCAAAGTGCAGCTGCTCATGGTGCTTCGGGAGGTTCGCGCGGTCGAAGATGGCGCGCGGCTCGGGCAAGGGACCGGTAAGGACGACTTGCTTTCGAGCCGCCCGCAGGCGCATGAGCGCGCTCTCGAGGGCGACGAACCCCGTCGCATCGATCGACGGCACGCGACCGAGCGCGAGCACCACGACTTTGCTCGCCGAGCCGCCGGTCTGGAGCGCGCCCATCGCGTTTTGAGCGGCGCCGAAAAAGAGGGGACCGGCGACCTCGTAAAGCGCGACGCCCGGAGCGAGCTGATACTCGGAGTCGGGGTCGGGGCTGCCGTCGAACAGGCGCGAGTGCGTGAGCTCCGCCGTCCGGCGCATGAAGAGCAGGGACGCGAGCACCACGCCGAACGAGACGGCGACGACCATGTCGAACACGACCGTGAGACCGAAACACGCGAGCAAGACGACCGCGTCGCTCTTCGGTGCAATCCGGAGGATGGTCACGAAGTGGCGGCGTTCCGACATGTTCCACGCCACGACGAGCAAGAGCCCGGCGAGCGACGCCATCGGCACGAAGCCGAGGAGGGGCGCGAACAGGAGCACCGCCGACAGGACGATGAGGGAGTGGCAAACCGCGGCGAGCGGAGAGCGAGCTCCTGCGCGCACGTTCGTGGCGGTGCGCGCGAGCGCGCCGGTCGCGGCAATTCCGCCGAAGAAGGGCGCGACGATGTTGCCGATTCCGAGTCCGACGAGCTCGGCGTCGGGGTCGTGCTTCTTTCCGGTGATGCCGTCCGCGATCACGGCGGACAGCAGCGACTCGATCGCCCCGAGCATCGCAATCGCGAACGCGGCCGAGCCGAGCCCGCCGAGCTCCCCGAGCGTGAGCCTGCCGTGGCCCCAGGGAAGCATGGGTAACGGCGGGAGCGGCGGGATACCGTCCACGACGTGCCCGCCGACAGTCGAATGAAAGCGGGTGCCGAGCGTCGCGACGGCAAAATCCGGCCGGAAGCGGTGAAGCAACAGGGCGACGGCGGACGCCGCCGTGATGGCTAGGAGCGGAGCCGGCACCTTGCGCGTCAGCGACGGCAACCCCTTCGGCAAACCCACGAGCAGAGCGATCGTGACCCCGGCGACGAGCGCGTCGGGAAGCGAGACCGAGTGACGCGCCTGCCAGAGTACCGCGACCTTCTCGAGGTACGTCTCCGGCATGTGCGCGATCGGCAGCCCGAGCGCATCCTTGAGCTCGAGCGTGGCTATGACCGTCGCGATGCCGGCGGTAAAGCCGGTCGTCACGGGGTGCGGAATGAACTGAATCAAGCGCCCGAGCCGCGCGACGCCCATCGCCACCAGTAAAATTCCCGCGAGCAGGCCCGCGGTGAGCAGCCCGGAGAGCCCGTGGCGCGCGACGATCGGCGCGAGGATGACGACGAAAGCGGCCGTCGGTCCCGTCACCTGGAACTTCGAGCCGCCGGTGAGCGGCACGATCGCGCCGGCGACGATCGCCGTGTAGAGGCCGTGCTGCGGCGGCACTCCGACGGAGATCGCAAGTGCCATCGAGAGCGGCAGCGCGACGATCCCTACGACGATACCGGCGAACAGATCGGCGCGGAACGCCTGGGCCCCGTAGCCTTGCGCGAACGTGCGCCGGAGCGCTACCGCGATCGGCACGTCGAGGTGCGCGCGGACGGCTCGCGGAAAGAAGGAAAGCAGGAGCTTGCGACTTTTCATGCTCTCGGCGCGGCGGCGAACGACCTCACGCGGCCTTGCGCGCCACTAAAGCAAAACCTGGGCCGAGCAAGAAGCGGCAATACCGCGCGCTCCAGGCGGGAAGCGCGCACGATTTGCGCGACCTCGGGGCACAAGCCGCATTTTTCGCGCGTTCGTCAGCGAAAGAGCTCGACGAGGATACGGCGCGCGCAGTCGAGCGTGTCCTCGGGACGGTCACGCAGGAGCCGCACGATCTTGCGGATGCCGGTCGATTCGTTGGCGGGCTGCATCGAAACCAACCGGCCGAGATCCGAGCCGAGCGTGTTGCAAAGACGGAACGCCACGAGGGCCGAGGGCGTCACCTGACCGAGCTCGATGCGCGACAGATATTTTTCGCTGATCCCCGAGCGGTAAGCGAGCGCGCGCTGAGTGAGTCCGCGCTCGCGGCGAGTTCGCCTCACGGAGCGGCTCAAGCTCTTCCTGAAAGCAGTTTCGTGCATACGTTTCTGACCCTGGCGCGACCGGCGCGGACGGAGAATCCGAAGGTCGAAGTCGCCGAACGGGCGTACCAACGGCTGACGCCGTACGGAAATTAAGGGGGTTTTACAGGGCGCGCTGCTTGGCGCTTTCCAAACCGCGCACGTACGTTCGAACCGCGACGGCGAACGTCTCCGCGGCATCGAGCTCGCCGGTTGCGCCGGACTCCGGCGCGGCTCCGAGCTTCGCGCGCACGAGGCTCGACGGCCCCGCGGTGCCGTCCGCGAGCTCGAGCAGCACGAGACCCTTGGCGACCACCAAGGCGCTCTCGAGCGCGGCGGTCGCCCAGGCACGCGAAACGCCGTCGGTGAGCATCAGCTCGAGCAAGCGCTCGCGCACCTGAGCCGGAACGAAGGAAGCGGCGCGCGACAGGAGCGGGACCCAATGCGGATGCGCGCTCAAACCGTCACGCAAGCGCGTGCACACCGCCACGAGCGCCGCTTGCCACGTCGCGTACTGCTCCTCGGCGAAGAGCCGCTGGGTGACCTCGGCGTGCATCAGCTCGAGGAGCTCGTCCTTGCTCGAAAAATGCGAGTAAAGCGACATCGTCGGCACGTCGGCGAGCTTCGCGACGGCGCGAATGGTCAGCCGGTCGATGCCGACCTGATCCGCCACCGCGAGCGCCGCATCCACCACTTGGCTCTGTGTCGTCGCTCCGCGACGCCTGCGGGGCTTCCGAACATCTTCAAGTGCGGACATGACCCCCAGGCGCGCGCCAAGTGCCGTGCGTAGAAAGGCACGCGGCCGCCGTCGTTCCCGCGCCGTTTTTCCGTCGTATCGACCCCCGCAGCATCCGTTCCTCGGTGTTCGTTGGCGAGCGCTCCATCCGCGAAGTCGGCAGCAGCTCGTTAGGAACCGCGGCAACCCGAATTCGTATACCTAACGATGGACAGACTCAACAAGAAGTCCACCGTTAGAGGGGGCCTTTTTTCGTACGCGCACCATGCAACGTACGGCAATCTCTCAATGAAGCCGCGCCTTCTCTTCGCTCACGTCGTTCACCGGGAACGCGCACCCACGCGGGTCATGCAACAGGAAGCACGTCCGCGAAGACGAAGCCGTCGCGCTCGACGATGTCGCCCGTACGCACGGCGATCGGTCCGCGGAACATCGGACCGTCGGTCACGAAGGTGTGAAACTCGCCGTTCTCCCCGCAGGGGTCGACGCCCGCCGGTAAATCCGAGAGAAAGCTCGCGTCGAAGGCGCGCCCCGCCCACGATTTGTCAAGCTTGCTCGGATCGATGCAGGTGACGACGGCGCGCAGACCCGCCGCGAGCATCTCGCCGGCGAGCGCACGCGTGTCCCGCTGCCAGAGCGGAAACTCCGCGGTCATGCCCGCGGGCTCGAGCCGCTCGACTCGGTAACGCCGAATGTCCTCGAGGTAGAGATCCCCGAAAATGAAGTGGGAAACGCCTTCGGCTTTCGCCCGGGAGACCGCCTCACCGAGCTTCTGCTCGTACACGTCGTTCGGGCAGGGCGAAGGGATGTAAACCTTGTGGCACGGCAGGCCGAGCTCCGCGGCTTGCCGTTCCAGCAACGCTTCGCGCACGCCGTGCATCGAGACGCGCTCGAAGGTCGCCGTTACCGTCGTCAGGATCCCGACGATGTCGAACGCGCCGGCGCGCCGCGCTTCGAATAGCGCATACGCGCTGTCCTTGCCGCTGCTCCACGCCACGACCGCTTTGGGTTTTGACCGCTCGGGCATCCAGAGCGAGCTATCACGAGCCGAGTGCTCGGACGAGTCTCAGGCGTTCGAGGAGCGGCGCCGAGCGACCTTTCACGATGTCCTCGATCGTGTAGCCGTCGAGCACGCCGAGGAACGCCCCGAGCGCTTCCGCGAGCGCGCCCTTCAACCGACACGCCCCGTCGATCCGGCAACCGGCCTCGGCGCTCTGCGAGAAGCACTCGACGAGCGCGAGGTTCTCCTCGGTCCTCCGCACCACGTCCCCCACCCGGATCGTGCCGGCCGGCTTACCGAGCGTGATGCCGCCGTTGCGCCCCCGTGTCGTCGTCACGTAGCCGAGACGACCGAGCTCGTTCACGACCTTCATCAAATGCCCGCGCGAGATGCCGTAGGCCCCGGCGATTTCCGGGATGGTCGCGGACTCTCCCTTCTTTGCCGCGAGAAAGATCAGCACGCGCAGGCCGTAGTCGGTGTGGAGCGTGAGGCGCATGGTTCACGGATGGAGGTGGACCATCCCCATCATGCCGGCGTCGGCGTGATCGAGGATATGACAGTGGAACATCCACATGCCCGGGCGATCGGTGAACTTCACGGCCAGCCGCGTCGTGCCGTAGACGGTAACGTCGGCCGTGTCGCGCCATTCGGCGACGGCGGGCGGCACGCCGTTCGTGTCGAGCACCTGGAAGAAGAAGCCGTGGATGTGAAACGGGTGGGACCAGTCCATCGTGTTTTCCACGACCCAAATCTGCGTGTCGCCGACGCCGGCCATCAGCGGCTGCGCCTGAGAGCCGGGGACGCCGTTGATGCCGAGCATGACGTGACCGTCCTGATCGTTCTCCGTGAGCTGTAGGTATTGAGTCGTCGCGGAGCTCACGTCGATGGGCTCGATGTCGCGTGAGAGCGCCGGCAAAGGCGGCGGTGTGACGGGCGCGTGGTCGTCGGTCGCGAGCGTGAAGATCGTGGCGGAGTTTCGAAACTCGACGCTGCCGAAGCCGCGATCATAGGGGATCCACAGGACGGGCACCTGGCTGCTCGGGGGTAGCGCCACGTCGAACACGACGTCCGCGCGTTGCGCCGGCGTGATCACGACCCTGTCGAGCGGCTGAGGAGCCGCGATGAAGCCGTCGTCACCGCCGATGCGCGTGAAGGTTTGGCCCTGGATACCCACCTGATAGTATCGGCTCTTCGCGGCGTTGATCATGCGCCAGCGTTGCCGCGAACCGGAGGGCACGGTCACGAGCGGATTGACCTTGCCGTTGACGAGGAACGTGTTGCCTTCACGCCCGAAGAGCGTCCCGAGGTCCCCGGCGTCGTCCCCCGGGATCAACGAGCCGTCCGGGTTCAAGTTCATGTCGCTCAACACGAGCACGTGCTCGCTTCCGAGATCCTTGGGCTCGTTCGGATCGGTGACGACGATCGGGCCGTAGAGGCCGTAGCCGACCTGCTCGGCGGAGTCGTAGTGTGGGTGGTACCAATACGTCCCCGCGTCGGGCACGGTGAAATCGTAAGTGAACGAACCGCCCGGCATGACGCCGGGCTGCGTCACGTCCGGCACGCCGTCCATGTCGTTCGGAATGCGCAGGCCGTGCCAGTGGATCGTCGTCTCCTCGGGCAGGTCGTTCGTGAAATGAACGATGAGTCGATCGCCGACGGCGACGCGGATCAGGGGACCCGGCAGGAGACCGTCGTACGTCCACACGGGCGTCGTCGTTCCAGCGATGAGCTCGAGGTTCTCGACGCGGGCCTCGAGCGTGGTCTCGAAAATGTGCGGATCGGGATTCGAGTCGACCGCTTCGGGCAACGCGAGCGGATCGTACGGGGCTTCTGGCGGTCCCGGCTCATGCGTGGGGCCGGAGCACGCGACGAGTACGAGCGCCAAGAGGACACGCGCGAAAGGCTCGAAAGTTCGTCGAGCTCGTCCAACCGCGGAGGGCATCCTGGGCGCCGCCATAAGATATACTTTAGATTCATCTTATGCTTCGCGCACGCGAAATAGTGCGCCTCGAGCGCCTCCTGCCGGAAAGTCGTACGCATTGGCCGCGTGGAACCGCGCGCGCGCGAGTCGGCTTTTAGAATGCGCTCCGCGCTCGAACGCGGACTTCACGACGCGGCGACCTTTCGCGCGGCGCTTTCGGACGTTGCCCCGGTGGATCGCGACAGCTGGCTCGATCTCGTGCTCGACCTCCCCGAGCCACCCGCCGACGAGCACCAGCTTCCGCGAGGGTGCGTGCCATACCTGCCCTGCTCGGTGGAGACGCTGCTCCACGCGGTGGACGGCGCGTCAATCACCGCGTCGGACGTGTTCGTGGACGTCGGCTCGGGCCTCGGTCGCGCCACGGCGCTCGTGCACCTGCTCACGGGCGCCACGGCGACGGGGCTCGAAATCCAGGCCTGCCTGGCGCAGGAGTCGCGAAAGCTCGCGACTCGCCTGCGCCTCGCGCGCGTGACGACGCTCGAGGGCGACGCGAGCTCGCCCGCGACGCCCATGCCGCGCGGCAGCGTTTTCTTTCTTTATTGTCCGTTCAGCGGCGAGCGGCTGGCCCGCTTGTTCGAGACCCTCGAGCCGCTCGCACGCGCCGAGCCGCTTCGGATCTGTTGCGTCGATATGGCGGCGCCGGAATGCGCGTGGCTATCCCCGCATGCCGCGCCGTCCGAAAATCTCCGCATCTATCGCTCGACGAAGCGCGCATAACGCGCGAGCGCGCCTCGCACCGCGGTCGCCTTCGCTCCGGTGAGCGGCGCGAGCGGCTTCGTCGTGAAGGCCACACGGCCCCCGTCAAGCGTGCGCTGCCAACTGCCGACCATGCGTCCGTCGACCAGCAGCACGGGGCCTAGCAGCTGAAACGGCGTCACTTTCGGCGCATCGGCCGGCGCGAGCGCCGCGCGACGATCCGCGTATCCCACGAAGAACTCGTCGTACGCAGGAAGCGCTTGCGCTCGCCCGGACGCGCGCGCAACTCCGGGCGGAGGGGACGCACCGGACACGTACGTCTCGCCCCCGATCACTTCGCGTTCGAGCAGCGGCTCGGCGAGAGCTGCCGCCTTTCGCGCCTCCGCGAGCGTGAGGCTCGACCACCACGCGAAGTCCCGCAGCGTCGCGGGGCCGTGGGCCGAAAAGTAGCGGCGCGCGAGCTCGCCGAGCGCCTCGTCACGCGGACGCCGCTTCGAGCGCGGCAGCCACTCTTCGAGAAGCACGAAGGTTTGCTGTTTGCCCTCACGCGGCCCGAAGCACAAGAGTCCTTCGTGCGCGAGCCGCCAGAGCACGTGGAGCCCCCGTTCAGCGTCCGCCGGCACACGCGCGGCCTCGAGCACGCGGTACGCCGCGGGGCGTGTGAGGCGCCGGCCGCCCTCGAGCGCCTTGACGAGCGCCCGGCGGGCGCGCGACAGAAGCGCAGCATCGAGTCCGAGTTTCGCCAGACGCGCCGTCGCACGAGCCACCGCTCGCGGCGCGAGGAGCTCGATCATCCAGCGCGCGTCTGCTGCGGGGAGAAAATGCAGCGTGCCCCGCATCGGCCACGACCGAACGATCGCGCCCGCGGCAAGCGCGGCGTCGACGTCCGACTCGCGTGCGTTCGCCGTGCGCATGCCCACGGCCCAGAGAGCCCCTAGATAATCCTGCGCTTGCATCGCGCCGAACCAGGCGACGACCTCGGCCGGCCCCTCGAACCCCGAAGACGCAAGTCCCTGAGCTCCGAGACGGCGCCGCACGATTTCCTTCGCCTGCGCGGGGCGGAGCACGACTCGCTCGCTCGTCACGTGAGCGACCAGAACGCACGAGTTCCGGCACCCGCGTCAGCGCGGATGCCGGATACCCGACTCTGACGACTACCAGCGATCGTCGCCGCCGCCGCCGCGACCGCGATCACGACCGCGGTCGCCACCGCGGAAGCCACCACCGCCACCGCCGCCGCCACCGCGACCGCCTCGGAAGCCGCCGCCACCACCGCCGCCACCACGACCGCCGCGGAAGCCACCGCCGCCGCCACCCGGACGCCGCTCTTCGGCGATGTTCACACGGAGTGCGCGACCGTCGAGGTCCGTTCCGTTCAGTTGCTCGATAGCCGCGTTCGCTTCTGCATCCGAGGACATGGAGACGAAAGCGAAGCCGCGCGAGCGGCCGGTTTCACGATCGATGACGAGCTTGGCTTCCGTCACCGTGCCGCAGCTGCCAAAAACTTGGAGCAGCGTGTCTTCGGTCGTGTGAAAGGCGAGGTTTCCAACGTAAAGGCGATTGTTCATGTACCAGTGTTCTCTTGATTGCGGCCACGCCGGGCCCAGTGTTCGCAGCGTCTGTGATGCACTGACGCCGCCTCGAAAAACGACCTCCGCGATCGCTTTTTGGGCGAGGAGCAGACAGACGATTACCGAAGGCCGCCAGCCTAGCTCCCGAGCCCGCTCTGTGCAAGAGCCCGAATGATGGCCGCTTTTCGACCAGGTTCGGCCGCTTCCGGGGCCTTGCCGCGCCGGGGCGGGCACGCCGATGCGGAGGCCTTAGCGCCTTTTGGGCCGCTTTAAGCGTCCGTCGACCGGACCGCGGCGCCGAGGCCACGCCCTACCCCGAGCGCAATTGGGGCTCAGCGTCCCTTGTCGGCCATCTTTTCGGCGTGGGCGGCGCCCACGGCGCTCTTCACGTGCTGGCGCTCTTCCGGCGGAGGCAGCACCGCGTTGATGCCTAACGACTTCAACCAGAGCTCACGGCACCAGCCTTTGGAATGATACAGGTGCTCATCCTCCTCGTCCTCCACCTCCTCTGAGATCTCCTTCAGTGCGGAGGCGACCTCGTCGTCGAGATGCGCGGCACATTTGCCGAGCAGCTCCCAATCCGCGTGGTCCTTCGTCTCGGCGAGCACGACGCACTCGCACGCGACGAGCTCGGCCGCCGGCGGGTCGCCCGCCGCGCGGGCGAGGTTCATCGCTTCGACCAGCGCACCGCCGAGGAGCCGCACGACTTTCCGCCCGGGGCTCTCCTTGTTCGAATCGATGCCGAGCGCTTGGCACGCCGATTCGAGCTTTCGAACGTGTTCCCTGGTTTGCCCGAGGTATCTCGTCCATTCCGCTTTGAGGTCCGCGTTGACGGCGCAGGCGACGGCCGCCGTGTACACCTTCACGCCGCCGAGTTCGTGTTCGAGGGATTGAAGGACGAGCTCTTCCACTTGTGCGTTCATCTCATGGCTCCTGGTTCGGCTCTCTCACACGGGCGGCGGGTCCATCTCACGTTCGTGATGGCGGTGGCGCGCGATGGCTTCGACGAAGGCAGCGAGCACGTCGTCGCCGGTCGCTTTGGTTTCGATGATGAGCCCGGGATCCGGTTCGCCCGACGGCAGCGCCGCGGGCACCCCGGCCGCTTCGAGCAGCGTGGCGCCCGCACCGAGCGCCAAGATCGGTTTCGCGTGCCTATATTGATCCTTCAGGAATTCGGCCGCGTGTCCCACGGTCGCGAGCGCGTCGGCGGCCGCCTTGCCGCCGGGGACGGCCGCGGCGTCGAAGAGCACCGAGGGTAGCGTTTCGAACGTCGCGCTGATTTCGAGCTCTTCTCCGTCATCGGCGGCGACGCGCCCGAGCCGCGCTCCGAGGTAGCGCGGGACGGCGCCCTGCTCCGCGAGTCCCGCATGCAGAGCGCGAGCCGCCGCGCCGTCCACACCGTCGGCCACGAGGATGGCCACGCGTCTCGTGCGGATGCTGCCGTCGCCGGGCCGAGCAAAGAGCGAGAGCGCTTTCGAAACCGTGACCTCGGGTTTCGGAACGTTCTTCAACGCGCGCGGCAGCGGCTTCGGCATGTCCATGCCGAGCTCGGCCGCGAGGGTCTCGGCGAGTAGCGTGTCCACGTTCGCGAGCATCGCGACGACGCGCTCCCTGACGGCGGGCACTTGCACCTTGCTGAGCTCGAAGCGAAAGCCGCGCCGGATGTGCGCCTGCTCCACGGGCGATTGGCTGCGATAAAAGAGCGTCGCTTGCGTGTAGTGATCGGCGAACCGCTCGGGCTTGCCGCGCACCTTGTCTTCCTCGACGTGCTCCGGAAACGACGTGAAGCCCGCGGCGCCCGCCTGAAAGGGGCAGCCGCCGCCGAGCGAGTTCGGCTCGTACGCGGCGCGGCCGCGGTGGATCGCTTGCCGATGCATGCCTTCACGCTGGTTGTTCTGGGCTGGCGCGACCGCGGAGTTGATGGGGATCTCGTGGAAGTTCGGGCCCCCGAGCCGCGAGATCTGCGTGTCCACGTAGGAGTGGATGCGGCCCGCGAGCAAGGGGTCGTTCGAGAAATCGATACCGGGCACGACGTGCGCCGCGCAAAACGCAACCTGCTCGGTCTCGGCGAAGAAATTGTCCGGGTTGCGATTCAGCACCATGCGCCCCACGGGCGTCACGGGCACGAGCTCCTCCGGTACGATCTTCGTGGGGTCCAGCACGTCGAAGCTGAAACGCTCCGCCTGCTTTTCCGAGAACAGCTGGAAGCCGAGCTCCCACTCCGGAAAGGCTCCCGCTTCGATCGCTTCCCACAAATCACGCCGATGAAAATCCGGATCGGCGCCGCAAATCTTGAGCGACTCGTCCCAATCGAGTGAGTGCGTGCCCGCTTTGGGGCTCCAGTGAAACTTGACGAACGTCGACTTGCCGCGCGCGTTCACGAGGCGAAACGTGTGCACGCCGAAGCCTTGCATCATGCGAAGACTGCGCGGCAGCGCCCGATCCGACATGGCCCACATCAGCATGTGCGTCGACTCGGGCATGAGCGACACGAAGTCCCAGAAGGTGTCGTGCGCGGTCGCCGCTTGCGGAATGGCGAAGTGCGGCTCGGGCTTGGCGGCATGAACGAGGTCCGGGAACTTCATCGCGTCCTGGATGAAGAAGACCGGCATGTTGTTGCCGACGAGATCCCAGTTACCCTCCTCCGTGTAGAACTTGACGGCGAAGCCGCGCACGTCACGTGGGGTGTCCGGCGATCCGCGCTCGCCGATGACGGTCGAGAAGCGCGCGAATACGGGCGTGCGCTTACCCGCTTCGCTGAAGACGGCCGCGCGCGTGACTTCGGTCTGCGGCTCGTAACATTCGAAAAAGCCGTGCGCGGCGGAGCCGCGTGCGTGAACGACGCGCTCCGGAATGCGCTCGTGGTCGAAGTGCGTGATCTTCTCGCGGAGGATGAAATCCTCGAGCAGCACCGGGCCGCGCAGGCCGAGCTTGAGCGAGTTTTGGTTGTCGCTGACGGGGACACCTTGATTGGTCGTGAGCACGCGGCCGCTGCCGTCGGTGCGCACGCGGTCGAGCGGCAAATTGCCGGGGCTCTCGCCGAGACGAGGCTTGCCGGCGCCGACCTTCGCCGAAGCGGTGGTTTCGGTCACGGTGCTTCCCGTGGCGCTCGTGTCGGTCGGGGCGACGACGGCGCCGGCCCGCGGCTGTCGCGAAGCGCGACCGTGCTCGGCAGCCTTCGTCGGGTTGAACGGCATGCCGGCGGCGAGCGTCTGAGTGGCGTCCGCCTTCGTGACGAGCGCGTCGTCGCTCGAGCGAGCGCCCGCTCGGCGCGCGGAGCCGCTTACCGTCGTCCTCGCGCTCGAGCGCGTACTCGACGTCCGCTCCCCGTCGCCGGCTTGTCGTTGCTGCTTACCGCCCCGAGATTTTTTGGTCGCCATTCGTGATTCCGAGTGTGCGCGGCTCAAGCAAACTTCAGGCCGCGAACGCGGTGGCGACGCGCGCAGGATCCTCGAAGGAAGCGCGCAGGTCCGCGCGCCGAGCGCCGGCAAGCCTGCCTCTACGAGACAAGAAGTCGCGGCAAGGTCACACGGGCCAAAAAATGCGAGGCCGTCCGGCTCGACCGCGGCCATGGAGCACTCGACGAGGCCACACGAATGCAATTGGGAACACTCATCAGACGGGCCGCGCTCTGCGCTTTCTTCGCTCCTTGCGCCTGCTCCCACGGAACTTCATCGGGGACACCGCAGCGTGATGATGCTGCCGCAACGGGTGCCGGTGGCTACCCGCAGAACGCGGGTGCCGGCGGGGTCCCCGCTACGGGCGGAACGAGCGGCGCGGAGACCGGCATCGCAGGTATTGGCGCGGGCACGGCTACCGGCGGAACCGGCGGCGCGAACACCTCTGTCGGGGGTGCTGGCGGGGGCACCGCTACCGGCGGAACGGGCGGCGCGGACACCGGTGTCGCGGGAAATGTGTCGGCGGCGGGAGCCGCCGGACGTGCAGGCACCGCTGCGGGCGGAGGCGGCGGCCTCGCAGGCGGCGAGATGGGTGGCACTGGCGGCGCGAGCCCGTTCGTTCTGGCATGGCAGGACGATTTCGATGTCCTCGACACCTCGGCCTGGCAGCTTCAGACGTTCACCTGGGACGGGAACCAGGCGCAGTTCTCCGCGGAAAATGCTGCGGTCTCGAACGGCATTCTGACCCTCTCGCTCACGCCCGCCCCGAGCGGCTCTGCAAAGCCGTATCTCGGCGTCGAAATGCGTTCGGCCAAGACGCTCACGTACGGCAAAGTGTCGGCGCGGATGCGCTTCGCAGCGGGCTCCGGTGTCGTTTCCGGGCTCGTCCTCTTTTACACACCGTACCCGAACTGCGACTGGAACGAGATCGATATCGAGCACCTCGGCAAATCGAGCACGACCTCGCAGCTCAATGCTCAGGTCTACCTAGGCACCCCGATGCCGAGCTGTACGACGTCCGTGATGCCGACGCAGGAGCCCCAAGTCGTCGATCTGGGTTTCGATGCCCAGACGGATTTTCACCTCTACGACATCGAGTGGACGCCGGCGGGCGTGAAGTACTTCGCGGACGGCGCGCTCCTTCGGACGTGGACAACGAGCATCGACCACCTGAAGCTACCGGAAACCATCCTCCTCACCATTTGGGCCTCCAATTCGGAGGCGTGGGCGGGCCCGCTCACCGCGGACTCTGCGCCCACGACGGCGGACGTCGATTGGATCCGCGTCTACGCTTACAGCGGTTGACGGGACGAGCCTTCGACGTAACGTAGCTCGTCGATGCGTCGCCGCTCGGTTGCGAAGTAACGCTGCGGCGCGCAGCTCAGTACCTTCGATATCACGCGGTGACACTGGGCATAACTGCCGAAGCCTGCTTCCGTCGCGGCTCGCGTGAGCGGCTTTCCGGAATCAACCAAGCGAATGAAGGCCATGGCGCGCTGTCGCGAGCGATAGCTGACGAGCGTCAGGCTCATCTCCCCGTGGAATTGACGGCTGAGCACACTCGGGACCACACCGAGGCGCCTCGCGAGCTCCCTGGCGCAGAGCTCCGGATCGGCGTTCACCTCCTGCAACGCGCGCCGGCAGAGGACGTGATTCGTGCTCGACCTGGCTTGGACTTCCGCAAAAATCGCGACGAGCTGGAGCTCGACGGCGTGCGGATCGGCGACCTCGCCAAGGCCCACCAAGGAGGCATAGAGAGGCGCGAGAGCGGATTCCGGTAGTCTACAGGCGCGATTGGCAACCCGGGCGAGCGACGCGCCGGCGTTGGCGACGAGGTCCGGTTGCAGGGCCACGACGAAAAGCTCCAGATCGGCGCTCGCGTCGAGCAGCACGTGGTCCTGCCCGGGGTGAAACAGCATCACGTCACCCTGATCCAGGCGTTCGACGTGGTCGCCGAGCCCCATCACGGCATGGCCCCGAAACACGACGTTGAGCTCAGGCTCCGCGTGAAAGTGGCGCGGCCTGCGGTACGAGGGCTGGTGCCGCCATGACTGCGCGCGACGTCCCGGCAACATGGGGAACGGCTGATACAGGCTCTCCACAATCCATTTATACATCGAACCCGGCGGCGGCGTGTCCGCCGACAATCACCGGGTTCGCGTACGGTCGTATGCGTCGGCAACCCACGCGTGGGCGACGATGTGTGGACGCTACCCACCATTTTCCGGTCGAATACGCCGTCCACAGCTAAATTCATGACATGATCGCGCCGTCCGGTAGGTGCCGCGATGTCAGCGTCGACCCGCCCCGATTCCTTGAGCCTGGTGATGGCAGGCGATTTTACGGGCGGCGAACACGCCGTGAGCGAGAAGGCGCGCCGCGTCGCGTCAGGAGGCCGAATCCGCGCGCTCCTCGCGGCGTTCATCGTGCTGCTGCTCGTGGCGTTCGCGGGGCTGATGCTCTCCGTCGTGTCGAGCATTTTTGCCCGCGTGACGCCCGCCATTCAGAGCGATCTCGAATGGAAGGCGGCGCACGGCGCGGCCGAGCTCGCCCATTCGATGGACGTGGGCATCGCCGCCGAAGATCCGGCGCTCCTCGCCGCCGCCGCACGCTCGTACGCGGGGGACGCCGACATCGCCGCCCTCGTCGTGGCCCGGCCCGACGGGTCCATCATCTTCCAGCGAGGCGCCTCCCCCATCCATGCGGAGCAGCTGTTCGGTGGGACCGCCGGCCGCGTTACGGACGCCAACGGACTCGTATGGAGCTGGTCCGAGGCGACCATCGAGTCGGCGAGCGTCGGCAAAGTCGCTCTCGTCGTTTCGCTCGAGCGGCTCCGCGCGGGCATGAAGCTCCGCGAGCGGCTGATCTGGCTCTCGGTCGCTGGTTGCATCACGGGCCTGCTCGTGAGCGTCGCGTTCTTTCATTTTTGGATTGGTCCGCTGCTGCGCCTGATCGCCCAAGCCTTCGTGAGCCTCGAGCGCACGACGGCGGTGGCGCTCGAGTCGACGCGCCTGAAGAGCGAATTTCTGGCGAATATGAGCCATGAGGTGCGCACGCCGATGAACGGAGTCATCGGCATGAGCGAGCTCCTCATGTCCACGCCGCTCAACGTGCGCCAGCGCCGCTACGTCGGCACCATCGCGGCCTCGGCGAACTCCCTTCTCACCATCATCAACGACATTCTCGATTTTTCGAAGATCGAGGCGGCGAAGCTCGAAATTCGCAAGCTCGAGTTCTCTCCAACAGAGCTCGTGGAGGACCTCACCGCGCTCTTGTCGGAACGCGCGCACGACAAGGATCTGGAGCTCGCGTGCTCGGTCGAAGCCGGCGTTCCGGATCGAGTACTCGGCGACGCCGATCGCCTGCGTCAGGTGCTCGCCAACCTCCTGTCCAACGCCATCAAGTTCACCGAGCAAGGCGAAGTGGTGATGCGCGTGAAGCTCGCGAGCGCGACCGATTCGCGCCTGCTGCTCCACTTCGAGATCGTCGACACCGGGATTGGCATCGCACCGGAGGACACACATCGCCTGTTCCAGGCGTTTTCGCAGATCGACGGCTCCCTCACGCGCAAATACGGCGGCACCGGGCTCGGCCTCGCGATTTCGCGGCGGCTCGTCGAGCTCATGGGCGGTACGCTCGAGGTCGACAGCGTGCCCGGCAAGGGCAGCCGCTTCTGGTTCGAGCTCCCGTTCGAGGCGATCGGTCAGAGCGTCACGCCGCGGGTGTTCAGCGCCCACCACGAGCACGTGCTCATCGTCGACGACAACGAGACGAATCGCCTCATCCTGGAGGAGCTCCTCGATCGCTGGGGCGTTCGGCATCAGAGCGCCAGCAGCGGCGCGGAGGCGCTCATTTTGTTGGAGCAGGAGTTCGAAAAGACGGACCCCTTCACCACTATAGTTCTAGACGTCCAGATGGCAGGGATGACGGGGCTCGAGGTAGCGCGGCGAATCCGCAAGGACGAGCGCCTGGCCAAGCTCCACGTCGTCATGCTCACGTCGCTCGGCAAGGAGGCGGCGGCGATCGAGGGGCTCGGGCAGTGGGCCGAGCAGGTCTTGGTGAAGCCGGTCAAACAGGCCGACCTGGCCGACGCCTTGCCGGGGATGCGCGTCATCCGTCACTCGATTCCAGCGCCGCTCAGCAACGAGGTCCCGGCGTTGCCGATGGCCGGTGCTCGCATCCTCGTCGTCGAGGATCACCCGCTCAATCAAGAGGTGATGAAGGACCTGCTCGATTCGCTCGGGCACGAGTTCGACCTCGTGACGAACGGCGAAGAGGCGCTCAAGGCGCTCGCGACCAAGGAATACTCGCTCGTGCTGATGGATTGCCAGATGCCGGTGCTCGACGGGTACGAGGCGACCCGCCGCTACCGCCGCGCTGAACGCGAGCTCGGGCGGCCGCGTCTGCCCATCATCGCCGTCACGGCGCATGCCCTCGCCGACGAGCGCGACAAGGTGCTCCGCGCGGGGATGGACGATTTTCTCACCAAACCGATCCAACCTGCCGGTCTTCGTCGCATCATCAGCCGCTGGCTGGCGCGGCGGAGCGGACAGATGGCGGCCGTCGCGGCCGGGGCCACGACCCCGCCGGCGGCCCCCCCGCCCGCGGTTTCTGCCACGACCTCCGCTGCCGGCGCAGACGCCGAGCACGCGGCGCCGCGCGCGCTGCTCGACCGGGACACCCCGCGCTCTCCACGCATGTGCGACCTCTTCACCGAGCATTCCCGGGAGGACCTCGAGTTCATTCAGGAAGCAGCTGCCGTCGATGACGCCGAGTCGATGCGGCTGCGCTCTCACCGGCTCAAAGGGGGAGCGTACGCGTTCGGCGCGCAGAGGTTGGGCGACCAGGCCGCCAAGCTCGAGCGCCGCGCACGAGCTGGGGACCTCGAGGTGACGGACGACGTGAAAACGCTGATTAGGCTCTTCCAAGAAACGATGATTGCAGTCAACGCCGAACGTGCAGCAGCGAAACCACTCGCGGGAGCGAGCCAATGAGCCCCCAGCCGGTCGTCCTCGTGGTCGACGACAGCGAGCTCGCGTGCGAGGCCGTCAAGCATGCGCTCGTGAACGCCAACATGCAGGTCGTGACGCTCAGTAGCCCCTTCGGCTTCATCAAAGCGATCCGCGAAGCGCGCCCGTCGATCGTGCTCGTCGACGTCGGCTTGGGCAGCGTGAACGGCACCAAGCTCGTTCAACTCGGTCGAGAACACGCGCCGCGCGGCTGCCGCGTGCTCCTCTATTCGAGTCGCGAAGAAAAGCTCCTCGCCGCCGACGCGCTCCGGAGCGGCGCCGACGGCTACATCTTGAAGAGCACGACGGGCCGCGCCCTCGTGGACGCGGTCCGTCATTGGATGGCTCGCCCCTGGGGCGTCGATTCGCCCAAGTGAGGCGCCCTCTCCAAGGGCGCCCCGCCCGCGCTCGAGCTCAGAGTAGGAAGGGACTCCGGCGCTTGACTTCGGCCCGACCCGGAACGCTCATGAGCACGGGGTAGCCGGGGTCGCCCGGTTTCTTCCCGTCGATCCGGAGGACCTTCACTTCCGCGCCGACTTCCTTGGCGCGCACGTACGCGAGGGCACCCGGCAGGCGCGCCACGACGCGCTCGACGACCGGCCCCGGGTCCACGGCGCGCGGAGCGCCCGATTGGCCTCGGATTTTCCGGTCGATCCAGTAACGCGCGACGGCTTCAGGACTCATTCCGAGCACGCTGCGGTCGAAGCCGATGCGTTCGGCGCTCTTCGGATCGCGATTGAGGGGTAGGAGCTTTTCGCCCCCGGGGCCCTGAATCGCATCCCCGAGATAAAGCCGCTTGAGCTGGTTGAGCGACAAACCTTCGAGTGGACTCTGCTTGGCGGCGACGACGGCGAGCTCTTCGCTCCCGCTCTCGGCGTCGGCGAATACCGGCACGAGCAATGCTCCTACGAACGCCCCGCCGCACCACACCATAAGCTGTCTTCGCGTGGTCATCTTAGAAGCTCCAAGCTGCTTGGAAGTCGATGTTGTTGTAGTGGCTGTTCGGCGGAAGATTCTTCCCCGATACGCTCCATGAATAGGTGTATTGCGCCTTCAAGGTGACGCGGCCGATGGGTCGCATGTTCACGCCGCCCCAGAACGCCGCGGCGCGCTTGAACTGCGCCGGGCCGGTACCGGCGTCATAATACTCGCCGCCGGCCCAGGGCATGATCCCGAGCAAGTCGAAACGGTACCCGGTGAGCCCGTAGATGCCGGTGCGCCGGTAGTCGGTCGCGTAGCCCGGCGGACCCGAAAACACGAGGGCGGCCGGTCGCAGATTGTCGTACACGACGTCTTGCATGGCTGCCTCGCTCTGGAGCAGAAAGCCGTTCCACTCCCATTTGAGATCGGCCGCGATGCTCTGCTCGTTGTAGTCGCCCGTAGTCGGGTAAAGCGTGATGAGATTCCCGTTCGGGTCGATCGTGTAGCTCTGCTTCTTGTCCGTGTAGCGCCCGTGGTACCCAGACAGACCCAAGGTGAACGCGCCCGCCGGTGTGTCCGCTCGCCCGAAAAGGCGGCCACCGATGGCCTTGCTCGTATTCAGATCTTGATACGTGTCGATGGGCCCGCGCCCGTTCGACACGGTGAAATGATATCCGAGCTGGAGAGCCGGGAAATCATAGGTGCCGTAGAAATCGAGGCCCGTCTGGGTCTGCGGCAAGAACTCCTCGCCTACGATGTAGGGGCGGCGCACGCCGACGATCACCGGCGAGCCGTGATCGACGTTCCAGATGCCGTACGGGGTCAGCCATTGACCGCCGCGAACGTTGAAGAGCGGATGCGCCGAGTACTCGAGGTAGGCGCGTTCGATGATGATGCCTCCCCAGCGCGTGGGTCGACCGAGATCCGTGTAATCGCCGACCGTCGTGTCGGTTCGCGTCACGTTGCCGGTCGAATCGATCACATTGTTGCCGTTGGGGAGGTAGGTGAAGCGCACCTCCATCAACGTCCGCCAATTGCTGCCGAGCTCCGACGCCAGATAGACGTTGAAGTTGCCGACGGCGAAGCTGTCGTTCGGCGGGCCGTAGGAGAAATTCTTCACGGCGTAGCTGTAGGTGAAGTCCGTGAAGCCGTAGAGGTCGAGCTTGTACTCGTCTCCGCTTGCTTTATTGGTCGCTTCCGTCACGAGCTGCTCGTCGATGGCTTGCGCCGCCGCGTCGGCGTTCGCGTCGGCCGCCGTCGGCGGTATGGCGGGGATTGCCGGAACGGCGGGCGGCGGGAGCGCGGCAGTCGTCGTCGGCGCAGGCGCCGGCGTGGTCGCTGGTTGGTCGGTCGGGAGCGGAGCCGGTGCGACGTAAGCTTCGCCCGGCGCGGGCGGCGTCGCGGTGGGCGCCTGCGCGCGCGCGCTCGACGCCACGCTGGCCGCGATGAGCGCGGCGAGCGATGCGCCCATGTTCGAGCGTGAATAACGGAGAAGGCGGCTCATTGCATACACGCTCCCGCCGGAACGCACAGCGGCGCTGGCAGTCCGAACGCCGACAAGTCACAGCAGTCATAGCCCGTGAAGCAATTGTTCGGGCTGACCGAGCAGCCCTGCACCAAGCACGCGTGCGACATGAACGAATCGCAAAAGGTCGCCTCGGTGCCCGCGCAGTCCGCGTCGGACGTGCAGGGCGTGTTCAGCCCGACGGGCGGCCGCTCACACACGGACTCTGCGTTGCACGCGTACCCTCCGCTACAATCGTCCGAGGTCGTACAGCTCGACGAGCAGTACCCGCCGCCCGCGCCCGCGACGCATTGATCGAACGGCGCTGCACAGGTCGAAGCGGCGGGGTCGCACGCGGCTCCGAGCCCCATCGGCGCCTCCGTACAAGGAGCGCCCGCGCCCGCGCGAATGAATCCCGGCTCGCAATCACAGCTACTCGCACCGGGCACTTCGTGCTCACCGCACGTGATGCAACCGTTGCTCGTAAAGACCGCATTCGAGGGACAAACACAGCGATCGTCGTCTCCGTAGACGACCTGTCCGTCTCCGCAAATATGGTTATGGTCGTATAAACAGGCACTCGGGGAAAACCCCGCGAGCCCAAGCCCTAGCAATCCGACCCAGGGTCGGATGCGACCTTTTCCGCGCCTCATGTCGCGGGAATAAAACACGACCTCGACCGCAGTTGGCAAACAAAACTGGTCAGAGCGACGCTAGTGTGTGGGCGGATGTGAGTCGAAGTAGCGGGCTTCGGTATTCGCTGATTGCCCTCGTACCGAGCGAAAGCTGGGCGACCGATTCATGTCCCATGATCCGGCCCATGACTCAGCGAGTCTGCTCTTCGATCCTTTGCTGCTGCAACGCTCGCATGCGCGCTGGCGCGACACCCCCTCTCGCTGGAGCTGGTGGTGCCCGGTCATGCTCCCGCTCGCCCCGCGCCGTGAGGCCGTGACGCCGGTGCTCGGGGCCCGCGTCCCGAGCGCGGCGCCGGATATAACGAACCTCACGGAAGGCGGTCGCTCACTCGCCCCGGCGAACGACGGTGCGTGCCCGCGGGCAGCATTGTCCGCGAGCTTGTCGTATATATTCCCGCGGGGACGCCAATGAAGACGCACGGGCTCGAATGACGCGCCGGGTTGGCTCGGGTCGTGCGAGGCTCTTGACCGCCGGGGTATGGCCTTGGGCCTTCGTCGGCGTGAGCTCCGCGTGCAGCTTGTTGATTCATCCCGACGCGTCTCACTCACATGCGCCACCCGGCAGCTCCGAGGTGCAGCAAGGAGGCGAGGCTGGCGCTGCAGGTGCCGCGGCGTCGAGCGGTGACGGCACGGGGCGCCCGGGCTCGGCGGGCACCCTGGGCGACGGGAATGGCGGCCTCGAGGGTGATGGCGGAAGGCACGGCGGCGCGGGCACCGGCGGCACGGACGCGGTGGATGACGGGGGCGCGGGCGCGAGCCTCGGCCCGAGCGAGGCGGGAGCGGACGCCGACGGAGCCCCCGAAGGACGCGGGGGCACGAGTGATCGCGCAGGGAGCGGCGGCAGTGGGGGGCGAGCGGCAGGCGCCTCGAGCGGCGCGGGTGGCGGCGCAACAGCCGCGGCGAGCGGCACGGGTGGGACTGCGGGCATCGCCGGGACCGGCGCCGAGAGCTGCGGGAGCGAGTTCCCGCCCGACGGGACGATCCACAACGAGCTCGCGAGCGATTGGAGCGGACGGGCGGAGTCCGGCGCGGGCCCGAAACCCTCCACCTCGGTAAGTCCCGATACGTCGGAGGGCAGCTCTTTTCAGGGCCAGCACTGTTTCTGCGTGAACGGTCACCTGCACGCGGCGGACGGCTATCCCGCTTGGGCATATGCGCAGCTCGATCGAACGACGACGATTCAGAACACCGTCACGCTGGACATCGCGGGCGCTCAAGCGGGGGACTGGGCCTTCGTGCGCGTCACGGGCACGACGTACTGTCACGAGGTGCAAGACGGCGAGGTGAACTCGCCCATCACTACGTTCACGCTCCGGCCGGCTGATTTCGCCGCCGACAATTGCGAGGGGATGGCCCTGACCGAAGACCAGGAGGTCGACACCGTCGGCTATCAGGCGAACAGCCGCGCGGACCGGGAGTTCAACTTCTGCATTCTGAAGGTCGACATCGATTGAGCGGCGCCATGGCAGATCCTCGATCGACCGAAGCCCCGGAGGCGAGTCAGCGCCTCGGCAAGTATCGTTTGATCGCGCAGCTCGGAAGCGGCGGCATGGCGCGCGTGTTTCTCGGCGTCGTCAGCGGGCCGAACGGCTTCAACAAGCTGTACGTGCTGAAGGTGCTGCGCTCGGACGTGGACGCGGAGCAGAGGGTCGAGCTGCTCAAGATGTTCCAGGACGAAGGCCGCTTGGCGGCGCGTCTGAATCATCCGCACATCGTGCAATCGCACGAGATCGGCTGTGAAGCCGGCGAGCACTTCATTGCGATGGAGTACCTGGAAGGTCAACCGCTCAGCCGCGTGCAAGAGCTCTGGCAGGCGGCGGACGACTGCTTTCCGCTACCTCTGCGTCTGTTCGTGATCGGCCAGCTGCTCGACGCACTCGATTACGCCCACCGCGTCCACGACTACGACGGGACGCCGCTCGAGATCGTTCACCGCGACGTGTCGCCGCAGAACGTGTTCGTGAGCTATGCCGGACACTCGAAGTTGTTGGACTTCGGGATTGCGAAGACGCAAGCGTCGCGCCAGACGCGCGCAGGCGTGCTCAAGGGAAAACTCCCCTACATGGCCCCCGAGCAGGTGAAGACGCTGCCGCTCGACCAGCGCACGGACATCTTCAGCGTGGGCGTGATGCTGTGGGAGTGCATCGCCGGCCAGCTCCTGTTCGCCGGTAGCACGGCGTATGAAATGCTGACGCGCCTCGTGACCGCGGACATTCCGCGCCTGCGTGACGTGGTGGCCGACGTGCCGCCACTGCTCGACGAGCTCGTCGCGCGCGCTCTCGCCGTCGACCCCAACGCTCGCCAAGCGGACGCGCGCACGCTGCGCGCGGAGCTCTTGGCATTCGAGCCGCTCTCACGCGTCTCGGCCCGTGACGTCGCGGACCGTATTCAGGTGTTGTTCGCCGACGAGCGCAACGAGCTCGAACGACTGATTCGCGCGGCCGTGGGGTCGGCGACACGCGGCGGCGGCGTCACCTTCGCCGAGCAGCAAGGAGTCGGCCTTCCTCGCTTCCGCCCGCCGCCGCTCGTGGCGCGCACGGCGAGCACGGTCGCGAGCGCGACCCCCACGCTCGCGGCGCTCCCGCGCTCCGAAGCGCCCTCCCCGTCCGCCATGAAGACCACGCCGATCACCGCACAGATGCCCCCGCGTGTGGCGCCGCTCTCCGCCGCGCCAACGGCCGTGAGCGCGCTGCCGCCGCGAGTTCGACGTTCCATCGCCCCCGGCGTTGCCGTCGGTGCCGTAGGCGCCGTGGCCGTCGTTTTTGCGTTGCGCCGTCTCGGCTCGGTCACTCCGAGTCCTGGCGACGCGCCCGCGCGCCCGGCGCAGAGCGCCGCGGCCGCGACCCTTCCGACCGCACCGGCCACCGCGCTCCCGACCCCGCCCGCGGCGACGCAGACGCCGCCGTCGAGCACCGCGAATGCTCCAGCCAGCAGCCTACCGAGCGCGCTCGCGGCCCCCGCCCGTACGCCGTCCGCACACGCACCGCCGGCACACTCAAAGCGCCCCCTGCCGCGCGCGGAGCCGAGCGCCAGCGTGCCCCCAGCCGTACCGCCGAGCGCCAAAACGCCGAACCCCGCAAGCCGGCCCGACGACTCTTACATTCGCGATCTACCACCCCCCCTTCGCTCCACGCCGGCGCCTCGAGGTCCCGGGCCGCGCTGACGGAGCTCGTCACGCCGTTCTCTCGCGCTCGAACCTACCATGCGAAAAGCCCTTAACTGGCTGCTCCTCTCCTCGATGGCTCTGTCGTTCGAGCTTGGAGCCGTACACGCTCCCGCGGCCGACACCTCGGCGGAAGCGCGCTTGCACTACGATCGCGCGGTCGAGCTCTATTCACGAGGCTCGTACGCGGCTGCCCTCGACGAGATGCGCCTCGTGCGCGAGCTCAGCCACTCCTACAAAATCCTCTACAACATGGGCCAAGTGCGCGCCGCGATGAACGATCACGTCGGCGCGATCGAGGCGTACGAGCAATACGTCGCGGAAGCCGGTGGCGAGCTTTCCGAACAGCGGCGGGCGGACGTGGACCGCGCGATCGCGGCGCTCAAAAGCCGCGTAGCGACGCTCACCGTCAGGGCCGCGCGCGATGCCACGGTGCTCATCGACGGCTCGAGCGCCGGTCAGGCACCGCTCGAGCTCGCGATCAACGCGGGCGTGCACCGGATTCGCGTTCAATCCTCGCAGCAGGGCGCGCAGGAAAAAACGGTGACGCTTGCCGAGGGCTCGCGTCTCGCGCTCGATTTCGGGCCCGCCGTGCACGATACCCTCGTCGAGCAGGCCCCCGAGCACGAGCGCCCCAGGTATCTCGCGTGGAGCGTCGCCGGAGGGCTGGCGGTCGCCTCGGTTCCGTTCGGCATCGCCGCCTGGAACGCCCAACACGATAACGCAACGCGCGCCCGTGTCTTCGCGGGAGTGTGCGACGCTCTCTGGCTCTCGGCCGCAGGCCTCGGCGTCTGGCTCGTGCTCGACCCAGGCGCTTTACGCAACAAGCGTAACGGCGCTCGGCGCGAGCCGGTCGTGCTTCAAATCGGTGCGGACGGCGCCGCGCTGCGCGGGAGCTTCTGAGCACCCCGCGAGCGACTACGGCGTGCTCTGTCGCGCTCGCCGAACCTCGACGACGGGTATCTTCGCGACGCTTCGCGCACCCGCTGCGAACCGCCTCACGCCTTCACGACGTTCGGCAGCCGCTCGCGATAGACGCCGCGCGTGTCGACGATGAGCTGCGCGTGCTCGAGGACGCGCGCGTAGTCGACGGCGCGGTGGTCGGTCGCGATCACGACCGCGTCCTGTGCCTGCAGCAGCTCCGGCGTGAGCGGCTCCGATTCGAGCAGCGGCAAGTTCGGCCGGGCCCGCAGCTCGGGCGCCTTCGGAACGTGCGGATCGTGATAAGCGACGCGCGCGCCGAGCTCGAGCAGGAGCTCGCAGAGCTCGAACGCGGGACTCTCTCGCGTGTCGTCGATGTCCTGCTTGTACGCGATGCCGAGCAAGAGGATGCGGCTGCCGCGGACGGGCTTGCTCTGCGCATTCAAAGCTCGTTCTAGCTTTTCGACGACGTAGCGCGGCATCTCGACGTTGATCTCGCCCGCGAGCTCGACCAAGCGCGTCTTGAGGCCGAATTCGCGCGCTTTCCAGGTGAGATAGAAGGGGTCGACCGGGATGCAGTGCCCGCCGAGACCGGGCCCCGGATTGAAGCGCATGAAGCCGAAGGGCTTGGTCGAAGCCGCATCGAGCACGTCCCAGATATCGATGCCCATGCGGTCGTAGACGACCTTGAGCTCGTTCACGAGGGCGATGTTGACGGCGCGGAACACGTTCTCGGTGAGCTTCGTCGCCTCGGCCACGTTCGCGCTACGCACGCGCACGACCTGCGTGAGCGCGCGAGCATAGAGCGCCGCGGCGAGCTCGCCCGCGGCCTCGTCGACTCCCCCGACGAGCTTCGGGATCGTCGCCGTCGAGAAGCGCGGATTGCCCGGGTCCTCACGCTCTGGGGAAAACGCGAGGAAAAAGTCCTTACCGCAGGTCAGCCCGGACTCTTCCAGGATTTCGCGCAGCAGCCCGTCCGTCGTCCCCGGATAGGTCGTCGATTCGAGCACGACGAGCTGACCGGGCCGGAGGCGAGCCGCGATGGCGCGACCCGCGCCGACGATGTACTGCATGTCGGGCTCACGCTGCGGCGTGAGCGGCGTCGGCACCGCGATCAGGAGCGCGTCCGGTTGCCCGAGCAGCTCGAAATCCGCCGTCGCGTCGAGCAAGCCGCTCTCTCGCGCACGCAGCACGCGATCCTCGCCGACGTGCGTGATGTACGAACGCCCGCGCCGGAGCAGCTCTACCTTCGCGGCGTCGACGTCGAAGCCGAGCACTCGAACTTTGGCTCGTTCGACGAAGGCGAGCGCGAGTGGGAGCCCGACGTAGCCGAGACCGATGATTCCGACCGACACCGCGCCGGACTCGAGCTTCTCGAGCAGTGCTTGCTTCGGTAGCGGCATCGTGACCTTCGATATCAGGGCGTTACGCGCTCGACGTTCGCGGGCAGCTTCGAGTCGAGCCGCTCGAGACCGCCAGAGCGCGCTACGAGGGGCCGTGGTAACACGACTTCTGCCCATCCATCAGCGCGAGATCGGGCAGGCCGTCGAAGTCGACACCCTGGAACAGGACGAGGCCTTCGGAAGTGAGCTCGTCCGCGCTCACGCTGACGAGCGGCTCGTTCGTGTGAGCGTCGAAGACGGACAGCGAGCCCGGACGGAACACCTCGTCGAGGCTTTTATCGTCGCCCGCGATCGTCGCGTAGAAGCGGAAAATGGGGGTCGTCGTCAACGATAGACCGGAAAGCCGAACTCACGGGCCATGTCACTCAATGCGGCCAGCGGTAAATCCTCACTCGCTTGGACCGCGGCGCACGCCGTCGCGGGTGGAGGTGGAACGAGCAGCGGTGAAGGGCGGGTGCGCCGCTTGAAATCGAGAGCCTCCGCCAGGTTGTGCGCCGTTCGATCGCGGACGCTCAGCGGCTCGAGACCCCAACGCCATTCGATCAGCTTGAGCACGGAGGTGTGATCGAAGGGGACATGTGAGACGAAGCCCGCTCGCGCCCACGGCGCGACGAGCAACGCGGGCGTGCGAAAGCCGAGGCGTCCGTCGGCATTGCCGGCGAGGAGGTCGCTGTCGGGGATCGGTGCGGTCGGAGGCGGCACGTGATCGAAAAAACCGCCCCACTCGTCGAAGTTCACGACGAGGATCGTACTCTGAAAGGCCGGACCAAGTGTTACGACCGAGTAAATCAGGTCGAGGAACGCTTCACCTCGCCGGATGTCGGCGTGCGGATGGTCGTCGCTCGAGGTGCCGCTCGCCTCGTCGACGAACGGTGGATCGACGAACGCTACGTCCGGAAGTTGACCCGTGAGCGCATCGGCCACGAAAGCGGCGAGTGGACGACTGATCGGCAGGTACTTCGCTCCCCAGAGCGCGAGGAACGGCACGTCGCTGTAATAGTAACGACCGCTGCGGCCGGCGGCGGCCAGGCGATCCCAAATCGTCGGGAGGGTGCTCACCGCGAGCGTGTTCGTCAAGCGGTCCACCTCGGCCGCGTGTTGATAGATCCGGTTCGGATACGTTTCCGCCATGATGGCGGCAAAGTAGCGATCGAGCACGGTAAAGCGCGGCGCCGCTCGGCTGAAGAACGGGAGGTCGGACGCCTGGTAGTAGCCAATGGCGTAGGCGTCGTTGTTGCCTGCTTTGAGCCAGCCGTCATTGGCGCCGTTCGCGTACTCGACGCGGCCGCCAGCGTAAGAGTGATCGGGATCAGGGTGATCACAACCCTGATAATCCGGCGCGAGTGGGTAGGTCGCGTGGGCGACGCCCGCGCCGTCCACGTAACTCAATCCGGCTTGGCGTCCGTCCGCCCCGGGCAACCACCCGAGCAGGTGATCGAACGAGCGATTTTCCATCATCACGACGACCACGTGCTCGATGCCGGAACGCTCGGGCGCGATCGCCACGGCTTGCGTCTCGACGCCGAGCTCGGCACGCTCGCCGGTGTCGCCGCAGCCCAGCAAGAGCGCTGTGGCGAGCCAGAGTGTCACGCCGTGGGCACGAAGCCCGGTGAACGAAGAACCATCTGCCATGGACGCTGCACCGCCTCTCGAGCGGGACGCTCTTGCAAGAGCCGTGCAGGCGCGCGGTGCGGTCGGGGCGCGTGAGCGTTCGACGCGATCGTGACGCGACCGCTCGGACGGCGCGGCCCGGCGCTCAGAACGGACAGTCGGTCGCTTGCGACGTGAACTTTGGATTGTCGGCCGCTTGGAGCCAGTCAGTAAACCAGGTGCAGCCGTCGCGCATCTGTCCTGAAGGGAGCTTCATGCACGCGTCGTGCGCGCACTGCTTCTTGGCCGAGTAGGCGCCGGTGCACTGCGTGAAGAAGCCGCCGTATTGAGCACCGAGATCGCTCGTGTTCCATTCGTTGCTGCAGGCATTGAATTTGCCCACGCCGCCGCCCGGCACCATCACGTCGAATTGATTGCTCGCCACGTCGCCGCCGGTGTTGCTCACCTTGACGATCATCTGTTTGCCCTTGATGAGCTTCGAGCCGGGGTCGGCCGCGTTGTCTTTCCCTTCCCCGGTGAACTGAATGCGGTAGCAGCCGCCGCAATTCGGGTTCGCTTTGGCGATATATCCGTATGAAAGGCAGTCCGAGACCGCGTGCGGGGCCTCGTCGTAGCAAGCATAGGAGCCGCCGCCGTCGCAGGCGCTCTTCGTGTCGCTCGTCTTGGACACGCCGTCTTTGCTGCAGCGATGGCCGTCGGACTGCCCGCAATGAGTTTGACAGCAATCCCAGTAGCGGGTCGCAAACCCGTCGCCGCCGGTCACGTTCGGCAGCCCCGCCTTCGAGCAATCCACCGCGGCCGACCCGCCGCCGCCTTCGGGGACGCAGCGACCACAACTTACGTCGCAGTACGGCGCGAACCAATCCGCGGTGCATTCAGTGGTCTGCGACGCCCAATCTTCACACATGGCGCCCGGCCAATCCGGATCCGCCGGGGGCTGGACGTCCACGCACGGCTTGGCCCCGCCCATGCCGCCGCTCGCGACAGCGCCGCCGTCGCTCATGCCGCCGCTGCTCATGCCGCCGCTGCTCACGCCGCCGCTGCTCACGCCGCCGCTGCTCACGCCGCCGCCGCCCGCCGAGGCGACGCGGCCGCCCGCTCCGCCGGCGCCCCCGCTCGCGCTGGCGTTGCCCACGCCGCCGCCGCTCACGAGCGTGCCCGCGCTACCCGGGGTGCCGGCGCTCGGTGCTCCGCCGCCGTTCGGAGCGCCACCGGTCCCGAAGCCGTTCCCACCGCTGCCGGTGCTGGCTCGCCCGGCGTTGCCGCTCGAACCGAGAGGCGGATGAGTGCCGGTGCCCGCGCTGCCGAGGTCGGCGAGCGTGCCTTCCCCGCCGTGGCAGCCACTGTTGGCGAGGAGCGCTCCGCCGAGTAGCAAGGTGGAGAGCAGCGAGCGAGGGGTGCGCGTGTTCGAAAGTCGAGCGAGAGGCTGCATGTGTAAATCGGGGTCAGGCAGTGGAACGATCGCGAAACTCGAGGCCGACCTGCCGTCACGGGCGCGCGCCGTCGGCCTACCTGCACCCTAACCTCTCGACGCCGTCAGCGCCGTCTCAAAGCGACGCTCTGCTTTCCTCGGAGTGATTAACTCGTGCGACCTCGCTGAAGTTTTGCACGCGCGCGGGCTCGGTGGGGCATCGCGCCCTGGTCGCCGTGAACCACGCTGCGGTTGCAATTACTGTCGGGACGTCGAACGCTCGGAACGCGTCACTGACTGAAGTCGGCGGCCGGGACGGTGAAGTACATCGCCGCCAGGCACATTTCGTTGCGCGTGCCCCAACCCGGCAGCACGGGCGCGGTCTCTGCCGAAGTGTCGAAGTCACACGTCACGTTGATCTGGGAGTCGGGCGTCATGGCGAGTGGCTGCGTGTAGAAATACATGTGCTGCCAGTGGAAGTCCCACGACTGCACGTCCATGCCGCACGCCGGGTCGGCGCTCGGTCCCACGTCCATCCGGAATTTGTGCCCGCGTTGGTGCATGTGCGGCATCACGCCGTAGAGCTTCACGTCGGCAATGTTGCCGAAGTAATCGCTCACGTGCGTCTGCCAACTGTACGTGACGGACGCCATGCCGGGGGCGAGCGCATGAGGCGTGTCCTCGAAAAGCGTGTTCAGCAGCTGATCTTCGAGGACCATCACACCGACGTTGGGGACCGTCGTTGCGAGTCGTAATCGAACGACGGATTGATCGGTGATGGGTCCCGGGTTGTCGGCGAGGTTATAATGCACTTGCACGACGAGCTTGCGCCCGGGGACGACGGGTACGCCGCTCTCGCCCGGGTATTCGACCACGCCTTGGCCGGGAGCCCACACGACGGGGACGGACTCGACCTTCACGCCGTCGCCGGCCATGCCGAAGCACGGCCACCCCTCGCGATCCGGTGACTGGGCGTGGAGAGCCGTCATGACCTCGGCGTTCGTTACGCCCGGCTCGTCGGATTCGGCAGCTGGATCGACGATGTTCACGAGGACGTGATGAATGACCGAAGGCGTCCCGGGCTCGACGTCGTAGCCCGTGATGTAGCGCACGTCGTCGACGCCCGGATCCATGAGAAAGCAGCGATATTCGTCGAATTGCGCGAGCTCACCGCCTTGTGCGACCGGTGAGAACACCGGCGTCGGGAATTCGGTGGCACCGGCGAGTGACGGCTGCGACGGGAGCGCGACGGAGCGAGGCGTGCCTTCGGCGGCGCCGTCCTTCACCCACTGAGCGAGCGTCGCGCGAGCTTCGTCCGGGAGGGCCAAGCTGTGCGAAAAATTCTGGCAGCTGCCGTCCGACGTCGCCGCCCAGGGAGGCATCGCGCGAGCTTGCGTCTGATCGAAGATGGCGCCCGCGTGATTCTCGGCGTCGGCATATCGATCGAGGCGAAAGGGCCCGATCCCGCCGGCTTGGTGACACTGCAAGCAGTGCTGCTCGAAGACGGGCAGCGCGTCCCCGTAATAGGTGAGCGCGCTCGAGGTGGGCGCGGGGTTCGGCTCCTGGTCATTTTCGTTCGAGCAGGCGCCGAGGACCACGAGCATTCCGGTGACGATGAGCGTTCGAGGCATGGCTGGATCTCCGTACGCGCCTGATTGCCCAAGGCAATGGTCCTCGTGCTGCGCGCGGAGGTCCGTGCCCGCTCGAGGGCGCTCCGTTCAACCCGCCGAACCGTCGTGGTAGGTGCCGAGCGTGCGACGACTCGTGACAATGTGCTGCATCGCTCTGGCGCTCGGACCGGCTCCGCGGGCCGCGGCTGCTCCCTCGGAACCGGCTGCGCCGATCGCGGCATCGGTGCACCAGCTGTTGCTCGTGACCGCGCCCGCCTGGAACAGCTCCGCGGGGACTCTCCAACGCTATGAACGCGACGATGCGAGCGGATGGCGCGAAGTCGGGACGGTCATCCCCGTAGATCTCGGACGGCGGGGCCTGGCTTGGGGCCGAGGTTTGCATCCCGACGGCGGCGTCGGCCCCATCAAGCACGAAGGGGACGCTCGCTCACCGGCCGGTATCTTTGCGCTCCGGACGGCCTTCGGCGTCGCGCCCAGCCTGCCCGTGGGCGGGCGGGGCTTTCCGTATTTGCAGACGACGAGGAGCATGTATTGCGTCGAGGACACGAGGTCCCCGCACTACAACGAGCTCATCGACGCCGCGCAGACGAAGCGCGTCGGCTGGCAGCGGTGGAGCCCGTTGCGCCGTGCCGATGGACTCTTTCGCTTCGGAATCGTCGTGCACCAGAACGCACCCGACGTCGTGGTCGGCGCCGGTTCATGCGTCTTCTTGCACGTGTGGCGAGGCCCACGTCAACCAACGGTGGGCTGTACGGCCATGGCGCCCGAGTCGATCGAAGAGATCTTGCGCTGGCTCGATCCCAAAGCCTACCCGCTTTTGGTTCAGCTGCCGGAGTCCACCTACGAGGCAGTGCGCACAGCGTGGTCACTACCCCGAACTGATATGGATCCGCCTGCGAGTCAGTGAACAATCACCGCGCCGAAACGGGACCCTCCGCCAAGGAGCGCGAGCTTCATGCTCTTTCGAGCCGGTGGCGCGTCAGCGTCCGCCGGTCCCCGCCGCGGCGTTCGGTGAATCGACCGTGGCTTGCCGTATCGAAAGCAGGGGGATGGACATGCGATTGCGCAATGTGGCCGCGAGGCCACGAGTCAGCCGCGCCGCGCCGCGCGGCGGGCCCGTCAGGCCGAACACGAGCAAATCGAACTCGCCGCGAGCGTTGTAATCGGTGATGCCGTTGACGACGCCGCCGGCGATGACGACGTCGCTCGTTGCGCGAACACCCGCGGCCACGAGTCCCGCTGCCAGCTCGGCGCCGCGCGCGCTCACGTCGGCCGGGAACCGCGACGAGGGCGTGACCTTACTCGAACCCTCGACGCGACGCTCGGTCCGTTGCTCGCGCGAGACCACGTGCAGGACGTGCACGTCGGCCTCGAAGCGCTGCGCGAAGAGCAGTGCCCATGCGACGGCGCTCTCGGTGACGGGCCCGAAATCGATGGGGACGAGGATGCGCTCGATCTTGTCGGCACGATCGCGGTCGTGCACCGTCAGCGTCGCGCATTGCGCCAGCGCCGACACTTGCCGAGCGATGTCGTCACGGAACTGCCAGCCCAGATCGGAGCGCTGGCGGGCCCCGAGCACGATCAAATCGTTGCCGGACACGGCGCTGCGCTCGAGGATGCTCGTGACCGGACTGCCCGAGGCGAGCCGCGTCGTCGTCGACTCCGGTTCGCCCCGCCCCGAGACCAATTCATCGAGCCGCTGCCCCACGCTGTGCGAGGCCATCAGCTCAGCGACGCGGTTCGCCCTGCTCTGAATCGAGCCGAAGCCGCGTCCCGCTTCGACGTGCAGCACCTCGAGCGGGACCCCGAAGCGTGTGGCAACCAGACCCGCGAGCGAGAGCGCGCCCACGATGGGATGCTCGACATCGAGCGCACACAAAACGCGCTCGATGGCCGGCGTCCCTTCCAAGAGCTGCATGGGATTGGCGCAATCCTAGCACTTTTTTCGAGATCGTGATTCGGTCACGACATTCGGGCGCGGCTTGCGTTCATCGCGCTCCCGTGAGCTATTGAGTGATTGGCGCGCGCCGCTCGGGCTGTCGCCAGCGACGAAAGCGAGCGCCCATGCCGACGAACATTCCCAACGAGATCGTGGTGGCCAAGCTGAGCATCGAGGCAGCATGCACTGCGCTCGAATCTTTGTTCGAACGCATGAACGCCATGCCGCGAGCCGAGAAAGTGATCGCGAGCGACACGATCCACGAGGCCTGCTTGCGCTTGCAGGCCGCGAAGGATTTGCTCGCCCGGCTCGAAACCGTGCCCCCTGGTGGCGACGGTGCGTAGCACCGCTCTTCGACATTCCGGAACGTCCAGCCCTTTTTTGAAGCGCGTTCTCCGCATGCCCGGCTACGGATGGTCGCGTGGCGAAGAGCTGTACGTGCCGACGACGCTCGAAATCTTGCGCGAGTGGAGACAGCGTCTCAACCTGCTGCATAGCCGCAAAGCGTGGCTTTCGGTCATGGTGTGGAGCTTCTCGCTCTCCTTGCTGCCGTTCGGAGCGGTGTTCCTCCTGCGCTACTTCAGTTGGAAGCTGATGCTCGCCGGCTTTCTCTACAGCATGGTGTGGCTCGGCACTCACGGCACCGTTTACCTGCACCGCTACGGCACGCACCGCGCGTTCAAGTTCAAGAACCGTTGCTACCGCTTCGTGTGCCGGAACCTGGCCATGAAAATCGTCCCCGAAGAGGTGTACATCGTGTCGCACCACGTGCACCACGCTTACTCGGATCAGCCGGGCGACCCTTACAACGCCAGGGCCGGTTGGCTCTACTGCTTTCTGGCGGCCGATCTCCATCAGCAGATCAATCCCGAGCTTTCGGCGCGAGACTACACCCGGCTTGTCGGGCTCCTGAAGCACACGGGCGTTCGAGCCAACAGCTACGAGCAATATCGACGCTGGGGGTCCGTCACCCACCCCGCGCGCCTGCTGGCGAGCTACCTGCTCAATTGGGCCTTCTGGTACGGCGCCTTTTACGCGCTCGGCGGACATGCGCTGGCGACGGCACTCTTCGGCTGGGCGGCAGTCTGGGCCTTCGGCATCCGGGCGCACAACTTCGACTTGCACGCCGGAGGCAAGGACCGCCGCGAGCGGCTCGACTTCGATCGCGAGAGCCTGGCGGTCAATCGGCTGTGGCCCGGGCTCGTGGCAGGTGAGTGGCACAACAACCACCACCTGTTTCCGACCAGCGTTCAAGCCGGCTTTTTACCCTGGCAGCCCGACTCCGCGTTCGCGTTCATTCGCCTCTACCGCTTGCTCGGCGGTGTGAGCTCTTGGCGCAACATGCGCGACAAGTTCTTCGAGCGTCACTACGACCCCCACGTGCGAGCCGAGCGCGCCGCGCGTACTTACGACGGTGGCGACGGCTCGAAGAGCGTCTCGCGTCAGGGGAGTTGACCGGCAGGTCGCAACGGCCTGCACGGTGCGAGTCCGTGGCGCTCGCGCCGCGCTACTCCCTCAACTTCGCTGACACCAGACGCAGATGCCGGATTCTGCGTGCGCCTTCGGCCGCGCTCGACGCAAGCCGCGGCGCTGCCTCGGGGACGGACTCGTCACGGAGAACGTCGAATCCGTGGTGCGAGAGCAAAGTCGCCATGGTGTCACGGCGGTAAGTCGAACGGATCGGCTCGCCGATGCGGCGGAGCACGAGTCCGACGACGCGGACGAGAATGCCGCCGGGCGCGATGTAGGCGATGACGAGACGACTGGACGGCGCGGAGCGCGCTCGAATGGTGCGCAGCGACGCTTCGACCTCGGCCTCGCTCAGGTACATGACGACGCCTTCCCAGATCCAGAGAGTGGGACGCGCGCTGTCGTGGCCCGCTTCTGTGAGGCAGCGCGCGAGGTCGTCGCGGGTGAAGTCTACGGGGACGAAGCGAACCTCGCGCGCCGCTTGCGTCAGGCTGCCGACGCGTTCGCGTTTCTCGCGCTGGGTGTCGGGGTGGTCGACCTCGAAGACGACCGTGTCGCGGAGCTCCGGCAGTCGCCAGGCGCGTCCGTCGAACCCGGCACCCAGGATGACGACCTGAGGGGGCATCGCCTCGCGCACGACCTCGTCGATGAAGAGGGTACGCACGGCCATCATGTCCGCACGGCGCAGCGCGAATTGATACGAGCCCCGTTCGTCGCTGCGCGGCTGGCCAGCCCGGAAGCGTTCGGCCTTGGCACGTTCATCCGCCGGGAGAAGCGCGAGCGCCGTCGGATCCGAAAAGCCCTTGACGGTGCCGTTCGCGAGCGCGCGCGCGAGGCACACGAGGACCGCCGTTCGACTAGCTTCTCCGGGTTTCATGACCCGCTAGATAGGCCACCCACCGCCGTCGTCCAGCTCGCGGCTCGAGCAGGCGCCGATTCAAGACTTTTGGGACTCAGTGAGCCGACCTTGCCGAGCGGCTTCTCGCGAGCCTTGATGACGACGTCACGGACGCCGACATGTTCGATGCGGCCCAGCCTGACCCCGAAATCGAGAAGGCTTGGGCAGCCGAGATTACCAGCCGGGCGCGTGTGCCGTCGAGTGGACCTGCCGTGGGCGGGTCCACCTGCACGCAGTGGTGTCAGGCCGAGGACTGAGCGACCATCGGCGACTCCGATGGCAGCAT
Organism: Polyangiaceae bacterium; assembly: GCA_025936045.1. Lineage (GTDB taxonomy): Bacteria > Myxococcota_A > Polyangia > Polyangiales > Polyangiaceae > PMG-095. The sequence goes on along the minus strand of JAICUB010000010.1, from coordinate 94,898 downwards.
CGGTGGGAAGGTCTCGACCGCGTGTGCGGGATGGCGCGCGTGTTCCCCGCAAAGGGTCGGGCCTGCGCGTATCTTGCGAAGTACTGCGGCAAGGGCGGCATCGTCGTCGTGCGGAGCCGCTTCGCAGGGTGGCCCGCCTCGCACTGCGCGTGCTCGTTCAAAGCCGGACCTAGTCGTAAGCCCCGTTACGGGCAGCTCCCGGCGCCCACCCACACGCGGCAAGCCCACAGCCATTTCGAAGACGGAACCGAAGCGCGCGGGCACCCCACCCGCGGGCTTGATGGGTGGGGTGTATCTGCGAGTACCTCCTCGGCGCGGTGCCAATGTCGTCGGACTCGCCGGCGGCAGCGGAAGCTTGGTGCGGGTGAGCGGCGCGCTGGTGGGGGTGGCTCCCCCTCACCAACCGTCGGGAGTACGGGCCCGCTATTGTTCGCCGAGCGTCGTCGGTCTACCGTGACACCGTGGGCCGGAGCTCATGCACAAGCCGAGCCTAGCTGATGATAGAGCCGGGCGAATCGACGATGCCCTCGCTGAACGCCTCGGAGCGGGAACGACATCGTCGATGTCGGTGCCCGTACGCTGGACCAAGTCGACGCGATCCTCGGTGATCCGAAGACGACAGCGCTGAGGGTGCCGGGTGGACTTACATGAGGTTTCCTCTTCTCGTGCAGTTCGAGTTTCACCCGGCGTCGAAGGAGGCGGCCGCTGCGGCGGAGTACTTGCATGAGGTCCTAAACGCGGACCCTGCCGTGCCCGGCGTGCAGATCCAGACTTACTTCACTCCCGACGATGGGTCCGGCGAACCACCCGAGCCTCGCGTGGCAACAGAGGCCGATCGCGTGCTGGTGGTCTTGCTGGCTGACAACCATCTGGCTGCTGCGGCGCGCAAGTCGACGAAGAGCGGCACGACGTGGGGGGAGTACGCGACCAAGCTTCGCTCGCTTACCTACGCCATCCGCTCGCGGCACAGCGCGCTCAGCGCCGCGCCGCAAACGACCCCTGCCGGGCGAAGAAGTGGCTAAGACGTAAACCGATGACCGACCTCGTCCACCGCGAAGACGAGTTTGTGCTGTACCAGACCGAGGACGGCCGCACGCGTGTCGAGGTCCGCTTCGACGGTGAGACGGCGTGGCTTTCGCTCGGGCAGATGGCCGAGCTGTTCCAGCGCGACAAGTCGGTCATCTCCCGGCACATCAAGAACGTGTTCGACGAGGGCGAGCTGGCCCGCAGCTCAGTTGTTGCAGAATCTGCAACAACTGCTGCCGATGGGAAGACATACCAGGTTGAGTACTTCAACCTCGACGTGATCATCTCAGTGGGCTACCGCGTGAAGTCCCACCGGGGCACGCAGTTCCGCATTTGGGCGACACAGCGCCTTCGTGAGTACATCGTCAAGGGCTTCACGCTCGACGACGAACGGCTGAAGCGCGGTGGCGGCGACAACTATTTTGACGAGCTCGTCGCACGCATCCGCGATATCCGCTCGTCGGAGAAGGTCTTCTGGCGCAAGGTGCTCGACATCTACGCGACGAGCATCGACTACGACGCGCGCATCGAAGCCTCGCAGCGCTTCTTCGCAACGGTGCAGAACAAGATGCACTGGGCCGCGCACGGGCACACGGCCGCCGAGGTCATCGCAGCGCGCGCGGACGCGGCGAAACCGAACATGGGGCTCACGAGTTGGACGGGAGATGCGCCCCGGAAGGGTGACGCCACCGTCGCAAAGAATTACCTCGACGACAAAGAGCTCGAGACCTTGAACCGAATCGTCACGGCGTACCTCGAGTTCGCCGAGCTCCAAGCCATGAACCACAAGGCCATGTACATGGCCGACTGGATCGCCAAGCTCGACGATTTCCTCAAACTCAGTGACCGCGAGATCCTGACGCACGCCGGGCGTGTTTCGCACGACGCGGCGACTGCAATGGCCGAGCAGGAGTACGAACGCTTCTCCCGAGAGCGCGCCGAGCTGCCGGCCCCGGTGGAAAAGCACTTCGAGGAGGCCGTCAAGGACGTGAAGCTGCTCGAACGTTCGAGACGGTCCAAACCGGGGGCTCGTAAACCGACCCGGGGGAAGAAGTCGTGACCGCGACAGCAACTGGAGCGCTGCCGGCGCAAGTGCCGCTTGAGGGTTAGCGCCGGCCGTCTAAAACGTCGACGACGTACTCGCCCACATCCTGCAGAGTCTCGCTGTCCGACTCGACCAAGAGCTGCGCAACTCGCCGCAGCATCCCGCTCAGCTCCGCACTGGCGGCGCGAGCGGCCTCGAGGTCACCGCCGAGCTCGGCGAGCCGCTTCTCGTCGTCTTCGATTGACTCAACTCATGCGGGAGCTCGTTCAGCAGCCCGCGAACTCCGGAGGGGTCGACTGGAGCGAAACGGATGCCCGGTTCGCGCAGGCGGTGAACGCCGGCGGATTGCGCCCCATCGCGAACAAGACACTGGACGAAGCGCGAATTCTCACGCGAATGCGCGACCGACGCCCGAAGGAGACCTCCACATGACCACGTGGAACGTGAATCCCGAAACGCCGCTCGACGAGCCGTGGTCACGATGGCTGCCTCACAAAGCCAAGGACCTTCACCGCCTATGACCTCCGGCACGCCCGACTAACGCAGCTCGCGGAGACCGGTAACCTGACCGGCGCCGCCTACCTTGCCGGGCACAAGAAGGTGACGACGACCGCGATCTACGCGAGCGCAAATCAGGCCGCTGCACGTCGCGTTCTCGCCGCTGTCGGCCCTACCGGCTTCGCCCCTCCCCGCTCCAAGCCCGCTAGCCAACGCGATCGGCTAGCTGGGCCAGCTAAGCTCGTAATTTCACAAGGGCAGTGCGAAGGAGAGGACTTGAACCTCCATGGGAATAACCCCGCTAGCACCTCAAGCTAGTGCGTCTGCCAGTTCCGCCACCTTCGCTTAGGGATCCGTATCGGTCGTGCTTCTTGCTTCTTTCTTCGGTCGGTTGCTGCCGGCTCGGTGAGGTGCCGAACTGGGGGCGAGGGTCTACCCCACAGGGGGGCGGCTCGGCAAGCTGGAAGCCGCGGAAAGCGAGAGAAAGGCCGAAAATATGGTGATTTTGGCTACCGCCCGTGCGGCAGACGAACCCAGCGGCGCCCGGGTCTCGGCTGTCCGAGGAGGGGGCGCGGCCCCGGCGTTATTCGAGGACGGGCACGGAGTCTTGCGGGGCGCGCAGGCCGGCTAGCAGGCTGCCCATGACCTGGAGCACCTCGGACATTTCGAAGGGCTTGCGCACCCAGGCCGAAACGAACGACTCCGCACCGAGCGGGATGCCCCCGGCCACGCCGCTGATGAGGATGGTCACGACCTTGGGGCTCGAGGTGCGGAGCATTTCGAGCGCGGACGTGGCGCGCCCTTCGAGCGGCGAGAGATCGACGAGCGCGGCGTCGAACGGCGCGCCCGCGGCGACGATGGAGTCGAACTCACCGCCGCTCGCGACGACGATGGCTTGCGCGCCGCGCGCTTCGAGCGCGAACTCGACGAGCGAGCGCACCGCTGCGTCGTCCTCCACGACGAGCACGCGCGCACCGGCGACGCTCGGTTGCCTTTGTGGTCGCAGATGGCCCGCTTGTGAAAGAGCTTCGCCCACGGGCCACGAGAGCTCGAACGTGGCGCCCGGTCCGCGCGCGACGTGCTCGAGCACGCCACCATGACTGCGCGCGAGCTCCGCGGAGTGACGCAAGCCGAGACCCGCGCCGCCCTCACGCGTGGACGTTTGCGATTTGAAGAGGCTCGCCACGCGCGACGGTTCGATGCCCGGCCCTTCGTCCTCGACGCTGAAGATGCAGAACGGCCCGTCGTCATGGACGCCGACCCGCACCGAGCGGCCGCTCGGCGTGAACGCAATGGCGTTCAAAAGCAGGTTCGTGAGGATCTGGAGCACGGCACCCACGTCGCGCACGAGCCCGTGCCCGTCCGAGGTCTTCTCGATCGACACGGTGACGCCGTGGCTCTCGGCCTGGGGCGTCACGGCCAAAACTGCTGCTTTTGCTACCGAGCGCGCCGGGCGGCGGCTGCTCCCGCGTTGGGGTGGCTCGGCGCCAATCGCCGCACGAGCGACGCGATGGCCGAGGTGGGCGTGGGTGCGCGCCACCTCCACCGCGTCTCGGGCAGAACCCGCCGGCAGCCGTTGTCGCGCGACGTCGAGCCAACCGAGCACGACGGTGAGCACGTTCGACACCTCGTGCAGCGTCCCGGCGAGCTCCGCATGGACGCCGCTCGGCAACTCCTCGCGCGAGCTTTCGGGGCCCGCCGGCGCTGTCGAGCGTTTCACATGGGAAGAGTAGGCTCGCACCGGAATACTTGCCAGTGGTTTTCCACCAGCACGCTCGCACACAATTCAGGGTCGCTGGAATGACCGCTCGAACACGCGGCATCATCTCCAATGGGTGACGACGTCGCGTTTCACCCTGAGAAGATCCGAGCTCCTCATTTGCCGTCGCCAGCTCGCCCTCGTGTGCGACAGCCTGCGCGTCCGCCTCCCTCGTGCTCACCGCGCAATACCTCGGGGCCGCGTTCAAAGCGCCGCGAGCACGCGTGCGGAATCCGACACCCAGCCGAAAATGCCGCCCTGGGCCTTGATCATCGCGAGGCCCTGCGCGTGAAATTCGGGGAAGTAGGAGCCGCAACAGTCGCCCGGCACGATACAGCGGTAGCCGCGGTCGTTCGCTTCCCGCACCGTCGTGTGCACGCAGACTTCGGTGGTGACGCCGCAGACGACGAGCGTCTCGATGTTCTTGTAAGCGAGCATCGGATGCAGATCGGTCGCGTAGAAGGCGCCCTTGCCGGGCTTGTCGATCACGGGCTCGCCGTCCTTCGGAGCGAGCTCGGGGACGATGTCGTGGCCGGGCTCGCCGCGGACGAGGATGCGTCCCATCGGTCCGCGCGCGCCGATGCGCAGGCGCGGAGCTCCGCGTTCGAGCTTGGCGCGCGGAGCGTCCGACAGGTCCGGCCGATGCCCCTCGCGCGTGTGGATCACGAGCACGCCCTTTTCGCGCGCGCGTTCGAGCAACGCCTGGATGGGCTTTACCGCACGTTGCAGGAGCGACACGTCGTTACCGAGCGTCTCGCCGAAGCCGCCCGGCTCGAGAAAGTCGCGCTGCATGTCGATGATGACGAGCGCCGCGCGGTCCCAGTCGACCGGAATGGGTTCGGGTTCCGCATCGATCAGAACGGTCATCGCCGGTTCTCCTTTCGTACCGTGCGGGCGCCGCCGAACCCGATCCTGGCGAGCTGCGGGGTTCCGAGCTCTTTCCCCGGAGTCACGAGGCGAGTTCGGCGGCGAAAAGCGCGAGGGCGCTACTTCAGGATCTGCGCGCCCAGATAGAGGGCATTACCGGGAACACCCGAGTTGTCCGTGTGCTGATAGCCGAGCGCGAGGCGAGCGCCGTATTGGGCGATCGGGTAACCCAGCTGCGCCTCGACGGAGTTATCCGTCTCGTTCGTCGCGCGCGCCTTCGCCGATTGGAAGCGCACGAGCGGCTGGAGGTAACCCGGACCGACCTTGCCAGGCAGAAGGAAGCTAGCGAGCGCGAGGTACGAGTACTTGAACGGCTCGTAGTCGCCGCCGTAGCCGTAGAAGGCGCCTTCTACGTCGACAGTGCCGGAGCCCGAGAGCTCCTTCTCGAAAAGGACGTCCGCGTTGATCTCCGAGAAGTTATCGACGCCGGGGGTCGCCGCAGTCGCGGGCGCCACCGAGGCGTTCTTTTGATATTGAGCGCCGACGCCGATGGCAAGGACGTCTTTCCCGTAATAAGTGCTGCTGTGGTAGTAGCCGGGCTCGGGGTTCAAGAGGCTCAGGTTGACCCTCCCGGAGATGAGCGGGCGCGCGGCCGAGTTCCAAATGTCGAACGCGCTCAAGTAGTACTTGAAGAGGCCGCCCTGGAATTGGCCCCAGACGGTGGCGCCGTCGTTGCGCCCGTACGGGCCTTCATGCGGCCCGATGAAGCCGTGGGGAGAATACGTGCCCGGGTAGTACCAGGGAGCTTCGAACCAGGCGCCGCTGAAGTTCGCGCGGTCGGACGGCACCAGCATGCGTCCGCCCCAGATGTGGAATTCGTCGGCGATGTCGAAGCGCGCAATCAGGTCGAGAATCGCGAAGGTGCCCTGAATGTCGTCGCCCGTCGGCTTCGGGCCGAAAGTGGCCGCTCCGTTCGCGGTGAGACCGATCTCCTTCGTGGCATTGCCGTCGAGATGGATCTCCATGTCTCCGTCTTCGAAGATGCGATCCATGTTTTTGGGGTGCTTGAGACTCTGGAGTCGCGTACCGATACGGCCCCAGGCATGCACCTCGATCGGTTTGGGACCCTCTTCGGGAGCGGGCGCCGGAGGCGCGGGCGCTGCGTCGACCGGTAGCGTCGGCGAAGGCGGCACGGCGGCTGCGGGAGGGCCGGACGGTGGGGGTGGAGCCGGGGGCACCGCCGGGGCCGGCACGGTCGCGACGGGGGCGGCAGCAACGGGCGGCGCTAGTTCAGCGGGCGGCGACACGGGTGGGGCGGCGGGCGCGGGCGCCGGCTGCGCCGACGCCGATGCGCCGACGAGGAACGCCATGCTGGCAGCTCCGCCTGCAGCGGCCATCCGGATCCGAGCTCGCGCTTTGGCTTGGTCAATCATCACTTTCACCGTTTCTTCAGGCGCGCGCGCCGCCCGCACGCGGGTCGAGCGCGCTCATTCAAAGGAAAGCCGCGGGCGGTTTCACTTCCGTCGCGGCCGAGCGCACGCTCGATCGCGGGATGTTCACTGCGCGTTTCGCGCAGAGGTCGAAACGAAGATTTTGGGGTCAGAAAGCGACGCGCCGCAAAAGAACCCACGATGTCGACACTCGACGTGTGCGCGACATGAGGGCGAAACGCGGCTCCGGAGATGACTCCATGCATGACGCGTCGTGAAGTTTCCGCCCATTGGCCGCTTCGCTCGGTTCAGCGCCGTTGGTTTCTCGCGCTGACTCCCTGCTTGCTCGCGCTCTCCGTGAGCTGCAGCAAGAAGGACGAGCCCGCGGCGGGGAGCTCCGCCGCAACCGACGCGAAACCTTCCGTCGCGCCGGCCGGCGCCGGAACGTTAACGGTCGGTTTCATCTACGTCGGTGCGAAGGACGATTACGGCTACAACCAGGCGCATCACGAGGGCGCACTCGCCGTTTCGAAACTACCGGGCGTGAAGATCCGGGAAGAGGAAAAAGTTCCGGAGACCATGGATGTCCAAAAGACCATGGAGAGCATGATCAATCTGGACGGCGCGAAGCTCCTCTTCCCCACTTCGTTCGGCTACTTCGATCCTCACATTCTCAAGGTCGCCGAAAAGTATCCGGGCGTAACGTTCCTTCATTGCGGCGGCCTGTATCAGGAAGGCAAGCACCCGAAGAACGTCGGTAGTTACTTCGGTTACATCGACGAAGCCGAATACGTGGCCGGCATCGTCGCGGGTGGAACCACCAAGACGAACAAGCTCGGCTTCGTCGCCGCGAAGCCGATTCCGCAGGTGCTCCGCAACATCAACTCGTACACGCTCGGCGCGCGCTCCGTGAACTCGAAGGTGGAGGTCACGGTCATCTTCACCGGGGACTGGTCGATGCCCATTAAGGAGGCAGAGGCCGCCAACAGCCTCATCGCGCAGGGTGCGGACGTGCTCACCGCGCACGTCGATTCTCCGAAGGTGGTGATCGAGACCGCCGAGAAACACGGCGTGTTCAGCACCGGCTACCACGCGAGCCAAGCAAACCTCGCACCGAAGGGTTACCTCACGGGCGCGGAATGGAACTGGGAGAAGGTCTACACCGCGTACATCGAGCAGGTGAAGGCCGGGCAGACGCCCGAGCACCTCGTGCGCGGCGGCTTCTCCTCCGGGTTCGTCAAGCTCTCGCCGTACGGCGCCGCCGTTTCCGACGCGGTCAAAGCGAAGGCGGAGGAAGCAAAGGCGAAACTTACGGCGGGGACTCTCGTCGTGTACGCGGGTCCGATGAAGGACAACGCCGGCAAAGAGCTGATCCCGGCCGGGACCCAGCATCCTCAGACCGACATCACGCTGGAAAGCATGAATTACCTGGTGGAAGGCGTGAAGGGAAAGCTCGATTGAGCTCGGCAACGTCGTTCCGGTGCCCATGAAGCTCGAGCCGCTCCTGATACCGCTCTTCGCGTTGCTCGCGTCGCTCGCGCTCTTCGGCGTGTTCGTCGCGCTCGCGGGCCAAAGACCGCTCGACGTGTACTTCGAGATGTACCGGGGCGCGTTCGGCACGTGGTTCTCCTTCCAGAACACGCTCCAGCGCGCGTGCCCGTTGTTGCTCACGGCGCTCTGCACCGCCCTGCCCGCGCGCGCCGGCCTCGTCGTCATCGGCGGCGAAGGGGCGTTCGTCGTGGGCGGACTCGCCGCCGCGGCGGCGGGCGTTGCGCTCGCGGGAACGCCGCGCGGCGTGATTCTCGGCGGACTCTTCGCCGCGGGCGCGGCGGCCGGCGCGCTCTGGATCGGGCTTTCCGGCTTTTTGCGGGCGCGGCGCGGCGTGAACGAGACGATCTCGAGCCTCCTCCTCACGTACATCGGCGTCGCGCTCTTGAACCATTTCGTCGAGGGGCCGCTGCGCGATCCGGAAAGCCTGAACAAGCCGTCCACGCGCCACATCGGCGAAGCGAACATGCTCGGCTCGATCCCGGGGCTCGACGTGCACTGGGGTCTCGCGGTGGGCGTGCTCGCGTGTATCGCGGCGTACGTCTTGATGGAGCGCACCGTGTTCGGCTTCGCGGCGGCGCTCGTGGGCGGCAACACGCGCGCGGCGCGGCTTTCGGGCATCGGAGTCGCGAGCATCGTCGTGACGACGTGCGCGCTCGGCGGCGCGGCCGCGGGCGTCGCGGGCGCGTTCGAAGTGGCCGCGGTGCACGGCCGTGCGAACGCGTCGCTCGCCGCCGGCTACGGCTACACGGGCGTGCTCGTCTCGTTCCTCGCGCGCCACAACGCGCTCGCCGTCATCCCGGTGTCGATCTTCCTCGGCGGCATCGCGGCGAGCGGCGGCTTGCTCCAGCGCGTCTTCGGCTTGCCGGACGCGACCGTGAGCGTGCTTCAGGGCATCCTGTTCGTCGTCCTCATCGCGAGCGACACGCTCTACGGACGCATCCGTTGGGGCGCAGCGAAGGGAGCGCACGCGTGAGCGCGACCCTCGGGCTCTGGGGGATTCCACTCGCCGTGCTGGGCGGCGCCACGCGCGTGAGCACGCCGTTCTTGTTCGTGAGCCTCGGCGAGTGTCTCACCGAACGAAGCGGCCGCGTGAACCTCGGACTCGAGGGCACGCTCGTGATGGGCGCCATGTCCGGGTACGGCGTCTCGTACCTCACCGGCTCGGCGTGGCTCGGCGTGCTCGGCGCGGGCGTCATCGGTTGGCTGCTCGGCGCGTTACACGGCTTCATCTGCGGCAAGCCGCGCGTGAACGACATCGCGCTCGGCATCGCCATGATGCTGCTCGGCGTCGGGCTCGCGTTCTTCCTCGGCAAGCCCCTGATCCAGCCGACGGCGCCACGGCTCGGAGCGATCCCGTTCGGCTCCTTCTCCGATAATTTGCAGCTCCGCGCCGCGCTCGACGTGAACGTGCTCTTCGTGTTCGGCGTCGCGCTCGCGCCGCTACTCCATTTCGGCCTGCAAAATACGCGCTGGGGTCTGGTCGTGCGCACGGTCGGCGAAAGCGCGGAGGCTGCGCGCGCGCTCGGCTACGACGTGAACCGAGTACGGCTCCTGGCCACCGCGGCGGGCGGCTTCCTCGCCGGCGTGGGCGGCTCGTTTCTGTCGCTCTACTACCCCGGCAGCTGGAACGAAGGGCTCTCGAGCGGCCAGGGCTTGATGGCCGTCGCGCTCGTCATCTTCGCGCGCTGGAGCCCGAAGCGCTGTTTGTACGCTTCGTTGCTCTTCGGCGGCGCGGGCGCGATCGGTCCCGCGTTGCAATCCGTCGGAATTACCACGGGCTACTACCTGTGGAACGCCGCGCCTTACGTGCTCACGCTCGCCATCCTCGTGGCCTCGAGCTCGGCCACGCGCGCTTCGGCGGACATGCCCGCCGAGCTCGGCGTCGCGCGCTGATTCGGGAGTAACTCATGACTTACGTGGCTGCTGATCCGTATCCCTGGCCGTACGACGGCGCGCTCGAGCCGAAGAACACCGCGCTCGTCATCATCGACATGCAGACGGATTTCTGCGGCAAGGGCGGCTACATCGACGGTCTCGGCTACGACATTTCGGCGACGCGCGCCCCGATCGAACCCATACGACGCGTGCTCGGCCGGGCCCGCGCGCTCGGCTACCGCGTGCTCCACACGCGCGAGGGACACCGCGCGGATCTGTCGGATCTGCCCGCGAACAAGCGCTGGCGTTCGCGTGTCTTGCAGCACGGCGGCGCGGGCCGTCCGGGCATCGGGGACCCGGGGCCCTGCGGCCGCGTGCTCGTCCGCGGCGAGCCCGGCTGGGAAATCATTCCGGAGCTCGCGCCGAAGCCCGGCGAGCCCGTCATCGACAAACCCGGCAAGGGCTCGTTTTGCGCGACGGACCTCGACATGCTCCTCCGTCAAAGCGGGATTCGAAACCTGATCCTCACCGGCATCACGACCGACGTGTGCGTCCATACGACGATGCGTGAAGGCAACGACCGCGGCTACGAGTGCCTGCTCCTCGGCGACTGCTGCGCGGCGACGGACGCGGGCAATCACGCGGCCGCGCTCAAGATGGTGACGATGCAAAACGGCGTGTTCGGCGCGCTCTCGACGTCGAAGGCGCTGCTCGAGGCTTGGTCGTGAGCGCGGTCGCGCTCGCGGGCGCGGCCTCGCGGCTCGGTGTGGACGTGAGCGGGGTGGGCCTCAAAGGCCCGCCGCGCATCGAGGTGCGCGGGATGACCAAGGGCTTCGGCGGCAACACCGTGCTCGACCGGTCTCCCTCACGCTCGAACCGGGCACGGTGCACGCGCTGCTCGGCGAAAATGGCGCAGGCAAGAGCACGCTCGTCAAATGCCTGATGGGGTTTTACCAGCCGGACGCGGGTGAGCTCTCGGTCGACGGCGAGGTCGTTTCGGTGAGGAGCCCGCGCGACGCGCAGGCGCACGGAATCGGCATGGTTTACCAGCACTTCACGCTGGTCGAGAACATGACCGTCGCGGAAAACCTGCTCATCGCGCGGCGGGAGCTTCCGGCCGTCATCGACTGGAAGCACGAGCTCGCCGAGCTCCGCGCGTTCATGCAGCGCATGCCGTTCAAGATCGAGCCTGCACGCCCGGTGCGCAAGCTCGCCGCGGGGGAAAAGCAGAAGCTCGAAATTCTGAAGCAGCTCTACCTCGGGAGCCGCGTCGTGATCCTGGACGAGCCGACGAGCGTGCTCACGCCGGACGAGGCGGACGAAGTGCTCGGGCTCGTGCGTCGCATGGCGGAGCGGGGCGAGCTCAGCGTCCTCGTCATCACGCACAAGTTCCGCGAGGTGCTCGCCTTTGCCGACGACGTGACGATCCTCCGCCGCGGCCAGCACATCGTGACCGATCGGGCGAAGAACCTGACGCCCGAGAAGATGGCCGAGCTCATGGTCGGGCCCGAACCGCCGAAACAGTCGTCCGCGCGCGCGGAACGCGAGCCGGGCGACCTCGCGCTCGAGCTCATCGGGCTCTCTGCGGACGACGACCTCGGCTTGCCGGTGCTCGAAGCGCTGACGCTCGAAGTGCGCTCGGGCGAAATCGTGGGGATCGCGGGCGTGAGCGGCAACGGGCAGGAGGAGCTCGTCGAGGTGCTCGCCGGCCAGCGCACGCTGCGGGCTGGCACGGTGCGCGTCGGCCGCCGTCCCTACACATCGACACGCGAGGAAATCCGCGCGCAGCGGGTGCGGCTCTTGCCGGAGGCGCCGCTCAAGAACGCGTGCGTCGCGGGGCTGCCGCTGTCGCACAACATCGCTTTGCGGGACTTCGATCGGCCGCCCTTCACCGTGGCACGCTGGGGCATCCGCTTCGGCGCGCTCGAGCGGCGCGCCGAAGAAGCGATTCGCACCTTTCGTATCCGCACGCCCGGTGCCCGCGCACCCATCGGGCAGCTTTCGGGCGGCAACGTGCAACGCGCCGTGCTCGCGCGCGAGCTTGCTGGCGAGGTCGCGCTGCTGATCGCGGCCAATCCGTGTTTTGGTCTCGATTTCGGCGCCGTGGCCGAAATCCGCTCGCGCTTGATGGACGCGCGCAACGCGGGGACGGCCGTGCTCTTGATCAGCGCCGATCTCGAAGAGATTTTCGCGTTGAGCGATCGCATCCTCGTCATGAGCGAGGGCAAGCTCGTGTACGAGACGCGCGCGGACACGGCGGATCTGCTGGAAATCGGGCGCCACATGGCCGGGCACGCGTGAAGGCGCTGCCTCGGACGCGCAGGCCGCGCCTCACCCGCGTCGTCGCGACAGCGCTGACGCTGGCGACGAGGAACACGGGCTGGAAGCCGCTGCGCGACGGAGTCGAGCTCTTGCGGTTGACGGGCGACGGTACGGAGGGGCCGAGCGTCGCGCTCCTGCGCTACGCGCCCGGCGCCCGCGTTCCCGAGCATAGGCACCCGGGCTTCGAGGTCATCTACGTGCTCGCGGGAGCGCAGAGCGACGAGCGCGGCACCTACTCGGCGGGCACGCTGGTCGTGAACCGCGCAGGCGGGAGCCATCGCGTTTGGAGCGACGGCGGGTGCCTGGTGCTCATCGTGTGGGAGCGCCCCATCGAATTCGTTCGAGACCCTTCCCTGAAAAAAATCGGAAACATCGCTCGAGGGAAACCCTGAGTCTGTGACCAGGCGATGTCGATCGAGCTCTTCACCCCGAAGGGCTCACGCGCAGGCGGTCAGGGAGACAGTCATGAATAGTTGGTTGAAATTGACGGTGTCAGTGGGTGCGGCGCTGCTCGGGGCGTGCGAAGGGCCGGCCAAAGACGCCCCGGCACCCGCGGCGGCGGCATCGGGCTCTGCCGCCGCTCCGGCAGCGCCGGCGCCCGCCCCCGCGGCGAAAGTCGCCGACACGGGCCCGATCAAGGTCGGCATCCTGCATTCGCTCTCGGGCACGATGGCCATCAGCGAAACCTCGCTGAAAGACGTGGCGTTGATGACGATCGAGAGCATCAACAAATCCGGTGGCGTGCTCGGCCGGCAGCTCCAGCCGGTCGTGGTCGACCCTGCGTCGAACTGGCCGCTCTTCGCCGAGAAGGCGCGCGAGCTGATTCAGAAAGAGGGAGTCGCCGTCACGTTCGGCTGTTGGACGTCGGTATCCCGCAAGTCGGTGCTGCCCGTGTTCGAAGAGCTCAACGGCCTCCTCTTTTATCCGGTCCAATACGAAGGCGAGGAGTCGTCCTACAACGTGTTTTACACGGGCGCCGCGCCGAACCAGCAGGCGATTCCCGCCGTCGAATACCTGATGAGCCCCAAGGGCGGCGGCGCAAAGCGTTGGGTCCTGCTCGGCACCGATTACGTGTACCCCCGCACCACGAACAAAATTCTCCGGTACTTCCTGCACGACAAGGGCGTGAAGGACGAGGACATCATGGAGAAGTACACGCCGTTCGGCCACGCCGACTACCAGACGATCGTGGCCGAGGTGAAGAAGTTTGCCGCGGGCAAGCCGACCGCCGTGGTTTCGACCATCAACGGCGACTCGAACGTGCCGTTTTACAAGGAGCTCGCCAACCAGGGCCTCAAAGCGACGGACATTCCCGTGGTCGCGTTCTCCGTCGGTGAAGAAGAGCTCCGCGGCATCGACACGAAGCCGCTCGTGGGCCACCTCGCCGCGTGGAACTACTTCATGTCGATCGAAAACCCGGTGAACAAGCGGTTCATCGCCGATTGGAAGGCGTACGTGAAGGAGAAGAGCCTGCCGGACGCGGACAAGCGCGTCACGAACGATCCGATGGAGGCGACCTACATCGGCATCAAGATGTGGGCGCAAGCCGTCGAACAGGCCGGCACGACCGACGTGAACGCGGTGCGCCAAGCCGTGGGCGGGCAGACCGTCGCGGCGCCGTCGGGCTTCGACATCCAAATGGACTACAAGAATCACCACCTCCACAAGCCCGTGTACATCGGCGAAGTTCAGGCCGGCGGTCAATTCAAGGTGGTGTGGAAGACGGAAGGCCCCATCCGCGCGATGCCGTGGAGTCCATTCGTCCCGGAGAGCAAGACCAAGGTCGCCGATTGGACCTACCCCTGGGTCTGCGGCAACTGCACCGAGCCGAAATACAAGACGATGTTGAGCCCCGTGGCGGAGGCAGCTCCGGTCAAATGACCGAGCGGAGTTGAAGGGAGCACGCAAATCCATGGCGCGAAGAGGCAGCTTCTGGGCGATTACCTTCCTGATCGCTCTCGTTTGTCTCTTCGCGCCGTGGTCCGTGCGGGACGCGCGCGCCGCGGCCGACCTCTCGGGGGAGATGCGCGCCGTCGCGAGCGGGGATTCCGAAAAGGCAGCGGTCGCGCTCGAGCACCTGAAAGCGGCGGCGGATCCGGCCGTGTTACCGGCGCTGCGAGCGCTCGAGGACGGCTTGCTCGCAGTCGACAGCGCGGGCAACGCTTTCATCCAGAGTAAGACCGGAAGCAGACCGGCGTTGCCCGGCGCGCCGGCGCGGCCGAACGGCATGCTCGAGCCGGTCGAAGTGGACAACGCGCTCCGCCGCGCACTTTTGCCCGCGCTCGCGGCGCTCGAGCTCTCGTCGCACGACCGCGGCGTGCGGCTCGCTGCGGCCGAGGAGCTCTCCAAGCACCCGAGCGACGACGTGGCACCGCTCGTCCGCAAAGCCCTCACCACGGAGCAGGATTCGAGGATCAAGAGCGCGCTCAACCTCGCTATCGCGCAGCTCGATTTGGCGAGCCCGGACGCCGAGCGGCGCCTGCACGCCGTGGCGCTGATTCGCGCAGCGGGCAACGTCGAGTTCAAAGCCGATCTCGAGCGCCTGCTCGGGAAATCCGGCGGCCCGCCCACGGAAAAAGACCCGCGCGTGCTCGCCGCGGCGAGCTCCGCGCTCGCCAGCATCGACACGCGCGTGATGCTGATGGGCATGGTCGGGAACCTGTTTTACGGCTTGAGCCTCGGGAGCGTGCTCTTGCTCGCCTCGCTCGGGCTCGCCATCACCTTCGGTCTGATGCGCGTCATCAACATGGCGCACGGCGAGATGCTCATGATCGGGGCGTACACCACGTACGTCGTCCAAAATTTCTTCCAAAAGAGCCTACCGCACGCCTTCGACTGGTACATCGTCGCGGCGGTCCCGGCGGCGTTCGTCGTCTGCTTCGCCGTCGGCGCCGTGCTCGAGCGCACGGTGATTCAGTTCTTGTACGGGCGTCCGCTCGAGACGCTGCTCGCCACCTGGGGCATCTCGCTCGGGTTGATTCAAAGCGTGCGGTTGATCTTCGGCGCGCAGAACGTGACGGTGGCGAACCCAAGCTGGCTTTCGGGCGGCTACGAGCTCTTTCCGGGCGTCGTGCTCACCTACAGCCGCATCGCCGTGATCCTGTTCGCGGTCGTCGTCGTCGCGTTCGTGTGGCTCTGGATGAACAAGACGCCGGTCGGGCTCCGCGTGCGCGCCGTGACGCAAAACCGCGAGATGGCCGCGGCCATGGGCATCGCGACGCGCCGGGTCGATCTCGGAACGTTCGGGCTCGGGTCGGGCATCGCCGGGCTCGGCGGCGTCGCGCTGTCGCAGCTCGGCAACGTCGGCCCCGAGCTCGGTCAGGGCTACATCGTGGACTCGTTCATGGTCGTGGTCCTCGGCGGCGTCGGCAAGCTCGTCGGCACCGTCGCGGGCGCGCTCGGCCTCGGCGTCGTGAACAAGTTGCTCGAGCCCGTCGCCGGCGCGGTGCTCGGAAAGATCGTGATCTTGGGGCTCATCATTTTGTTCATCCAGAAGCGTCCGCAGGGCATCTTCGCGCTCAAAGGGCGCGCCGCGGAGGTATGACCGCCGTGCTCGCCACCTTGCGCCGAATGCACACGCCGCGCGGCTGGCTCGCGGTCGCCGCCTGCGCGCTCGTGGGGCTCGTCTTGATTCCGCTGCTGCACGGCGCTCTCCCGCCGGCGTCGCCTTTCGCCGTTTCGGACCGCGTGATCGCGCTGCTCGGGAAATTTTGCTGCTACGCGCTCACCGCCGTCGCGCTCGACTTGATCTGGGGCTTTACCGGCATGTTGAGCCTCGGCCACGGCGTGTTTTTCGCGCTCGGCGGCTATGCCATGGGCATGTACCTGCTGCTCGCGATCGGCAAGCAGGGCGTGTATCGCAGCAACCTGCCCGACTTCATGGTGTTCTTGGATTGGAAGGAGCTTCCCTGGTTTTGGCACGGGTTTCATAACTTCTTCTTCGCGATCTTCGCCGCGCTCTGGGTGCCGGGCCTGCTCGCGTACGTGTTCGGCTACTTCGCGTTCCGCTCGCGCATTCGTGGGGTCTACTTCTCCATCATCACGCAAGCCCTCACCTACGCGCTGATGTTGCTGTTCTTCCGCAACGACACCGGCCTCGGCGGCAACAACGGCCTCACGGATTTCAAGCAGATCTACGGCTGGCCGCTCGCGCTCGCGGCGACCAAGCGCATGCTCTACGTGAGCGCGGCCGCGGCCCTGCTCGTCTCGTACTTGCTCTGCCGCTACATCGTCACGGGCAAGGCCGGCCGCGTGCTCCGCGCCGTGCGTGACTCCGAGAGCCGCGTGATGTTTCTCGGCTACGACCCCCGTAAGTACAAGCTGTTCGCCTGGACGTTCTCGGCCGTCCTCTGCGGGCTCGCCGGGGCGCTCTACGTCCCGCAGGTCGGCATCATCAATCCGAGCGAGCTTCAGCCGTCGAACTCGATCGAAATGGCGATCTGGGCGGCCGTCGGCGGGCGCGGCACGCTCGTCGGCGCCGCGCTCGGCGCCTTCGTGGTGAACGGCGCGAAGAGCTGGTTCACCGTAGCGCTGCCCGAGCTCTGGCTCTTCGTGCTCGGCGCGCTCTTCATCGTGGTCACGCTCTTCATGCCCGACGGCCTGCTCGGCGCGGCCGCAAAGCTCCTCGACAGGCGCGCGCCGAAGCCGGCCGCGCCGGCGGGAAAGGGCGCATGAGCGTCTCCGCGCCGACGAGCCCACTGTCCGACTCGAGCGACGAGCCGTTGACCGCCGAGCCGCAGGCGGTCCCCCTGGCGCCGGACTCGGAGCGACGCAAAGCGCGCCGCACGCGCGCCGTCAGCGAGCAGCGCTTGATGGAGCTCGCGCAGGGACGCAAAGCGGTGCTCTGCGTAGACAACGTGAGCGTGAGCTTCGACGGCTTCAAGGCGTTGAACGCGCTCACCCTGATCCTGGACGCGGGTGAGCTCCGCTGCATCATCGGCCCGAACGGCGCGGGCAAAACGACGCTGATGGATTGCATCACGGGCAAGACGCGCCCCGACGCAGGCAGCGTGTACCTCGTCGGCCACGGGGAGGACCTCATCGGCCTCTCCGAGCACGCCATCGCCGAGCTCGGGATTTGCCGCAAATTCCAGCGTCCGACCGTGTTTCAGGGCCACAGCGTGTTCGAGAATCTCGAGCTCGCGCTCGCCGGCAATCGCTCGGTGTGGCGCTCGCTCTTCGGGCGAACGTCGAAGGACGACGCCGCGACCATCGACGCGACGCTCGAGACCATCGGGCTCGAGGATGCGCGCCATCGCCCCGCCGGCGCGCTCTCGCACGGCCAGAAGCAGTGGCTCGAGATCGGCATGCTGCTCGCGCAGAAGCCGCGCGTGCTCCTGGTGGACGAGCCCATTGCCGGCATGACGCACGCCGAGACGGAGCGGACGGCGGAGCTCCTCGTTTCGCTCGCGGGGGAGCGCACCGTGGTCGTGGTGGAGCACGATATGGAATTCGTGCGCAACATCGCGAACAAGGTCACGGTATTGCACGAGGGCAGCGTGCTCGCCGAAGGCAGTCTCGACGAGGTGCAGGCGAACCCGAAAGTCGTCCAGGTTTATCTCGGAGCGGGCCATGCTTAGCGTCGCTGGGCTGAATCAGGGTTACGCCGGCAGCCAAATCCTCTGGAACATGACGCTCGACGTCCCCGAGGGCTCTTGCACGTGCGTGATGGGCCGCAACGGCGTCGGCAAAACGACGCTGCTCCGCTCGATCATGGGCGCCGCGAAAATCTGGAACGGCAAGATCACGTTCGCGGGCAAAGAGCTCGCGGGCACGCCGCCCGAGGGCCGAGCGCGGAGCGGCATCGGCTACGTGCCGCAGGGCCGCGAAATCTTTCCGCAGCTCACGGTAGGCGAAAATCTGGAGCTCGGCGTCGTCGCGAACGGCAAGCGTACGAAGGTGCCCGCGCGCGTGTTCGAGCTTTTTCCCGTGCTCAAATCCATGCTGCATCGGCGCGGCGGCGACCTCTCGGGCGGGCAGCAGCAGCAGCTCGCCATCGGCCGGGCACTCGCGCTCGAGCCGAAGCTCCTGATTTTGGACGAGCCCACCGAGGGGATTCAGCCGAACATCGTGAGCGAGATCGGCGACATTTTGGTCCGACTGAATCGCGACGAGGGGCTCACGCTCTTGTTGGTCGAGCAGAAGCTCGCCTTCGCGCGGCGCGTGGCGTCGCGTTTCTGCATCATGGACCGCGGGCGCTCGGTCGCGGCCGGCGTCATGAGCGAGCTCACCGACGATCTCGTGAGCCGGCACCTGACCGTTTAGCCGAGCTCGTGGACGGACTCAGGGTCCGATATTTGCAGCGCTGGGGCTGAAGGCCCCGCCGTGGAACATCTCGCCGGCCCCGTAGCGATCGAGCCGCTCGCAACGCCTCACGGATTCGATCCGGCGGCGCGCGCGACGCTCCTCACCGTGATGGCCTACCAGGGGCTGACGCTCCCGCTTCTCGCCGTGGCGGCGCCCTGGATCTCACCGCGCTTCGGGCTCGACGCGAGCGCGCTCGCCAAGGTCTACGCCGTGATGTCGTTTTCGGCGCTCGTCACGTTCGGGGCGGCACGACTGGCCGATCGTGCCGGCCGGCGGCGGACGCTCGCGCTCTGTCTCGTCGTCACCTCGCTCGCCGCGCTCGGAGCCGCGCTGTCGCGCTCGCTCGTCGCGTTCGTCGGCTGCGAGCTAGTGCGCTTCGCGGCGGCGGGCGCGCTCGCGAACAGCACTCTCTCGCTCTTCGTCGAAGCCGCGCCGAATTCCCGCGCGCGCGCCGCCGCCGTCGCCAAAGCCGGCATGGCCGCGGCCGCAGGCGGCGCGAGCCTGCTCGTCGTGATGCCGCTCGCCGCTCGCCTGCCCCACAACTTTCGCTGGATCTACGTGGTCGCGGCGGGGGGCATCGTGCTCGTGCCGGCGCTCTCGCGCTGGGTACCGGAGAGCGCGCGCTGGGAGCACGCCCGTGCCCAAGGCTCGCTCCGCAGCTCGACCATCTTCGACGTCTTCGCCGCACCGTGGTTGCGGCGTACCGTCGCGATCGTGGGCGCGAGCTTGCTCGGTGGCGTCGAGGGCGCGGCGGTCGGCAGCTGGTCCTACTACTACGGCGTGACGGTCGTCGGCATCTCGCCCGCGAGCATGAGCGTGTGGTCCCTCGCGGCCACCGCGGCTGGATTTTGGGGCTTCAGGCTCGGACAGGGCTTCGCCGAGCGTCTCGGACGCATCAAGACGGCGGTCGTTTTCGGCCTACTGCACCAAGCCGCTGCGCTCTGGCTCTATCTCGGCCCTCCGCATGGTTTTCCAGTGCCCGCCTTCTGGCTGGGACTCGGCCTCTGTGCGAGCGCCGTCGGAGCGAGCGCCTCGGGCACGGCGAAGTCGACCGCCGGTCTCGAGCTCTTCCCGACGCCGCTTCGCGTTACACTCATGGGTTATATCGCGCTCGCGGGCGCCACGGCGACGGGCCTGTCGAACCTGTTGATTTCGTTCTTGGCGGGACCGCTCGGCGGGCTCTCGCGCGCCGTCGCGCTCGTGTCGCTCTCGGGCGTCTTGAGCCTCGCCGTGTTCGGCTTCGGCGTTGAAGAGACACGGGGAAAAAGCCTCGAGGAGTCCGCCGCCGAGGCCGAGGAGCCGGTCAGCGAGGCGGAGCCGTCTCGCTCAAAATCCCTTGTTTGACGATGAAATCGATCACTTTGTCGAGCCCGTCGCCGGTCTTCAAGTTCGTGAAGACGAAGGGGCGCTCGCCGCGCATCTTGCCGGCGTCCCGGCGCATGACCTCGAGCGACGCCCCCACGTGCGGCGCGAGGTCGGTCTTGTTGATGATCAAAAGGTCGCTCTTCGTGATGCCGGGGCCGCCCTTGCGCGGGATCTTGTCGCCGGCGGCGACGTCGATCACGTAGAGCGTGAGATCGGAGAGCTCGGGGCTGAAGGTGGCTGCGAGGTTGTCGCCTCCGCTCTCGATGATGACGAGGTCGAGCGGCCCGTGTCGCGCCATGAGCTGGTCGACGGCTTCGAGGTTGGCCGAGGCGTCCTCACGAATGGCGGTGTGGGGACAGCCGCCCGTCTCGACGCCGAGCACGCGATCTTCCGTGAGGGCGCCGCTGCGGACGAGAAAATCGGCGTCTTCGCGCGTGTAGATGTCGTTCGTGACCACGGCCATGCGGAAGCGATCGCGCATGGCTTTGCAGAGCGAGTCGACCAGGGCCGTCTTGCCGGAGCCGACGGGGCCGCCGACACCGACGCGCAGGGTTTCGGGAGAGGGCGTGCTCATGGGTTTTTCAGGACTTGAAGAGGCGCGTGTATTGGGTTTCGTGCAAGGCGCTCGCGAGAGCGAGGCCGGGGAGCGTGGCGCCGAGATCCGCGTCGGGGAGCGCCTCCGCCGACGCACACGCCGCCGGAACGAGCGCGCCGAGCGCGGAAAGGGTCCGCTGCGCCGCGAGTTGGCCGAGCGGCATCAGGCGCGCCAAGGCTGCAGTCTGATTTTCGGCCCAGGCAAACGCAAAAGCCGGCGTCAGCGCGGCAGCCGGCAGCGAAAAGCTCGCTCCGGCGAGGGCGAACATCCCGAGGTGCGTCACGCTCGTTCGGCGAAACCACGGTCCCGCTTCGAGGACGCCCTGATCGGCGAGCAAGCGCGCGAGCGCGCGACCGAGCTGTTGCTCTTCGGCGCGCCGCTCGCTCGTCTCGCGCGAGGCGAGTAAGAACCACGACCAGCGTTCGGCCGCTGCGTCGTCCCCGCGCGCGAAGGCCGCCTGCAGACGCGCGAGCAACGGCAGCTCCAGGCGCGCGAGCCCGTGAGCGAGGACGCCGGCCAAGAACTCGAGCGCGCTCGCTTCATCGTGGATGAAGCCGAGCTCGACCGCAGCCTCGAGGCCCTGCGAGTACGCGAACGCGCCGATGGGCAGCGCGGGGCTTGCGAGCTGTAACACGCGCAGTAAGCCGGGCGTCGTGAGCTCGTTCACCGTTCCCTCGCGTGGTCGTGCGAGTGCGAGTGCGGATGCTCGTCGGCATGCTCGCCTGCGTGATGGTGCGCGTGATCGTCGTAGCCGCCCTTGGCGTACGCGCCGCCTTCGGGGGAAAACGCCGCTTCTTCAGAGGCGACTTCGAGGCCGAGCCGGCGCACCATGGCGTCGAGCACGTGATCGTGGCGGTACTTCACACACCCGGGCGCGATCTCGAGCGCGACATGCCGATTACCGAGGTGATAGGCGACGCGTGCGAGGAGCAGCATGTCCGAGCTCCGCGCGACGCTCAGTGTTTCGGCGGCGGCGCGGACGAGCACGTGCGTACCGGCGTCCGTCTCGAGCACGTCGCCGTCGGCGAGCACGCTGCCGCGCGGCAGCTGGACCGCGAGCTCGCCCCCGCCCTCGAGCGTCGCCAAGAAGCGGTGCTTCTGCCGGGCGTCGTAGTCGAGCACGAGCACGCCGTCGGTGCGGGAGGGCGCCTTGGACAGCTGAAAAGCGCGCAGCATGGTCAAAACAAGAAGTAACGCTGCGCGAGCGGCAGCGATTTCATGGGCTCGCACGCGAGGAGCACGCCGTCGGCGCGGACCTCGTACGTCTGCGGATCGACTTCGATTTTGGGCAGAGCCGCGTTGTGCACCATGTCCCGCTTGCTGACCCCGCGCGTCCCGCACACGGCGACGGTGCGCTTTTGAAGTCGCAATTTTTCCGGCACGCCGGCGTCGAGCGCAGCCTGCGACACGAAGCTGACGCTCGTCGTCGCGAGAGCGCCGCCGACGGCACCGAACATGTAACGGTAATGCACCGGCTGCGGAGTCGGGATCGACGCGTTGGGGTCGCCCATGGGAGCGGCGACGATGCTCCCGCTCTTGATGATCATCGCCGGTTTCACGCCGAAAAATGCCGGGGAGAAGAGCACGATGTCGGCGAGCTTGCCGACTTCGATCGAGCCGACCTCGTGCGCGATACCGTGCGCGATGGCGGGGTTGAGCGTGTACTTCGCGAGGTAGCGGCGCACCCGGAAGTTGTCGTGCTCTTTGGGATCCTCGGGCAGGCTGCCCCGCTGGACTTTCATCTTGTGCGCGGTCTGCCAGGTCCGAATGCCGACCTCGCCCACGCGGCCCATCGCCTGCGAGTCGGACGAAATCATGCTGAACGCGCCGAGGTCGTGGAGGATGTCCTCGGCCGCGATCGTCTCACGCCGAATGCGCGACTCGGCGAACGCGACGTCCTCGGGGATGCTGGGATCCAGATGGTGGCACACCATGAGCATGTCGAGGTGCTCGTCGATCGTGTTCACGGTGTAGGGGCGCGTCGGGTTCGTCGATGACGGGAGCACGTTCGGCACGCCGCACGCGCGGATGATGTCCGGCGCGTGGCCGCCTCCCGCGCCTTCGGTGTGATAGGCGTGGATCGTGCGGCCTTTGAAGGCTGCGAGCGTGTCCTCGACGAAGCCGGACTCGTTCAGAGTGTCGGTGTGGATCGCGACCTGGACATCGAAGCGCTCCGCTACGTCGAGACAGCAATCGATGGCGGCGGGCGTCGTGCCCCAGTCTTCGTGGAGCTTGAGGCCGAGGGCGCCGGCGGTGATTTGCTCTTCGAGGGCGTGCGGCAGGCTCGCGTTGCCTTTGCCGAGAAAGCCGAGGTTCATCGGCAAGCCGTCGGCGGCTTTGAGCATCTGCGCGAGGTGAAAGGGGCCCGGCGTGCACGTCGTTGCGTTGGTGCCCGCCGCCGGGCCCGTGCCGCCGCCGATCATCGTCGTGACGCCGCTCATGAGCGCGTCCTCGATCTGCTGGGGGCAGATGAAGTGAATGTGCGCGTCGATGCCGCCGGGCACGGCGATGAGGCCCTCACCCGCGATGACCTCGGTGCCTGGGCCGATCACGATGTCGACGCCCGGTTGGACGTCGGGGTTGCCGCCCTTGCCGATGGCATGAATACGGCCATTTTTGAGTCCGATATCGGCCTTCACGATGCCCCAGTGATCGACGATCAGGGCGTTCGTGATGATGGTGTCGACGGCCACCGCGCTGCCCTGCTGGCTCTGGCCCATGCCGTCGCGGATGACTTTGCCGCCGCCGAACTTCACCTCCTCCCCGTAGACGGTGAGATCGCGTTCGACCGCGACGACGAGCTCGGTGTCGGCGAGCCGTACGCGATCGCCGACGGTCGGCCCGTACATCGCGGCGTAGCCCGCGCGATCGATGCGCGTCACGGCTCACCCCCGAGCGGGCCGCTCACGCGCGCCTGAAAGCCGTAGACCACGCGCGCCCCGGCGAACGCCACGAGCTCGACTTCACGCTCCTGACCGGGCTCGAAGCGCACGGCCGTGCCCGCGGCGACGTTCAAACGGTAGCCGCGCGTCGCTTCGCGCTCGAACGCGAGCGCGCGGTTCGTCTCGTAGAAGTGATAGTGGGACCCCACCTGGATCGGCCGATCACCGGTATTCGAAACGCGCACCCGCAACGTCGGGCGACCGGCGTTGAGCTCGATTTCCCCGGGTTGGACGAATAACTCACCTGGAATCATGGGGCGTCTTTCTTGCGCGAACGGCGGGGCTTGGACGGCGGTTCCCGCGGAACCACCGGCAGTTTTCCGTCATTGAATGGGCTCGTGAACGGTGACGAGCTTCGTGCCGTCCGGGAACGTCGCTTCGGTTTGGACCTCGAGAATCATTTCGGGAACGCCTTCCATCACGTCCTCACGCGTGAGCAGGGTCGCGCCGTAGCTCATGAGCTCGGCGACGGTGCGGCCGTCGCGCGCGCCTTCGAGGATGGCCGCGGTGATGTAAGCGACGGCCTCGGGATAGTTGAGCTTCAGGCCGCGCGCCTTGCGCCGTTCGGCGAGCAGCGCAGCGGTGAAGAGCAAGAGTTTGTCTTTTTCACGGGGAAAGAGCTCCATGACGTCCTCAGGTGAGCCAGATGCGCGGCGGGCACGCCGCCTTTCGGAGGGAAACTTCACGCGCGATGTCCCACGCGCGGCAGAGGACGGCGCGTGCTCGCGCCGCGCTCGAGCCGAGAAAGCGGCACACGCACACCTCGGCGACGTTCGTCACCGCGAAGAGGTCGGCGGCGTCCGGTGTTCGAAGCGCTTCGCGAAGCGCTCGGGTGAGCCCGGACGGCGCGCCTGCGGCGACGAAACAGCCGTACACCGTGCGCCCACCCCAACCAAAGCACGCCCGCTGCAGCGCGCCGCCGCCCTCGGTGAGCAGCCGATCGAGGAGCACCGGTCGACCGGCTCGCGTGAGGACGAAGCGCTGATCGAGCCTGCCCTGCGCGAAATCGTCCCCGGAGGCGGGACGGCCGAGACAGCTGATTTCCCAGCCGAGAAACACGGCGCCCGGCTCGAGCCTAACCTCGGTAACGATACGCGCCTCGGCGCCCCCGAACGCGATCGTCTCCTGCGGTAGCCATTCGAGCACGCCGGAGGCGCGTACTCGCAGACGATTGTGGACGACCGACGTCGCGCCCGCGCTGCGGTAGAGCTTCGTCGCAGCGGGCGTGGTGACGAGCGCCGCGGCTCCGCTCGCGACGTCGACCTCGAGCTCGAGCTCGTCGCCGCCCACGACGCCGCCGGGCGGGTGCAGCACGTAGACGTGACAGGTGCCGTCCGCTTCCGGATGAAACGGACGCTGCACGACGAGCGGCCCGACGTGCTCGCGCCGCGCGACAACGGTGCGCGTGCCCCGCCGCTCGAACTCGAGCGCGAGCCGTCCTCGCCAGCCCGCGTTTTGCGAGGAGCGGGGCTCGAGAGCATCCATCGCTCGCTCGAGTACGACGAGGCGCCCGCTGAATCAACGGGCGAAACACGCAGCACGGCGGACTCTCGGGCGAACTCGCGTGCGACGAAACTCGCCGGACACGTAGCGGTGCGCGCGCCGGAAAATCAGTGTGCCGCGAGGGACGGCGGGATCAGCAACGTGAAGGCGCCGGGGTCGCCGGACATGTCCTCACTGTAGGTCTCCGCGACCTGGACGGCGGCGACCGCGGTCGCGGCCGACGTCGCGGGGGCGCCGTTCGCGTCCACGTAGGCGTAAGCACGGATCAGAGCTTGAGGCACGGGGACGGGACCGTTCGTGCCGTTGGCGGTGATGGTGCCTTTGTAGAAAATGGGCAAATCCAGATCGAGCTCGCCGAGCGCGTCCTGATCCTCCGGCAGCACGAAGCTCGGTCGCACGTACCAGCCGTAGCCCGTACTCGTATCCGGCTCGACGCGGAGAACGTACGTTCCAGCCTCGGCAGCGAACGTAAAGTTCCCGTCGGGATCGACGACACCAGCGCTCGACGCGGGCACGGAAGCGACGGAGCCGTCACCCACGTTGAGGACGTTGGCGTCGATCACGAGTGGGGATGCCGCGAGACTCACGGTCGCGCCCACGGCAGGGGCACCGCCGTAGACGAACGCTTGCCCCTGGTACGCGGGTGGCGGCTGAAATTCGATGAGTTTGCCGGCTTGCTTGCCCGTCTCGGGGTCCACCGTTTTGCCGACGACCCAATCCGCTTCGACGACGCCCAGGCAGGACCACTGCGAACAGCCGGCCTTGGCTGCGCCCGACACGTGATAGTGCCCCGGCAAAAGATCGACCTCGCCGACGCCGTCCATCCCGACCTCCACGCTGCGTGAAAAGGACGTCGAGATCCCAGTGATGCCGTCGATCGAAGTCGCGCGCAAAAAGATGCTCGCGGCCACCGGCGTCTGATCCGAGGCGAGCCCGGTTTGAAACTCGACGTGTACGGGAGCGGGCAGGAGGGACGGCTGAACGATCTGCGCCGGTGCCGACTTGCGATCGGCGCCCACGAGTGCCCCGTCGAGCTGAGCGAGAATGATCGGCGCCGTGTACGCGGTCTGACCCGTGGAATCGTGCGGATCGGAGGTGGGCGGCGTGAGTCGAAGAATGTCGTTGCCCGTCGCCGTCGGCTCGGAAGCGCCGTCCACGATCGCCAGAGGCGGCGAATAGACGAGGGTTACTTCGTAAGTGACCGACCTGTCTCCGAGGATGGGCGGAGCCTTGAGCAGGCCGCCGAGCGATTCTTCGGCGGAGAGCACGCGCCCGGTGTTCGGCTCGACCAAATCGAGCGTCCAACCGTTGAGTGGGTCCGCGAAGAGGCCGTCGGCCGCCGCTGCTTCGTCCGAGTACGCATCCGTGAGCGGCCACGTCACGTCGACGATGAGTTTCGAGGGGGTCGGCAGCGAAAAGTAGACGACCTGGGGCGTCACCGTCTGGTTCAAGTAGAGCTGCGGCGGCAGCTGACAGTCGACGTTTTGCGGATCGACGATTGGATAGGGCGCAACGTAAACGTCGTATTGGCCGGGCGGCAGCGTCGTGACTTCGAAGGTGAAGCCGTCACGGTGCAGCGTGGAGCGGTAAACGTCGGAAGCGACACCCGTAATCTGCGCGCTCGGCGTGAACGTGACGTTCGCCGGGATGTAGCCGTCCCCCGACGCCGGCACCCTGAATGAGGGCGTGCAGGGCCCACCATCGGAAGGGGCGATCACGTTGCCGATGACGTCGATTCCCGGCTCGAGGTCGAGGTCGAACCCGCCGCCGCTCGCGCCGAGCGAATCATGCTGGCTCTCGAAGCTCTTGTAATAGGTGAGGCTCGTGACACCGCTCAACGTAGGCGGCGGCGTGACCGCGACGAGCAGCGCCGTGAGCGCACCGTCCGAGCCGAGGCAAACACCGTCCGGGCTGCAGCGGGCACCGAAGCAATCATCGTCGGTCTTGCACTGATTCTGAGCGATATCGCTGCGAGCAAGCTCCGCGCCCGAGAGCGAGCAGCCGGCGAGCTCCAATGCAAACAACAGCGGGAGCGCGTTGCCCCTCATTGGACCGTGTCGTTCGTCGTCGAAATGTCGGGGCAGGACGAGAGCGGAACCAAACCATCGGGGTCATTCACGTCCGCGATCCAGCTCACGGCCGCGAGATCCGTCGGGCTCCCAATCTGCTCGCTGTTCATCGCGTCCCACCCCTTCTGGTGAAGCACGATCACGGTGATGATGTGACACGACGGCGGATCGTTCGGCTGTCCCAACTGCAGCGCCGGCAGGTTGATCCGCCAGCTAATCGTGCGGAGCTGGTCGAAGGTGTACGGGGTGAGCGGTCCGTTGTGCTCGATGATGTGCCCGTTCTGATGCTTGTAATCGACGTAGATCGCGGAAACGATGCCGTCGTATGAAAGGTCCTCGGACTGGACCTGGAAGCTCACCTGGAGGACGTTCCCCGGGGCGTTCGTGAGATGGTAGATGCTCCGCGGATCGGGCGAGATGGTGGCCTGTCGGACGAAGATGGGCGTCTCGCTCGGCGAGCCGTATTCGGGCGCGTCCGGCACGATGCAACCCGTTGCGAGGAGCGAAGCGAGCGCGAACATCCGCCGCGAGCACTGCGACTGGCGTGCCACGCTGGCTAAATGCCCGCGAACGCCGATCTTGATTAGCTCGAGGTGTGACAACCCTGTCCTAGTCCAAAGCCCGCGACCAACCCGACACCTTCTACCCCAAACGGCCGGAGCGACCCAGTCCCGAGCTCACGACCGCCCTCGCCCGCCGCGCCAGCGCGTCTCCGCGTACTCGGGCCCGAGCGCGAGCTGAAGCAAACTTTGAACGGACGGACTCTCGGACGCGAGCCGCGCGATGCCTCCCGGGGTGCCTACGATGCCCGCGTCCAAGTGATCTTCGGCGGCCACTTCGCCGAGCGCGACCCCGAAGTGGCCTGACGCGAACAATCCGGCGCGCCGAATCGCGACGCGAGCCTGGAGCAACGCGTGGTCGTAGTCGAGAGCATCGACGTCGTTGCAGAGCTCGCGCAGGCGGCGCTGGGGGCGGGCAGGAATGCTCTCCCACAGCATCTCCGCGAGGTTCAGCGCGGGGCCGATCCCGCTCGCGTCCGGGCGCGACGGTCCGAACGCGAAGCCGAGCGCTCGGAGCACCGAACGCGCCTGCGCCTCCGGCAAGCCGAACAGCATGACGAGGTGCGGCGCGGAGGCGGCGAGCATCGCGCCCAGATGAAAGGAGAGCTCGGGGGTCTCGCGTGTCACGTCGCCCGAGAGCACCACGGAGGGAGTCGCGAGCAATGCGACGCCGATGGTGATGGGGCCGGCCGTGCGGCGCTGGTAAAGCGGGGTGCGCGTCGCGCCGAGCACGCGCGCGGTGCTGCCGTAAACCCGACCGAGCGGCGTCGGTGCGTTCGGCTGGACTCGCTCGAGGCCGGTGATGCCGTAGGCGCCGGGATCGCGCCGGAAAAGGTGCCCCGCCGTTTCCCAGACGAGCGCGAGGGCTTCGAGCGTCGGGCTCTGGGTTTCGCGAAAGAGCAAGGCGCGCACCGCCTCCGGCTGTGCTTCGAGCTCATCGAGCGACGGCGGCTCAGCCGGGCTTTCACCGCGTATGACCGCGAGTACGTGCTCGAGCGAGCTCGCGTACGCGGGGTTGCGATCCTCGCGCGCAGCTCGCGCGAGCTCCGCGAAGAGCTCGCGCTTGGCGGGCGCGAGCAACGCGAGCCGCCGGTAGACGGCGACGCGATCGTGGACCCGCGTGGGATCGCCCTCGAGTAGCGCGAGGAGCTCGTAACCCGCCGCCTCGCTGCCGTCGGCGAGGGCCACGTGCAGGCGCACCTCCTCCGCGGAGCTGCCGGCGAACGTGCCGGAGAGCTGTAGCTGTTTGCGCGGACTCGGCGGCTTGCTTCCGAGCGAGGAGATGGGCAGCGGGGATTCGGTCGCGGACGCGGCCGCCTCGGGCGGCTCGGGTGCCGTCTCGATGCGCGGCGCCTGCAGCCGTGCGGTCGTGACGAGCGGAATCGGTAGCGGCGGCGCCTTCTCCTCCTCTTCGTCCTGGTCGATGACGACGTGTTCGCGTACCGGCCCCTCGTCCTCGAGCAAGTCCATGGCGGCGCTCTGCGCGAGCTCGCCGATCTCGAGGTCCGGCGCCGGCGCTTCACGGCTCGCAACCTCGGAGCGCACCCGTTCGAGCGCCGCGCGCGCCGCGGCCTGCGTCTCGGGATCGACGGCGGCGAGCTCGAGATACGCGCGCGCGCGTTCGAACGCGCCCGCCCGCCGCGCGGCTTCGCCCGCGAGCAGGGCGGTGCGCGGACGTGAACGCATGCCGGCGAGATCGCTCGCCAAAGCGAAATCGAAGCGCTCGAGCGACTCCTCCGCGCGACCGAGCGCGGAGAGGCGTTCGGCGAGACCGAGCGCGAGGAGCGGCCTCGGCCCGTGCGCCGCGACCTCGCGCTCGAGCTCGGCCAGGCCGCCGCCGTGACGCTCGACGCGATCGAGCGCTTCCGCCAAAAGAAAGCTGCGAAGCTCGGCGAGATCCGGCGCGAGCTCCGCGGGGAGGCGCTCGAGCTCGGCGATGGTGCGCTCCGCCTCTTCGGGCGTGCCGGCGCCGCGGGCGAGGTACTCGAGCTTGCGCGCGAGGAGCTGCGCGTCGACGAGCTCGGGGGCGAGCCGCGCGGCACGCACGGCGCGCTCGAGCGCGCGCTCGCGGTCGCCCGCGGCGAGACCGGCGCGCGCGGCTTCGGTGAGCAGGTGCGCGCGCTCCTCGGCCGGCTTGTTCGAGAGCGACGCGAGCTCGTCGAGCGCGTCGGCGAGACCGGCGGGGTTTTCGCGGCGGCGTTCGATCTCGACGCCGAGCTCGAGCAGCTTCACCCGCTCGACCCACGCGCCCATGCCCTCGAGCGTGCGGTGCGCGCCTTCGACGTCGCCGCCCGCGAGGTAGGCCTGGCAGGCACGACGCGCGAGCTCGGCGCCCTCGTTGCGATCGGTCGTGAGCGCGCTCGCCCGCAAAAAGAGCGGCGCGGCGGCGAGCGGATCCCCGAGTCTTCCGTCCAGATCGGCGAGCACGCACAAGACGCTCAGGTGATCGCCCGTGGCCGAGATCAGCGCTTCGAGCTCGGAGCGTGCTTCGTCGGGCCGCGCGAGGTGCTGCTCGAGCACCATCGCACGGCGGAGCCGCAACCGGCGCACGTCGTCGACGCGGCCCGCGACGCCGGCACGCCGCTCGAGCAAACGCGCGAGTCCTTCGTAGTCGCCTTGGCGCTCGGCGTCGCGCTCGAGCGCGACGAGGGCGTCGGGATCGTTCGGGCTTTTGCGCGCGAGCGCCCTGAAACGTACGAGCGCCGCCGGTTCGTCGCCGAGCGCTTCGAGTAGCTGCGCGAGCTCGCGTAGCCAGGCGACCTCTTGCGCGGGATCGGCCTCGGTGTCGACCAAGCGCGCGAGTGCCTGCGCCTGACGGCCGCGCTCCCCAGCCTGGCGCGCGAGCGTCACCGTATCGCCGAGCAAACGCGGATGATCGGGCGCGCGCTCGAGCGCCGCGCCGAGCACCTCGAGCGCCTCTTCGGGACGGCCGCGGGCGCCGAGCAACGCGGCGAGCTCGGTCCCGATGCGCGCCACGCTCTCAGGGCCGAGCTCGCTCCGTTCGAGCTCGGCGCGCAGGAGCGCTTCGAGCTCGTCCCGGCGCCCGGCGCGGGCAAAGAGCGCAGCGCTCTGCTCGAAGAGCACGCTGCGCTGCGCCGCGTCGATGTCGACCAAGCCTTTCGCCTGGGCGAGCGCCTCGAGCGCTCTCGGGATGTCCCCCGCTCGCTCTGCCGCGTGCACGAGGTCCAGCACGAGCGTGAAGCGCCCGCGATCGGGCATGGCGTCCACGGCGAGCGCGATGAGCTCGGGGTCGCCCGTCGCGCGGGCCGCCGCTTCGGCCCGTGCGAGCAACGCTGCGTCCCCCGGATCGCGCCCCGCGGCGAGCACGAGCAGCCGCGCCGCTTTTGCAGCGTCTCCGCGCGCCGCGGCGATGGCGGCTCCGAGTGCCAGGAGCGGCGTGCCGGCGCTCGCGAAGCGCTGCGCGCCGAGCTCCACCAGCTTGTCGACCAGCGCCTCCGCGCGCGCACCGCGCGCGATGGTCGTCGCTTCTGGCTCGAGCTCCGCGAAGCGCTCGAGATCGCCCGCGGCGGTCGCGGCACGTTCGACGGCTTCGGCCGCGAGCGTCGCGTCGTCGAAGGTCATGAGCGCACAGCGCGCCACCTCGATCGCGACACGCGCGCCCTCCGGCCCTTCTGCGCGCATGAGCACGGCACGCGCGGCGCGACGGAAGCGCAGCTCCGCCGCGTCGCGTTCGTCCGGCTGGTCGCGCACGAGCTCGGCCATGGCGAGCGAGAGCTGCGTCACGAGCTCGACGTCGACGCGCACGGCGAGCGCGCGCAGCAACATTTCGACACGCTGGCGCCGGCCTTCCTCGCTTTCACCCGCGAAAACGGCCGCCCGCCTGAGCCACGCGGCGCCGAGCTCCGGGTGCTTGGTGCGCTCGGCGACGCGCTCGATGGCGTGAACCATTTCGGCTCGCAAATCGCCGCGTTCGGCGAGCCGCGCGAGCGTCACGAAGACGACGCCCTCGGACGGTACCGCCTCGAACGCGCCGACCGCGTGGCGGAGAGCCCGCTCCAAGAGGCCGCGGCGCTCGAACTGGCGCGCCGCGCGGTAACGAACGGCGCGCTCACCGAAGCAGCCGAGCGCGTTCGTCGCCAAGCGGTCGTACAGGTGATCGAGCGCGTCGAGCTCGCCGTCACCCGCCGATCGCTCGGCGATCGCGATTGCGTCACTGCGGGCGGGATCGATCTCGAGGGTGCGGCGCGCGTAGAAAAAGGCTTCGGGTGCGCGGGCGCCGCCGAGCGCAATCGCGGCGGCGAGCGCGTAGTAGCGCGCCGCCTCGGGCGTCTCCCCACGGCGCCGCGCGTGCTCCACGAGCCGCTCCAGGGCATGTGCCTCACCCGCGAACGCGAGCAAATCGCCGGCCAGATTTTCGGCCCCATGCTCGACGTCGATGGCAGCCGCGCGGTCCCACGCCCGGAGCGCTCCCACGTGGTCCCCCGCCAGGTCCCAAAGCGCTGCGCCGAGCTCCCGCCAGGCTCGCAACGTCCCGCGCTGATCGGCTTCCGCGAGCGCGCTCAGCGCCTCCGCGCGCGCCTGGAGCAAGGCGATTTCCCCGTCGGAGGAGCGCGTCGGCAGCGCGCTATCGATCTCGGGCAGCACCTCGGCGGGCGTCGCGCCTTCGGTGAGCGAACGGCTGAGAGCGCGGGCCGCGCCGTCGGCGTCGCCCGAAAGCTTGCGACGCCGCGCGAGGTCGAGCAGCACCTGGCCACGCTCGGTGCCGAGCGAGCCCGTCGCGAGCCAGCGCTCCATCACGGCGATACCGAGCCCGCGCTCTCCGACCCGATCGGCGACCGCCAGCGCGGCCGCCCGCAGCACGGGGTCGCGCGGACCGAGCACGTCGAGCGCGCGGCGAGCAAGCGCCGCCGCACGACCGGGCGCCAGCCGCGACAACTTTTCGATGGCTTCCGCGATCGTCGGCGCCGCCGCCGTCAGCCGTTGCGGCTGCGAGAGGAGCCAAGCGAGCGTGTCGGCGAGCCGGACACCGTCGCCGCTCGCGAGCGCACGCGTGAGCCGGCCGCGCGCGGCGTCGAGATCCCCGGGACGGAGCGCGCCCGAACGTTGCGCCCATGCCGCCGCGAGCAGCGGCTCACCCAGGCGATCGAGGATGTCGGCGAGCGCCGCCGAGAGCGCGGGGCGAGGAACGACGATGCTCATCGCGCGCTCGATGGCTTCCGCACCCCAGCGGCCGCCCGCGGCGACGCCCACGCGCGCGCGCGCCGCCGCCGGACGTGCCAGGGACGGATCGGCGGAACAAGCCAGCTCGCTCGTGACGCGCGCGCCGTCCACGTCGCCCGTGGCGAGTTGTTCCTCGGCGGCGACGGCGAGCAGCACGGCGCGGAGCGACGGGGCGAGTTGTCCGGCGACGCGAGCGAGCGCGAGCGAGCGCGAGCGCTTGTCGCCGCACTGAGCGGCGAGCAAGAGGGTGAGACTCCACGCCGGACCGTGCGCGCCCGGCTCCGCGAGCAACGGCAAGAGCTCGTGCAGAGCGCCCTCCGCGTCGCCGCCGCGACGGCGCAGCACGGCGAGCGCGAGGCGCAGCCGGCTGCGTTCGACGCCCGAGCCGGCTCGCTCCTCGAGGCCACGCAGGAGGGCCTCGAGCTCCGCTTGCCGCCCGAGACGGACGAGGACGCGCTCGGCCGCGACGGCATGCGCGCGCTCTTCCGGTTCGAGCTCGGAGAGCTCCCGCAGCGTGCCGAGGTAGTCCTCGGCCGCGTCGGGACGGCCCGCGAGGATCCCCGCCATGCGACCGAGCGGAGCGATGCGCGCGGGGCCCGCCGTAGAGTCGAGCTCCTCACGCGCTTCGGCGAGCGTTTCGTCTTGCTGCGCGACGCGCGGGCGGAGGCGCGCTTCGGCGGCGGTGATCTCGTCGGTCGCGCTCGTGAGCGCGCTCAAGCGACCGACGGCCCAGAGCGCCAGCCCCGGATCACCCAGTCGTTCTTCCGCGAGCGCGAGGAGCTCGCGCAGACACGCGACCTGCTCGGCGCGGGTGCCCGGGGCCCTGGGCGAGCCTGCGCGAACCAGCGCTTCGACGAGCGGAGACGCATCACGCGTGACCGTGCCGTGACGACGCAGCGCGTCGAGCGCGGGCTCGCACCCCGGATCGGCGACGAGCGCGTCGATCCAGGCGTCCACCGCGCGATCAGGCCGTCCGAGCGGCCCCGTGTAGAGGCGGCCGAGCGCGACGCGCGCGCGCGCCCGCTCGCGGCCGGCGAGAAAATCCGACGCGAGCTCGACGCGCGCGGCGAGGAGCTCGTGCATGCCGGCGCGCTCGAGCAGACCGTCGATGCCGAGCGGCAACTCCTCGGCTCCGGCCACCGGATCGATCGAAGCGAGCACGCTGCGGAGATCGATTTCGGCGTCCAGGCGCGCGTCGAAGGCGGCGCCGAGCGCGCGCGGCAAGTCACCGTCTTTGACGGCCTGGCGCATGCGCTTGAGGTGCGCGGCGCGCGCGCCCTCGGCGAGCGACGCGGCGTGCTCGCGCCGGATTTCGTCCGCCGCACCGCCGCGTCCGCGCGCGAGGAGCGACGCCGCCAAGCGCTCGGCGACGAGCGGGTGGCTCGAGCAAAGCTCGAAGCCCCGCAACAAATCCTCGAAGCCTGCCGCTTTCTCGCTGCGGGCGTCGCGGCGCTCGGCCGCCGCCACGTAGGCGTCGGCGCCGCGCACGGGCTCGACCGCTTGCGGTGCCCACGCAGCGATGGACGCGAGGATCTCGAGCGGGATCGGATCGGTAGCGTCGGCAGCAGCGGCATCCGCGAGCGCCTCGCTCGCGGCGTGCGCCTCGCCGGCGCGCGCGAGCAGCACGCCGATGCGCACGAGGAGCGAGGTCGCTTCGGGGCCGCCGTTCGCGGGAACGAGGGG
The DNA here is from genome assembly GCA_025936045.1 of Polyangiaceae bacterium. Lineage (GTDB taxonomy): Bacteria > Myxococcota_A > Polyangia > Polyangiales > Polyangiaceae > PMG-095. Next base: position 60,321 of record JAICUB010000010.1, on the reverse strand, counting down.
ACGCAGCGTCGCCGCCGCGAGGGCGGGCTCGCCGAGGGTGACGAACCAACCCGCGAGTTCTTCACGCAGCATCGGATCGTCGCCGAGCAGGAGCGCGCGTCGCGCGAGCCGTGTCGCGACGTCGAGCTGGGTGCCGCGGGTCGCGAGCGAGCGGGCGAGCGCGGTCGCCGCTTCGCGCTCCGCCGCATCGTCACCCTCCGAGGTCTCGAGCTTCGCGAACAGGATGGTGAGCTCGGCGCGCGGCCCGCTCTTGCGCTCGACGGGCGCACCCCACGGCGGCCGTTCCAAGAGGAGCGAAGCGGCGGAGCGCGGCCCCGGCCGGTCCTGCCACTCCGGCGGCGGGAGCGTGCGCCGATCCGAAGGGGAAACGCTGAGCTTGGCGCGATCCGGCGGCGTCGAGGGCGGCATGTCGGAGGGCGGGCCGAAGGCCAAAACCCCAAGCCACTATAACGGCTTCATCGAGGCTTTGGCAGGAGTAAGGGTCCGCGCGAGGGGCTTGTCCGCGCCGTGACTCGCGGTCTACCCTGTGCCTACCGCCCGGGCTTCGGGCAGCGGAGGACACTGATGCGGAACAAGGCTCATTCAGCACACGTCGTGGTTGGCCTTTTTGCCGGGCTCGTCGCCACCACGTTCGTGGCCGCTCCGGCATTCGCGGCGGACCCGCCGGCCAAGAAGGCAGGCGCAGCCAAGGCGGCTCCCGCCAAGACGGCCAAGGCCGACGCGGGGGCCTCCTCGGGCGACGCCAAGCCCGCCGCCGCCAAGCCGCCGACCAAGAAGCAAAAGGACGCGGCACGTAAGGCCTACGCAGAAGGGGAGAAGGCGTTCAACGGCGGCGATTACGCGAGCGCCGTCGTCGCCTTCCAAAAGGCCAATGAGGCGATCAAGTCGCCGCAGGCCGACTACTGGATCGCCAAGGCGCTCGACGCGCAAAATAAGACGGGCGAGGCGATCGCTGCTTACGAGTCGTTTCTGGCCGAGCCCGAGAGCTCCAAGGTCGGCGAGCAGAAGCTCGCCGATGCGAAGACGCGCCTCGACGCGCTCAAGGCGACACTGGTCGGCGAAGTCGCCCTCGATACGGATCCCCCGGGTGCCTCGGTCAGCGTGGACGGCGCTCCGCAGGAGGGCCAGCAGCCGATGACGCTCAAACTCACGCCCGGCAAGCACCACGTCACCGTCACGGCCGCCGGCTATCAGCCGAAGGATTTCGACCTCGAAGTGAAGGGCGGCGACCAGCAGAAGCAGTCGATCGCCCTCGTCAAGGAGGCCCCCGCGGCGCCGATCCCGGTCGCCGCACCGCCTCCCCCGCCTCCCCTGCCCCCGCCCCCTCCGCCGTCGCCCGAGGAGCACAGCATGGTTCCGGCGTACGTCACGCTCGGAATCGCGGGCGCGGCCGCAGTCGTCGGCACCGTCTTCGGGGTGAAAGCGCTCGGCTCGAAGAGCGACTTCGACAAGAACCCCACGACCAAGTCGGCGGACGACACCGAGCGCAGCGCGCTCATCGCGGACATGGCGTTCGGCGTCGCGATCACGCTCGGCGTGACCGGCGTCGTGCTGCTTACGAGCGACGACGATACGCCCCCGGCCTCGCCGGCCGCGCGCCTCAAGCGCCACCAACCGCAGAGGGCGCACCTCGACATCCTGCCGTACGCCGGCCCGAAGAGCGGCGGCGCGCAGGCGAAGCTCACGTTCTAGCGCCCGCTCGCGCCGACTGAATACGACTTGCGCGGAGGCTCCCCACCGGAGACCTCCGCGCTTTCGTTTTGTGTGCCGGGTCCGGTCGTCAACCGGCGTTGGCGTTCGAGTGCGCGTTTCAACTGCGTTGGCAGGGGCGCTTCGGCGCTTTAGGCCGAATTGATGCTGGCTCGTGCGCGGCATGCGGCTTGCGATGTCGCACGGCATGCCGAAGCCGCTCGTTCCGCTCACGCACATCGTCCCCGGGCGTCCGCTACTCGGACTCATGCTGCCGCTCGCGACGCTCGTGTTCGCGGCGGGCTGTTTGGATCGCCCGGTCTCGCCGGCACGTCCGACGACGACGAACCTGTTCGTCAACTCGCTGCCGAATCACCTCGTCGATAAGGCCGACCTGCTCTTCATGATCGACAACTCGGTGTCGATGGCGGACAAGCAGGAGATCCTCGCGAAGGCCGTGCCGGTGCTGGTGAAGCGCCTCGCGACGCCGCGCTGCCTGGATGCGCAGGGAACGCCCAACGGCTCCGTCTCGGACGTGAATGGGCACTGCGGCTCGGGGCATCCCGAGTTCGCCGCCGTGAAGGACATCCACGTGGGCGTCGTCACCTCGAGCCTCGGCAACCACGGCGGGACCGAGTGCACGCCGTCCGCGGACGACGCGATGAACGGCCGCACCCCCGATGATCACGCCGAGCTCTTGCCCACGGCGAATCCGGCGGTGCGCGGCAACATCGATTCCTACGACAACACGGGCTTTTTGGCGTGGGACGCCGGGCAGAAGGATATGCCGCCCGGTTCGAAGGACCTGGTCGACTTCGGCGCAACCTTCGGGACGTACGTGCAGAAGGCCGGCGAAAACGGCTGCGGCTACGAGTCTTCGCTCGAGGCTTGGTATCGCTTCCTCGTCGATCCCGCGCCGCCGGAGAGCGTGACGAGCGCGGCGGGCCCCGACGGGTTCATCGTCAACCACCTCGGGCCGGTGAACCAGGTCGTGCTCGCGCAGCGCAAGGCGTTCTTGCGGCCGGACTCGCTGCTCTCCGTCGTCATGCTGACCGACGAAAACGATTGCTCGGTCATCGACGACGACGGCAGCCAGGGGTGGCTCGTGACGAAGCTCGACGATTTCCGGCTGCCGCGTGCTTCGGCGGCGTGCGCCGAGAACCCGGATGATCCGTGCTGTCACTCCTGCGCCGCGGCGGCTCCGAACGGCTGTACGCCGAACGAGAACGACGGCGAATGCAGCAAGACGAATCGCTCGCTCGACAAGAGCGAAGACGGCAACAACCTGCGCTGTTTCGAGCAAAAGCGGCGCTTCGGGCTGGACCTTCTGTACCCGCTCGACCGTTACATCGACGGGCTCACCAAGACCACCGTGCGCGATCGCTCGGGCCAGGAAGTGCCGAATCCGATCTTCCAGGCGTCGGGGGGACAACCCCCGCGACCGAAGAACCTGGTCTTGCTCGCCGGCATCGTCGGCGTGCCCTGGCAGGACATCGCGACCGACGACAGCCTGACCGGTGACGGGCTCAGCTACCTCACGGCCAGTGAGCTCAGCAAGCGCAAGCGCTGGGACACCATCTTGGGCGGGGAAGACGGTTCGGTGCCGGCCGATCCCCTCATGGTCGAGTCGATCGCGCCGCGCACGGGTCAAAACCCGATCATCGACGCGGCGCTCGCGCCCCCCAGCACGGACGTGCCCGGAACGAACCCGATCAACGGCCACGAAATGAACATCTCGGACGACAACGACCTGCAATACGCGTGCATTTTCCCGCTGCCGACGCCGCGCCAGTGCGACTCCTCGGGCTGCGACTGCACCGCCGCCGATCAAAAATACGATCGCCCGCTCTGCGACTTTCCGAACGGCCCGAACACCGACGGCGTCCAACGTTACGCCAAAGCGTATCCCGGCTTACGCGAGCTCGGCGTGCTGCGGGGTGTCGGCGACAACGGCATCGTCGCGAGCATTTGCGCGAAGCACACCGTGCCCGCGGCGGGACTCGCGGCCGAAGCGGACGCCTCTTACGGCTACAATCCGGCAGTCGCCGCGATGGGCGACATCATCCGAAGCCGCCTCGCACGGCAGTGTCTGCCGCGCGAGCTCTCCGTGCAGAAAGATCCGAAGGCCCCCGATTTCGGCCAGGTGCCGTGCGACGTGGTCGAGGCGGCGCCCAAGCGAGGCGGAGCGTGCTCTTGTGACACGACGCACGGCCGCGGCGAGCTCGGCTCCGACGACGAAAAGCTCGCGAGCGCCGTCGAGGACGAGCTCGAGGCGACCGCCCAATGCGGCAACGGTACGGGCGTTTCTTGCGAGGATTTCTGCCTCTGCAAGCTCGAGCCGCTCGCCGGCGACAAGCTCGCCGCGTGCCAGGCCGGTACCGAAAGCGGCACCGATTACGGCTACTGTTACGTCGATCCCGCGCAAGGCATCGGCAACCCGGCGCTCACGGCGGACTGCCCTGCCGCCACGCAACGGAGCCTGCGCTTCATCGGCGACGGCTTGCCGGCGAACGGCTCCATCACGTTCATGGCGTGCGTGGGCAGTAACTTCGACGACGACGTCAGCGCGCTCGCGAGCAATCGCCAAGCCTCGCCCTAGCGATCGGCGGAGCAGAGGCGAAAGCGCTCAGGAGAACCGCTTGGTTATGGCGTCGACGACCTTGCCGTAGTCGGGCTTGAGCTTGACCGGCGGATTCGCGAGCTCCGCGTTCACCCCCTCGATCTCGGCTTCGTGGTAGCGCACCTTGAACTCGGTGAACTTGAGCCCGGCCGCCGTCGACACGCACACGACGCGCTCCCCGCGCTGAATCGTCCCGCGCGCGACGAGCTTCGCCAGCACCGCGAGGCCGACCGCCGTGTGCGGGCAGGTATACATGCCGGTGCGATCGGCGCGCGCGGCCGCGTCACAGAGCTCCTGCTCGCTCGCCTGCTCGACGATGCCGTTCATCGCCTCGAGCGCCTGAATGGCTCGCGGCGCGCTCACCGGATTACCGATTTGAATGGCCGTCGCCAGCGTCGGCCGGGCCTGGATCGGCTCGACCGCGCGCTTGCCCGCGCTCCAGGCGCGGTAGAGCGGATTCGCGTTCTCGGCCTGCGCCACGACCAGGCGGGGGTAACGCGTGATGATGCCGAGCTCCTTCATCAGCTTGAAGCCGGCGTAGAGCGCCGACGCGTTGCCGAGGTTACCGCTCGGCAGGATGACCCAATCGGGCACCTGCCAGTCGAACTGCTGAACGATCTCGATCGCAACCGTTTTTTGCCCCTCGATGCGCAGCGGGTTCATCGAGTTCGCGAGGTAGACGATGCCTTCGGCGGCGAGCTGCTGGACGATCTCCATGCAGCCGTCGAAATCCGTATCGAGGCCGAGCACGAGGGCACCGTGGGCGAGCGGCTGCACGAGCTGGGCGGTCGAAATCTTCCCGTAGGGCAGGAGCACGACGACGGGCAGGCCGGCAGCGGCCCCGTAAGCGGCGAGCGACGCGCTCGTATCGCCCGTCGACGCGCACGCGATGGCCTTGACCTTGAGCCCCTGCTCGATCGCCATGCGCACGACGCTCACGAGCACCGTCATGCCGAGGTCCTTGAACGACCCGCTGTGGCTGTTGCCACAAAGCTTCACCCAGAGCTCGTCGAGCCCGATTTGCTTGCCGTAGCGCTCGGCCCAAAAAAGATTCGTGCCGCCCTCGTACATGGACACGATCGTCTCATCGGGCACTTGTGGCATGACCCACTCACGCTTGCCCCAGACGCCGGAGCCGTAGGGCCAGGCATTTTGGCGATAGCGCTCGTCGAAAAGCTTCATCCAGACGGGGCCGGTACGGTCGGCGAGGGCCTGGATGTCATGCACGACCTGCAGCAAGCCCCCGCACTTGGGGCAACGGTAGATGGGCTCGGTGACGGCATACGATCCCTCGCAGCCGTTGAAGCAGCGGAACTCGGCACTGTAGGGCACGGGCGGACTATACTCGTGGCACCCGGGCTATGGTAGGCGCGCGCATGCGCTCGGGCCGCTCGTGGCGAAAAAGTCTCGGACTTTGCGGCGTGCTCGTGGTTACCCCGGCCTTGGCGCAGCCACCGGCGGCCGCGCCCGCTCCGCTCCGCACGAACGACTACACGATTGACCTATACCAAGGGCCGGTGCTCGCGGGCAGCCGCGTGGTCGGCCTCGCGGGCGCCTTCGTCGCGATGGCGGACGGCATCGACGGGGACACGCAGAACCCCGCCTCGCCCGCGGTGCGCGTCCCCTTCTCCTATACCGACGTCGACTTCGACCTCAGCGCGAGCCTCTCATTTCCAGGCAGTTTGGGGCGCTCGGGGGACTTCTTCAACTCCGGGAGCCGCACCAAGGTCGTCGCAGGCAACAACCTCTACGTCTTTCTGAACGGCGGGTTCAACCTGCAGATCAACCATTGGGGCTTCGGCGTGACGGCCGATCTCCAGCAATACAGCCTGCGCCGCGACGAGCCGAGCGCCCCACAACGCCGCGGCCTACTCGACCTGACCGGCACGACAACGTCACTCACCGGTCAAATCATGCAAAACCACCTGCTCGCGGCCTACGCGTTCGCGGACGACCAGTTCGTATTCGGCGTCGGCGCGCGGGTCGTGGCGCTCGACGTGAGCACGCGCGCCACCTTCTTGAGCAGCGGCGTCGACACCTTCAATACGCGCGGCGCCGGCCTCGAGCTCGGCTTCGTCTGGCGCCCCAACGGCGAGCGCGTGCGCGTCGGCGCGGCCTTTCGTTCCGAAGTGAACGCCGACACGCCGGGCGGCGTCATCTATCGCGGCACCGCGGACGAGCTCTACTTGCCGAACCGCCTCACCGTTCCGTGGGATTTGAGCTTCGGTGCCGCGGTGCAGCTCGGGCGGCGGCCGCTCAATCCACGCTGGGTGAGCCCGGCGGAGCTCCTCGCGCACAAGCGGCGTTACCTCGCTTGGCAGGCCCGTGAACGTGAGCGGAGGACGCGCGAGGCGCTCGCCGACGCCCGGCGGGAGGGGCACGACACGGTCGAGCTCGAGCGCGTCCTCAAGGCGGCGGACACGGCGGAAGCGGCGCTCGATCACGCCGAGCTCGAGCGCGCCGAACGCGAAGTCGATCGTGAGTTACGGCGGCGGGCCGCCGCGCTGCCGCGCTTTCACGTCCTGCTCACGAGCTCGTTCTTGATGACGGGCGCCGTGGCGGACGGCGTCGGCATCGAAGGCTTCTTGAACCGCGAGCTGCAGCGCTCCGGTCAGCAGATCACGCTCTCACCGCGGCTCGGCGTCGAGGTCGAGCCGATTCCCAACTGGCTCCAGGCGCGCGCGGGCGTCTACTTCGAACCTACGCGCTTTCGCTCGAACGAGGACGGCGGCCGAAGCCACGTCACGTTCGGCGGGCAAGCGCGCCTTTTGCCGTGGGACGTCTTCGGGACATTTCCGCAGGAAAATTGGTGGTGGCTCGGCGGCTCGCTCGACGTGGCGCGAGACTACCTCGGCTGGGGTCTCGCGATCGGAGTCTGGCATTGAAAGAGCTCGCGCCCGTTCTTCTCGCCGTCGCCGCGGCGGCCTGCCACCGTGCGCCGCCGAAGCCGGAACGCACTGCGCCCTGGCCCGCGTCCGCGAGTCCGTCTTCGTCGAACGCACCCGCGGCGCTCCGGCGGCTCCATTACAAGCTCGCTCGCGCCGACATCGGCTTCGAGCTGCCGGCGAAGCACGCCACGCCGCGCGGCAAGCTCGCGCATCCGCATGGCGACCTCGCCGTCGACCTCGACGATTTGTCGCACACGACCGGCAGCGTCGCGCTCGATCTCGGCGAGCTCACGCTGACGGGCGAAGGCGGAACGCCGAACGAGACGTACACCACGCGCGCGCTCGAATGGCTCGAGCTCGGACGCGCGGTCACGGCGGAGAAGCGCGAGCTCGAGCGCCACGTCACCTTCGCTCTCAGCTCGCTCGACGCCGGGCACGTCGTCGCCGCGCCGAACGGTGACCGGCGCGCCGCGCGGCGGGAGCTCGAGAGCCGCTGGACGGTGCGCGGCGAGCTCTCGTTGCACGGCGTGCGGGCTCCACTGACAGCGGACGTCGCCCTCACGATCGTGCCGGGCGACGACCCGGCAGGGCCGCCCGCGGAGCTTTTGATCCGATCCCGGAAGCCGCTCGTAGTGAGCCTGAGCACCCACGACATCGCCCCCCGTGATGCCTCGGGCGTCCCCATCGCGAAGGACCTTGGCCTCATCGGTGACAAGGTAGGTAACGAAGCAAAGGTGACTTTCGATCTGGCCTTCGTCCCGGATTGAGAGAGCGCTATGCTCGGGCCGCTCGCGACTTTTCCGACAGGAGTCCTTCGCATGAATCAGAAGCTCAATTTTCAGGCCTTCGCCACGACGCTCGCAGCGCTCGGTCTCGCAGCTTGTGGCGGCAGCGCTCCCGCCGAACCGGCGCAAAGCCCTGTCCAGGCGAAGGAAGTCCCCGCCGCGACCGACGCGGCGCCCGCAGCGGCTCCCGCTCCCGCCGCGGCGGATGCGACGCCGGCGAATCCGGCTGCTCCGGCAGCCGACGCCGCGCCCGCGCCGGTAGCTGGCGACGCTACGGCCCCCGCGCCCGCTTCCGCCGACAAGTCCACGGGCACGCCGAAGCCCGCCGGCAAGAAGAAGGCGGCTGGTGCCAAAGCCGGTTGCGGCCCCGGCACCTGTGGCTGACCCGAGGAGCGCCGACGGACGATGGACCGAGCCGCGCGCCCCTTGACGAGCGGCGTCGGACTCGGCCTGCGTTGGGATTTTTTGGAGGAGGTGCTCGAGGGGCCCACGGTCGACGTGGCGTTTTTCGAGGTCTCGCCCGAAAACTACATGCGCCGCGGCGGGTACTATCCCGCCGCGCTCGAGCGCATCAGCCGGCGCTACCCGCTCGTCACGCACGGGCTCTCGCTCTCGGTCGGCGCGCAGGCCGTGCCGGACCGCGCCTACGTCGCCGAGCTCGCGGCCGAGGTCGAGCGGCTCGGCTCGCCGTGGCACTCCGACCACCTGGCGCTCACGAGCGGCGCCGGGCGGGTTTTTCACGAGCTTTTGCCGCTGAAATTCAGCCGTGACGTCGCGTACCGCGTCGCCGACCGGCTCGAGGCGCTCGCGGAGGCGCTCGCTCGCCCCGTCGCGATCGAGAACGTCACTTATTACGCGCACGCGGGCCGCGCCGAGCTCTCCGAGAGCGACTTTTTGCACACGCTCTTCGAACGCACACGCGCGGGGCTGCTCTTCGACGTGAACAACGTCTACGTGAACGCGCAAAACCACGGCTTCGATGCGCACGCCGCGCTCGCGTCCTTCCCCCTCGAACGCGCGGTGGAGCTGCACGTCGCCGGCCACACGCGCGCTCGGTCCGGCCTACTCATCGACACGCACGGCGCGCCGGTCGCGGCGCCGGTGCTCGACCTCCTCGCAGCGACGCTCGCTCGCACGGGGCCGCTCCCGGTACTGCTCGAGCGCGACAACGACGTCCCGCCGCTCGGCGTGCTGCTCGAAGAGGTGCGCGCCGTGCGCGGCGTGGTCGAGCGCGCGCTCGGCGAGCACGGCGGCCGGCCGGAGGCGCTAGGTGCAATCGGCGCTTGAGCGAGCGCTCGCCGAGCTCGTGCTCGGACCGCCGCTCGGCGCGAGCGACCTCGACGCGCTCTCGGCGCGCCACGGGCTCGCCGCCGAGGACAGCGCCGCGCTCGCAGCGGAGTTCGAGCGCTGGCTCGTCTACCGCGAGCTCGTCCAGGGCACGTTGCGCGACGCCGTCGCCCTCGCGATCCCGCGGACGATCGCGCGCCTCGGCGCGCTCTTCGACGAATATTTCGCGCGCTTCCTCCACGAGCACGGCCCCACGACGCACTACCTCCGCGACGTGACGGGCGAGCTCTTGGACTATTGCGCGCCGCTCTGGGCCGCGGATCCGCGCGTACCGGCCTGGGCGCTCGAGCTCGCGCGGCACGAAGCCGTGCAGATCGTCGTGTCCTCGCTGCGCGAACGCACGCTGGCGGCGCCGCTCGGGGAGCTCGAGCTCACGCGGGGACTCCGCTTCGTCGAAGCGGCGCGCGTCGTTCGCTACGCGTTCGCCGTACACCGCCTGAGCGCGGACGAGGCGGACCGCACCCCGCCCGACGCCGTGCCGACACGGCTCCTCGTGTACCGTGATCCGGAGCACGACGTGCGCTACCTCGAGCTGACGCCGCTTGCCGCCGCGCTCCTCGAGCGCCTGATCGCCGGCGCGTCGCTCGAAGAAGCCGTGCTCGGCGCCTGCAGCGAGACGCAGCACGAGCCGGCGTCGGCTCTCGACGGAACGGCGCGCTTGCTCGCCGATCTGGCCGAACGCGGGGTCGTGCTCGGACCGGCCGGCGCCTTTGGGACGGCCAGCGAGCGCTTGCGAGCGCCCGGAGAAAGCTCGAACATGGCCGGATTCGGCCGCGACAAGGAACCCCATGAGCTTCGTGACCCCATCGGCATCGTCGGCACGCTCGTCGCCGAGAAGTACCGCGTCGAAAAGCTCGTCGGCGAGGGCGGCTTCGCGGTCGTGTACCGGGCGGTTCACACCATCTGGAACAAGCCGGTCGCCATCAAGTTCTTCAATGGCCTCTCGTCCGCTCCCGTCGATCAGCGCTCGGAGTTCCAGCAGGCGTTCATCCAGGAAGGCGCGCTCCTCACCGAGCTCTCGAGTCATACGGCCGCCATCGTGCAGGCGCGTGACGTGGGGACGTACACGTCGCCCGACGGTCAGTGGATGCCATTCATGGTCCTCGAGTGGCTCGAGGGTCTCGCGCTCGACGAGCTCCTCGACCGGGAGAGGCGAGAAGGGCGCGCGCCGTGGACGCTCGCGGAAGTGCACGCGCTGCTCGGCCAGGTCGCCGCGGCGCTCGATGTCGCGCACGGCAAAGGCATCGCCCATCGCGACATCAAGCCGCCGAATCTCTTCGTGCTCGGCGCGGGCGCGGGCGGCCGGAACCCGAAGTCCGCCGTCAAGGTGCTGGATTTCGGCGTCGCCAAGATGATGAGCGACAACACGCAGCTCAAGGCGGCGCTCGCGAAGACGGGTATGGGCGTCACGTCGTTCACCCCGCAGTACGGCGCGCCGGAGCAATTCAGCCGCACCTACGGCGCCACCGGCCCCTGGACGGACGTGTTCGCCCTCGCGCTCGTCGCCGTCGAAATGCTCTCCGGCAAAGTCGCGCTCGACGGCGAAGATCTCGTGCAACTCGGCTTCGCGGCGGGGAATCCCGAGCGTCGCCCTACGCCGCGCACGCTCGGCGTCGCGCTGCCGGACGCGGTGGAAGCGGTGTTCCAGCGCGCGCTCTCGGTAAAGCCGGAAGAGCGCTTTGCGCGAGCGGGAGAGTTCTGGGGGGCGTTCGAACACGCGCTCGGCGTCGCGAGCCCGGCAGGTTCGCGGGGTGCCACGCCTTCCGTGCGCGCCACCACCGCGCCGACGGAGCTCGCGCCTCCGTCGCTGGTTCGCCCCGCGGCGAGCACGACGGGCGACGGCGCCGCGACGACGGAACCTCGACCCGCCGAAGCGAAGTCCAAGCTCGGTCTCGTGGTCGGCGGGGTCGTCGCGCTCGGCGTCGCCGCGGCCGCCGCCATCGGGCTCCGCGGTGGCGGCCACGGCTCCGGTCCGAGCGCCCCCGGAGCCGCACCCGTCGCGAGTGCGGCGCCCGTCGTCGCCAGCGCGCCGGCTCCGAGCGCGTCGGCAGCGCCCGCGGCGCCGAGCTGCCCGGAGCGCACCGCCAAAATTCCAGCGGGCCAATATTTTCAGGGCTCGGATGCGAAAGACGCGGCCGCGAACGAGAAGCCCTCGCACAACGTGACCTTGAACGCCTTCTGCATGGATCTCTACGAGACCACCGCGAAGGAATACAAAACGTGCTCCGACGTCGGCAAGTGCCGGCGAGCCTCGAACGAAGTCGAGTGGCCGAGCATCACGCCCGCGGATCGCAAGCTCTACTCGCCGCTCTGCACCTTCGGCAAAGAGGGCATGGAGGATCACCCCATCAACTGCGTCAGCTTCGAGATGGCGGAGACGTATTGCAAGGCGCAGGGCAAGCGGCTCCCGACGGAGGCCGAATGGGAGTACGCGACGCGCGGCCCCGACGGACGAATCTACCCTTGGGGTGACGAAGCGCCGACCGCCAAACACCTGAATGCGTGCGGCACCGAGTGCGTCGCCTGGGGGCAAAAGCACGGCAGCGCCTTGACGGCCCTTTACCCGGAAGACGACGGCTACCCGACCACCGCGCCCGTCGGAAAGTTCGAGGCCGGCCGCTCACGCTTCGGCCCCTACGACGTTGCCGGCAACGTCTGGGAGTGGGTCTCGGACTTTTACGCCCCCTACACCGCCGACGCGAAGCTCAACCCCAAGGGCCCCGACACCGGCGACAAGAAGGTGATCCGCGGCGGCGCCTGGAACGGCAGCTATACGACCTGGCTCAGGCCTTCGTTCCGTTATGCGCAAGCTCCGACGGCGTTTTCCTACGGCATAGGCTTCCGCTGCGTGGCGGATCTGTGAAAGAGCGCTCGAGTCAGGCTAGATTGATTTCATGTCCGGTGGGCCGCTCGACGACCCTCGCCTTCAAGAGGTGGAAGCGTGCCTCAACGACGGACGTTTCGAGGAAGCACAGCGTAAGCTCGTCGCCCTCGGTTCGGTTCGGGATCTCGGGCCGGGTGTCGCCTACCTGACGACACGCCTGCTCGCGCAGCGCGGACGGCTCGACGCGTCGGCCATCACCGAACGCATCAACGACGTGCTCGCGGAGGCCCCCGATTTCCCCGAAGCGCGCAACTATCTCAACTCGGTGCGACCGGCTGCGGCGGCGCACGCGCTCGCGCACGCGCCCACGCTGAGCGGCGCGCTCGATCCGCAAAGTGGACGCGTTCTCCCCACGTCGAAGACGAGCGCGTCGCCGAGCGCTGCCGCGAGCGTGCCGGCCCCCGGCCGCCTCGCGAGCGTCCCCTCGCCCGATCCTCTCGTGAGTGTCCCGGCGCCGGGGCCGCTCATCAGCGTTCCCTCGCCTACCGCTCCGACGGCGCCGTCACCCAGGGCTTCGAAGGTTCCCGGCGCGCAGCGCACACGCCCGTCCGTGCTCGAAACCCCGCGCGTGCCGGGACCCATCGTACATGCGGCGCCACGCGCTGTGATTCGCGATCTCGGCACGCTCGAACCACCGCGCTCCGAGATGCCGACCGAGCCGGCGCCGCCGCCGAGCGACCCCGCGTCGCTCGAGATGCCGCGCTTCGAGCCGGAACCACCGAGTACGGCGGGACGCGGCATCTGGGATCAGGTGGAGCTCGATCTCGCCTCGGGTCGCGTCGAATCCGCGTTGTCCGCGCTCGAAAAGCAAGCCGGCAAGCGGCTCGATGAGCTCGTGCAGAAGCGCATGCCGGAGCTCGAGACGATCGCGGAGCACGCGGCGGACTTCCTCGCGACCGCCCCCATCACCTGCCACTTCCCGGCGTACGACCTGTCCCTCGGCAGTCTCGCGCGGCTCGACGCGGCGCTCGCGCTCTTCGCGCGCCGGCCGCAACGGGGTCCGCGCTACGCACTCTCCGTACTCTTGAGCGCGTACGTCGGCGAAAGCGTGCGGCGGGCGTCGGGTGGACGCTGGCAGGGCCGGCTCGCCGAGCCGGATATGGCGACGATCGAACGCCCCCGCGGCGAGACGTATCAGCCATGGCGCGCCGTGCACCAGGCGCTGATGGACGGTCGCCCGATTCGAGTCGCCGCGAGCGCCGGCCGCACGAGCCCGGACACGCCCGAGCGCCCGCGACGGCCCCCGGAGCCGCCTTCCGCGTGGGCGCCCGCGCCGTGGCCGGATTTTTCGCTATTTCAGCTGATCGGACGCGTCGTACCGAGCTCGGTACTCGGCACTTGGTCCGCGCGCATCGTGCAGGTGCCGCTCGATCGCTCGCTCGCGAGCCTGTCCGCGATCGATCAGTACCTCGGGCTGCTCGGGGCGAGCGCATTGCCGGCGGAGGCGAGCGGCGGTTGGGCGCGGCGCCCTGCGGTGCTCACGGGCGCTTACCTGGGCGAGGTTTTGTGTTTGAACGCGGGCGCGCGCTGGAGCGAAAATGCGGACGCGCCGCCCGGGCCGCTGCGGTTCGAGCTCATCACGACCGACGGCGGCGCGGCCTACCCGGTGCTCTGGACGCTCGAGCGACTGCGGGGGCAGAGCTCGGGCAGCGTCGCCGACCGTGCGCGCTCTCTGCTCACGGGGTGATCGAAACCAGCGTTCCGTCGCGCGAGAACGCGCCGTGCCAGCCCCGCGGCACCGCCGGCTCGGTGAAATGGAAGAGCCAGCGCGCGTCGAGCGGCGACAGGTTCACACAGCCGTGGCTGTGCGGCTCGCCGAACGCGTCGTGCCAATACGCGGCGTGAAAGGCGAAGACCTGCGTGAAGTATTCGACGTAGGGCACGTCGCGGAGGTCGAACTCGTCGCCGAGCTCGTCACCGCTCATGGTGGCGGAGACGTGCTTCGTGTGAATCAAAAACTCACCACGCGGCGTCGAATGCGTCGTCTCGGGGTCGCCCATGCCGTCCTTGCCCGTCGAGACGAGCGTCGCGTAGACCGGCCGCATGCCCGCGTAGGCGACGAGCGTCTGATCCGCGATCGACACGTGGAGCCACGTGCGATCGGCGCGTACCCCGGCGGGCGGCTTCGCGCCGGCCTCGATGCGCACGAGCTCCACGTCGCGCAGCCATTCGCCCGCGCGCGTCTCGAGGTAGCCCACGCCGTCGATTTTGACGCTGCGCGCGCCGAGCGAAACGGCTTCGCGGTAGCCGAGCGGCCGCGCCGGCCGGAAGCCGTGCTCGGGGCTGCCCGTGAGGAGCCAAGCATGCCGGCTGCGTACGAAGACGAGCGGCAGCGTCGTGGTCTCGTCGAGTACCACGCCGTGAAACGAGCTCGGCTCGACGCGCGTCAGCCGATCGAGCGGCACGAGCTCGAGATCCGTCGTGAGCCCGAAGCGACGCCCCTCGTGCTCGAGCACGTCGAGCAACGCGAAGCCGCTGTTCGGCAGCGCTCGCGGCGTACCGGGGTCGGCGGGCCGTTCGAAGCCGAGCGGCGCCGGCAGTGCGCCGCCGTCCGCGAGCAGCGCCGGCAACGGGCGCGGGGTGAGATCGGCGAAGCCGGTCGGGCTGCGCGCCGCCGTGCCTTCGAGAGCGGCCGTTTCGGTGCGCGTCGGCAAGTGCGCGTAGAGCGGAGGCGGCACCGGTTTCGAGCGACCGTAGGCGTAAGGCAGCGCGGCGTCGCGATCAGGGCGCGTGTGCGCGAGCTCGGCGAGCGGGTGGGTGGGGTCGAGACTCGCGGCGGCGCCCACGCACACGAATCCGTCGGGCGCGACGCGGTACCAGCCGAGCGCGCAGCCTTCGTGGCCGGACGCGCGTTCGGCTCGACGAATGCGCGCGCCGAGGCGCAGGTAACCGAGCTTCTTCGAACTCCGCGTCGGGTCCGCGTAGACGACGACTTCACGCGCGGTCGCGACGAGCTCGGGCGGCTCGTACGCGACGCTCGGTTCCGCCCCCACGTCCGCTGCCGGCGCGTCGAGCGGCCGCGACGACTCCGTCGCAACGACCTGCCCGTCAACGTGCGGGCTGTCCGCGACGTGCGGCGTGTCCGCGACGTGCGGCGTGTCCGCGACGTGCGGCGTGTCCGCGACGTGCGGCGTGTCCGCGACGTGCGGCGTGTCCGCGACGTGCGGCGTGTCCGCGACGTGCGGCGTGTCCGCGACGTGCGGCGTTCGGTCCGGCGAAGCGGGCACGGCAATCACCCGCGAGGGTGTCGCCTTCGGTTCGGTCCCCGCGATCGTCCGCGCGAGCTCATTGCCGGAACAAGCAACCGCCGCGATGAACGCAACGATCGCTCCGGCACGGAGGGGTGCTCGCTTGCGGAGGCGCGCCATGCTCCGTGCTAACCACAGGCCCGCGGGCCGGGCCAAGTTTCGGAAGACGCCGTAACTCTGGCGCTATTCGTCGAAACCGCCGCGTCGCCCCACCACGAGGGCCAGGGCGGCCAAATCGGCCGCGGCGTCGGCGAGCTCTCCCGGATCGAGCTCGGGCAGCTCGTCGAGGCGCGCCTCGATGTCGGCGAGCAAGCCCTGCGGATCGCGCCCGCGTTCATGCACCAGCCGCTGATAGCGCTCGCGAATCTCGCGGAAGAGCCGCGCCTCGCCCGCGACGGGCGAGGCGGTGCCGTTCTCGTCGTTCTCGTCGTTCTCGTCGTCCTCGGACGCTGACGACGGCGCGCGGCGTGACGAGCGAAACGTCGGACCCTCGAGCGACACGGAGACGGTCGTCAGGGGAGGCGCCGCTTGCTCGAGCTCACGCACACGACCCTCCGCGATCGTGATGCGCTCGATGAGTCCGCGGATCATCGCTCCGTAACCGTCACCGCCGATCGCGTGCTCGTTCTTCGCGGCGTCGAGCGCGTCGAGGAGCTCGCGCCAGTTGTCGACCGGCGGGACGAGACGTTGCTGGCGTTGCTCCAGCAGCACGACCTTCTCGCGAAGAGCGTCGACGGACTGCCAGGCAGCTTGCTCGGTGTGCTCCAGCCAGAGCTTGTTCGTCGGCACGAACCAAGCCTATCACACACCGCCTCACGCCTTTCGGCGCAGGCCCACCAAGAAGACTTCCGAGCTCCGACTGCGCGTGCCTTCCGGACGAATCACCTGGCACTTTTCGTAACTCTGCGTGAGCGCCGCGCGCGCTGCTTCGAAGTCCGCGCTCATGAAGAGCTTGCCGACGAAATGGGAGCCCGCGCGCCCGAGCTCGCGCGCGACCTCGACCGCGCGCATGAAGAGCTCGAAGCTCCGCGCCTGGTCGGCAGCCTTCGAGCCCGACGTGTTCGGCGCCATGTCGCTCAGCACGACGTCATACGGCGCGAGCTCCGACAGCGCCGCCGTTTCGAGCGTCAGCGCGTCGCCTTGCACGACGCGGACGTGGGGCGGAAACGCTTGCGCGATCGGCTGGCGGTCGATCGCGAGCACCATGCCCTTGTCGCCGACGCGAGTCGCGGCATAGAGCGACCACGAGCCCGGCGCCGCGCCGAGATCGAGCACGCGCTGGCCCCGTAGCAAAAGCTTCGTGCGCCGATCGATCTCTTCGAGCTTGAACACGCTGCGCGCGGGATAACCCTGGGCTTTCGCCGCGCGGGTGCGGGCGTCGGGGCGCGCATACGGTTGTCGGCTCACGACCGCGTGAGTAGCACGCTCTTGCTCGGCACAGGACCGTCGGGCCCGTCGGGGCAATCGAGCCCGGACCCGAGGTCCTTGAGCTTGGCGATGGTCACCCCCGCGCGCGCGGCAGATTCTCTGAGCGTCCGGCGCAAGCGCCCGACGCTCGTTGCGCGATGGTTCGTGACCGCGAGGAGCGTGCCGCCCGGAGCGAGCAAGGCGAGCGCGCGCTCCGCGAGCACGCCGTAGCCCTTCTCGACGCTGAACGGCGCGCCGCCTGCCGAGCTCGCGAAGCTCGGCGGATCGAGCACCACGATCTCGAAGCGCTCGCTCTTCTTCGCGGCGCGAGCGAGCCAGTCGAGCGCGTCGGCTCGTAGAAACGCGTGCCCCTCGAGCGAAAGCGCGTTCGCCACGAAGTTCTCGCGCGCCACGGCGAGCGGTCGCCGCGCCTGGTCGACGCTCACGACGCGACGCGCGCCGCCGAGCGCCGCCGCAAGCGAGAAGCTCCCCGTGTAGCAGAAGAGGTTTAGCACGCTCTTGCCCCGCGAGAGCTCACGGACGCGGCGCCGGTTGTCGCGCTGATCCACGAAGAGCCCCGTCGAGAGCCCGTCACCGAGCGCAACGTGGAGCCGCATGCCGTGCTCGGTCACCACCAAGCCCTCCGGCGCGGCCTCGCCCGCGACGGGCAGCGGCGGAGTGCGCTCGGGGCCGGCGTGCCGCACGTCGCCGCGCACGCGCCGCTTCAAGTACACGCCGCGCGCGCCGAGGTCGACGAGGCGCGCGGCGAGCTCCGCCGCGCGCGAGTCCGCTTCCGGCGACCCCACGTGCAGCACGGCGAAGTCGCCGTAGCGATCGATGGTGACGCCCGGCAAGCCGTCGGCGAGCTCGTTCGCGAGGCGATACGCATCCGAGAAGGCGGCGAGCGGCGCGCGCAAAATCCCCGCGTCGGCGAGCGCGTCGGCGAGCACGGCCGCGTCGCCGAGCGACGGCGCCTCGCCACGCACCCAAGCCCGAAAGCCGTGCGGCTCCGCGGCACGAAACCGCTCGCCCGCGAACGCGAGCTCGTGCGCATGAAGCGCGAGGCGCGGCGCCGCGTCACCGCCGTACTCGAGGTCACCCGCGACCGGCGCGCCTTCGTGCGCGAGCTGCACGCGGAGCTG
This sequence comes from Polyangiaceae bacterium, assembly GCA_025936045.1. Lineage (GTDB taxonomy): Bacteria > Myxococcota_A > Polyangia > Polyangiales > Polyangiaceae > PMG-095. The sequence continues at coordinate 42,311 of JAICUB010000010.1, read as the reverse complement.
ATGCGTGCGTCCCGTTTCCGGCACGAGCGCGACGAGCGCGCGTTCACCCGCGCGCTCCACGAGCGACACCGTCGCGCTCGCAGCGACTCCGCCGCTCGGCACGATCGCGGAGCGACCGTCGGACGTCGCGAGTCGATGCTCGAGACGTACGGCACCGCGCTCGAGACGTTCGGAGAAGCGGCGCGAGCGGAGCGTCACGGCCGCGAGGTAGCGCCGCTCGATGGCATGCTCGGCCGAGGCACGCGCGACCTCGGCGTTGCGCTCGCGCGCGGTCGTGAACAGAAGGACGCCCGAAGTGCCCGCGTCGAGCCGCTGGTGCACGCCGACGTACTCGTCCTCGCCGCGCGCGCGCCGCCACGCTGCGAGCCGCCCCACGAGGTCACCCCCGAGCACCTCGTCGCCGCCGTGCACGGGCATGCCGCACTGCTTGTCGACGACGAGCAGCCCCTGCTCGTGATGAAGGACGCGCGTTTCGCGGATCGGTTTAAGGAGTGATTCGAAGGCCACTTGGGGTCCGAGCAGAAATGCTCAATTTGAGGGAGAAACCGCCGCCACGAGCGGGACAGGGAGCGGGGATGCTTGACGCGATCGGGTTCGAGTGCATAATCCCGCGCCTCTCCTGCCGGAAACGAGTCTTGTCATGAGCGCGACCCTGTCCACAATTCACGCCCTCGAATCTGCCGGAATCCGCAAGGATCTCCCGGATTTCCGGGTGGGCGACACGGTCGCCGTCAACTACAAGATCGTCGAGGGCGATAAGCTCCGCGTGCAGGTTTTCCGCGGCGTCGTCATCAAGCGGCACCGCGCCGGTCTCCGTTCCACCTTCACGGTGCGTAAGGTGAGCTTCAACGTCGGCGTCGAGCGCATTTTCATGCTGCACTCGCCGCGCCTCGAAGCCATCGAGGTCGTCTCCCGCGGTGTAGTACGCAAGGGTCGCCTCTTCTACCTGCGCGACCTCACGGGCAAGGCCGCCCGTGTTCAGGACGAAAAGGACCGCTGACCTCGGGTCGAGCCGAGGGTCGCCGGGAGCCCTTCGGGCCTCCCTCGGATCTTTCCTTCCAAGATCCCGAGCTCGAGTCGAGCGGGTGTTCCGCTGGTGAGCCCGAGCGTATATGCTCGCGCCCCCCGGAGTTTTCATGATCGTCTGCGCTCGCTGTGGCGCCCAAAACCAGCCGACCAACAAGTTCTGCTTGTCGTGCGGCGCCCCCGTCCAACAGGCTGGGCAACCCGCCGCCCCGGCACCCGTGGCCAATCCTCAACCCGCGCCCGCACCCCAGCCGTGGGGTGCGCCGCCGCCGGCGCCCGCGGGTCAATGGGGGCAGGCTCAGCCCGAGCCGCCGCAGCAACCCGCGTGGGGACAACCCCCGCCAGCCGCCGCCCCCGCGCCGTGGGGTCAGCAGCCACCCCCGCCCGCGTGGGGGCAACCGCCGCAAGCACCCCCGCCGCAACAGAGTTGGGGGCAGCCGCCGGCCAATCCTCCCGCGGCCCCGGCACCCTGGGGCTCGCAGCCCGGGCAAGCGCCGCAGCCGCAACCGTGGAACCAGGGAGCAGCACAGGGAGGGTTCGCGCCCGCCGGTGGCTTCGGTCCCGCTCCCGCGCACCTGCGCGTCGGTTCGCCCGAAGGGCTGAACCCGTTCGGGGCCACCGTGGGTCCGCCCGATCAAGGGAACCCCGGTGCGCCCGCCGCGCCGGCGCCGCAGCCCTGGCCCGGTGAAGCCGCCTACGCACCGACGACTCCGCCGAAAGAGGAGCCGGCGCGGCTGGCGGTTCCGCCGTACGCCGCGCCGCAGCCCGTGGCGCCGTTACCAGCGCCCGGGGCCGCTCCGCCGACGCGTCCGTCGACACATCCCGTGGCCGCAGCGGGTGATCCGGAGCTCGTCGATCCGCATGCGCCGCGTGCGCTCGCGGGGTTCCTCGTGAGCTACGAGGGCAACGATCTCGGCGTCTTCTATCCGATCTACCAGGGGCAAAACCTCGTCGGCAGAAAGGGAGCCGCGCCCGGTCTCCATATCGAGATCGAGCACGGCACCACCTCGTCGCGCCATGCCACGCTGTTCGCCTCGGCGCGGCCGGGGCGCATGAAGCTCGAGGACATGGGCAGCACGAATGGCACGTTCGTCGGCGACCTGATGCTCGAGCGCGGAAAGAAGCACGAGCTCAAGGACGGCGACGTCGTTCGCTTCGGTGGCTACGTGACGATCATCAAGATCGTTTGAGGGCGTGCATGAATCAACATGGTCGTTCGGGGCTCGCGCGACACGTTGTCCGCGTCATCACCGCCGCGCTCGGCGCGGTGCTGTTCTTCTTGGCGGCGCCGGCCGGTGCGGCGCCCCAAGCGCGGATTTTGCGCATCGATCCGCGGGCGGCGCAGCAGAACGGCAACCCCGTGCTCACGACCGTCATCGAGGTTTCGCAGTCGAAGCGCGTGAGCGACGCGACGGCGAGCTGCGGGGCGCTCACGGGCAACAGCCAGCTCGACTGCATGAGCCAGGCGCTCGAGAAGCCGTTCGCGCTCTACACGCCGTTCCCCTTCCCGGCGGCCAACGCGATCTTCACCGTCACGATCGACAACGCCGCCTATCCGGCGAAGTACGTGAGCCATTCGGCGTGGGGCGACAGCCAACAGCAGCCGGGCGTCGGCACCGCGTGGCTCGTACTCATCGACGCCGACCGCCGTATGGGCGGTAGCTTCAACGACGCACGGCAGATCGCGCAGCAGCTCGTCGCGAGCCTCGGCCCGAACGACATCATCGACATCATGTTCTTCAACGACCGCCAGGTCGTGAAGGATTCCAAGTGGCTCGGCGGGGCGCAAAAGACGGGCGTCGCGTTCATCAACGGCGCGCCCGAGACGTACCCGTCGAGCGGTCGCAACCGCTCGCTCCTCACCCTCATCAAGCAAGCGGCGACGGACGGCTTCGGCTCGCTCGGCAACGTCGGCGAGAACGTGAAGGTGCCGCTGCACCAGGCGCTCGTCGTGCTCTCGAGCGGCTTCGGCGGCACCGATCCGGCAACGACCGGCCCGGGCGCCCTGCAGCTCCAGCAGTACCTGACGGGCGGACGTTTCCCCGAGGACAACACGGCGCTTCCGAAGTCGCCGGTGCCCGTCATCAGCATCTACTTCCCGCTCAAGGTGATCGACGAGTTTCGCCAGAACTCCCTCGAGTTCATGCAGAACCTCGCGAACCCGGAGATCGGCGGCTTCTTCACCATCGTGCAAGAGGGCGGCGGCGCTCGCGCTCAGGCGATCATCGGCACCGTGCGCCAGCGCTTCTCGAAGATGAGCATCGTGCGCTGGAAGGTCGCGTGCGTCGCGCCGACCGTCACGCAGTCCTTCGAGCTCATCTTCAACAACATGAGCACGCCGCTCGTGGGCGACAACACGTTCAAGGACGTCCCCGTCGGCATCGATCCGACGACGTGGCCGCTCGACGTGAATAACGACTATTCGGCGCAGATCGCGCAGACCCACCCCGTGTACCCGGGCGGCAACTTCCGCATCTACGGCGACTTTTGCTGGGGCGGCGACAAGACTCGCGCCGAGGTCTACTTCCTTCCGTCGGGGCAGCCGCTTCCGACGGCGCTCGTCGGCGCGAACATCGACCAGGCCAAAGCGACGCAGCAGCAGCTCATCGCAATGGGCATGAAGGGCACGGCCGTCGAAGCCGCCGACACGTACGTCGAGGTCCAGGCGCCCGACAAGGACAAGATCCTCTGGGGCTCGGGCGATCAAGCGCTCGTGCGCATGGTCGTCTACGACAACCGCGCGCACCGTACGAGCGGCGTCACCGCCGAGACCATCCTTTCGCTCAAGGGCACCTCGCCGCCGCTCAACCTGATGGTGATCCTGGGCGCGGCCTTCGGCGCGGTCGTCATCGCGCTCCTCATCATCGTGATCGCCAAGAGCGGCGGGAAAAAGCGCGGCGGCACGCCCGCTCCCCTCGCCCACGCGCCGGCCTACGGCGCGCCGGGCGGCTACGCCTCACCGCCCGGTTATGGGGCGGCTCCCCAGGGCCCGAGCCCGGAGTTCATGTACGGCGCGCCCGGACAGGCTGCGGGCCTCGGCGTCGCGGCGCCGCAACCGCAAGCCGCGCCCCCGAGCCCGTACGGCGGGGGTGCCTCGAGCGCGACGCTGCAAGGGCAGGCCGGTATCTTCACGCTGCTCGCCGGGCAAGAGCTCCGCGCCGGCCGCGACGCGTCGCAGTGCGGCATCCTCTTGAACGAAGCGCGCGTCTCCGGCGTACACGCCACGCTCAAGCTCGAAAACGGACAGCTCTGGGTCCGTGACGAGAACAGCAACAACGGCACGCTCGTAAACGGAGCGCGCGTCGCGCCCGGCGTGTGGTCGCCCGTACCGCAAGGCTCGATCCTGCGCTTCGGTCCGGTCGAGTTCAGCGCCCGCGTCGGCTGAGCCGAACCGCGCGGTGAGCGCGTTCAAACCCGTTCAATCACCGTCGCGACGCCCGTCCCGCCGCCGACGCAGAGCGTGACGAGCGCCGAGGAAAGTCCGCGCCGCGTCGAGAATGAACGCGTTTCCCCTCCACCGAACCTGAGGCCGCGTTTCCGACTGTCCACGGCAGGGTTCCCAGCCGCCGGCCCGTCTCCTAAGCTCGCGGACCATGGTGCCCGGATTCGGCAAGCAAACCATCACCATCGGCAGTGCCCCACATTCCGACATCCGGCTCGGCGGGCCAGGCGTCGCGCCGGAGCACGCGCGCATCGTCAATCAAGGCGGCGGCGCGCTCGTGCTCGTGGATCTCGGCGCGGGCCCGACGTTCGTGGATGGAGTCCAGCTCGCGGCGGGCAGCCAAACCCCGTTCGACCTGCGCAAGCAGTTCGTCGTCGGCCAAGCGTCGATCCCGAACGCGCATCCCGCCGTCACCCTCATGCTGCTCGAGGTCGGCAAAGCACCCACCGTACCCGGACAGCTCGTCTTCGGACGCGAGCCGGCGCAGAGTCACATCGCCGTCCACCATCCGAACGTGTCGGCGCGCCACGCGACCGTCCAGCTCTCCCCGCTCGCCGTCATCGACCACAACTCCACTTCGGGTACCTACGTCGATCGCCAGCGCGTCGCACCGGGACAGCCGCATCCGCTCACGCCGCACGCGTTCGTGGCGCTCGGGCCCGTTTCGCTACCGGTGTCGCTGATCCAGCAACTCGCGCAGGGCCTCGGCGTCGCCGGAGTGAGCTCGGCGCCCGCGGCCGCCACGGGAGCCGCTCAGCAATTCGCACCGATCCCGCCGCAAGCCGGTTTTTCGCCCGTCGCGGCCGCTCCTGGCGCCCACGCCCCGGCGCCGAACTCCCCCGTGCCCCCGACGCCCGAGCCGGGCGTCGCGCGCCCGAAGCACAAGACCGTCATCGGTCAGTTGCAGCTCGGCGGGGGCAGTGGCGGCGGCGCGGGCGGACAGAAAACCATCGGCCGCACCCCCGACAACGACATCAAGATCCCTAGCCCTCAGGTCTCGAGCCGCCACGCGATTCTGCACAGCACGGGCGGACAGCTCTTCATCGAAGACCGAGGCAGCGCGAACGGCACGTACGTGCGCGGCCAGCGTATTCCGCCGGGCCAGCGAGTTCCGGTCCAAAACGGCGAAAAAGTCTTCATCGGCCCGATGCCCTTGGTGCTGCCAGTGCAAGGCCTCGAGGTCGCCGTCGTCGTCGAGGATCAGGCGCACTGGGAAGGGCGACCGCTCTACGAAATCGAAGCGTGGGATCTCGTTTCGCAGGTGCCCGATCGCGACAACCCGAGCGAGCTCAAGACCCTGCTCGACCACGTGAGCTTCAAAGCGCTCCCCGGTGATTTCATCGCGCTGATGGGACCGAGCGGCGCCGGCAAGACGACGCTGCTCTTGACGCTCAACGGCTACTTGCCGCCCACGGCGGGCCAGGTGCGCATCAACGGCGAGGATCTCTACGCCATCTACGACGCTCTGCGCGGCTCGATCGGCTACGTGCCGCAGGACGACATCGTGCATCCAGAGCTCACGGTGTGGGAGGCCGTGCGCTATAGCGCCAAATTCCGGCTGCCTCCCGACTTCTCCGAAGACGAGATCGCGCGGCGCGTCGACACCACGCTCGCGCAGCTCGGCCTCGAAAACGTCGCGCACCTGCAGATCGGCAAACCCGAAAAGAAGATCCTGTCGGGCGGCCAACGCAAGCGCGTGAACATCGCGATGGAGCTCGTGACGGACCCCGTCATCATGTTCCTCGACGAGCCGACGAGCGGTCTTGCCGCGGACGACACCGCAGCGCTCGTGAACCTGCTGCACGATCTCGCGAAGCAGACCGGCAAGACCATCATCACGACCATCCACCAGCCCGCGAAGGACGAATTCGAGAAATTCAACCTCGCGCTCGTGCTCGGCGTCGGCGGCATCACGATGTTTTACGGCTCGCCGCACGACGGCTATCGCTTCTTCGGCTCCTGGCTCGAGCGCCAGGGCAAGGCCAACAAGGTCGACAACCCGCGCGACATGTTCGACATGTTGAATCAGCGCGAGCGCCCGATCTTCGAAGCGATGCGCGCGCAAAACCCGTCCGTCACGCGCCAGACCGCTCGCGGCCAGGCCGCGCGCGAGTGGAACGCGGAGTACCTGAACCCGCAAAATCCCATCTTCCAGAAGATGTTCGGCGGGAGGCGCTCGGTCGGCACCGGCACGACTCAGCAAGGGGTGCCGGGGCGCGGGGCCGCGAGCGGGCAATTCGGGCTGCTCTTCAGCCGCTACTTCAAGATCAAGGTGCGCGACGTGGGGGGCACGGCGATCATGCTGCTGCAGGCGCCCATCATCGGCGTGCTGCTCGCGGGCGTCTTCGGCGGGCAAAAGGCTGCGATACCGTACTGGTGTCTCGGCGCAATGCAGGAGCTCGCGCAAAAGTCAGGCACGGCCGCGAGCGGGACGAGCGATGTTTTGAAGAGCATGGCGGTCACGCCCGACAACGCGGCGTCGATGTTCTTCCTCGTCGTGTCGGCGGTGTGGTTCGGCACGAGCAACGCCGCGCGCGAAATCGTGAGCGAGGTCGCCGTGTACAAGCGCGAGCGCATGGTGAACCTCGGCTTGTTCAACTACGTCTTCTCCAAATTCGTGCTCTTGAGCCTTTTTTGCGTGATTCAGTGCACGCTCCTGCTCAGCATCGTGTTCTTCGCGCTCGGCTACAACGGCGGCATGCAGGCGTTCGGCATCGAGCTTTTCACGATGATCTGCACCGCCATGAACGCCGTCGCGCTCGGCCTGCTCCTCAGCACGGTGGTCGCGAGCAGCGAAGCGGCCATGGCGCTCACGCCCATCGCGCTCATCCCGCAGGTCGTGCTCGGCGGTCTCATGGTTCCGATGACCACGAACCCGATGCTTCAAATCCCCATGTACGTCATGCCGGCGCGCTGGGGCTTCCAGGGCATCATCGCGCAAGAGCGCATGGCCATCGCGAATAACGCTGCCTGGGTTTTCGACCTCAAGAAACCGGACGTGACCGCGCCCGACAACTTCGTCTTCCAGGGCAAATTCCACTGCGCCGAAGCGCAGCTCTCGAGCCTCGACTTCAACGGCGCCTGGGGGTTCACCGACTACCAGAAGATCTGGCTGCCGCCGGCCGTGCTCGCCGTGATGATGCTCGTCACTTTCCTCGCGATCCTCTTCTTCTTGAAGCGGCGAGATTCGGTGTGACCGGTCGCAGCCGAGCGATCGCGCTCCCGAGCGGAGGCGTGCACGCGCTCAGCCCGAACGGCTACGGCGTGTCGCCGTAATCGAGACCGATGAGCAGAACGAGGCTCGCGGAGAAGCCGCCGACGTGCGTGACGCCCCGCGTGGTCACCATTTCGCCCGATTCAGTCAGCTCTTGCAGCATCCACGGCTGATCCTTCTGCTTCAGATCTTGGCTCAAGACGAGCTCACCGCCGACGCGACCACCGACGTTGCCGTTGTGCGCCCGATCGGAAACGCCGAGGACGAGCGACAACGCGGGAGCGTCGAGCGCGTAACCGTTCGCGCCGTAGCGTGGGTCGCTGTCGGTGTAGTGCCGGACGCCGAGCCCCGCGGCGACCTCGAAGTCGACCCAGTTGTGATACGGCAGCCACGCGCCCACGAGGCCGCCTGCGTGTGAAAACGTGCCGCCGTTCGGCTGCGAATCAGCGTGATCGTAAAAGAGGCCGAACTCGACGTAGCCGTAATGTCCGCGCAAAAGGCCGCCCCCGAACGCGAAGGCGCCGCGGGCGTCCGAACCGGCGAGCACGCCGAGGCCACCGCGCGCGGCGAGCTCCACGCCCCAACCGGGGTGCTCTTCGAAGCCGATCTCCGGGAGGCCGGGCGGAGGAGGCAAGGAGACGCCGTCTTCAGCTGGAGGCGTACCGTCGAATCCGTTGAAGCCGGGCGGCGGCGCGGTGGCGGCCGGCGGCGCGGACTCGGGAGCCGTCGGGCTCGGCAGCGCGGGCGGCGGAGACGCCGGCGTGTTGGGTGCGGGCGCCGGTGCTGGTGCGGGCACCGGTGCGGGTGTTGGCGCCGGAGTCGGCGCGGGGCTCGGTGCCGGAGCGGCAGCGGGCGGCGGCGCCTGTGGAGGAGTCGCGCTCGGGGTCGGCGCAGAAGCGGGAGCTTGCGCGGAACCGGACGGCGCAGGCTCGATGGGGAAACCCGCCGTAGGCGGAGTCTGCGCTGAAACCGGGAGCGAGACCGCGAAGGTGGACGCGAGGGCGAAGACGAACGCGAGCCTGCTAACGCTTGACGGTGTCATGGATCGAAATGGCGTCTCGAGAAAGGTAGGTGCGCGCTCACTCACGTTACGGCTCGTTCGACGTCCGAGCGCCCGCTCACCATTGACGAAATCGGTCGAGGGCGCTAGAAAAACACGCGGTAGTAATCGTGACCACGCGTAGCCACGCCCAGAAGCTTTGGATCGTCTGCCGTCCGGCAGGCGAGGGCGCGCGATCACGCTGATCCGTTGATTGACGTTAGCCCTCCCCGCCAGGCGGACAGAGGGCAGCGTTCCGGATCACGACTTCCCTCCTCCTCCTGGCTCCAGCGAGCCAGATGTCCTCTTCCAATTCCCACAATCCACGCGCGTTAGAGCCTTACTCGGAGTGGCTGGACCCGCGCTTCCGCCAGCTCCTCTTGTTTCAGGTGGCGTTCGGGTACGCGTACGCCGCGCTGATTTTGATGCCGAAGTTCGCCACGCTGAGCCTCGGCGCCGGACCGCGTGAAATCGGCGCACTCGCGGCGTGCCCCACCATCGCGACCATCGTCTGTGCGCCCTTCTGCGGCGCGTGGCTCGATCGGGGCGCGCACCGAGCCGCGATGATCGCAGGCTCGATCGTGCTCGTCGTGAGCGTGCCGGCGTTCGGCTACCTCCACGACCTCGGACCGCTCGCTTACTTTTTGCGAGTGCTCCACGGCGTCGGCAACGTGCTCGTGCTCGGCGGCGTGGGCGCGTTCGTCGCTCGCACGGTCCCGCCCGAGCACCGCGGCCGCGCGTTCGGCACGGCCGGTGCGGCGTCGCTCATGATGAATGCGGCCGCTTCGTCGGCGACCGAGCGCTTGGCGGACGCCTTTGGCTGGGGCATCGCGTACGAAGTCGCGGGCGGCGCTTGCTCGTTCGCCCTCGGTGTCGCGCTCACCCAGCCGAGAGTCGATCGGCCGCGCGCCCGCAGCGCAAACTCCGACGAGCGTCCGGTCACCTTAGCACGCAAGCGGTTCGGCGCCGGTTTCGCGACGCTCGCGGCGGGCGCCGGGTTCGGCATGCTCGTCACCTTCACGCAGCCGTACGCGCTCTCGCTCGGCGCGTCACACGTCGCGAGTCTGTTCGTCGGGTACACGCTCACGGCGCTCGCGGTGCGGCTCGGTTTCGGCGGCGCGGTCGATCGCTGGGGTCCGGCGCGGGCGGGGCGGACCGCACTCGTCGCCTACGCGGCGACCGTGCTCGCGGCAGCGGCGCTACGGCCCGCGACGCTATTCCCGCTCGGGCTCGGCTTCGGCTTCGCTCACGGCCTGGCTTGGCCCGCGCTCTGTGCGCTCGCCGTGCAGCATGCCGAGCCGGAGCGCGCGGGCTCGGCGCTCACGCGGGTCCAGGCCCTGTTCGCGGCCGGAAATATGCTCGCCGTCTGGCTCGGCGGGCTCATCGTGCACGCCTTGGGTTACCCGCTCGCGTTCGTCGCCGTCGGGCTCGCGGTGGGGGGCGGAGCGCTCGCTCTCGGCGGGCTGCCGCTCGGCGCGGTCTTCGCGCGGCGCGCGCGCACGAAGCCGGAGCGAGAGCGCTGTAGCTCGCCTGCGGCGCGCTGAGCTTTTCCGCCTGGGCGAAACGATGCGAGTGGTCCCCGGTCTAGGCGGTCAGCCGCGGCATGAGCCGTGCGGCCACTTGGTCGAGGGCGACGCGCTCCTGGGCGGCGGTGTCGCGGTCGCGAAGGGTCACGGTTTGGTCCTCGAGCGTCTGGCCGTCCATCGTGACGCAGAAGGGCGTGCCGATTTCATCCATGCGCGCGTAGCGCTTTCCAATCGACTGCTTGGCGTCGAACTCGCAAGCAAAACGCGTCCGCAAATCCATGTAGAGCTTCTCGGCGATCTCAGGCAAGCCGTCTTTGTTCACGAGCGGGAAGATGCCGAGCTTCACGGGCGCGACCTTCGGATCGAACTTGAGGTACGTCGGGCTCGCGCGGGACGCGTCTTCGGCGTAGCCCTCGCAGAGGAGCAAGAGCACGGCGCGCGTGAGGCCGGACGCCGGCTCGATCACGTTCGGAACGTAGCGGCTGCGCGCCTTGATCTCGTCCTCGGCCACGCCTTGGGCCTTGAGCTTGAGCTGGAGCTCCTGGTCGAAATACTCGAGCTTTTGCCCGGAGTGCTGCTGGTGCTGCGTGAGGTCGAAGCTGCCGCGGTGCGCGATGCCTTCGAGCTCACCGTAGTCCGGCGCGGTGAACGGATAGCGGTACTCGATGTCGACCGTCATCTTCGAGTAGTGCGAGAGCTCGTCCGCTTCGTGATCGCGGAAGCGCAGGTTCTGCTCCGAGACACCGAGCGAACGCCACCAGCGCATGCGCTCGGCTTTCCAGAACTCGAACCACGTTTTCGCCTCGTCCGGATGGCAGAACCACTCCATCTCCATCTGCTCGAACTCGCGCGAGCGGAAAACGAAATTGCGCGGCGTGACCTCGTTGCGAAAGCTCTTGCCGATCTGCGCGACGCCGAACGGGACTTTGACGCGCGTCGTGTCGAGCACGTTCTTGTAGTTGAGAAAGATGCCCTGCGCCGTCTCGGGCCGGAGGTAGACCTTGCTCGAGTCGTCCTGCACGGCGCCCGCGTGCGATTCGAACATCAGGTTGAATTGTCGAGGCGGCGTGAGGTCACCGCCGCAATTCGGGCACGGGTCGAGCAGCGGCTCGCTCGTGGAGGGACGAGCCATCGCGCGCAGCAGAAATTCCACGGTGTTCGTGGCGACGGGCTGCCCATGCGGGGCGCCCCGCTGTGTTTCACTGACGGTCTTGCGCATCCCGTCGAGCGTCGCGGTCCATTGCCGCACGAGCGCGAGCCCGGGAGCGAGCTTTTTGCCTTCTTTGCGCGCCCAGCGCGAGAGCGCCTGCGTCGTCGGATCGGCTTCGGTAAAATCTTCGTGGAACTCGACGAGTCCGTCGAGCCCGCTCTTGCCGAGTGCGCCGAGCAGCGATTTCACCCACTCCGCATCGCGCAGCATGTCGGGCACGTGGTCGGAACGGAACAGGCGCTTGCATTGACGGCACGTGCTCATCGGATCGGCGAAGCCGCCGACGTGACCGCTCGCGACCCAGGTTTTCGGGTGTTGAATGATGGCGGAGTCGAGCCCCACCATCTCGATCGGGTGACCGTCGGGGCCGATCGGCGGGCACTCGACCATCGCTCGCCACCACGAGTCACGGATGTTGTTCTTGAGCAGAACGCCGAGCGGCCCGTAATCCCAAAAGCCGTTGATGCCGCCGTAGATTTCGCTCGCCGGGTAGATGAAGCCTCGCCGTTTGCAGAGCGAGACGATCTTGTCCATCACGGTAGCGTCAGACACGGTGCACCTTCCTGTTCGGCGGGCGCCGCCCGTCGAAACGGCCGCGTCTATACCATGGCGAGCCGCTAGCTCGGTCTTCGAGCTAGCCGGCGACTACCAGCCGCCTTCCGCGGCCGGCTCCTTCTTGTCCGGCCGGCGACGGTGGGCCGGGCGCTTTTCGTTGCTGTCGTCGGGGTGCTCGTCGGGAGCGCCTTCGTCGCCATGGTCCTCGTCTGCCTTGTCATCGGTTGCGGCGTGACTGGCCGGCTTCGGCCCGGGACTTGCGGCTGGAGCAGCCGGCTCCTCCTTCTCTACGTTCTTCTCCGGACATCCGGTCATGAAGAGCCCGGCGACGAGGCTCGCGAGAAGGACGCTGGCGGTGCGCTGCATTGAGATGCCTCCGAAACCGACCCTACACCAGGCTTTCTTTCGAAACTAGAAGCGGCAAGCGCACGAGAGGGTGATCGCGTCGGGCACGTCCCACGTCACGTCACGTCACGAGCTCGCGACGAGCGCGCGGCACCGGCGTCATCGCGGACAGCGAGCTCGTCGTCGGACGGCGCCGGTTCGCGAGACGCTGACGAGCGCGAGCGCGCGACACGTCAGGCGAGCGGTCACCCCTGACAGCGCCCATCGACACGCGAGTCGACGTGACACCGAGCCGCGAAGAGCTCATCGACCCCCGGCTTCGACCTCGACTTGAGGGAGCTCGTCAACACGGAACTGGCGAAAGTCACAACGGAACTTTGAACCGCTCGAGCGAGGACAGGCAACGGCAGCGCAAACCTCGTCACAGCACTCGCGCGGGTCCTTGCGCTCGAGGGCGCTCGTGGATGTCGCCTCGCGGAAATTTCTTTACGATTTGACGGGTTCGACTGCGCGGGGCACGCTCTGGGTACTCTCGATCGGAACTCCGTGACGCTCCCCGTTGCCCGAATGATCGGCCTCGCTGCACTCGGGGTCCTCGCTTGCTCGAACGCTCCTCGCACGCCGTCGCCGGGCACTCCTGCGACCGGCGGTAGCGGCGGCAGCGCCGGTATGGGCACGGCGGCCATGAGCGCGGGCGGCAGCAGCGGCATGAGCACGGGGGGATCGTCGGGCACGCTCGCTTGCACGACCACCTCGCCGGGCGTCGCCCCACTGCGCCTGCTCACGCACCTGCAATACGACAACACGGTCGCGGATCTGCTGGGCGACACCACGCGTCCGTCGCAGCAGTTCCCCGCCGAGAACGTCGTGCTCGGCTTCAGCAACAACGTCGCGGCGAACCAGGTGAACCCGACGCTCATTGCCGCTTATCAAAGTGCTGCCGAGTCGCTCGCAGCGACCGCGGTTTCGTCGCGCCTCGCGACGCTCGCGCCCTGCGCCGACGGCGCCGCGAACGGCGAGTGCGGGCACACCTTCGTGACCACCTTCGGCGCGAAGGTCTTCCGCCGCGCGCTCACCGCGAACGAAGCGGCGAACTTCGACGCCCTCTTCGACGCGACGCTGCCCTCGGGGTACCCGAAGGCCATCGAGCTCACGCTGCGCGCGATGCTGCAGTCGCCGCAGTTCCTCTACCGTGTCGACGCGCTGCACGCGCCCACCTCCGAGTCCGGCGCCATCGCGCTCGGAGCGGACGAGCTCGCCTCGCGCCTCTCGTATTTTCTCACGAACAGCACGCCGGACGACACGTTGCTCGCCGCCGCCGCGAACGACCAGCTCGTGAGCGCGACGGACATTGAGACGCAGGCGCGCCGCCTGCTCGGCACCACGCGCGCCAAGCAGATGGCGCAAGACTTCATGGGCCAGTGGCTCGGCCTCGACCAGCTGAGCGGCGCGGCCCGGCAGGCCCCGGACGAGAATTTCGGGCCGACCGAGCTCGTCCCGGATTGGAAATCGTCGCTCGGCGCGTTCATCGACGACGCGGTTTGGAACGACGGCACGGTGAGCGGGCTGCTCACGTCGCCGAAGCTGTTTCTGACGCCGAAGCTCGCAACGCTCTACGGCGTGTCCGCTCCGAGCGATCCGAGCGTCCCGGCGAGCGTTCCGACCCAACGGAGCGGCCTATTGACGCAACCGGCGATCATGGCGCTCCTCGCGCACTCCGATCAGTCCGGTCCCGTGCAACGCGGTGTCTTCGTGTTGCAGCAGCTCCTGTGCATGCAGGTCGCGCCGCCGCCGCCCAACGTCGTGGCGGTGCCGCCCGCGGTCGACCAAACCGCGACGACGCGCGAGCGCTTCGCTCAGCACATTGCGGACCAGAGCTGTGCGAGCTGCCACGTGTCGCTCGACGGCATCGGATTCGGCTTCGAGCGCTACGACCAGCTCGGCCGCTACCGTGAGATGGAAAACGGACTCCCGGTGGACGACTCGGGACAGGTCGTGGGCTCGGGCGATCCGTCGCTCGAGGGGCCGTTCAACGGCGCCCTCGAGCTCTCGAGCAAGCTCGCGACGAACGAGACGGTGCGGAGCTGCATCGCGACGCAGTGGTACCGTTACGCCATGGGCCGCGTGGAGGACACGACCGACCAGTGCAGCCTGAACGACGTGAAGGCTCGCTTCTCCTCGAGCAACGGCAACTTCCGCGAGCTCCTCGTCGCCATCACGCTGAGCGACGCGTTCCGCTACCGCCCCGCGCTGGAGAACCCATGAAACGGCGCATCGATCGCAGGCTGTTCCTCCGCGCCGCGAGCGGCCTGGCCGTGGCGCTGCCCCTCTTGCCGTCCTTGCGCGCCCACGGGGAGAGCGCGTCGCCCATCCGTCGCTTCGTCACGATGTACACCCCGAACGGGCAAATCCACTCCGCGTGGTGGCCCACATCCGTCGTGAGCCAGACGGATTTCGCGCTGAACGACATTCATCAGCCCCTCGCCGCGCATAAGAGCCGGCTGACGCTGCTGAAGAACATAGACCTGCAGACGGCCGGCTCCGGCCCCGGCGGCCCGCATCAGCGCGGCATCGGCACGCTCTTTACGGGCCAATATCTGCAGACCGGCAACTTCGTGGACGGCTGCGGCTCGACGGCGGGCTGGGCCGACGGCATCAGCGTCGACCAGGTCATCGCCGCGCAGATCGGGCAGACGACGCCCTATCCGAGCCTCGAGCTCGGCGTGCGCGCAACCGACAACGACGTGCAGGGACGCATCGCCTACTCGGGCGCGGGCGCGCCGCTCCCTCCGCTCACGCAACCCCTCGACGTTTACAACCGCATCTTCAAGGACCTGGTCGTCCCGGACCAGTCGGGCGCCGTGGCGACCGATGCGATGTTGGCCGAGCGCCAGAGCGTGCTCGACACCGTCGTCTCGCAGATAAGCGAGCTCGAGACGCGCGTTTCCACGGAGGACAAGCAGAAGCTCGACGCACACCTCACGCTCGTGCGCGACGTGGAGCGCCGGCTCGCGCAAGTGCCGCTCGCGTGCGCTAAACCCGCGGGTCCGGCCGCGATGGATCCGACGAGCGAGACGGACATGCCGAACATCGCGACGCTGGAGATCGACCTGCTCTCGATCGCGTTCGCGTGCGACCTCGTGCGCGTCGCAAGCTTCGAGGTATCGACGGGATTGAATCGCATCCGTTACCCGTGGCTCAACAGCATGGGTGAGGGCCACCCCCTCTCGCACATGGATCCGGCGGATCCGACCGCGCATTCGGAGCTCGTCGCGCGCGCGCAATGGCACTCCGGGCTCGTCGCGCGCCTCTTCGACAACCTCGCGAGCGTGACCGAGGGCGATTCGACCATCGCCGACAACACGCTCCTCATGTGGTCCACCGAGGTTTCGGAGGGCAACGTGCACTCGCACACGAACATGCCGATCGTCCTCATGGGCGGCGGCTGGCACTTCCAGAGCGGCCGCTTCATCGACTGCGTCGAGGGCAGCACGAACCCCTCGCACACGAACTTGCTCGTGACGCTCTTGAACGCGATGGGCGTCGAACAGCAGACGTTCGGCCGCGCGGAGTTCTGCACGGGGCCGCTCAAGGCGCTCACCTGAGGACGCCGCCGCGCTCGGGCCGGACTTCGGACTTCGGGCGGACTTCGGGCGGAGCGGGACGCTCGTATTTCGGCGTCAAACGGGGCATTAACGAGCGCTGAGCTGCCGGGCGAGACGATTTTACGCGCCCGCCGGCCGTCTTCGCAGCGCAAGGCCCATCGACAGGGGGCCTGCCTATCCTTACGTTGTGACGGAAATGGGCAATAGCGCACGACCGGAGCCGCCGAACCAGCCGCCGAAGGGCCAAGTGCCCGCCCCCCGCACGAGTCGGTACGCGTGGGTGCTCCTGGCCGGGCTCCTCGTCGCGTCCTGGAGCCTAACGAACTATTTTGGAAATGGCGGGGCAGAGCCGGCGCTCTCGTACTCGGCTTTCTACAAAGCCATCGATGCGCAAACCATCGAAAAGGTGACGCTCAAGGGACAGACGGTAACCGGCACGTTCAAGCAGCCGACGACCGTCAACGGCCACTCTTCGCGGACCTTCCGCACGACTCTGCCGCCGCAGGAGGATCGCGACCTTTTGCCGCTACTCCGCAGCAAGGGCGTCGTGGTCGACGCACGTAGCGACGAGCAACCTGCGATTTTCCAGATCGCGCTCTCCTTTCTCCCGCTCGTGCTCATCAGCGGCGTGTGGATTTGGCTGTCGCGGCGCGCATCGAACATGATGGGCGCCGGTGGACCGCTCGCGATGATGCGCGGCCGGACGCGGCGCTTCGAGAAGGAGAGCGAGGTTCCGGTCCGCTTCGACGACGTGGCCGGGCTCCAGTCCGCCAAGCGGGATTTGCAGGAGATCGTACAGTTTCTGAAGGAGCCGGAGAAGTTCCGGCGCCTCGGCGGCAAGGTGCCGCGCGGCGTCTTGCTCGTGGGACCTCCCGGCACGGGCAAAACGCTGCTCGCGCGCGCCGTGGCGGGTGAAGCCGGCGTGCCGTTCTTTTCCATCAACGGCTCGGAGTTCATCGAGCTCTTCGTGGGCGTCGGCGCGTCACGCGTGCGCGAGCTCTTCGAGGAAACGAAGAAGGTCGCTCCCGCGATCGTGTTCATCGACGAGATCGACGCGGTCGGCCGCTCCCGCGGCTCGGGGCTCGGCGGCGGTCACGACGAGCGCGAGCAAACCTTGAATCAGCTGCTGTCCGAGATGGACGGCTTTTCACGCAACGATCTCACCATCGTGCTCGCAGCGACCAATCGCCCCGACGTGCTCGATCCCGCGTTGCTCAGGCCCGGGCGCTTCGATCGCCGCGTCATCATCGACCGGCCGGAAGTCGCGGCGCGGCGCGCGATTCTCGAGGTGCACACGCGTGGCAAGCCGCTCGCCGCCGACATGGATCTCGAGGAAATCGCGGGAAACACGCCGGGATTTTCCGGTGCCGACCTCGCGAATCTCGCGAACGAAGCGGCGCTCGCCGCGACGCGCCGCGGCGCGGAGTCGATCACGATGTCGGACTTCATGGCCGCCTACGACAAAATCGTGCTGGGCGACCCGCGTGAGACCAAGCTCGACAGCAACGAGAAGCGCCGCATCGCCGTCCACGAGTCGGGACACGCCGTGGTCGCCCATTTCTCTCCGAATGCGGAGCCTCCGCAGCGCGTCAGCATCATCCCGCGCGGGATGGCGCTCGGTGTGACGCAGCAGAGCCCCGGCGGTGACCGGCACATCTACACGCAACCGCAGCTCGCCGATAATCTGCGCGTCATGCTCGGCGGGCACTCCGCCGAACGGCTCGTCTTCGGCGACATCTCGTCCGGCGCCGAGAACGACCTCAAGCGAGCGAGCGATCTCGCTTTCAAGATGGTCGCGCACTGGGGCATGAGCGACAAAATCGGCCCGGTTTATCACGAGCATCGCAGCGAGCACCCCTTCCTCGGCCAAGTGCTGGCGACCGAGGGCGCCACGAGCGACGCGACCGTGCACCTCATCGAGAGCGAGACGCGCGAGGTCTTGACCGCGGCGCGCGAGGCGGCCATCAAGATGCTCAAGGATCACCGGGACGCGCTCGATCGGCTCGTCGACGTCTTGCTCGAACGCGAGACGATCGAGAAGGACGAGCTCAGGCGCTTGCTCGGCCCCGGCGCCGTCCGCATCCGCTACGACGAGACCCCCGCGTCCTTACACTGAGCCGCCGGCTCGCCCGCGAGGGCCGCGCTCATATCGGTCGATTTGTCGACGCGAAGCCGCGCCGCCGGACATAGGACGGCAGGTGACTTCGATGGGACGAGCGGCTTTGGCGGCAGCGTGCGGGTTCGTTTTTTGGGGCACCCTGCTCGGCGGGTGCGTCACCAAGACGGACCCCACGGCTCCGGATCCGAACTTGCCCGCCGCGCGCGCCTGTCCCGCGTCCGTCGGCATGATTTCCGACGCGGAATCCGCCAATAAAACCAACTTCATCCAGGGCCGCGGCGGCTACTGGTACACGTTTCTCGACACCAAGGACAACGGCGGCTCCGACATTTGGCCGCTGTCCGGCGCGCTCGGCGGCACCTTCGAGATGAGCGACGGCGGCGCGGCGGGGAGCGCGCACGCCGCGCGAATGAAAGGGACCGTCGGCGGCGGCGACGTCGCTTACGCGGGCATGGGGTTGAACTTCGTGGATCCGAAGGGCACCTACGACGCGAGCCAATTCGGCGGCATCGCGTTCTGGGCGAAGAAGAATCCGGGCTCGACGAACCACGTCCGGCTCAAGGTGCCCGACGCGCAGACCGACCCGGACGGCAAGCTCTGCAAGCAGTGCTTCAACGATCACGGGATGGACCTCGAGCTCTACGACCAGTGGACGCGTTACGTGATCCCGTTCAAGGCGATGCATCAGGAAGATTGGGGACCGAAGGACGACGGCCTCGACCCTTCGCACGTCTACGGGATTCAGTTTCAAGTGAAGGAAAAGGGTGCGGTGTTCGACATCGCCGTGGACCAGCTCGAGTTCACCGGCTGCGGCTGACGGCCGCGGCGACAAGGCAAATTTCTCGGCCCAAACGCGCCGGGGCGCTTAATATGGCGCCGCCCGATGAGCCGCCGCCGTTCGCTTCATGTCCGCACGCTGTTCGGTGCGCTCGTGCTCCTCGCGTTCGGCTGGGTCGCGGCTTCGAAGCGTGAATCGACGGCGCGAGCGAAGCCGCACCGGCATGAAACGCGCGAACAAGGCGCACACCCGCGCGCGCCGCGCCGGCCGCTCGCGCCGGACTCGCCGTGGGCTAGTCGCGAGGCGTGCGAGCGTGCGCTGGCCGGCGGCGGTGCGGGGCGCCCGGCGGGTGTCGCACGCATCGGCGCGTGGAATTTGCATTGGTTTCCCGACGGCCGCCCGGGCGACGCGCATCCGGACGGCGGCGCGGATCTCGCCTGGCTCGCTTGCGCCATCGCGTGGCTCGAGGTCGACGTGCTCGCGGTCGAAGAAATCAAGCGCCCACCGCGCGGCGACGCAGGCCTCGCCGAGCTCGTGCGACGGCTCGATACGCTGACGAGCGGCTCGTGGCGGAGCCTGCTCGACGACTGCCCGCACGCCTCGTCCCAACACGTGGGGCTCCTCTTCGACACGAAGCGCGTGACGCTACGCAGCCACGCCGTCGTGGGCGCGCTGAACCCGCTCGGGGAACCCTGCAAGAACGAGCTTCGTCCGGGGCTCGCGGGCTACTTCCGATTCCCGGGCGGGCTCGACCTCAGCGTCGTCGCGGCGCATCTGAAGAGCGGCGTGGAGGAGCGTGATTTCGCCGATCGGGCGCTCTCCTTCGCCGCTTTCGGGGAAGCCGCCGCGGCCGAGCACCGGCGTACTGGCGACGGCGACGTGCTCTTCATCGGCGACATGAACACGATGGGCTGCGAAGACTGCGAACCGAAGGTGTCGCCCGGTGCGGAGCTCACACGCATCGACGCATCGTTCGCGCCGCCGCACGGGCCCTTGTCGCGACTCGAAGCCGACCCCGTGTGCTCGCACCACTACGGAGGGCGGAGCGTGCTCCTCGATTGGGCCGCGAAGAGCGACCTCGCCGAGCTGCCCGCCGGGCGGCGCGTCACCGTTTCGGGGCCGTGCGCCGAGCTCGGCTGCGACGCTCTCGGCGACCGGCTCGCCGCGCAGCGCGTGCTCAGCGACCATTGCCCGATCTGGATCGATCTCGACGACGTGGACCGCGATTGAGCCGGGCTCGGGCGGCGGAGTAAGCTCGGCGCATGCCCGGCTACTTCCTCGTCAAGAGCGAGCCTTTCAAGTATCCGTTCTCGAAGCTCCTCACCGACAAGCGCACGACTTGGGACGGCGTCCGTAACTTCGAGGCACGAAACCACCTGCGCTCGATGAAGGTGGGTGATTTACTGCTCTTTTACCACTCGAACGAGGGCAAGGAGATCGTCGGCGTGGCCAAGGTCGCGCGCACCGCCTACCCCGATCCCACGGCGGACGAAGGTGACTGGTCAGTGGTGGACATCGCACCCGTCAAGGCGCTCGCCGCGCCCGTATCCCTCGCGGCGATCCGCGAAGACACGAAGCTCTCGGAGATGCTCCTGCTCCGCCGTTCGCGTCTCTCCGTCGTGCCCGTGACGGCCGCGGAGTTCAAGCGCGTGCTCGAGCTCGGCCGTACCAAGCTCTGAAAGCACACGCGCGGCGGCGTTCCAGCTCGCTTGCGCTGCTCAGGTGCCGTCGGATTTCACTTCACGCTGATCCTTGATCTCGATCAGCGTGGAGAGCGCTTCGATCTCGCGCTTCGTCTGGATCTCGCGCTGCCGCAGCACCTTGAGATCGGATTCGACCTTGCGCACGAGGGCCTCGGTTTCGCGCAGGGCGTCACGCAGCCTGTCTCGTTCGCTTTTCAGGAGCTCGCTATCGATCGCCACTGCCTTTTCCTTTCGAGCGAGACTACACCAAATCCAAAAAAAGACGGCAAGGCGGAAGCGCCGATTTCCCTCCGCACCGGACCGATCTCGCGCTCGGGAAGCTCGGAAACCGGCGCCGCTCGCGCGTCAGCGGGGCCGCGGGTCTTTCTCGGCGACGAGCTCACCGCCCGCCGCGACGCGGTACACACGGCGTAGCGTCTTCCGCGCAGCACCGCGCGCCCCGCCCGTCAGGTGCTCGAGCGCCGACTTCTGGCGTAGCGCCGGGCGCGTTTCGATCCGGACGAGCTCGCTGCCGCGCGGAAGCTCGAGCGCTACGCGGGTGCGCCAGACGACACCGCTGCCGCGCTCGAGACGTTCACTCCGCGCCGTCGGATGCGACGGCGCCCTCACCCAGCCGTCGTGGTGGCGCACGAGCCATGACACGGTGCTCGCGCCGCCGGACATCACGACCTCCTCTTCGACGACGGCGACGCGCTCGAGCGGCACCGAGTCGGGTGGTTTCGGCGTCACTTGGCGTAGTCACCGCTCGACGGCGGCGGCACGACCGCGTCGGGATCCGCGACGGGCGCCCGGTTGACACGGGCGCTCGGCGTGCGCTTCTCGGTTTCCGTCGGGTGCTCGAAGCGCGGCATGGTTTCGGCGCGGCAGCCGGGTCCGAAGCCGCTCGCGTCGAGCTCGTACTCGGTGCTGCCCGAGTGCGCGTCCCCTTTTTCGTCCTCGTGCGTCACTTCCAGGCGCACGCTGCGCCGGCCTGCGCGCGCCGGCGAACAATACGCAACGAGATAGTACTTGGCGTGCGTCGCGGCGACGCGCGAGCCCGCTTCCTCGAAAGCGATCGGCAGCGTATCCGCGTTTTGCGCGTGGATGACGCCGCCGCGCGCGAAGCCGAGGTACGGCGTGTCATCGCCGATGCCGACGCCGATCACGTCGTGTGTCGTCGTGTCGAGCGCCTGCTCGAGCTTCGACTCCTCGGTGCGACCGGCCAGATCGGGGCCCCGCGAAAAAACGACGAGCGTACCGAGCTTTATCGGCTTCTTGTCGGCCGTGGTGCGATCGAGCTCGGCGAGTCCCGCGAGGATCGCGCCGTTGAGGTCGCGCGAGGCGTCGTGGCTCGTGAGCTTCGTCACGGAGGCTGCGTTCGGGGTTTGCGCGCCTCGCGCGTAGTCGCCCACCGTTTTGAGCCCGGGGCCGCCGTCGAAGGCGCGCACCGAGACGGGCAGCGTGGGCGTGAGCTTCCGCAGGAACGCCTCGATTGCCTCTTCGTAACTCGCGCGCTGCGCGGCGTTCGGGTTCTGGCTCACATCGACGAGCAAGAGCACGCGTTCAGCGGTGACAGGCTCGCGCGGCAGGAGCGTGCGCTCGCTCACGCCCGCGGAGAGCTCCTGGCCGTTTTCGTAAATCTTGAAATTGTTCGCGTCGAGCTCGGTGACGGGCTCGCCGTGATCGGTAACGCTCACGTAGAACGCGACGTTCGACGGCTTCTGCGCGCTCACGTCGAGCGTCTCGACGTGAACGCCGCCGAAGACGGAGCAGCCGGCGACGAACCAGGCCGCCGTCGCCAGCGCGGCGCGGCGAAGGGCGCGACCGTGCCTCCCGAGCTCCCGGCCGCCGTTCATTCCCACTCGGTCTTCCCCGCCCGCGCGGCGGCGAGCATGTCCGTCATTCGATAGCTGAGCTCGGCGGGCAGCTCCGCCTCGCTGAAGGCGCGAACCTCGAGGATTTCGAGCGGGTTTTCGGCTTGCCCCTGTTCGAACTCGACGAGCGCCTCGACCACGACGGTCACGGCATGAAAACGCGCATCGCGCTCCGGTCCCGAATACACGCCGACGAGTCGCCCGAGCTCGAGCACCTTGGCGCCGGTCTCCTCTTCGAGCTCCCGCGCGAGCGCGTTCCGGAACGTCTCGCCCCATTCGAGCGTGCCGCCCGGGAGCGCCCAGCCGCCCGTGTCCCCGCGCCGGACGAGCACGTAGCGCCCGTCCCGCGTGCGCGCGGCCGCGCAGATCCCGACGACGGGGCGGCGCAGGAGGTGACGGGCGACTTCTTTCGTGATGCGGAACAGGGCGACGGGGATCCTCACGCCGCCGAGCATGCCCCAAAGCTCATGAGTATGGTATTCGGGCGGACCGCCTGGCCGAGCCCTTCACGCGCCGGCCGCTCGCTCGAAGATGCGCGTCCTTGCCCTCATTTCGTGCCTTGCCCTCGCGGGCTGTGCACGAGCGGAGCCGCCCGGTGCGGAGCTCACGCCGCACAGCGTGACCATCACGGCGGGCGCGAGCGTCGAGGAGCCGCGGGTGACCGCACCGCACGCGGTGACGCTCGGCTCGATCGAGGACAATCTGCCGTTTGCGCCGACGGGCGAGCGCGCGGCGAGCATCGCGTGGCGCACCTGGATCTACACGGACGTGGGCCGAGAGCGCACGCGCTACGGCTACTTGCGCGCGGGCGCCGTGGTGGACGTGCGCGGCCCGCCGATTCGCAACGACGGCTGCGAGGGCGGCTGGTACCGCGTGAACCCTCGCGGGTTCGTCTGCCTCGGCCTCGGCGCGACGCTCGAGCTCACGAACCCGGTCGCAATCGCGTCGGCGAAGCGCGCGATCCGCGGCGATCGACTGCCGTATTCGTACGCGCTCTCGGCCGATCCGGCGCCGCTCCTCTATTTCCGTCTGCCGACCGCCAAGGAGATGCGCGAATCGGAGCAGACCGACGTCGCCGGACGCGGCGCGATCATCAAAGAAAAGCTCAAGAACCTGGGCATCGAAAGCCTGTTTGCCGGCGGTGAACCGCCGCCGTTCCTCGCGGGGGGCGCCAAGCTCAAAAAGCCCCACGGCGTGAAGCAGCCGCTCCGCTTCGCGTACCACGCGGGGCAAGCGAGCGTGGACAGCGGCTTCGCGATCTCCCAGACGTTCGACTGGGAAGGGCGCCGCTTCGGACTCACGACGGAGCTCGACATCATCGCGCTCGATCGCACGAAGCCCGTCGTGCCGAGCTCGTTCCACGGCATCGCCCTCGGCGAGGACGAGGGGTTACCCGTCGGTTTCTCGATGCCGCGCTACGCGCAACGCTACGCCGAGCACGCCGACCACCATATGTATCCTTCGGCGACGCTCACGTACCGGCAAGCCGTCACGCTCACGGGCAAGAAGCGCGCGGGCGGCATCCTCGAAGCGCGCGACGGGTCCTTCGTTCCCGAGTCGGCCATGCGCGTCATCCCGGCGCGCACGTCGTTTCCGAGCTTCGCGACGGGCGATCGGAAGTGGGTCGACGTGTCGATCAAGGAGCAGTCGCTCGTCGCCTACCTCGGACAGCGTCCGGTGTACGTGACGCTCGTCAGCACCGGTCGGGACGGCCTGATGGACCCCGAGACGACGAACTCGACCGTGCGCGGTACGTTCATGATCTATCAAAAGGACGTAAGCTCGACGATGGACGGCGACGAGGATCGCGCCGACTCGTTCAACCTCCACGACGTGCCCTTCGTGCAGTACTTCCACAAGGGGTATGCCCTCCACGGCACCTACTGGCACGACGAGTTCGGCCACGTGCGGAGCCACGGCTGCGTGAACCTCGCGCCCGCGGACGCCGCCTGGCTCTTCGAGTGGACGGACCCGGAGGTTCCGCAAAGCTGGCACGGCGTCATCAATAAGGAGCGAGGTACGGTGGTGTACGTGCACCCGTGAGCACGCGCGGAGCGGCGCCCGCCGACGCGTTAGCCCTTGCGTCCGGCCCGCGGGACCTGGTTTTCTTCGATCCATGCCGGGACCGTTGGATCTCACGGATCTCTTGAAACGAGCGCTGCAGGTCGGGGCCCGGGAGGTACGGCTCGCGCCCGGGCGGCGCACCATCGTTTCGCTGCCGCAGGGTGACAGCGAGGTACGCGGAGATACCTGGAGCGCCGAAACGATCGACCAAATCGTCGCGAAGGTCATCACGCCGTCGGCG
Organism: Polyangiaceae bacterium; assembly: GCA_025936045.1. Taxonomy (GTDB): domain Bacteria; phylum Myxococcota_A; class Polyangia; order Polyangiales; family Polyangiaceae; genus PMG-095. The sequence goes on along the minus strand of JAICUB010000010.1, from coordinate 17,591 downwards.
CGCGGCATGCTGCGCACCGGGATGGCTGAATGGGATTTTCAACTCGAGGGGCGCGGCGCCGTGCGAGCGCGCGTCGAGGTCAAGGCGGGCGCGCAGCACGTGACGTTCGGCCTCGAACGCGCGCAGCCGGGCGGCGGTGTCGGAGAGGCGGGTGCGCCGACGGCCGCGTCCGTCTCCGGAAGCATCCCGCTCGCGGACGAGCTGCGCGCGGCCATGCCGCCGACGCCCGTGAGCATCCCGTCGCCGCGCGCAAGCTTCGAAGAGCCGGCGGGGCCGACCGCCGCGATCGATCGCCTGCTTCTCCTCATGCTCGAGAAGAAGGCGTCGGACCTGCACGTCTCGACCACCTCGCCGCCGCTCTTGCGTCTCGACGGTGAGATGGTGCCGATCGCGGGCGAGGGCGAGCTCGACCTCGAAGCGATGCAGCGGATGCTGATGCCCATCGTGCCCGAGCGCAATCGCGAGGAATTCGAGCGGACTCACGACGCCGACTTCGCGTACGAGCTGCCGGGTCGCGCCCGCTTCCGTGTGAACATCTTCACGGACCTCCGCGGCATCGGCGCCGTGTTTCGCGTGATCCCGACCAAGATCCTGACCGTCGACGATCTGGGGCTGCCGAAGGATTTACTCTCGCTCTGTCATCTGTCGAAAGGGCTCGTGCTCGTCACGGGGCCCACCGGCTCGGGCAAGAGCACGACGCTCGCCGCGCTCATCGACTACATCAACCGCAATCGGAGCGCGCACGTCATCACGATCGAAGATCCGATCGAGTTCGTGCACCCGAACAAGAAGTGCCTCATCAATCAGCGTCAGGTGGGCGAGCACACCGACTCGTTCAAACGCGCGCTGCGCGCCGCGCTGCGCGAAGATCCGGACATCGTCTTGCTGGGTGAAATGCGCGATCTCGAGACGGTCTCGATCGCCATCGAAACGGCGGAAACGGGCCACCTCGTCTTCGGCACGCTGCACACGTCGTCCGCGCCTTCCACCATCGATCGCATCATCGACCAGTATCCGCCCGAGCAGCAGAATCAAATCCGCGTGATGCTCTCGAGCAGCTTGAAGGGCGTGATCTCACAGATGCTGTGCAAGAAGGTCGGCGGCGGCCGCGTCGCCGCGCTCGAGGTGATGTTCGCGATCCCCGCGATCGCCAATCTGATCCGCGAGTCGAAGATCTTCCAGATCCCGTCGATCATGCAGACGGGGCGCAAGCTCGGCATGCAGCTGATGAACGACGCGCTGCTCAAGCACGCCAAAGACGGAACCATCAGCGCCGAAGAAGCGCTCTCGAAGAGCTACGATCGGACGACGCTCACGACGCTGCTCCAGCAGAACAACCTCGCCGTCCCGAACCTCGGCTGAACTCCTAGCGCAGTAGCTCCTGCCGGTCCGCGATCGCTTCCCACGCGGCGGGGACGGCGTCGAGGCGCGGCAGCCGGCCCGTGAAAACGACGCCGGATTGGGGGGCGATCTCGCCCGGCACGCCGAGCACCTGCTCGACGACGAGGTTCGGCGGGTTACCGACCGGATCGCTCGCGAGCACGGGTGCGTCGAGCCCACGGAGCTTCACGCCGAGCTCCTTCTTCGCCTCGGTAGTCGTGTTGAAGAGGCAACCGTTCACGTTCGCGCCGCTTTGGTCCTGCTTCACGTCGAGACGGCACACGCGCAGCTCGGATGTCGCCTGGAGCAAACGATCGAGGTAGGGCGCCTCGTCCTCACGCAGGGCTTCGCGCAACTTGAGCAGCCCCTCGCGTGCGCGCGGATCCCCGAGGTACGCGAGCATCATCGCGGCGTGCAAGCGCACGGGGCGATGGCGCGCCACGAGCAGCTCCGCGAAGCGATCGGACGGCGCGGCCGACTCCCCCTCCGCACCGAGGCTCCCGAGCGCGGGACCCTGGATCTCGACCTCGGTGCCCTCTGCGTCGGTGCTCCACTTGATGGCCTGCCCGCCGAGCAGCGGTCCCTCGTAAAAAAGCGGCCGATTGTCGACCTGCGAGCGCCGTCCGGTGCCGGCGTCGCGCTTGAAGAAGAGCACCTGCAACGTGATCTGATCGAGCTCGCCCGCGCCGTTGTTCACGACGGCGACATCGACGTCCGTGTAGCGCTTGCGCACGCTTTCGTGCTCGATCGCGCCGCGCCCCGGGCGCACGCGCTGCTTGAGCAAAAGGATGCTCAGGCGCGGGGGCGGATCGGCCCAGAGCAGCGAGTCCGCGCGCTCGCAACGACAGGGGTCGCCGAGCGCGAGCGTGCCGGCCGCCGGCAGCGCGGCGGGCGCGGGCTTCGGCGGCGGCGGCGGGCGCTTTGCGGCCGGCTTCGGCGCGGGAGCCTCGGGTGCGTCTTCATCGACCGGCGCGACGTGACGGCGCGGCTCGCCGTAGCCCGAGCGGCGCTCCGGCTGCCCGCTGAGCGCCCAGTGCGCGACGAGGACGAAAGCGAGGCCGCTCGCGGTGAGCGTCACCACGATCGCGAACGTGGTGCGAGGGAGGAGTCCCTGCAGCTCGGCCAACGTGAGCGCGCGGAGCTTCTTCGGCGCAGCCGGCGTTTCCGAACGCTCGAGCGCCGGCAAATACACGTCCATCTCGCGCTCGAACGCCTCGCGCACGCCCTCTTGCGGCAAGCCGCCTTGCGCGAGCAGCCGATCGGCGAAGAGTCCGACGAGCAGCACGGCGAGCGCCCCGCCGAGCGCCACGCCCGTGGCGATCGCCGGGCCCGTCCCGAGCAAGCGCGCGGCGGCCTCGGCGCCCGCGAGCGCGACGACGAGCGCCCCGAGCCCCGCCGCGAGTCGCGCGATCGAGCGCTTGCGGCGCAACGTGCGCGGGTCGACGCTCGTGCCCGTGGAGAAATTCGCGAGCATGAGCCGGTGGTGCGGGCTGAGCGCCGGCTCGAATGCCAAAAATAGCCGATCGCCCTCGATTTCCGCGCGCTCGATAGCGGCCCACGGCACGAGCACCCGCGTCCCGGTCGTGAGCGCGCCGGGCGCGTAGTCCTCGCTGAAGGAGCCGACGCCGAGGTGCACGAGCATTAAGCCGTGCGGCGTGCATTCGAGCTCGACCGTGCCGATGGCGTTGCTGCGCTCGGACGCGACGGCGACGGCTCGAACCTTCATTGGACGTGGGTGAGCTCGGAAGGAAGGATCACGACGGCTGCGTGGCGAGCCCGTCGGCGAACGCTGCCACGCGCTCCTCGATGAGCGGCAGATCGTAGTCGAGCGTCGCCACGTGGTACGAGCGCTCGAGGACGACCTCGGACAGCTCCGCGCCCTGGATCAGACGCAGGAGCGCCTTCGAGTTCTCGGGTGAAACGCTGTGGTCGTTGCGTGAATACATGACCACGACGGGGCACGGCATGTGCGCGAGCTGCGAGCGGACGCGCGGCAGCGCGCGGAGCAGCGAATTGCCGGCCGCCGAGGGCACCCAGCCGTAGGCGTGCTCCCCGACGTCGGGCTTGGCGATGTCGTTTGCCGTGAGGCCGGCCATCGCGGCCGGCACGACGGGCAGGATCTTCTCGAGGTAGGGCCCGAGCTTCACGACGATGCCGGTGCGATCGAGGACCTGCGCGTTGATGCTGACGACGCCCGCGATCCTGGCGCCCGAGCCGCTCGCGACGTCGAGCGACAGCGTGCCGCCCATCGAAAGCCCGACCAGGACGACGCGCGAGACCCGCTCGGCGAAGGAGCGCGCACGCGCTTCCACGTGAGCGCGCCAATCGTCGTAGCGCGTGGGCAACATGTCGCGCCAGGTCGTGCCGTGACCCGGCAGCCGCGGCAGCTCGATGGCGAAGCCGCGCGCCGCCAAGAGCTCGCCGAGCGGCCGGAGCGAGACGGGGCTGCCGGTGAAGCCGTGAACGAGCAGGATCCCGGTGCGCCCCCGCTCGCCGGAGCCGGGGGCGGACCAGGCTTCGCTGGCCGGCTTGCTCGAGCGCGCGGGGATTTCAGCGGAAGTCGTCATGGGGCGTCCGGACCGAAAATAGGCTCAAAAGAGCTTACCTTGCTGCGCCGCAGGGCGCATCTCTTTCCCGAGGTGCTCGAACGCCTTCCGCGTCGCGACGCGGCCGCGCGGCGTGCGGCCGAGAAAGCCCTGCTGCAGGAGATACGGCTCGTAAACGTCTTCCACCGTATCGCGCGGCTCCGCGAGCGCGGCCGCGATCGTCTCCACACCGACCGGACCGCCGTCGTAGTGGTCGATCACGACACCGAGCAACCGCCGATCCATCTCGTCGAGGCCCGCCGTATCGACGCCGACGCGATCGCAGCAGAGCTCGACGATCGCTTGCGTGATGCGTCCCTCACCCTCGACCTCCGCGAAGTCGCGCGTGCGGCGGAGCAGTCGATTCGCGACACGCGGCGTGCCTCGCGAGCGAGAGGCGAGCGAGCGTGCGCCGTCGACGTCGCACGGCACGCCGAGCAGCTTCGCGCTCCGGAGGATGATGCGTTCCAGGTCCGCGGGCGGGTAAAAATCGAGCCGCAAAGTGACCCCGAAGCGCTCTTGCAGCGGCTTCGTGAGGAGGCCCGTGCGCGTGGTCGCGCCCACGAGCGTGAACGGCTTCACGTCGAGCGTGAGGCTCTCCGCGTACGCCCCGTCGCCCATCATCACGTCGATGCGAAAGTCCTCGACCGCGGGATACAGCGCTTCCTCCACCGGAGCGGAGAGCCGGTGAATCTCGTCGATGAAGAGCACGTCGGCGCGCTCGAGCCGCGTCAACATGCCGGTGAGCACGCCCTTGTGCTCGACCGCCGGGCCGCTCGTGATGCTGATGTGCGTCCCCATCTCCTTCGCGAGGATGTGGGCGAGCGTCGTCTTGCCGAGCCCGGGGGGGCCGCAGAGCAGGACGTGATCCAGCGGCTCACCGCGCCGCCGCGCCGCCTCGACGAAGACGCGCAGGTTCTGCTTGTGCTGCTCCTGGCCGACGAACTCGTCGAGCGTGCCGGGGCGAAAAACCCGGTCGAACCGCTCGTCGTCGTTCTTCGCGCCGGTTTCGAGCAGCACCTCTTCACGCGCGGCGGACCGCTCGCTTTGCTCGGGGGCAGCCTTGCGCTTCGGCATGGGCGGATATTACTTCGACGGCCTTGGAAAGGGGCAGCCCACGCTCAACGGCCTCGCGACGACCCCTTAAAGCGGACGGTCAGGCCGCGATGGGCAGCACGACGGCGAAGGCTCCCACGCCGGCGCGGCGCACGGGCGCGACCGTGCCGCCGTGAAGCTCGACGATTGACCGCCCGAGACGCAGGGCCAGCGCCAAACCGCGGTGCTCCGCGGCCCCGGGCGCGTCGGGCGGCTTCAGAAGCCCCGAAAGGTCGGTCTCGCGGAAGCGCTCGCTCGGAACCTCGATCTCGATGCGGATCGCTCTCGGCGATTCGAGGCCGGCGGCGATGCGCAACGCAGGCGTCGTGGCCTCACGCATCGCGTACGCGACGAAGGTCGCGAGAGCGCGCGAAAGCCGCACGCGATCGACGCGGAATTTGGGGAGATTGGGCGCGATCTCCAGCACGACCTGCACCTCGCGGCCGTCGATCAGGTCGCGGCCCTTCTGCACGGCTTGCTCGATCACGGAATCCGCATTCACCGAATCGAGCACGAGCGTGAGCTGACCGGCCTCGACGCGTGCGGCGTCGAGGATGGTTTCGATCAGGGCGAGCAGCTCACGCCCGCGCCGTTCGATGACGAAGAGGCTCTCGGCTTGTCCGAGCGTGATGAACTGAGCGCGACGCACGAGCTCGGTGAAGCCCAAAATCGCGTTGAGCGGGCTCTTCAAATCGTGGCTCACGCTCGCGAAGAAGAGACCGCGCGTGCGCGCCGCGGCGTTGCGTGCGTCGATGCTGCGCTCCTGCGCGCGCGCGAAGACGCGGAAGCGGCCGGCCAGGCGAGCGATTGCCGAACCGAGCTGCGCGACGACGTGAAAGCGCGCCGAACGCACCACGCGCCGTCCGCCTTCCATCACGGCTTCGGTGCCGAGCTCGCGCACGTCGCGCGTCGCGCTCGAAAGATCCTCGCTGAGCGCGCGCCCGATCAGCATGCCGAGCAGGGCGGCGACGGCCGTGGCGACGAGCGCGACGAGCAGCACCCACGGGCTCACGACCGTCGCGGTCGAGGCCGTGAACTCGACGCTCGCGCTACCGCGATCGAGCGGCATCGTGACGGTCAAGCGCCCCGCGCGGCCGCGCTCGACCCGATAATCCTCGCTGTCCTTCTGCGAGTAGGCGTAAAAGCCGAGCGCGCGCGCCTGCAGCAACGCGTCCGGGATGCCCGCCCACGGCAGCGGACCGGGGCCGGGCTCGAGCGTCGCCCGCGCGAGCGTGCGCGCCGTTTCTTCGCGGCTGCGCTCGTCCGCGCGACGCAAATGTCCGACCACGATCAGCGACGCGCCGACGGCGAGACACAGGACCGGCAACGTGACCGCGAGCACCATGCGCCGGGCGACGCGTCCCGCGATGTGCCCGAGCCGATCGGCGTCCTCGACGACCTCACGCATTACCTCGGGCGGCGCCAACATCAAGGCGCGCGCGAACGTGGTCCGTAGAACCACGAAGAGCGGCAGCGACGCCGCGGTGAGGATGGTGAGACCGAGCAAGCACAGCGTGACGGAGGTGTTCGGATCGAGCGTGCGGGGTGCGAACGGAAGGGTCGCCACGGCGGCGCCGAGTCCGGACGGCACGAGCCAGCCCACGATCGATCGCCGCGGCTCGGAGCCGAGCTCGTAGAGCTGATGGGCCTCGACAGCGCGCGAGCCCACGGCCAGCGCGCGCAAGAGAAAGCGGTAGCGAAACAGCCGGATCCCGCGCACGAGCGCCGCGAGGGCACCGCCCGCGAGGATGCCGGACCCGAGCGCGGCCGCGCCTTCGACGGCGGTCTCCCCGCTCAGCAGCAAGAGCCGCGGCGCCAGCAGCGCGACCACGAGCGCGACGAGCAGCGTGAAGGTCAAAAACCAACCGAGCACGCGGCGGACGAGGTGAGACGCGGCGGGGTTCACGACCGCTCCACGGGCGCCGGCGGCGGGCGCGAGGCGCGCGGCCGCGAGCGATCGCGCCGCGAGTCCGCCGGTCGCTCGATGGGCAACACGATGCGGAACGTCGAGCCACGCCCGGGCTCGCTCTCGAGCTCGACGCGCCCGCCGTGCATTTCGACCAAACGGCGCGTGATGGCGAGGCCGAGCCCGGTGCCGGCGCGACGCGTCCGCGCTTCGCTCGTCTGCCAATACTCCTGAAAAATCGCTTCGTGGTCGCTCTCGGCGAGGCCCGGCCCCGTGTCGGTGACCCGCACGCACACCTCGTCCGGCAGCGCGTCGACGCGCACGTCGACCTGGCCGGCCTCGGTGTACTTCACGGCGTTGCCGATCACGTTGCCCACGATTTGGCGCACGCGGTGCTCGTCGGCGAACGCGTGCGCGGGCGAACCGGCGAGCAGGAGCGCGAGACCCTTCGCTTCCGCGGTGACGCCGAGCTCGCGCACGATCTCGGAGACGATGGCGTACACGTCGACGTAAGTGACGTTCAGGCGCAGCTCGCCCGACTCGAGCGCGGAGAGATCGAGCACGTCGTCGATGAGCGCGCGCAGGTGACCGCCGCTCGTGCGGACGATGCTGAGCGCCTCGCGCGCCTCGGGCACGAGCGGGCCGTCGACCTCCGACAGAATCACGTCGGTGAAGCCGAGGATGGCGTTGAGCGGCGTCCTGAGCTCGTGCGACAGGGCCGCGAGAAATGCGCTCCGATCGCGATCGTACGCGAGCGCGCCGGAGAGATCCTGCCGGTAAGCGAGCTCCGCCGCCGTGAAGCGATCGACCAAGACGTTGAACGCGCTCGTGAGCAAGCCCACCTGGTCGACGGCGCCGACCGGAATGGGCTTGCCCCCCGGCTGGTGCTTCGCGCGCGCCATGGCGACGATGCGCCCGCGCACGAAGCGCACGTCGGCGTGCACGTCACGCGTGAGGGCGAACGCGACGAGCGCCGCCGCACCGACGAGCAACGCCGTGAGCGCGATCACGGAGCGAATGAGCGAGCTCGTCGCGAACGGCGCGTCGGGAGGTGCCACGAACGCCACGAGCCAGAGCCGTTGGTACGGCCGGGGCAGCCGCGCGGCATGAAAGCGCACACGGCCGAGACCCGTGATCGTCTCGCCGGAGCCGTGCTCGACGAACGCCGCCGCCGTCGTCGGTCCGTCGACGCCGCGCGTGAGGTCGATGAGCGTGCTCCCCTCTTCGTCGGCGAGCAGGAACTCGTCACCCGAGCGCAACGCCGCGCGCTCGAGAATGGCGAAGCGGTCCGCGGGCGCGGCCGAACCGAGCCGGGCGGCGAGCGTCTTCGCGAACAGCTCGCTGTCACGCGCCGCCGCCGATTCGCCCTGCCGCCGCAGTTTTTGCAGGCCGATTTCGCCGATGGCAGCCGCCGCCAAGAGGCCGACGACCACGACGATCGCGGGCGCGAGCACGAGAAACGACGGCCAGCGTCGACGAGAGCGCATCGGCTAAGGGCAGCGCTCTCGAGGCCTGACCATCCAAGACTTCCCGGACTAGTCTACTCGTCGCTCGCGAGGCGGGCGAAGAGCGCGTGGTCGAGCCAGCGGGACCCGACCCATTCGGCCTGGCGCGCGATGCCCTCGAAGTGAAAATTCAGGCGCGCGATGACGCGCAGGCTCGGCGCGTTGTCGGTCGCCGCCGCGCAGCGCACGCGGTGCACTCCCATCCGCAAGAACGCGAAGTCGAGGCACGCCTGCGCCGCTTCCGTCATGAGCCCGCGGCCCGTGCACTCGCGGCGGAGCCAGTAACCGAGCTCGCACGCGCGGTGCAGATGCACGCACGAGTCGAGCCCGACGACGCCGAGCAGCTCGTTCGTGACGCGATCGCGCACGGCGAAGCGCGCGGCACGGCCGGCGTCCCAGTCGAGCGCGCAAGCCTCCGCGTAGCGCATGCTCGCCTCGGGCGACGAGTTGAACGGCACCCACGGCAGCCAGCGCTCGAGGTGCCAGCGCGAACCCTCGACCGCCTCCCAGAGCTCGGGACCGTCGGTCGTGTCGATCGGGACGAGCAACGTACGCCCGCTCGCCGGGGGCGCGCGGCGCAGCTGATTTCGAGCTGGAAACGCGAGCCCTTGCGGCGGCTTTTCGAGCCCGAGCGCGGCGCGGTCCGGTTTCGATTGCTTCATGGGCACTCCGCCTCGAGGGCGAATAGCTCGAGATGCGCGGCTTCGTAATCGCGCCACGCCACGATCCATTCGCCGCTCTTCGCGCCGCGCGCGAGCGCCGGGTGCGGCTGGAGGCCGCTCACGCGATTGACGACGCTCGGCAAGCCCACGCCGTCCCGCCCGAGCGGCGCGAGCCGGAGCCGCGCCTCCTCGTACCAGGCGGCGGCAAGCCCGCCGTCGTCGCCCACGATCGCGGGACGCGCGCCCTTCTCGGCGAAAGTGCGGTGCCAGAGCGGCTGCGGTTTGCCGTTCTCGAGGAACGCGACGTTGGCGCCGCCCTTCTCTTCGTCCCAGCCGACGAGGCAGCCGTCCTTCTCGCACGCGAGCTGCGGCTGCGGCAGGCGGCCGACCGTCTTCGCGACGACGCGGAGCGTGCCGAGCACCGGATCGGAGCCCGCCCCACGCTTGCCCGTGCGCGTCTCGACGCTCTTGCCGTGCTCGAGCTCGACGAGCGGGACGCTGAGCACGCTCACGGCCGCGTGCTGTGACGGGAACCCGAGCGTGAACGCCACGTCGAGCTCGCCGTGACCCACCGCGGCGTCGGGGAGCGAGACGCGCTCGGGCACGCCCTTAATCGCAGGAAATGCCGTCAAACGCTGCGGCTCACCGATCGGCTCCAGCGTCGATTTGAGGCGCAAAACCACGAGATCGCTCGTCCCCGCCGCGAGCTCTTCGGCCCAGACGGCGAGGTAACCGTCGCCGCTCGCGACGAGGGACAACGAGCCGTCCGCCGGCTTACCGCGCGCGATGCGGTGCGCCGGACTCGCGATGCGGCCGTCCGCGCCGAGCTGCCGCACGTACACGCCGGGCTGTTTGCCGCCGTCGTCGTGGAACGACGCGATCACCTTGTCCCCCGCCGAGAGCAGCTCGAGATCCTGCACGGTGCTCGCTTCCGGCGTGACCGCGAGCGCGTCGCCCTTGCGGCGGAGCGCGTCGTCGAGCAGGACGACGTGACCCTGGCGGCGGCGCGCGTCGACGTGGTTGTCGACCCAGGCGAGCAGCGTGCCTTCGCTCGTCCGGGCGAGCGCGGGCGGCGACGCCGCTTGGTCGATCTGGTACGGACGCGGTCGCGCGATGGCCGTGACCCGGCAGCCGCGCGGGGTGGCTTCGTCGACCGCGACGCTCGCGTGCGACAAGAGCGAGCGCACGGGCGCCGGCGAGCCTTGCGCGTACGCCGCTTTCAGCTGTTCGATCGCTTCTTTGGGATCCTTCGCGAAAGTCCCCTGCGCTTCGCGCACGAGCGCCGCGAAGGGCTCCGTGTCGGGATCGACGGCGGGCTTCGGCGCCGATCTCGCGCGGGAGGAAGCCGTCGTGGTCGGGCGCGGTGTGCTCGCCGTCGCGACGCTGCGCTCGCCGGCCGGGTGCAACCAATGGAGCCATGCTCCGTAGCCGCCTAGCACCAGCACCGAGGCCGCGAGCAGCGCGGGGATGCCGCTCGAACGCGGGGCTCCGCGTTTCACCACCGGCTCGGGCGTGACGCCGTCGCGCCCGGAGTCCGGCTCTGGCGCGAGCTCCGGCAGCCCGGACTCGAGCCCCTCGCCGGACATGAGCTCGTCCACCTGCAGCGCGTCGGATTCGTTGTGCAGGCTCTGCTGCCGGAGATGCGACACCGAAGAGCCCATCGCCACTTGGCCGGTGAGCGCCTCTGCCAGCGTGTCGGCAAACTCGCGCGCCGTCTGGAAGCGCCGCGCCACGTCGCGATCGAGAGCCTTCTGGAACCAGGCGTCGAACACGACCGGAAGGTCGGGACGCAAGCGAGAGGGCCGCGGCACGGGCGCGCTCGCGACCTGCGCGAGGATCATCGCGACGCCCTGCTCGACGCTCCACACGGTCTGTCCCGTCAAGCACTCGTAGACGATGCAGCCGAGCGCCCAGAGGTCGGAGCGGTGATCGACCTCTCCCTGGCCCTTGGCTTGTTCCGGGCTCATGTACGCGGGCGTGCCGAAAAGCGCGCCTTCACGCGTGAGCCGCACCGTCTTCGGATCCCCGTCGTTCGTCGGTTCGTAGAACTTCGCGAGGCCGAAATCGAGGAGTTTGACGACGAGCCCGCGGTCCTCGTCGTGGCTCACGAAGATGTTCTCGGGCTTGAGGTCGCGGTGAACGATGTTGGCCTCGTGCGCCTTCGCGAGCCCGCGCGCGGTCTGCGTGATCACGCTCAACGTCGTCGGCACGTCGAGGCGACGAATGCGCGTGAGCATGTCGTAGAGGCTCTCGCCTTCCAAGAGCTCCATCACGAGGAACGGGCGTTCCTCGTACATGCCGGAGTCGTAGACGTCGCAGATGTGCGGGCTGCGCACGGCGGAGGCGGCGCGCGCCTCCCGGATGAAACGCTCCCGAACGACGCGCGACGTGATGAGCTCGGCCGCGAGCACCTTCACGGCAACGCGCTTGCCGATGTCCACGTTCTCCGCCTCGTACACCGCGGCCATGCCGCCCCGCCCGATTTCGCGGGTGATGCGGAACTTGCCCTCGAGCACCGTACCGATGGGGACGTTGGACTTGTTCTGAACGGCCATCCTGGCTGCCGCCGAGCGCCGAACCAGGAAGGGTCGCGCGCCCGCCCCTAACCATACCCGAGGAGGGGCACAGGCCAACCGGCCGGCTAGCGATCAGCGCGAAAAATCGAATGATTCAGAGTCAAATCACCGAGACTTCTATGCGAAACACTTCGGAAACATGGTGCCCGGTAGGTCGGGAAGGGAGGTTACGGAGACCGTCATGAAGAAAGTCGAGGCGATCATCAAGCCCTTCAAGCTGGACGAGGTGAAGGAAGCCCTGTCCGAGGTGGGCATCCAGGGCATGACCGTGACCGAGGTCAAGGGCTTCGGTCGTACGGGCGGTAAGAAGGAGGTGTATCGCGGGTCGGCTTACGTCGTCGATTTCGTACCGAAGGTGAAGCTCGAGATCGTGGTGCCGGACCAGATGGTTCACCAGGTCATCGACGCGATCGAAAAGAGCGCCAAGACCGGCCGCATCGGTGACGGTAAAATTTTCGTGTCCCCGGTCGACGAAGCCGTGCGCATCCGCACGGGTGAGCGCGCCGAGGAAGCGATCTAGCTCGAAGCCCGCGCAGCGTGGCGCGGGCTCGCTCCAAAAGTCGCTCGCGACTTTCGGGGTGAGGCACTAGTGTCGTCGGAGGGTGCCCGCCGCCTTGCGCGGCGGGCTGGGGCCCTTCGTTCGGGAGACTCGGACATGGACGCGAATCGCGCAATCGACCTCGGCAAGCAGAGTGGTGCCGTGATGGTCGATCTCAAGTTCATCGACCTCGTCGGTAAGTGGCAGCACACGTCTGTCCCGATTCACCGGCTCGTGCCCGAAGCGTTCGAGGAAGGTTTCGGCTTCGACGGCTCCTCGATCCGAGGTTTTCAGCCGATCAACCAGAGCGACATGCTGCTCATGCCGGATCCCGCCACCGCGGTGATGGATCCGTTCACGAAGCACCCGACGCTGTCGCTCATTTGCACGATTCAGGACACGATCACGCGCCAGCGCTACACGCGTGACCCGCGCTACGTCGCGCAAAAAGCGGAAGCGTATCTACGCTCCACCGGCATCGCCGACACGGTGTACTTCGGGCCGGAAGCGGAGTTTTTCATCTTCGACGACGTGCGCTACGCCGCCGGCTCGAACGAAGCGTTTTACTCCATCGATTCGAATGAAGCGGCGTGGAACACCGGGCGCGACGAGGGGCCGAACCTCGCGCACAAGCTCCGTCACAAGGAAGGTTACTTCCCCGTCCAGCCGCAGGACACGCAGATGGACCTGCGCACGGAGATCTGCCTCGAGATGCAGCGGCTCGGCATCGAGGTGGAGGTGAGCCACCACGAAGTCGCGACGGCCGGGCAGGGCGAAATCGACATGCGCTACGACAGCTTGGTCGCGATGGCCGACAAGCTGATGTGGTTCAAGCACACCGTGAAGAACGTGTCGTTCCGCAACGGAAAGACCGCGACCTTCATGCCGAAGCCGATGTTCGGCGACAACGGCAACGGCATGCATTGCCATCAATCCCTGTGGAAAGAGGGCAAGCCGCTGTTCGCGGGCGACGGCTACGCCGGCCTTTCGGACGTTGCGCTCCACTACGTGGGCGGCATCCTCAAGCACGCGCACGCCATCGCCGCGATCACCAATCCGACGACGAACAGTTATCGCCGGCTCGTCCCGGGTTACGAGGCGCCCGTCAACCTCGCCTATTCGAGCCGCAACCGCTCCGCCGCGATCCGGATCTCGACCTACTCGCCGTCGCCGAAAGCGCGCCGGCTCGAGCTCCGTTTCCCGGATCCGAGCTGCAATCCCTACATCGCGTTCGCCACCATGATGATGGCGGGCCTCGACGGCATCCAGAAGAAGCTCGATCCCGGCGATCCGCTCGACAAAGACATCTACGCCCTCTCCCCCGAGGAGCTGAGGGACGTCGCGCGCATGCCGGCCTCGCTCGAAGAGGCGCTCGACGCGCTCGAGGCCGACCACGAATTTTTGCTCAAGGGCGACGTGTTCACACGCGACCTCATCGAGATGTGGCTCGACTACAAGCGCGAGCAGGAAGTGCAGGCCATGCGCCTGCGCCCCACCCCCTACGAGTTCTTCCTCTACTACGACATCTGACTTCCGAGGGTCGGATGTAGGTGGATCTCTCACTCGATGCGGAGCGTGAGCCGGTCGTGGAGCGCTGCTCGGCGGCGCGACCGGGGAGAACCCGGCGCCCCGGCATGCTAAGGTCGAGTACGGGCAGACGATTGTCCAAGGGGCCCGAAACCCCTGCGTTTCCGGGGGACCCCGCACCGACTGCAGAACGAAAGATCAATGGGCTCCGGACCCAGCCGGCCTCCGAACGTGGGCGACGCCTACGAATCCACACTTGAAGTCACCGTCTCGCGCGACATGCGAGATCTGGTGGAAGTTGCGGCCAAGCAGCAGGCGCTGCTCATCGTGTTGTCGGAGCCGTGCCTCGGAAGTCGCGTGCTCTTGGCCGAGACGCCGGTCGAAATCGGGCGCGGTGTGCGCGGCGGGCTCTTGATCGATTCGGATTCGGTGAGTCGTAGGCACGCCCGCGTCGAGTGGATGGGCTCCTCGCACCGCATCGTCGATCTCGGCTCGACCAACGGTACCTTCGTCAACGGTTCGCGCGTGACGCAGCATGAGCTCCGCGACGGCGATCGCGTGCAGATCGGCAAGGTTTTGCTCAAGTACATCGCCGGCGGCAACATCGAGGCGACGTACCACGAAGAGTTCCAGCGCTTGATGCGCTTCGACGCGCTCACCGGCGTGTTCAACAAGTCGAGCTTCGGTGAAGCCTTGCGCGCCGCAGCGAACGCAGCGCGCTCGACCGATACGCCCTTCTCACTGATGGTGCTCGACCTCGACCACTTCAAGAAGATCAACGACACGCACGGCCACGTCGTGGGTGACGGCGTTTTGTGCGAGCTCTGCTCGGTCGCTCGCGAGGCCATGGGCGCGGAGGGCACCTTCGGGCGCGTCGGCGGCGAGGAATTCGCGGCGCTTTGGGAAGGTGCTTCCGTAGCGAAAATGGTCGAGCTCGCGGAGCGCGTCCGCAGCGCAGCCGAAGCCCACAAGTTCAGCTTCGAGGGCAAGCGGCTCGCCGTGACGGTGAGCATCGGCGTCGCCGAGTATTCACCGGGCTCGAGCGAAAGCGTGGAGGCGCTCTACGAGCGCGCCGACGCGAAGCTCTACGAAGCCAAGGGCGCAGGCCGTAACCGCGTGCGCAGCTGACGGGAGTGCGGCGCGCGCGGCGCCCCGGACGTGAATCCGAGGCGCCACTCACGCTCGAGCCGACTCAGGCGCGCAGCGACGTCGAGCGGAGCTTCTTGTGCGAAGCGCCGTTCGACGTGTGATCGGCGGCCTTCGTCTCGGACTTCGGCGCCTTCTTCGGCAGAGCCTTGGCCTTGCCGTCCGCCTTCGCGCTACGGGCGGCCTTCGGCGCCTTCGCGGCGGCCGGCGCCTTCACCTGCGCCACTTTGATTTTCACGCCGAGCAGGTCGGCCGCGAGCTGCTCCGCGCGATCCACCTGCTCCCAGCTGAACTCCGCGCGGCCGAAGTGACCGTACGAGGAGGTGGGCTGGTAGATGGGGCGCAGCAGATCCAGCTCTTCGATGAGAGCGCGGGGACGGAAGTCGAAGTGCTCGCTCACGTAGGCCCCGAGCTTCTCGTCGTCGACCTTGCCGGTGCCGAACGTATGGACGTAGACGCCCGTCGGCTTGGCAACACCGATGGCATAAGCGACCTGCACCTCGCAGCGCGAGGCGAGACCCGCGGCCACGATATTCTTTGCGACGTAGCGCGCGTAGTAGCAAGCCGAGCGATCGACCTTCGACGGGTCCTTGCCGCTGAAGGCGCCGCCACCGTGGCGACCCATGCCGCCGTAGCTGTCGACGATGATTTTGCGGCCGGTGAGGCCGGCGTCGCCGAACGGACCGCCGATGACGAAGCGCCCGGTCGGATTGATGAAGAACTTGGTCTTCGAGTCGAGCAGCTCCTTCGGGAGAGCCTTCTTGACCACGAGCTCCATCACCGACTCTTTGAGGTCCTTGTGCTTCACGTCCGGCGAGTGCTGCGTCGAGACGACGACCGTCTCGATGCGCTTCGGGCGGTCGTTTTCGTACTCCAGCGTGACCTGGGATTTTCCGTCCGGGCGGAGGAAGTTCACCTTACCGGCCTTGCGGACACCGGCGAGCACGCGAGCAAGCGCGTGCGCGTACATGATCGGCGCTGGCATGAGCTCCGGCGTCTCGTCGCACGCGTAGCCGAACATGAGACCCTGATCGCCGGCACCCTGCTCCTTGAAGAGCCCCTCACCCTCGGTGACGCCCTGCGAGATGTCCGGCGACTGCGGCTCGACGGCGGTCAGCACGCCGCACGTCTCGTAGTCGAACCCCATGGAGGAGTCGGTGTAACCGATGTCCTTGATCACGCGCCGCGCGATCTTGCCGAAGTCGATCGAAGACTGCGTCGTGATCTCGCCGGCGACGACGACGAAGCCCGTCTTGACCAACGTCTCGCACGCGACGCGACTCTTCGGATCACCGGCGATGGCGGCGTCGAGGACGGCGTCCGACACGGCGTCGCAAATCTTGTCCGGATGACCTTCAGTGACGGACTCGGAGGTGAAAAGGTAGCTCATCGATCGATTCCTTCAGCAAGCGATGTCCGGGGACACACTCGTCCCGGACCCCGGCGCGGAGCGGGCAGCCCCTGCCGGCTGGGGCCGGGAACCTAGCACGCTCCTCAGCTCAGGGCGCGGGCTTTTCGGGGCCCGAGTGGTACCTCCGGGCCTCGGTACGCCGCAGGGTCACGCGCATGATTTCCCCCTTTCGCACGAGTGTCAGCTTGACGGGTTCGCCCACCGTGCCGGAAAGCGCCTGGTGGACGCCCCGCGCGCCGAGGGCCCTCGCGTCACGCCCGTCGATGAGCAGGATTTCGTCTCCCGGCTCGAGACCGCCCTCCGCCGCCGCGAGCCCGGACGGCACGTCGCGCACGAAGAGCCGGCCGTCGCCGTCCTTCGCGAGCACGGCTCCGATGGTCCCGCGGGACGCGCCGCACGCGCCCAACACGAGCGCGAGGGCAGCCACGACGACCGCGGTCGACGCGCGACGCGCCGTCATGGCGCCCGTCACGAGCGATAGCCGGCGTTCACGTCGACGTACTTATGGCCGAGGTCGCTCGTCACGTAGGTGAAACGTCCTGGGCCGGCGCCGAGCACGAGCTCCACGCCGAAGCTTTCCGCCTGCATGCGGCGTTGGGCCTCGGCCTCGAGCTCGGCGCCGAGCGTGAGACCATTTTTGACGATCTCGACCCCGGCGATCGAAATGCTCGCGACGTTCGGGTCGAAGCCGACGCCGGCGCGGCCCGCGGCGGCGAGCAAGCGGCCCCAGTTCGCGTCACGACCGAAGAGCGCCGTCTTCACGAGCAGCGACGTGGCGATCGTTTTCGCTACCTTTCGCGCGTCGGCTTCGCTCGCGAGACCTCGAACGACGATATCGACGACGTGCTCGGCGCCTTCCCCGTCGCGCACCATCGAGCGCGCGAGCTCCCAGCACACCTTCTCGAAGGCGGGAACGAGCGCGGCCGCGCCGACCTCCACGCCGCCGGCGCCGGACGCGAGCGCCAGCACGAGATCGTTCGTGCTCGTGTCGCCGTCGACGCTCACGGCGTTGAAGGTGCGATCGGCCGCGGGCGCGAGCGCCGCCGTCAAATCCCGCTCGCTCACGCGCGCGTCGGTGAACAGGAACACCAGCATCGTCGCCTGGGGCGGACCCACGTCCGGGTGAATCATGCCCGCGCCCTTGGCGATCCCGAGCACGCGCGCGGCGCCTCGAGGTGTCTCGAGCACCGCCTCGGCGAGCTTGGGCCAGCGATCGGTCGTGCAGATCGCGAGCGCGAAGTCGTCGACGGAAGACGGCGA
>JAICUB010000036.1 GCA_025936045.1 Polyangiaceae bacterium | reverse complement strand
CTGCGAAAAGACGCTGCTCGGCGCCGAGGACCTCGACCTCGGCGCCGACGCGGAGAGCCCGATCGTGCCGCTCGAGAAGGCGAAAGAGGATTTTCAGCGCCGGTACGTGCTCGAGGTGCTCGAGCGCAACAACGGTAACCGCACGCAGACGGCGCGTGACCTCGGCGTCGACCCGCGCACCATCTTCCGTTACCTCGAAAAAGAGCAGAACCCGATTCCGAGCGGAGCGGGCGCGAGCGACGAGTAGATTTTAAGCGCGTTGGCTCAGGCCGGCGCGACGCCGCTCACTGCAGGCCGCCCACGAGCCACGCGAAGGCCGGCACCAAGACTTCTTCGGGACGCGAGCCGCCGTGCTTGAGCGCGCCCGTTCCTTCGGCTTGCGGCTCGAGGCAGAAGCCGTGATCGCCGAACACGAAGAGGAGCGTGCGCGGCGGCAGCTTTTCGCAGAGCTCTGCGATCGCGTCGGTCACTTCCACGCCGAGCGCGTCGAGCCGCGGGGACTCCGGCGCTCCCGGCTCCGAGAGCCGCGCTTCGACGAGATCGAGCTTCAAGAGCTCGCGGTGTCCGGCCTTGATCCGGCGCGGCGTGCGCGCCATGCGGCCGCGCGCCACGGGCACTTCGCTCTCCGGCGGTCCGGCGAAATCGCGCAGACCCTCGGCGCCGCGGCCGATGAGCTCGAGCTGCGTCGCGGTGTCGGAGGGCAGCGCCGACCAGAGCAGCAGGCGCTCGGTCAGCGCCACCTCGCGTCCGAGCCGCGCGCGGAGGCCGAGCTCGACGCGCAGACCGAGATCGAAGCGCAGTCCGTCGACCAGCAAGAGCTGCACCGAGCGGGCGCCGTGGAGGCGTCCGATGCGGAGCGCGGTGTCGGGCACGTCGAGCACCATGGTCGGCCGCTTGCCGCGGACGCGGAGCGCGTCGAACGCGTCGCGGTAGCTCTTCGCGAAGCTCGTGGCCCAGCCCTCGAGCACCGGTCCGACCTCGCGCGGCGCGATGCCGCGCAGATACGCGTCCCTGAGCGGCACGTAGCTCATCGCGAACATCCGCTCGACGACGGCGAGCGGTTTCGGCCCGCGCGCGTGCTCGAGATCGCGCACCCAGTTTTGCCAATCGTCGGCGGCCGCGGGATGCAGCGGGCCGTGCGTGACGGAGACGCTCGGCGCCTCTTCTCGTTCGGCCTCGGTCGCAGCGACGCGCGTCGCGTCTTCGGCGGCATGGAGCGCGCGTGTTGCGTCGAGGGCGCGAAGCTCGTCGTCGCTCACCCGCGGCACGTTCGGAGGGATCGGCACGCCGTCGGGCGCGGTGTCGTCGAGCCGCGCGACCGAGCGAATCGCGCTCACTTCGTCGGCCGGCGTCAGGCTTGCGCGCAAGAGCTCGGCGAGCACGTCGTTGGTCGTCGCCGACTCCTCGCCGAACACGGGCGGAACGAGCGGGGTTTCCGACTGCGCCATGACCTCGCGCAGCAGGAGCGGAGGCGCCGACTCGTGCTCGATGGGCGCAGGCGGCACGATGGTCGCGCTCGCCGTGAGCTCCGCCAGGACTGCTTGCGCCATCTCACCCGCGAGCAGCGGTCCGTTCGCGTCCGCTTTTGGCTCCGCGAAAACGCGCACCGGAGGCGGCGGCTCGCTGAGCTCCATCGTTTCGGCGCTCGCTGCGATCTCGGGCGCCACGATCGGCCGAGGTTCTCGAGTGTCGGGCAAGACGCGGCTCTCGACCAGCATCGCGAGCGGCAGGGGCGGTCCATACACGCCGAGTGACCGATTGTCGTCGTCGAGCAGAACCCGCACGGGCAGCATCGAAGGCGCCTGTACCCAGAACCTGAGTGCGGCGCTGTCTTCCGCGTCGAGCGCGCCACCGAGCGTGGTGGCTCCTTCGAGGTTGGGCACGTAAACGCAGAGCCCACGTGCTTCGACCAGGCGTGCCCGGTAGAGCTGGTCGCCGAGCGACGTGTCGAGGTCCGTGGCAGCGCCGACGCCGGGCGGACACGCCCCGCGCCGCTCGAGCGCACCTTCGATCGCTTCTTCGAGCACGAGCGCGAGCTTGCCGCGGTCGGCCGGTCCGAGCGGAGCGACTTCGACCGGGAGGAGCCCCAGCGCCTCGGCTTCCGCCATCAGACTTCGGAGGTCCGCGAAGCGCACGAAGCGAGCCCGGCCAATCTCGTCCTGGCCGAGCGGCCCAACACCGAGAAGTCCTCCAAGAGGAACGACGCTCATGGCCCGGGAACCTCGCAGAACCGCGCTCTTGCGGCCCAGTTTCCGGACCACGTACCGCAGGGTGACGGGGCCCCATAGTTTCCGCGGTGCAGAGAACCGGCTGGCCGGTCGTTGTTGACGAGGGTCGGTTCGAACTTATATGATGATGAAGGTTCCCTCTGCAGAGCTCGGGAGAGCGTAGTAACGAATCCCTGATATCAACCGAACGGGTGGCAACGAGCGGTGGAGCGCTAGGCCCGGGATACCTCACCGGGAAGCCGGAAGCCGCGACTGAATGCCTCCCACCTAGCGATGCTAGGGGTTCGGACTACAGCAGATATTCTCGCGACTCAGGGTGGTAAGGAACCCACAACGGGCCGGCGCAAACCGCGGCGGCCCGTTGGAGTTTTTGTGGGGGAGGCCCTTCGGCGGGAGGAGGGCCGTTGCCCTTCCGTCGTTCGCACGGGTCGGGTACGTTGCCCGGCCATGAAAGCTTCGTGGGCCGCGCTTCTCATCGCGCTCGTTCCGGCCTCCGCAGAGGCGGCCAAGCTTCGAGGCCGCGTGGACGGCTTCCGAAACCTTCTCAATCCGGTGTGGGCGGAAGCCAAGGACCCGAAAGAGCATGGCTACTCCTTCCGCGAGCCGGTTCCCACCGTCCGCGCCGAGTTCCGCCGCCTGTTTCCGCACGCGCCCAAGGAGATTTGCATCGCGGCGCTCGCGGCCGGCCCGCAAAAGTCTCCGCCCCCCGTGCTGGTTCGTATCGGCGGCGGACGCACGACGCCGGTGACCTTGGTGGTGCCCCCGGGCACGCGCCTCACGTTTCAGAACACGGATCCGTTCAAGCATCGCCTGCACGGCGTCGGGTTCCCGACCTTCCAGCCCGCGGACACCGTGCGCGGCGCGACTCGCGAATGGAGCGTGCCGGGTCCCGGCGTGTTCGAGATCCGCGACGAGCTCGCACCGAGCCTGCGCATGTGGGTGGTGGGTGATCCGACCGTGGCGGCCATCGCCTACCCGTCGATGAAGGGTGACTTCGCGCTCTCGGTCGAGCAGCCCGGCGAGTACACCGTGCAAGCGTTCTTTGCCGGCAAGAAGGTCGGTCCCGCGATGCCCGTGACCGTGAAGGAGGCGGACCTCGATCTCACGAAGACGCCGCTCAAGGTCGGTGATGAAAAGGCGGCGGCCGCCGCCGAAAAGGCCGACGCCGAAAAGGCGAAAGCGGACGCTGAGACCGACGCGAAGGGCGGGGACAAGTAATGGTTCTTTCACGCTTTTGGTACGTGCTGCTCGGCCTGCTCTTGGGCGTGACGCTGTACCTCCTGCACCTCGCTTCGAGCATGTACAACCGCGCCGGCTTACGCGCGCGCGCCGAAGGTCTTTCGGCCGACGCGCAGGTCGTCTCCTGGTACCTGCGTGACGACGCCCGCCAGCGTTCGGCGGAGCTCATCCCCTTCGCGCTCGAGCCCGACGTCGCGAAATACCTGCAGAAGTCGAACGAGTCCGAGGCCAAGGTGCCGGAGGACGCGCGCGGCAAGCTCACGCAGGCGCTGAACCGGGTGAGCGCGCAGATCCCGAAGAGTCTCGGCTTCGATTCCGTCTTCGCCGTCGATCAAAACGGCCGCGTCGTCGCCTATCTCGGCTACGAGCAGGCGAGCGGCATGGAGGACTTCGAGCTCGGCGGTTACCCCGTCGTCGCGGACGCCCTTCACGGCTACGTGCGTGACGACACGCTCGTGCTCGATCGCATGTACCGCGTCGTCGCGCGGCCCGTCGAATTCGATCTCTCGGCGATGCCTGCGGGCGCCATCGTCGGCGCGCGCGTCATCGACGACCGCTTCGCGCGGGAGCTCTCGCAGCGCACGGGGGCCGCGGTGGCGTTCTACGCGAACGGGCAGCGCGCCGCCGCCGCATCGCCCGCCGATTTCAACACGGCGAACCTCGACGCGATCGTCGGCGACCTCACCGACCTCGAGCAGGACAAGGACTATCACGAGAAGGGAAGAAGCGGCGTGCGCGAGATCGGCGGGCTCATCGCCGTGCAGTACACGCGCTTGCCCGGTGAGGCTTGGCGGCTCGGCGCAGGCTACGCGGTCGCGCGCCAACCCGCGGCCGTTTCGGGTCCGCTCGGCTTTTTCAGCAAGGCCGACGACAAGGACAAGAAGCAAGGCAATCTGCCGCTCGCCGTGATCGCCGCGCTCGTGGCCGCGGGGCTCGGCATTCTCTTCAGCGTGCTCGAGCACACCCGTCCGCTCCGCGTGTTCAAGACGGAGGCAGCGAAGTTTGCCGCCGGCAGCATCGAGCTCCTCACACCGAGCCACTTCCGCGGCGTCTTCCGCAAGATCGCCGCCGACGTGAACGACGGCGTCGACAAACAGCTCGCCAAGGGCGGTGGTCCGCGTCGTGGTCCGGCCGACTTCAAGGAAGTGCTCGGTGACCTTCCGGACCAACCGGTGATGAGCGCGTTCAGCCTGCCGGGCGACGCCGTCGCGGACGCCGCCGGCTCCGGGCCGCTCAGCGTCGGCAATCTGCCGAGCTCCGCGCACGGGGGTTCGGGGGCGCGGCAGCTGCCGACGCCGCCCGGCAGCGCGCCGCGACGTCTACCGCGCCCGCCCGGCGCGGGGCCCGTGACGCCCGCCTCGGCGCCCGCCCACCTCGACGCGACGATGCCCGAGGGCGGCCTCTCGGGGTGGGGTACCGGCGCGCCCGACGAAGCCGAGTGGCAGGACGTGTTCAAGGAGTTCGTCGCGACCAAGCAGCAGTGCGGCGAGACGATCGAAGGCTTCACTTACGAGAAGTTCGTGGAACGCCTGCGCAAAAACCGCGACGCGCTCGTCAACAAGTACGGCGCCAAACGCGTGAAGTTCGGCGTGCACGTCAAAGACGGCAAGGCCGCCCTGAAGGCGAATCCCATTCGGGAGTGAGCTCTTGGCGCCGGGACGGTGCCGCGCCTATCAGCCAGCAAGAGAAAACGTATCAGCCGGGCGGCTCTCCGTGCTGGCGGAGCGGCGGCGACGTGACTACATCGACTTAGAACATCATGTCCGAGCCTCGTCTCCACAACGTCGTCATCATCGGTTCCGGTCCCGCGGGCCTCACCGCTGCCATCTACGCCGCGCGCGCGAACCTGAAGCCCTACTGCGTCGAAGGCTTCAACGCCGGCGGCCTCATCCCCGGGGGTCAGCTCATGTTCACTTCCGACGTGGAGAATTATCCGGGCTTCGCCAAATCGGTTTCCGGGCAGGATTTGATGGGTGCGTTCCGGGCGCAAGCCGAGCATCAGGGCGCCGAGCTCACGATCGGCGACGTGCAGAAGGTCGAGCTGTCGGCGCGCCCCTTCAAGATCTGGGTGGGTGAGGACGAGAACGTGCTCCACCTCGCCAAGACGATCATCGTCGCGACGGGCGCGCGCGCGAATTACATCGGGCTACCGAACGAGGACAAGCTCAAGAACAAGGGCGTGAGCGCATGCGCGGTGTGCGACGGCGCACTATTTCGCGGGCAAGACGTGGCCGTGGTCGGCGGCGGCGACACGGCGATGGAAGAAGCGTCGTACCTCGCGGGGCTCTGCGGGAACGTCACGCTGATCCACCGCCGCGACGATTTCCGCGCCTCGCGTGCCATGGTCGACCGCGTGCGTAAAAACCCGAAGATCAACCTGCTCATGAGCCACGTCGTCGACGACGTCCTCGATCCTTCGCAGGATCGCGTGACGGCGATCCGCGTGCGTGATCTCAAAAACGACAAGCTCACGACCTTGCCGGTCGGCGCGCTCTTCGTCGCGATTGGGCATACGCCGATGACCGAGCTCTTCAAAGGACAGCTCGCGACGCATCCGAACGGGTACCTGAAGGTCGAGCTCGGCTCGACGCGCACGAGCGTGCCGGGCGTCTTCGCGGCCGGTGACGTCGCGGATTGGACCTACCGTCAGGCCGTCACGGCGGCGGGCACCGGCTGCATGGCGGCGCTCGACGCCGAGCGCTTTCTCCAAGCCGAGCATTGAACGGGTACTCCGTCACGAGCGACCCGAGGTCCGCGTGTTGCGCTAGGCTTTCGGCGTGAGTCGCGCGGTCGAGGTCGAAGCCATGAGCGAGCTCTCGGAGCTTGCGGCGGCCGTACGCGCGCACGTCGAGTGGCTCGTGACGAGCGGCGCCGCCGGCGTGCCGCGCGACCGTTCCGGCGCAAGCCCACGGGCAGCGGCGCCGAACGTCGTGGAAACGGCGCCGAACGTCGTGGAAACGGCGCCGAACGTCGTGGAAACGGCGCCGGACGTCGCGCAAACGGCGCCGGACGTCGCGCAAACGCCCGTCATCGTTCAGCCGTCACCGGCCGTCGTCGTGGCGGTGCCCGGCGCGGCTGCCGGCGCGCCCGCGCCGTTGCTCGACGTGAGCGAGCGCCGGCGCCGTCTCGAGCTGCTCGCCGAGCGCGTCAAGCCGTGCACTCGTTGCGCGCTCCACGCAGGTCGCACGCAAACCGTGTTCGCGCGGGGAACCGGCACGTCCGGCCTGTGCTTCGTCGGCGAGGGCCCGGGCGCGGACGAAGACGCGCAGGGCTTTCCGTTCGTCGGCAAGGCGGGTCAACTGCTCGACCGCATGATCGAAGCGATGGGCTTCGGTCGCGACGACGTTTACGTCTGCAATATCGTGAAGTGCCGGCCGCCGAACAACCGCAAGCCCGAACCGGAAGAGATGGCCGCCTGCATGCCGTACCTGAAGGAGCAGCTCGAGCTCCTCCAGCCGGAGGTGATGGTCGCCCTCGGCGCGACGGCGGTGCAGGGCTTGTTCGGAACGACCGAAGGCATCACGCGCCTGCGCGGCCGCTGGAAGCTCTACGGTGGGCGCACTCCCGTGATGCCCACCTTCCACCCGGCGTTCCTGCTCAGAAATCCCGCGGCAAAGCGCGAGGTGTGGGACGACCTCCAAGCGGTACTGCGGCAGATGGGGCGACAGGCGCCGAAGCGCTAGCGCGGCGCCCGCTGGCTCGCCGGCCCGACTGCGCGTTATGCTCGCCGTGGATGGGACGCACTCGCTCGGACGACGTGCGCCCGACGAAGAGCACGGAAGCACGTGACGGCTAGAACTTATTCCATCGTCATTCCCATCTACAACGAGCACGAGACCATTCCGACGCTGTTCGAGCGTGTACGAGCGGTCATCGACGGGTTCGACGGGGCCGCCGAGGTGATCCTGGTCGACGACGGCAGCGCGGATGATTCGTGGCGCATGCTGATCGACCTTCACGCGCGCGATCCGCGCTTCAAGGCCTTGAGTCTGTCGCGGAACTTCGGCCACCAGGTCGCGGTGACCGCCGGGCTCGACCACGCGCGCGGAGACGCGGTCATGGTTCTAGACGGAGACCTGCAGGATCCGCCGGAGGTGCTCCCCGCGCTGATCCAACGCTGGAAGGAGGGTTACGACGTCGTCTACGCCGTGCGCACCAAGCGCAAGGAGAACTTCGTCAAGCGCGCGGCCTACGCGCTCTTCTACCGGATCCTCAAGCAGCTCTCCGACCTCGACATTCCGCTCGACTCCGGGGACTTCTGCCTGATGGACCGCAAGGTGCTCACGGCGATGAAGCTCTTGCCCGAGCGCAATCGCTTCGTGCGCGGCATTCGGACCTGGGTCGGCTACAGGCAGACGGGCTGCGTCTACGAGCGCGATCGCCGCTTCGCGGGCGACTCCAAGTACACGTTGGCGAAGCTCATGGGCCTCGCGTACGACGGCATCTTCTCCGTCTCGACGTTGCCGCTGCGCGTCGCCGTCTATCTCGGTTTCAGCCTGTCGGGGCTCGCCGTGATGGGCGCTTGCTGGGTCGTCTACGAGAAAATCTTCCGAGGTATCGCGCTCGTCGGCTGGCCGTCGACGATGACGGTGATGACCCTGCTCGGCGGCTTCATCCTCTCGACCCTGGGCGTGATCGGCGAGTACGTGAGCCGGATCTACCAAGAGGTGAAGCAGCGCCCGCTCTACTTGCTGAAGGGCAAGATGGGTTATGAGGACACGAGCGTCCCCTGACGCTCGCCTTCGTCGAGCGCGCTCCGTGTCGCTCCTGGTTCGGGTGTTCTTGGTCGGCGTGGGCCTCGCGCCGTTCGTTCCTGCGCTCGCGCAACGTTGGCCCGCGTTCGCGTGGCTCGGCCGCGGCCTCGATGCCTGGTTTTCCTTTCAGTGCGAGCGCGATCCGGCGCGCATGCTCGGCTTCGGCGCCGTGTGCGCGCGTTGCCTCGGCCTCTACGTGGGGCTCGGTCTCGGCGCGCTCGCCGGGAGGCCGCGGCTCGCGTCGCCGCGCCTCGAGCTTTGGCTCGCCGGCGCGGCGCTCGCCATGGGCCTCGACGTAGCGACGGAAGCGCTCGGCTGGCGTCCGTCGTGGGCGCCGCTCAGGCTCGCGACCGGGCTCGCGCTCGCTTACCCGGCCGGCGTCAGCGTGATCGCGTGGCTCGAGGGAGCGAGCGGCCCCGGCTCAAGGCCACGCGCGCCCGCTCAGAACCCGTAATTGAAGCCGAGGGTCGGCTGGATCACGACGCCCGACGCGGGCAGCATGTAGAGGAGCTTCGCCTCGACGGTGGCGCCCATCTTCGGACCGAGCGCGAGCATGGTGCCGGCGCCGATTTCGAGGAAGCCCTGGCCCATCTTCTTCCAGCCGTCCACGGGCACCGCCTTGTGGTGAGCGATGTTGTAGTACGTCTTCTTTCCGCTCCGGCACTGGTTATACGGGCTCAGAACCTCACCCGTCTTCGGATCCGTGTAATTGGGTTCGTAGTTGGGATTCGTCGCGTCGGCGCTCGCGCCTTTGCCCGCATCCTCGCAATCGTACTCGTTGATGCGAACCTTCGCGTCGACCTGCGCCATGCCGCCGCCGACGAGGGCGTACGCTCGGAAGAACTTGGCGCTGAGCGGCAGGAACCAGAAGGCGCCGCGTACTTCGAGGTGTACCGGCAAGAAAGCCGTGCCGCCCGTGCCTTGACTGTGCGCGGGTGGATCCTGCACGCCTACGGGCGGTTGCATGCCGGCCGGCGGTCCCCCGCCGAATGCAAATCCGAGGCGCCCGCCCACGGTGATGTTGGGCGAAAACGCGCGATCGTATGAAAGCATGATGCGCGTGGTGGCGAGCACGGCGCCGGTCGAGATGCCGTCGCGAAGCGGGTAGGGCGTGTGGAAGAAGGGCTGGTTGGTCGTGCCCTGGTAGAAGCACGCGTAGTTGTCCGACTGCTGCCCGAGCTTGGGATCGCAGACGTTGTAGCCGCCGACGAAGGCGATATCCTGCGCGATGTCGATGCCGAGCCAATTGCGCTTGTAGACGCCCGGCGCGCCGCCGCTCGAACCGCCGCCGTTGCCGCGGTCCGCGATGTCGCACTTGCCGTTCACGCACATGCCGGTCGAGCAGTCGCCGTCCGAGTCGCAGGTCGGTGCGGCCTGGCAGGTGCCCTCTTCGCATAGAAGCCCCGCTTTGCACTCGCGCGAGTTCTCGCAAGAGGCGCCCCAGTCCTTGCCCGTTACCTCGCCACTGCCGCCGCCCCCGCAGCCCGGGAAGTCGGGCGGGCACTCTTCCTTGGCGGCGCAGCGCGCGGGCGCTTCGCCGTCGTCGAAGGAAGGCGGCTCTTCGTCCACCTTCTCGGCGAGGTTGATCACGATGGGCGCGCCCTTGCTGCCCCAGCTGTCGACTTGGTCGCCCTGGGCGTCCTTCGCGCGCACGTAGATCTTGAGGGCGCCGGCGATGTTGGTCGCCGTGCACGGGATCTGCGCGCGGAAGCTGTCGCCCTTCTTCTGCATCGGCATCGTCTTCCACGAATCCGAGCCGAAGGCCTTGTACTTGAGCTCCATCGCCGTCGCTTCTTCGTCGCTCGAGCACTGCACGGGGATGGGGCGCCGCGTCTCGACGTTCGTGACGGAGGGAGTGCACGAGAGGCCGCCGCTCGGGGCACGAGCAGCAGCAGGTGCGGCCGGCGTTGCCGGTGCAGCCGGTTCGGGCGCTGCTGCGCCCCCGCCTCCGGCGATAGCGGCGAACGTCGCCTGCGTCTCGGGCGTGGCGAGCACGGTGTCGAGCTTCACGTTCGGGTCGGCGGCGGCCGCTTTCTGAAACGCTTCCCTCGCGCCGGCCTGGTTGTTCTTTCCGCTGCCGCGCACGATGCCGACGTACATCCACGCCTTGCCGAGCGTTTGCGGTGAGCACTTGTCGCCGCAGGCGTTGATGGTGCCGAGCAATACACCTTCCGCCTTCTCGAAATCGGTGGCGACGTAGTGGGTATTGATCGCTTCGTCGATCTTCTTGTTGGCGGCGGTGTCGCGTGTGTACTGCGCGAGCGCAGGCGATGACACCAAGACGAGGAGAGCGATGCAGAGCAGCCGGTAGAGTCGAGACAAGGGTCCTCCGAGGGAGTGCATAGTCGAGGGAGCGCGCGGCGGGGAGCGGAGACCGGACGAATCGGTGCGGCGCCTCAGGGCGTCGCGCCCGTCTTCGGGCAACCTTCCTTCGCTCCCTCGGTGCGAATGAACTGAACACGCCGATTGAGCGCGCGGTTCTGCTCGGTCGAGTTATCCACGATGGGCCGGTCGAAGCCGTAACCCAGCGAAGTGAGGCGTCCAGGCGTGATGCCGTGCGCCATCAGATAATTCTTCACGCTGGCTGCCCGACGGTTGCTCAGGTTCTTGTTGTAGGCGGCACCACCGCGGTTGTCGGTGTGGCCTTGAACCTCGAGCCTGATGTCGGGGTTCTTGTTCAGTACGTCGACCACGGCATCGAGGATGGGGAAGCTCTCGGGCCGGATCTTGTCCTTGTTGTATTCGAAGTGGATCTGCTGCGTGATCTTCACTTCGCAATCCGTGACGACCACGAGGGCGGCCTTCGGGCAGCCGAGCGGCTCCTGGGTGGTCGAGCCGGGCTCGTTCGGGCACTGGTCCTGAACGTCGAGGACGGTGTCCTTGTCGTTGTCGGGATCGGGGCAGCCGTCCTCGTCCTCGAAGCCGTCCAGATCCTCCGGCTCGTTCGGGCACTTATCGGCCGCATCGGGGATGCCGTCGAGGTCGTTGTCTATTTCGGGGCAGCCGTCGTCGTCGAGGTAGCCGTCCTTGTCCTCCGGCTCGAGCACACAGGTATCGACCGAGTCGAGAATGCCGTCACCGTCCGTATCCGGATCGGCGGGGGGCGCCTCCACGAAGGTGCGCTCGGCGCAGTACTGTGGCGGCGACATGTCGAGCGCGGCATCCGCGTTCGGCGCCGCGAGGCTCAGGTGCGACTGCGCCTTCGAGATGAAGCCCTGATCGAGCTCGAGCGTCGCAAACTTGAGCTGGCTTCGCGCCGTGGCGAGCTCGCGCGGAGCGCAGCGAATGGCGCCGTTTCTTTCCGCCTGATCGACTATTTTTTCGAGTCCCGCGATTTGCCCGCGGAGCTGGGGCGCCTGGCCACAGCCGCCCGCCATCAGAACGCAAACGAGCGTTGCCGCGGGCCCGCGCGCAGCGCTCCTCATCGACCTGCTCCGCGGTGTGCGTTGCGAGCGAGCTTGATCGCCTTCTCGGCGTACTCTTCGCCCGTCTCCGCGAGGTTCACCGCATCGCTGTAGTCGGCCTCGGACGCTTCCGACTCCGCCTTCTGAATGTGCTCGTAGGCGTACCAGTATTCGTAAGGAGCGTATTGTTCGGCGCCGAGCTCGTGCGCCTCTTCGAGCTTCGAGGACGCGGCGCTGATCTGCACGGCGTAGAGCGTGTTGCCGCAACCGCTCGCGAGAAACGCAGCGAGCGCGAGGCCGACGGCACCCAACGCGCGGCGAAAACGCACGGACGCCGGGGTTTCGGCGAGGTCTGCGGGGGCGTTCGGCATCGGGCGCGGTCGACCCGAAGGTCGCGGTTTCCGCGAAGAACGCTAGCAATTCCCCGTAGATTCCGTCAACACTGTGCGCTCTCGAGGACGCTTTTTCGGTCCGCTCCACCTGACGCGAAGTGGGCGCACCGAACCCTACCGGCTCATGCTCGCCGGCAAATCGGCCGATTCCGCAGAGCGTCAGAGGCGGCGGTAGAGACCGACGACCTTGCCGAGCAGCATCGTCGACTTGAAATCCGAGGCACGAACGAGAATTGGCGCCATCTTCGCGTTGGCGGGCTGGAACCGAACGTAGTCGCGTTCGGG
Source organism: Polyangiaceae bacterium (assembly GCA_025936045.1). Taxonomy (GTDB): domain Bacteria; phylum Myxococcota_A; class Polyangia; order Polyangiales; family Polyangiaceae; genus PMG-095. Next base: position 57,452 of record JAICUB010000036.1, on the reverse strand, counting down.
ATAGAAGTACTTTACCGTGGCCTCGTCGCCGATGAGCGCGACGACGATGTCTCCGCGTTCGGCCATGGCTTGCTTCCGCACGAAGATGTAGTCACCGCCGAGGATCCCGGCCTCGATCATCGAATCCCCCTGCACGCGCAGGCCGAAGACCTCACGCCCGCCGCGGACCATCATGCGGTCAACGCGGACCGTGTCGATGACATTTTCCTCTGCGAGGAGAGGGAGGCCGGCTGCCACGCGACCGAGCACGGGGACATCGATGATGTCCTCTTCGTTCAGTGGGGCACGGACGGGCTGCGGCAACGACGCTTCCACCAGCTTGAGCGCGCGGCTCTTCATGTCCTCACGCCGGAGGTAGCCCTTACGCTCCAGGGCGCGCAGGTGATCGTTCACGCCGTTGGTCGAGCGAATCCCCATGTATTCGCCGATCTCCCGCAGCGTGGGAGGATAGCCGCGCTCGCCGATCGACTTGCGAATGAAATCGAGCGTCTGCTCCTGGCGCTTCGTCAGGCCTTGCATGGCACGCGAAAGGTACTGAACGGGTGTTACGAAGTCAAATTTGGGGGAGTCTTTGTTTAGGGGGGGTCAGACTTACAGGTCTTTCGCGACCGGTCCTTCCGGTGAAATGATTCCGCCGGTCTCGCCGGTTGGTCGTACGCGTTGTCGCGGCACGCGCTTTATGGCGCAGCCGCAGCGGGCCGCAGGCCCGCCGACACGAGGTTGGCGGTCTTGGAAAGGACAGATCTCGATCACCGCGGGCAGCCAAAACGCGTACGACCAACCGGCGAGCCCGGCGCAATCGGCTGACGGGCGCCCCTAGTCGCCGCTCCTGCCAAGCTTTAGAACTTCCCCGACACGGACAAAAACGTCAGTTTGTCATTCGTTTCGCGAAGTCTCTTCACCAACATTCCGACAATGCTCCACAGGACCTCGTACGCCAGGTCCTTGTGCATGAAGAGCAAGTCGTCGAAGCCGTCTTTGGCGATCGAAAGGAGGCGGCAGCGTTCGTGGACACGCGCGTCGGCCGAGCGCGGGGATTCGTCGAGCAGCGCCATCTCACCGAACATTTGGCCGGGGCCGAGGACGGCCAGCGCTTCCTCACCCATCCCCGGCACCTCGCGGCTGATGCGCACCTTGCCCTCGAGGATCAGGTAGAGCTTTTCGCCCGCGTCGCCGTGCTGGAAGATTTTGGTGCCGGTCGCGTGCGTTTCTTCGGCCGCGACCTTGGCGATGAGCTCGAGCGCCGCGGGCTTCAGCCCGGCAAAGAGCTCGACGCGGGCGAGCTGCTCGAGCCGATCTTGCATCCCGGGCAGGGACGATAGTCCGAAACGCCCGCTTCCCCCAAGTTAGATCCTCGCGCCGTCAGCGCTCGAAGCGGACCGTGAAGGGCGGCGTCGTCTGTTCGACCGGTTCGCCAGCCTTGTTGAGCGCGACCTTGAACGTCTTGCGCATCGCGCACTGGCGAGCGCGGGCCGCGAACCCGAACCCCGGATCGGCGACGACCGTCACCGAGCGCGGGTGACCGTCGGTCTTCACGGTCACGACGATCTTCACCAGCTTGAAGTTGATGCCCTCTGCATCGGCTTCGGGCGGGAAGCCGCAGTCGCCCCAAGAGCTCCCGTCGGGGCCAGCGGGGCGCGATAGGTCCACGCTCGGCGCGGGCGGCGGACCTTTGACGCCGGTGCCCGTGCCCGTCGGTGCGGCTTCGACCGAGCGCACCGCCGTCCTGGCCGTGCCGCGCGTCGCGGTGACGCCGCCTGCGAAATGCTCGCCGTTGCCGGTCACGAAGCCGTCCCCGGTGAGATCGACGGGCTCGTCCGGGTCGGGCTCGGACGTGAGCACTTTGCCCGCTTCCGCAGCGGCGGGCGGCTTCGCGGCCGCTTCGGGCGGGGGAGGCGGGGCCGCCCGCGCAGGCGGCGGCGGCTCGGGTTCCTTCTCCTCGACGGGCGGGGGCGGAGGAGGAGGCGGCGGCTTGTCGACTTGCACGTCGACCTCCTGATGCAGCCGCTCCTTCATGCTCTTGCGCACGGCGCGCGTGAGCTCGACCAGGTACGGAAACGAGCGCAGCACGGGCTCACCCGCGGACAGGTGCGCGGCGAGCGCGAGCGCCAGGCACGCGATCAGCGCGAGGTGATCGCGGCGCCCCAGGCCGAGCACCGGAGCGAGCGGCTCTCGCGCTTCGGTTCCGGCGACGGCCGGCGGCGGGTGTGGCGCGTCCATGCGGGTACCCACGTCGAAGCTAGTGCGGCGCCTCGACCGGGACGGTGTTGTCTCGCGTAGGGCTCACCGCGAAGGCGATCTTGGCGATACCGGCGCGCTTCAAGAGGTCGAGCACGTGGATCACGCGACCGTGCTCCACCTTCTTGTCCGCGCGGATCACCGCGCGAAGATCTTTGTTCTTGTCGTGCGCCGTCTTCGCGAGGCCCTGGATGGCATCGTCGTCCGGGACTTGCTCCGAGTCGACGCGCGTGCGGCCGTCCGCGCCGAGCTCCACGGAGAAGATCGTCTGGAGCGCTTCCCCGCTTGCGGCCTTCGGCAGGTCCATCGGCATGCCCTGCGAGACGATGATCTTCGCCGTCACCATGAAGATGATGAGGAGCACGAGCGTCACGTCGACGAGCGGCGTGACGTTGATGCCAGCGATCAGGCCGTCATCGTCGTTCTTGGAGCTGCCAGCCATGACGAATCCTCGGCGCTTGCGCGCTCATTCGGCTTCCGCTTCCGACGGCTTCCTGCCGGCGGGGATGCCCACCAGGTGCGACAGCAAAACGTGGCTCAGCGCGTCCGTGTTCGCCAGGATCGAGCGCGACAGGCGCTGGTAGTAATTGTACATGGCGACGGCCGGGATCGCGACCGCGAGGCCGACGGCCGTCGCGACGAGCGCCTCGGCGATGGCCGCCATCACTTCCGTCGGAGCGGTGAGCGCCCCTTCCTTGGCGGCGTTGGCCGCGACGGCGCCCTGCTTGCCGAGCGCCTCGAACGCTTGCACGACGCCGATGACGGTGCCGAAGAGGCCCATGAACGGCGCGTTATTGCCCAGCGTTCCGAGGAACGCGAGCCGTCGCTCGAGCTTCATTTTCTGCAGCGCGGCGGCGCCCTGCATCGCTTCGTCGGCGGCCTTCGCGCCGCGATCGGCTTCGATGATCCCCGCGACGACCACGGCGGCCTCCGCGCTCGGCGATGCCTCGAGCAGCTTGCGCGCGCCTTCCATATCGTCGCTGCGCAAGCGATCACGGAGCTCACGCGCGAGGCGGCCTACGTCGTCGCGAAGCGACCAGTAAAACCACCCGCGCTCGAGCATGACCGCCACCGAAATGACGCTCAGCCCGATGAGCAGCCACATGACCCACCCCGCGCCGAAGTTGGTCATCAGATGTTGCAGCCATTCAACCAGATTCATTCGACCAATCCTTCGCTGAGCGCTCCGCCGTTATCTGGGGCACGCCCCCCGTTTTGCCCAGCGGCAAGCCGCCGGCTCGTAGCATGAATCCGCGCTCGTGTTGGTATCGCAGCCGCGGGTCCGGCTCGGCTCCGGGCTCTTCGTGGCGGCGTTTGGCCAAAACAGAGGGGACCGGCCCTCTGTTCCAGGAAAACGTACCCGTGGCGCTGGCCAGTCAGCCGGGTCTCGGCGGCCTGCGCGCGGCCGCCAGGGTCTTAGGGCGCTCCTCAGAGCTCGTGGGGCATGAGGTCGTAGGGCGAGCGGAAGAACTGCTGCGGCGAATAGGACTTCAGGCACGAGACCCGGCGCATGTACACGTCGGCGTAGAGCTCGACCTGGAGGCCGAAGCTCGACATTTCGTTCTGCTCCTTGAGGAGCGAGCCGAAGTAGGGATGAAAGCGCGTCGAGACGCGCTCGGCGCGCCCCGCGTATTCAGCGAGGTTCGCGCGGAGCTCGCCGCGCACCCGCTCGACGGCGCGCTTGGCTCGTGTCCGTTCCGGCTCGATGCCGTTGCCGTTCGAACCGATACCCCGCGAGAGCTCCTTGAAGCGCCCCTGGTAGAACCGGAGCTCGTCCTCGAGCCGTTCGCGCTGCTCCTCGAGCGTACGCATGCGCGACAGATCGTCGTTCGAGCTCTCGTGCGCCGCGACCTCGGCGTCGAGCTCCTGGATGATCATCGCCGTGTACCAAGACGTTTCCTTCTTCGAGCGCAGGATATCGCCGTAGATGTGGTCGCCCACATAGAGCACGCTCGACCCCGTGACGCCGATCAGCCGTTCGAATTCCTCGAGGTTCCCGCCTTCGTAGGCGCGGCCGCGCTCGAGCCCGCCGCGCACCGGCTTGAGCACGTCCCCGTCGCGTTCCATGAGCGGCTGCCCCTCCTGGAACCAGCGCGGCTTCTTCGCCGAGCAGATGACGGCCTCGAAGTAGTGACGCCAGCTCGGGTACTCGTGCATCGCGTCGCCGAGCAGGTACGTCATCACGCGGTCGGTGTAGGAGTTCGGCGAGTTGGTGAGCAGGAACAGCTTTTTGCCGGCCGAGCGCAGCTTGTGCAGCGTGCGCGCGAGCTCCGCGTCGCGGTCGAGGAAGTCGCCGAGCGCCGCGGTCACGACCCCGTAGACGGTGCCGTCCGCGTGCGCTTCGTCGATCGACGCGCGCACGTCGTGGAAGAGCTTGTCGTAATCGATGGGCTCGGCGCGCCGCTCGAGCGCGCTCACGACGGCGGCGTAGCTCGTCACCTCGCTCAGCGCGAAGAGCGTGTCGATCCAGTGGTAGCGCGCGGTGTGCGGGCGGATGCGCTTGTCGTGGTAGAGGTTCTGGATCACGGCGTCCGGCAGCCGCTCGAGCCCGTGGTAGCCGCGATGGACGACCTTGTAGCGGTCCATCTTGAGCACGTGGCCGTACTTCCGATCGACGAGCAGACCGCGGATCGGAAAGCGCGTGTCGTATTTGAGCTCTCGGAGCGAGCTCGGATAGCCGCGCTTGATCAGCCGGTCGACGGTGAGCTCCACGCTCAGCGCGTCCATCCGCTCCTGGCGGTAGATCGCGAGCGTGTAATCCATGTCGAAGCCCACCCAATCGATGTTCGAGAGCCTGAGATCGTGGTTCACGAACACGCGGTCGGCGCGGGGGATCTTCGCGGGAACCGGCGGCGGCGGGCCGAGCCCGTTCAGGGGTAGCAGGAGCTGCTGACTGTCCACGGGTGGCGGACCCTCAGCATAGCATTCGGGCTTTGGTACGCCGGGCTCGAGCTTCGGTTCGCCGTGTGGGATGGGCCTAACCTCCGTGTACGCCGTGGCCGTGCGTGATCGACCCGAGCTTGAGGCGCGGCCACGCGTCCTCGAAGCCGCCTACGAATGGGTCTTTCGCGAGGAAGAGCGGAGTGTCGAGATCGACGAACGAAAAGCCGCCGAGGCCGCCCGCGAGGCAGGCCGAGGTCGTCATCGCGAGCCGCGTCTCCACCATGCCGCCGATCATGAGCTCGATGCCGGCCGCGCGCGCGCCGAGCGCCATGTCGAGCGCCCCGACGAGCCCCGTCTTCATGATCTTCACGTTGATCACGTCGCAGGCCTGCTCGTCGATGAGCTCTTCGAGGTCCGCGAGCGTGCGCGCGCTCTCGTCCGCCGCGACCTTGATGCCGGCCTCACGCACGGCGCGCAGCGCGTGCACGTCGGAGGGCGGCGTCGGCTGCTCGAAGAGCACCACGCGCTCGCGCAGCGCACCGAGCGCGCGCACGAGCCGAATCGCTTCCTCGGCCCGCAAGCTCGCGTTCGCGTCGAGCACGAGCGCCGCGTCGGGTGCGACCGCGGCGGCGCGCTGGAGCCGTTCGAGGTCGCGCTGCAGCGGCGCGCCGCCGACCTTCACCTTGAGCACGCGGAAGCCGCGCTGATACGCGCTCGCCGCCTGCGCTGCCGATTGCTCGGCGTCGCCCGTCGTGAGCGTGATGTCCGAGATGAGCTCGGCTTTGGCCCCGCCGAAAAAGGCGAACAGCGAAATCCCGAGCGAGCGCGTGAGGGCGTCGAGCAGCGCCGTTTCGAACGCGCAGAGCGCACTCGGGGAACTCGCGAGCACGTCGTGCGCGCGGCGAGCTGCGGCGCGCCACGTGAGCGCCTCGAGCCCGAGCAGCCTGTCGCGCCCGCTCGCGAGCGCTCGTTCGGCGTCCTCCCGCGTCTCGCCGTTCACGGCGGGGAACGGCGCCGCTTCGCCGATGCCGAGCGCGCCGCCCTCGAGCCCCACCTCGACGAGCAGATTCTTGGCGACGGTTTGCGTTCCCGTCGCGATGCCGAACGGCTCGCGGAGCTCGACGTCGAACGGCCGAAACGCGAGGTGCAAAATCCGCGGCACTCTCGTCATTTCTAGCAGATCCCGAGGCCCGTAGCGCGGCGGCGGCCGTACTTCGCGCTATGCTCACGATGTGGTGCGTTCTCTCACCGTGCTCGTGACGGGCGATCCGGTGCCCGGAGTCGAGCGCGCGCGCGGCCCGTTCGTCGAGCTCATCCGCCACACGCTCGCGGGCGCCTGGTCCGGCCCGCTCGCCGTTCTCGACGCGCGCCGTGGTGAGCTGCCCGCGCTCGCGGACACGACCGCACTCGTGATCACCGGTTCGCCCGAGAGCGTCACCTCCCGCGCACCCTGGATCCTCGCGGCGGAAACGCGCACGGCCGAGCTCGTGCGCTCGGGCGTGCCGGCGCTCGGTATCTGCTTCGGTCATCAGCTGCTCGGCCAGGCGCTCGGCGGGCTCGTCGAGGCGAACCCACGCGGCCGCGAGATCGGCACGGTGGAGCTCGAGCGCTTCGCCGACGATCCCTTGTTCGACGGCGCGCCGCCCGCGTTCGACGCCAACATGAGTCACTGCGACTCCGTCACGCGCCTGCCCGAAGGTGCGCGCGTGCTCGCCCGCACGCGGCTCGACCCGAACGCCGCCGTCCGCTTCGGCGAGCGCGCGTGGGGCGTGCAGTTTCATCCGGAGTTCGACGGCGAGGTCATGCGCGGCTACGTCGCGGCGCGTCTCGACCGGCTCGTCGCCGAGGGCATCGACCCGGGCGCCCTCGCGACGAGCGACGCGCCCGAGGCCGCGCGCGTGCTCCGGACGTTCGCGCGCCTGGCCGGAAGCTGAGCGCCGCGCGCCGCCGTTTGCCAAACCGCGCCCCCGACGCTATGAGCCGCGGCCATGGGCTTTTCGTGCGGCATCGTCGGCCTACCGAACGTCGGCAAGAGCACGCTTTTCAACTCGCTCTCGAGCGCGAAGGCGGAGGCCGCAAACTTCCCGTTTTGCACCATCGAGCCGAACGTCGGCGTCGTGATGGTGCCGGACGAGCGCGTCGAGGCGCTCTCGCGCGTGTGCGAGCCGGACAAGAAGGTCTACACCAGCATCCGCTTCGTCGACATCGCCGGCCTCGTGCGCGGCGCTTCCAAGGGCGAAGGGCTCGGCAACCAATTCCTCTCGCACATCCGCGAGGTCGACGCCGTCGCGCACGTCGTCCGCTGCTTCACGGACGAAAACGTGATCCACGTCGAGAACCGCGTCGATCCCATAGCCGACGTCGCCACCATCGACACCGAGCTCTGCCTCAAGGATCTCGACACCGTGAACAAGCGCCTCGACCGCGCGCGCAAGCAGTCGAAGGGCGGCGACCCGCTCGAGCGCCTCGCCGTCAGCGTGTGCGAAAAGCTCTCATCCCACCTCGACCAGGGCAAGCCCGCGCGCTCGTTCGCGCTCGACGAAAAGGAGCGCGACATCGTGCGCGAGCTGTCGCTCCTCACGGCGAAGCCCGTCTTCTACGTCGCGAACGTCGACGAAACCTCGCTCGGCAACCTCGGCGGGAACGCGCACTACCAAGCGCTCGCCGCGCATGCCGCGAGCGAAGGCGCCAAAATCGTCGCCATCTGTGCGTCGCTCGAAGCGCAAATCGCCGAGCTCGAGCCCGCCGATCGCCCGGACTTTCTCGCGAGCGCGGGCCTCACGGAGCCCGGCCTGAACGCCGTCATCCGCACGGGTTACGAGCTGCTCGGCCTCATCACGTTCCTCACGGCCGGCAAGCAAGAGGTGCGCGCCTGGACCGTGAAGCGGGGCGCGACCGCGCCGCAAGCCGCCGGCGTCATCCACACCGACTTCGAGCGCGGCTTCATCAAAGCCGAGGTCATCTGGTGGGAGGACTTCGTGAACCTCGGCAGCGAGGCCAAGTGCCGTGAAGCCGGCAAGCTTGCCATCGAAGGGCGCGACTACGTCGTCCGCGACGGGGACGTGATGCACTTCCGCTTCAACGTCTAGCGTTCGTAGTTGGGTGCTCCCACCGCGCGGCCCCGTCGGTCGCGGAGCGTCGGGCGCTCTCGCTCCGCTCGCGCCGCGCGCCGGGCGGCGAGTCGTGGCGCCGAGCCCGAGTCCGGCGACATGAACCGGCGCGGCCAACGTGATCGATCGGACCGATGGCGGACGATGTCGAAGCGCGCCTGGGCCCGAGCCGCTTCGCGGCGCGAGCGCATGACCCTCGAAATCGTAACGCTCGGACAGCCCGGGGATCGGCGGCAGGTTGTCGTTACCGTAAGCGCGTGCGCCAACTTTCGACGGGCACGGGGCCGCCGAAGTAGCCGGCGAAGCGGGCGAGCCAGACAGCGAGGATGAGCGCGAGGAGCGCGGAGGCGAGGAGGGTCGCGGTGCGGCTCGTCCACCAGCTGGGGGCGGGGCGCGCAGGAGCCGCGCGCACGTAGTCGATGAGAACCTTGGCGATCGCGCCTGCGAAGAGCGGCACGAGCAACGGGGCGAGCGGGTGAAAACGGAGGGCGGCGGCGACGTCCCCGTGAAGGAGCGCGAGCGTCGCGCGCGTGAGGCCGCAGCCGGGGCAGGGTACGCCGAGGAAAAATGCCGTCGGACAGAGCGGCGTGTCGAGGAGCGCGAGCGTGAACGCGAGCGCAACGAGGCCCGCGGCGACGAGCGCGCGGCGGGTCACTCCCGAACGGGCGAGGGCGGTGAGAGCGGGCGTGCCGAAACCTCTCCCGCGAAATTTACCTTGCTTGCCCGCCGCTCGCCGCTTGCCAGATCTCGTTCAGATCGGCAGGCCAAAAATAAATCCCCAGGAAAAGATAGAGCACCGGGTGCTGCACGCTCGGGTTCGGTACGCCCGCCATCTGCTTCGCCTCGAGGAGCTTCGGCGCGAGGTTCCAGATCTGAATGATGTTCAGGATCGGGATGAAGAAGAAGATGGGATTGATGTCGTCCTTGCCGCGGAACGCCTTGAGCTCGTTCGCCATCTGCCAGACTTGGATCATGGCGTAGACGAAGCAGAGCGCGCTGAAGACGAGCGTCATCACGGGATTGCGCGTCTTGCCGAGCGGGCGGCCGCCGGCAGAAGCAGCGACGATCGGTGCGCCACCCGCCGGCATCCCCCCGGGCTGGTGCCCGCCGTAAGCCGCTTGCGGTGCGGCGTACCCGGGTTGTCCGCCCGGTTGCGGTCCGTAGCCGCCTTGCGGCGCCCCATATCCGCCGTGGCCCGGCGGATTGAAGCCGCCAGGTTGCGGATTGAAGCCGCCGGCTTGGCCGGGGGGCGGGCCGAAGCCGCCTGGTGACTGCGCTGGCTGGCCGGGCGGGGGACCGTAGCCTCCGCCGGGTGGAGGATAGCCATGACCGCCGCCGGGCTGGCCGCCGGGCGGAGGGAAACCAGGCGCGCCACCGTGAGGAGGACCATAACCCCCACCGGGCTGGGGAGCGCCGTAGCCGCCCGGGTCCGGGCCAGGCTGATGCGCCGGCGGTGCTGCTGCCTGGGGCGGCGCACCGTAGCCGCCGCCGCCGTACGGGTTGAAGCCCATGCCCGCCGGATCGGCGACCATGGTCCCGCCGAGCGGGTTCACGCCGGGAGGCGCCCCCTGCGGAGGAGCTCCGTGAGCAGGCGCTTGCGGTGCGCCGGGAGGAGGCTGCGCATTGAAGGGCTGCGCCGGGGTGGGGGCCATGCCGAAGCCGCCCTGTGGGCCGGCCGGCGGGGGTTGATGTGCCGCGGGCGGGGGTGCATGCCCACCGATCGCCGGCGGAGCAACGCCGATCATGGTCCCCTTGAGCATGGGACGAGCGCCGGCGCCGGGTCCAGGGCCGGGCATCGCGGGCGCGGCGGGAGGCGGAGCGGGCGCCGGCGGCGGAGCAGCAGCCGGGCCTGGAGCCGGAGCGCCGGGTGGCCGCGGCAGACCCTGCTGCTGCGGCGAGTTCATCATCAGCATCGTCCCCTTGAACTTGGGGGCGGCCGCTCCCTTTAGGTTGAACCCGCACTTCTTGCAGGTCGTCGCCGCTTCGTCATTCTCGGTCCCACAGTTCGGACAAAACAACGCACACCTCGCGAGGTTCCGCTCGCCTTCGAGCCGGAGCCTACCCTAGAGCGCCGCTCTTCGATTCACAAGCGGATCCTCGCGGGCGTGCTTGACACCTCGCTTTGCGGGTAACTACGGTTCGCCTCGCCCGAAACCCCGGGCATGTGAAGGCTCCGCGATTCCCCGCTTCTTCGAGCCGATTCACGACGGAAACGTGCATGGCTTTTGCGCTCAACGCCGAGCAGAACCAGAAGCTCGAACAGATCCTCAGCCGCTACCCGAACAAGATGGCGGCGTGCATCCCCGTTTTGCACCTGTGTCAGGACGCGAACGCGTCGTGGGTGTCGGACGAGGTGATCGAGTTCGTAGCCAAGAAGCTCGACCTCCCCACCGCCCACGTCAAAGGCGTGGTCACGTTCTACACGCTCTTCAACCAGAAGGCGGTCGGCAAGCACCAGGTCTGGGTGTGCCGAACGCTCTCGTGCGCCCTCCGCGGCTCCGACAAGATTCTCGCGCACTGCGAGAAGCGACTCGGCTGTCACGCGGGCGAGACGAGCAAGGACGGCATGGTCACGCTGCGCACCGCGGAATGCCTCGCTTCCTGCGGCTCCGCGCCGATGATGCAGGTCGACAAGACCTACTACGAAAATCTCACGATCGAGCAGGTGGATCGGATCCTGGACACCCTGGTCCGCTGAGCGAGCGATGCTGAAACCCACCACGTATCTCACGCATTCTTACGGCCAGGCCGACGGCTACAAGCTCGCGGCTTACGAGGCCCGCGGCGGCTACAGCGGCGTCAAGAAGGCGCTCGCGCTGAGCCGCGAAGCCGTCATCGAGGAGATGAAGAAGGCGCACGTCCGCGGACGCGGCGGCGCCGGCTTCGACGCGGGCACGAAGTGGAGCTTCATGCCCAAGCAGCCGGGTCAGAAGCCCTGCTACCTCGTGATCAACGCCGACGAGGGCGAGCCCGGCACGTTCAAGGATCGCTCCATCATGGAGAAGAATCCGCACGCGCTCGTCGAGGGCTGCATCATCGGCTGCTACGGCATCGGCGCGCACGCGGCGTACATCTACGTGCGCGACGAGCTCCACCTGTCGAAGGCGCGGCTCGAGGCCGCGATCGCCGAGGCGCGCGCGAAGGGCTACCTCGGCACCAGGCCGTTCGGCTTCGACTACCCGGTCGAGGTCTACGTGCACACGGGAGCCGGCGCGTACATCTGCGGTGAGGAGACGGCGCTCCTGAACTCGCTCGAAGGGCGCCGTGGCGAGCCGCGCCTGAAGCCGCCGTTCCCCGCGCAGTACGGTGCGTTCGGTTGCCCCACCACGGTGAACAACGTCGAGACCATCGCGATCGCCCCCACGGTGTTCGACATGGGCGGCGACGAGTTCTCGAAGCTGTCCGCGCTGCACGGCTTCAACGACGGCGGCGCGCGCCTCTTCGGCGTGAGCGGCCACGTGAAGAAGCCGGGCCTCTTCGAGGCGTGCGTCGGGCTCACGCTGCGCGAGCTCATCTACGACCTCGGCGGCGGCACCCTGGGCGACAGGCCGATCATCGGCATCATCCCCGGTGGCTCCTCGTGCCCCGTGCACAAGCCGGACGAGGTCGTAAACCACGCGGACCCGCGCTTCGCTCCTTATAACGGGAAGAGCATCCTCGACCTGCCGCTCGGCGTGGATACCTTCCGCATGATCGGCGGCATGCTCGGGACCTGCTGCGCCATCGTGCTGACGGACGCCGCGGATCCGGTGCTCGCCCTCCACAACCTGATGCGCTTCTACCGGCACGAGTCGTGCGGGCAGTGCACGCCCTGCCGTGAAGGTTGCGGCTGGATCGAGCGCATCCTCGACAAGATCGTCGCGGGTGAGGGCACGATCGAAGAGCTCGATCGCGTGAGTGAGATCGCGTCCGACATCACCGGCAATACGATTTGCGCGTTCGGGGACGGTGCGGCGCAGCCCGCGCTCTCGTTCGTGCGCAAATATCGCACGCACTTCGAGGACTACATCTTGAACGGCGCGAAATCGCAGACACGAAGGCTCACGCCATGAACGTCCTCGTCGGAAACCTCTTCTTCGCGCTGATGGCGGGTATCAGCCTGCTCGGCGCCATCGGCACCGTGGCTTCACGCAACCCGATCCGCAGCGCGGTGGGCCTGCTGGCGACCATCATCGGCATCGCGGGCCTGTTCCTCGAGCTCAAGGCCGAGTTCATGGCGGCGGTTCAGCTCATCGTGTACGCGGGCGCGGTCGTCGTGCTCTTCGTCTTCGTGGTGATGCTGCTCGGCCCGGACGCGAGCAAATCGCCGGTGACCCCGGCGCACGGCGTCGCCGCCCGCGTGGTCGGCGGCGCGGCCATGGCCCTCTTCGCGGGCGTCGCCGGCTTCCTCATGTTCGGCACGACGAAGGTGCAGACGCGCTTCCCGCTCGTCACGTCCGAGCACGGCAGCCTCGAGCTCGTCGGTCGCGAGCTCTTCACGAAGGAGCTCGTGCCGTTCGAGCTCACGACCGCGCTGCTCATCGTGTCCGTCGTCGGCGCCATTGCCGTCGCCCGCGCCCACGTGGAGAAGCGCGCGAAGGCCCCGAGCAACAAGCCGGCGGCGCATCGTCTCTTCCACGGCCCTCTACACCCGCGCGACGCGGGTCATCCCCTCCCGAAGGAGCACGCCTGATGGGTTCGCTCGGCATGGTGGTCGAGCACTACGTGCTGCTCGCCGGCGCCATCTTCACGCTCGGTTGCATCGGCTTTCTGGTGCGCCGCAACGTCCTCGTTCAGCTGATGAGCATCGAGCTCATGCTGAACGCGGTAAACCTCGCGCTCGTCGCGTTCAACCGCGCCCACCCCGGCAACATGACGGGCCAGGTGTTCGCGTTTTTCATCATCGCGGTCGCCGCGGCCGAGGCCGCGGTCGGTCTCGCGATCGTGCTCGCGTTCTATCGCCTGAAGAACACGGTCATGAGTGACGAAGGGGATCAGCTCAAGCTTTGAGCTTTTAGCGAGCCTTAAATGGAAGCTCTTCTCTCTCTTTTCCCTCCGAACGACGTGACGCTGCTCGCGTTCATCGTGCTTTTGCCGCTCCTCGGCGCGGTCATCAACGGCATCTTCGGCAAGCGCCTCGGTAAAGAAGCCGTGGTGCTGATGGGGCTCACTGCCATCGGCGTGTCGTTCCTCCTGAGCGTCGCCGCCTTCTTCATGCTGCACGCGACGCAGACGGAGGAGCACGCAGCGCGGCTCGCGTGGAAGGGCTGGGACTGGATCACGCTCGACACGGGCTTCGCCGTCGCGCGGATTTCCTTCGGCTTCTCGCTCGACGCGCTGAACGGAACCATGGCGCTCGTCGTCACGGGCGTCGGCTTCCTCATCCACCTCTACTCGTGGAAGTACATGGAGGAGGATCCGGGTTTTCACCGCTTCTTCGCGTACCTGAACCTCTTCATCTTCTCGATGCTCGTCCTCATCCTCGGGGACAGCCTGCCCGTGCTCTTCGTCGGGTGGGAGGGCGTCGGCCTCTGCAGCTACCTCCTGATCGGCTTCTGGTTCGACGGTGAGGCGAACGCCGCCGCCGGCAAGAAGGCGTTCATCACGAACCGCATCGGCGACTTCGGACTCCTCGTCGCGATGGGGCTCATCTTGCTCTCGACGGGCTCGCTCGACTGGAGCGGCATCGAGGCGGGGCGCATGCACCTGCTCGACGGCATGCAGATTTTCCCGAACCTCGGCTGGCTCGGACTGCCGAACGGGATCACCGTGAGCCGCGCGACGCTGGTCGGGCTCGCGCTCTTCCTCGGCTGCGCCGGCAAGAGCGCGCAGTTCCCGCTCTACGTCTGGCTGCCGGACGCGATGGCCGGCCCGACGCCCGTCAGCGCGCTGATCCACGCCGCTACGATGGTGACCGCGGGCGTGTACCTCGTGTGCCGGCTTTCGTTCGTGTTCGTGCTGAGCCCGTTCGCGATGTTCGTCGTGGCGGTCATCGGCGCGTTCACGGCATTTTTCGCGGCCACCATCGCGTTCGCGCAGAACGACATCAAGAAGGTGCTCGCCTATTCCACGGTGAGCCAGCTCGGCTACATGTTCCTCGGCGTCGGCGTCGGCGCGTTCACGGCCGGCTTCTTCCACGTCATCACGCACGCGTTCTTCAAGGCCTGCCTCTTTCTCGGCGCCGGCTCGGTGATCCATGCGATGCACGCGCGCATCCACGACAACGAGCAGTCGCAGGACATGCGCAACATGGGCGGCCTGCGCCGCTACCTGCCCATCACCTTCGTGACGTTCCTCGCGTCCTGGGCCGCCATCTCGGGCATCCCCGGGACGAGCGGCTTCTTCTCGAAGGACGAGATTTTGCTCTCCGCGTTCTCCTCGCACATCGAGGCGAAGGGGAACCTGATCGGCGGTACGGAGCCGCTCTGGGAGTGGCCCAAGGCGACGGGGCCGGTGCTCTACGCCGTGGGTCTGCTCACGGCCGTGATGACCGCGTTCTACATGTCGCGGCTCTTTTTCGGGATTTTCTACGGCGAGTTCCGCGGCTGGAAGATCTCGAAGAAATGGCAGGCGCCCCACGCGCACGGTCACGACGACCATCACCGTGAGGAGCACGCGCACGAGACGCCTGGGCCGAACATGAAGGGTCCGGAGCCGCACGAGTCGCCCTGGCAGATGTGGGTACCGCTCGCCGTGCTCGGCACGCTCGCTTTATTGGCGGGCTTTTTGAACGCGCACCTCGTCAAGATCGAGCTCTTCGACGAGTGGCTCGCGCCCGTGTTCAAGACGGCGAGCTCCGCCGTCGTCCGCAGCGAAGAGGTGCCCGAGCTCGGGTTCGTCGGCCTGGCCGTCGCGGCTTGCGCGGCCGGCATCGGCGCCGCGTACTGGATCTACATCGCGCGGAAGGGCGAGCCGGCCCGCGCGTTCACCGAGGGCTCTCCGGGCTTCCACCAGCTCGTCGTCGACAAGTGGCGCGTGGACGAGTTCTACGAAGAGACGTTCATCGGCGGCGTCGATTTGCTCGCCGTGATCGCGGTGTGGTTCGACAAGTGGATCGTGGACGGCATCGTCGCTCGCGTGACGGCGTTCCTCGTCTCGATCTCCGGCACCGTGCTCAGGTTCTCGCAGACCGGCCGCGTTCAGGCCTACGCCTTCACGATGGTGCTCGGTATGTGCGGCCTCGGCTGGTTCTTCTTCTTACCGCACGCCTCCTACCGTCCGGATTTCGACGACCTCAGTGGTAAGTACAAGCTTAGTGCCCTCCCCGGCGTGAGCTACCAATACCGCTGGGACGCCGACGGAGACGGCAAGTGGGACGGCGACGGCAAGTTCGGGAGCACGCGCGAGGTCAACTTCGAGCTCAAACCCGACGAAACGAAGACCGTGCGCCTGGCCGTGCGCAACGCCTTCGGCCTCTCCACTTCCAGCGACATTACGGTGCACCGCCCGCGGCCCGACCTTTCGGGCGCCGACCCCGAGGCCATCAAGGCGCTCGAGCCGGCGGCCGGCGGCAAGCCGGCGCCCAAACCAGCCGCTGGCCAACCGGCCAAGGGCACCACGCCTTCTCATCCGTGAACCCATGAACACGACTGCCGGCACTTTCTTCGCTCTCGTGCCCTACGCGCTCGCCTTCGCGATCGCTGCCCTCCTACCTCGCCGACATAGTTTCGCCGAGCGCGTCGGCTTGGGCGCCGTCGCGGCGCTCAGCGTTCTGTTCGTGAAGGGCATGTGGCCCGGCTCGGAGCCGGACGTGAACCCGGCCGGCGAGTGGAAATACCTGCTCGACGTGATCGTGTTCCTGCCGCTCTTCGGCGCGGTGCTCGTCCTGTTTTTGCCGCGGCAGTCGCCTGCGGTCCTGCGCAGGTTCACCTACGCGGTGCTCGCGCTGGACTTCCTCGTGTCGCTCGGCCTGCTCTCGGCGCCGATGACGGCGGGCTGGCACTTCCAGCACGTCGAGGAGTGGATCCCGGCGCTCGGCATCCGCTACCACGTCGCGGTCGACGGCATCAGCTACTGGCTGATCCTGCTCACGACGCTGACGACTCCGATCGCGCTCCACGTGTCGTTCGGCTCGGTGCAGACGCGCATCAAAGACCTCTGTTTCGCGTATCTGATGCTGCACGGCGCGATGCTCGGCGCCTTCGTCTCGCTCGACCTGTTCCTCTTCTTCGTGTTCTGGGAGCTCCTGCTCATCCCGATGATCGTGCTCATCGGCGTGTGGGGCGGCGTCGAGAAGATCAAGGCCGCCTACAAGTTCTTCCTCTACACGATGACCGGCAGCATGCTGATGCTCGCCGCGATTCTGTTCCTCGTGTACACGCACAACAAGCTCGCCGGATACCCGAGCTTCGACTACCTCGCGCTCCAGCGCATCTCGCTGCCCCCGGGTTGGGCAGGCTGGCTCTGCTTCTTCGGCTTCTTCATCGCGTTCGCGATCAAGGTGCCGATGTTCCCGCTCCACACCTGGCTGCCAGACGCGCACGTGCAGGCGCCGACCGGCGGTTCCATCGTGCTCGCCGCGATCCTCCTGAAGCTCGGCACCTACGGCTTCGTGCGCTTCTGCATGGGCATGTTCGGGGGCGTGGCGTGGGCGTCCGCGGCGACGCTCGGCGGCTTCGCCGTGTTCGGCGGCATCCTGTACGGCGCGCTCGTCGCTTGGAAGCAGGACGACGTGAAGCGCCTGGTCGCGTACTCGTCGGTCGCGCACATGGGGTTCGTGATGCTCGGCCTCTTCGCGGGCAACCAGGCGGGCGTCGAGGGCAGCGTGCTCCAGATGCTGAACCACGGCGTCTCGACGGGCGCCTTGTTCCTTCTGGTCGGCGTCATCTACGACCGCCGCCACACGCGCCTCGTGCGCGAGTTCGGCGGCCTCGCGAAGGTGATGCCGATCTACGCGGCGCTGTTCGTGCTCGTCACCATGTCGAGCATCGGCGTGCCCGGGACGAACGGCTTCGTCGGCGAGTTCATGATCGTGATGGGGACGTTCACCTCGCAGGTGCTCGGCCCGAAGCACAGCATCAGCCAGGGCGTCGGCGCGGCGTTCGGCGTCGTGCTCGCGGCGGTCTACATGCTGAGCGTGGTGCAGAAGATGTTCTTCGGCCCGCTCACGAACGAGAAGAACCGCGGGCTCAACGACCTGAACGTGCGTGAGACGGTGGCGCTCGCACCGCTCATCGCGCTCGTGTTCGTGCTCGGCTTCTTCCCGAACCTGTTCCTCTCGCGCATACAACCCGCGACGGCGACGCTGCTCGACCACTTCACCGAGGCGCGGAGCGCGTACATCCAGATGGGCCCGGAGGCGGAGCCGATACTGCGGCCGCGTCGCGGCGGTCCGTTCGAGATCGGCTATCCCGAAGCGCCGGCGAAGGGGAACGCGGCCGGCTCCGAAGGCGGCGTTCAAGCCTTGAATGCTCCCGCGCAGAAGACGGGAGGTGCAAAGTGAACTCGATCATGCCCGCGGCCCCGATCCTGGTCGTCGCGCTCGGCGCGCTCCTGCTCATGCTGGCGGAGGCCTTCGGCGCGCCGGCGAAGACGGCGGAGGCCGGCGCGGATTTGAGCTTCGATCCGACGGCGGGTCGCGCGGGCGAGCTCGCGGCGGTCGCGAGCGTCATCCTGTTCGCCGGCGCGATCGCGAGCCTCGCGCTCTGGTGGGCGGGCGCGGCCGACACGACGAGCTCCGCGCTCGCGCCGTACCTCGTGATGGATCGCTTCACGCTCTTCTTCTGCTTCACGCTCTGCGTGGGCGGAGGGCTCGCGACGCTCCTCGCGGGCGGTTATTTGCCCGAGCACCAAATCGATCGCGGTGAATTCTTCCCGCTGATCCTGCTCTCGACCGTCGGTGCGATGGCCCTCGCGGCGGCGGGCGACCTCTTGACGCTCTTCGTCGCGCTCGAGACGATGTCGCTCGGCGTCTACTGCATGATCGGCCTGCGCCGGGGCAGCACGCGAGCGAGCGAGGCGGCGCTCAAGTACTTCTTGCTCGGCAGCTTCGCCGCGGCGCTGATGTTGTTCGGCGGCGCGCTGCTCTACGGCGCGACCGGGCACACGGATCTCGTCGGCATCGGCTCTTCTCTGCGCGGGATGGCGAGCCAGCCCGGAGCCGGGACGGCGATGTCCATCGTCGGCATCGTGCTGATGCTCGTCGGGCTCACCTTCAAGGTGAGCGCGGTGCCGTTCCACATGTGGACGCCGGACGCCTACGAAGGCGCTCCCACGCCGACGACCTCGTACATGGCCGTGGCTGTGAAGAGCGCCGCGTTCGCCGTGCTCCTGCGCGTGGTGCTCACGTCCTTCAGTGGCGCCGAGCTCGCGAGCTGGGGCTCGGGGTGGCCGCCGGTGATGGCGGTGCTCGCGATCCTGTCGATGACGGTGGCGAATCTCATCGCCGGCCGGCAGTCGTCGGTGAAACGCATGCTCGCGTACTCCTCGATTGCTCACGCCGGGTATGCGCTGGTCGGGCTCGTCGCGGCCGCGAGCAAACCCGAGCTCGCTTCGAGCGTCCTCTATTACATGCTCGCGTACACGGTCTCGACCGCCGGCGCGTTCGGCGCGCTCATCCTGTGCGGCAGCCGCGGCGCGGAGGCCGTCTCCTACGCGGATCTCGCGGGGCTCGGTAAGCGGCACCCGCCTGCCGCGCTCGCGTTCTCGCTCTTCTTGTTCTCGCTCGCAGGTACCCCGCCCACGGCCGGCTTCTTCGGCAAGCTGTACGTGTTTTCGGCCGCCATCGACGTGGCCCCCGGCAATCCGAGCCTGTATTGGCTGGTCGTCGGCGGCCTGCTCAACAGCGTGATCGGCGCCTACTACTACCTCCGCGTCATCGTGTTCATGTACATGCGCGAGCCGGAGCCGGGCGCGCCGATCGCCAAGCCGATGCGCTCCGGGTACGTCGGGTTCGCGCTCGCCGTGGCCGCCGTGCTCGTGCTCCTGCTCGGCGTCTTCCCCGGTTCGTCGCTGGAAATCGCGCGCGCGGCGTCGCTCGGCGCGCCGTGAGGAGGCTCATGCGCCCCGGACTCGCGCTCGGGTGTCTCGCCGTCACGCTCTTCGCCGCGGCGTGCAGCAAGGAAAAGGCGCCCGCGCCGAGCGCCTCGGCCGCGCCGTCCGGCTCGCTCAAGCCGGCCGCGCCGCTCGCGGCGCCGGTCGCTTCGGGGTTGCCCGATCCCGAGCTCATCAGCTCCTTCGTGAACCCGAACAAGGAGGCGCCCTACGCCGGAGCCACGGGCACCGTGCGTGGTCGCGTCATCGCGAAAGGTGACGCCGCGACCGATGTCGCCCAGGTCGCCGCGAAAATCCCCGCGGCGTGCCCGGCGGCCAAGGGCTTTTACGGCAAGCTGTTTCGCGAAGGTCCGAACCGGAGCCTCGCGGACGTGCTCGTCGCCGTCACGGGCTACAGCGGTTACGTCCCCGAGCGAGCGCCGATTCAGAAGGTCGAAGCGAAGGAATGCACCTTCGGTACCCGAACCTTGGCGCTCACCTTCGGCCAGCGCATCGACGTGACGAGCGGCGACAAAGACACGTATATCCCCGAGCTCCTCGGTGAGCACGGCCAACCGCAGCTCGTCGCCGTACCCGGCAACAAGACCGCGAGCTCGCTCTACCCGACGCACGTCGGCCGTTATGTCCTGATCGACGACTTGAAGCTGTTCATGACGGCCGACGTCTTCGTCGTGAAGTTTGCGACGCACGCCGTGACCGGTCTCGACGGACGCTTCGAGATCACCGGTGTTCCGGTGGGGCCCGTGCGCGTCAATGCTCTGCTGCCCGCGACCGCAGCGACGGGCGAGCGCAAGGTCACGGTCGAGGCGAACAAGCCGACGGAGGAGATCCTGTTCGAGCTCCCGTTCGACGCCGCCGAGTTCGCCAAACGGAGCGAGGCCGTGCCGGGAGCGAGCGCGAGCGCCTCGGCGAGCGCCGTCCCGAGCGGCAAAGCCGTCCCCAAAATCGCTCCGTCGGCAAAGCCGCACGCCGCGGCCCCGCACGCATCCGCTCACTGAGCGCCGAGCGCCGCGCGGATTCGCGGTCGGGCGCTGATTTCCCGTGTGAGCGCGTGTTTTACGGCTCGCGCGTGCCCTCATAGCGATTGCTGACGTGTTCTTCCGCCTTCGCGTTACCTGCGATCGATGGGCACTCACGCGTTTCGCTTTCGCCAATTTTTGACGGCCATTCTAGAAATGGCGTGGCGCATGCGTCGTGTGAGCCAGGCGACCCGGAACGTTCGGGGCTACCATGGCAAGATGCTCCATGTGAGGTCGGCTGAGCCCAGGGCGGGGGCTCTCGGGTGGTGGTGGTGTGCGCGGTGGCTCGTGCTCTCGGCGGCGGCGCTCGCGGTGGCGTGCACCGGAACGGTCGGCTCGGCGGACGACGCGGCCACGAACGGGGGGCACGGTGGCAGCACGGCCATGATGAGCACGAGCACCGGCGGCCTGCCGGCCACGGGCGGCGCCGGCGGCATGGTTTCGTCCACGTGTCCGGCTGGGCAGACGGCGTGCGGCGCGGCCTGCACGAATCTTCAAACGGACAACGCCCATTGCGGCGCCTGTTCGACGGCATGTGCGAACGGCACCACCTGTCAGGCCGGAAAATGCGAGACCCCGTGCGCGGCCGGGCTCACCTCTTGCGGCGGTACTTGCCTCGACACCAATACGTCGGCGCAGAACTGCGGCACCTGCGGCAACGCGTGCGGTGCGGGTCAAACCTGCACGGCAGGCAAGTGCGTCTGCCAGACCGGCACGCTGTGCGGCGCCGCCTGCGCCGACACGCAGACGGACCCACAGAACTGCGGCGCCTGCATGAAGGCGTGCGGCTCGATGCAAACCTGCACGGCGGGCGCCTGCGCGTGCGCCAACGGGCAGACGGCATGCGGCAGCGCCTGCGTCGACACGAAGACGAGCAACGATCACTGCGGTGGCTGCAATCAGCCCTGCGCTAACGGCATGACGTGCACGGGCGGCGCCTGCGCCTGCGCGAGCGGCATGACGGCGTGCAGCGGCGCTTGCGTCGATACCACGGCGAACGCCGCCAACTGCGGCGCGTGCGGCACGGTCTGCTCGATGGGCCAGCTCTGCGTCGCGGGCAAGTGCACGGGTGCGGGCGGTGTCGGCGCGGACGGCTGCACGGGCGGCGCCGCGCAGAACCTCACGCTGAGCCGCATCGATGCGTTCCAGAGCGTGCAGATCAGCGTCATGACGAACGGCGCCGAAGTACCCACGGCCATGCGTAATACCGACCTCGTCGCCGGCCGCGAGACGGTCTTCCGCATCTTCGTGACGCCCGGGTCGGGCTTTACCGCGCGCGACATCTCCGCGCGCGTGACGCTCGTGAACGGCGACGCCAGCGACCATTTCTTCAGCAAGAAGACCGTCAGCAAGACGAGCACGGTCGACGACACCAATTCGACCATCCAGGTCACGGTGCCGCCCGACAAGATCACGGCCGACAGCCACTACTACGTGGAGCTCGTCGAGTGCTCGACCATGGCCTCGGGCGGCGCCGGCATGTCGCGCTTCCCGGCGACGAGCGATCTCGCGCTCGGTGCGCGCACGACGGGCGGCCTCAAGATCAAAGTCATCCCCATCAGCCTCGCGAGCCGGGTGCCGTCCACGGACGACTCTTTCTTCGACCAGTTTCGCACCTACATGCTGGCGATGTATCCGATCACGGACATCTCCATCACGGCGGGCACGGGCATCACCTTCCAGCCTCCCGCGAACTCCGACTGGAGTCAGCTCGACTGGAACGGCATGCTCGACTCGATGCGCTCGAAGCGTCAAACCGACGCTCCCGCCGCGGACGTCTACTACTTCGGGATGATTCAGCCGACGGACACGTTCGGGCAGTACTGCGGGCGCGGCTGCACCGCGGGCATCGGCTTCGTCACGCAACAAAACGATGCGTCGCGTCGAGTCGCCGTCGGCATCGGCTGGAGCGGCTCGCAGGCGCAAGTCACGATGGCCCACGAGGTCGGCCACAATCACGGCCGAAATCACGCGCCCTGCGTGCCTCAGGGCGGCAGCATCAGCGGCGTCGACCCGTACTACCCGTACGACGGCGCTTCGATCGGCGTGTGGGGCTACAACGCGAGCACCAAGATGCTGGTGAACCCGATGAGCACCACCGACATCATGGGTTACTGCAACACGCAGTGGATCAGCGACTACACCTACGACGGCCTCGTCAACCGCGTCGCGACCGTCGACGGCGCGAAGAGCGTCGTCGTCGATCCCGACGTGCTCGCGCGCTGGCGAACGCTGCTCGTCGATAAGCGCGGGCCGCGCTGGGGCTTGCCGAGCGAGGCGCTCGAGCCGCCCGCGGGCGAAGCCGAGACGGCGCAGATCTACGACGACAAGGGTGATGTCATCGACTACGTGACGGTGTACCGCACGCTCGTTTCCGACATCGACGCGGCGTCGATCATGGTGCCCGAGCCTCAACCGGGTTGGTACGCGATTCAGGTGAGCGGCTCGACGCCGCACCCGTTCGCGGCGCCGGTGGCCATTCAGAAGGGCTTTTAGCCTCAGTCGCCCAGCGTGAGCTGCGGGACGGGCGCGCCGAAATGAAGGGCGAGGCCGTCGTCGAGCGCCGGGGTGAGCACGTTGCCGCCCGCTGCCCAAACGCCCCCGTCCGGATCCGCCCACACGCTGTGCAGCGATTCGGAGGCGGTGAAGTCGAGCCCGGGATCCACTGGAGAAAAGTGGCCGTCCTTGCCGTGATAGACGCTGCCGCCGTAGCCCACGGCCCACACGCTGCCGTCCGCCGCCACCGACACGCCCTGCAAGAGCGGCGCGCCCGCGGGAGTTTCGTCGACGAGCGCGCCGTCTTCGGCTGCGAGGAGCACGCCGCTGCTGCTGCCGCCGACCATCACGACTTGCTCGCCGCGAGCATGCACCGTGAAGAGCGTGTCGCTGCCACCCGCGTGCACGAGGCTGAAGCCGTCCGTCGCGGACCCGCGTAGGACGACGCCGTTCGCTCCGACGACCCAGACGTCGCTCGCCGACGAGCCCCACACCTTGAAGAGTCCCGGCGTTTCGCCGCTTTCGGCGAGCGGCAAGCCGCCGTCGAGCGACAGGGCTTCGAACGCCGTGCCGTCATAGTGCCAAATGAAGCCGTTTTGGCCGTCGATCGAGCCGACTGCGTAGACGTCGTCCTCGGCCGCCGCCCACACGCCGAACACCGTTGCGGCGGCGGGCCCCGGCGTGTCGAGCTTGCCGAACTCCGCGCCGTCGTAGCGGAGCACCGTAGCGTTCGCCCCCCCGAAGAAGACGGAGCCGCCTTCGAGCGTGTTCACCCACCAGAGGTCGCCGGTGACGCCGGTGTCGCGGCGCTCCCACGCGCGACCGTCGCAGTGGAGCACGACGGGACCATCGCCGTCGTCTGCGCCGGCGAGCCATACATCGCTCGCGCTCGTGCCGCTCACGCCGAGAAACGCGGCGCCCGTGGAGCGCGCGACGAAGCTCCACGCGCCGTCTCGAGCGGGCGGCGACGCGGGGTTGCCCCCGCAACCGAGCGCGCCAAGCGCGAGCACGAGCGCGGCAGGGCAGCGCATCCCGGTCGTCATTGCGCCAGACCGGCGGCGCTGACCAAGACTTCTCGTTCGTCCTCGCCGCTGTCGCCGGCGTCGGTGTACGCGGTCACGTGGATCGTGACGGGGAGCCCGCTGCGCGTTTCATCCGGCCCGAACAAGCCGCCCGTCATGATCGTCACGGGCACGAGGTCGCAGACGTTCTTCGCGTCGTCGCAAGCGAAAAGCTGCGGGCGCACGGGCGGCGGAGCGTCGATTTCATGCCCGCCCGTATCGTCCGTGAGGGTGAACCCGACGTACGCGCGGATGCCGAAGCCGAGCGTGCGCACGCCGAGGAGCACGTGCGTGCCGCCTTGCCCGAAGGTATGCAGGTCGAGCTCCGCGTCGGCGTCGAGCGGCGCGAAGTCGAGGCCGTCGGGGCCGCCGGGCACGCCGAGCTCGACGCTCGTCGTGGGTCCGGCATCGGGTTCGGGCGGTGTGTCTCCGGCGGCGTCGGGAGGATGACCTGCGGAGCAGGCGCCGAGCATCACCGCGAGAAGTAGGACCGAGATTCGCTGCATGCGCCGTGAGCCGTTCGAGCAGGAACCGTACCAGTGCTGTGTCCCAAAAATTGCGATGCAATTCTCGGGGGCGGGGCGGCGCCACGCAGCGCTGCTGGGCAGCGCTCGCACTAGCCCGTTTCTGGCGGCACTAGCCGCTGTGCCACGCGGCACGCATGCGCGAAATTCAGCGATTTTTGGGTCGGCACCGTCCTTGCTTAGATACCGCACGTTCACGAATCAGAGCCGAATCCTGTGCCGGGTTGTGCCAATCCGCGCTGGACCAAGCTCGAAATGTCCGATCCGAGTCTGCTTAGTCGAAGGGATAGAAGACCATGAAGCACCGCATTCGATTTGGTTTGGTGGGATTCCTGGCGGCGGCGTGCGTCATCGGAGGAGGGACACGTGCGCAAGCGTGCGGCGGCTTCTTCTGCAACCAGGCGCAGCCGGTGAATCAGGCGGCTGAGCGCATCATCTTCGCCGACAACGGGGACCACACGCAGACGGCCGTGATCGAGATCATGTACCAGGGTCCGTCCGAGCATTTCTCGTGGCTGCTTCCGATTTCCTCGGTGCCGATGGGTGATCAAATCAAGGTCGCTTCCGACCTCGCGTTTCAGCGCCTGCAGTCGGCGACCAATCCCCAGTACACGCTCACGACCACGGTCGAAGGTACGTGCAAACAGCAGTCCTTCCCCGGTGCGTCCGGTACGGGCGGCACCGCCGCGGTCGGCATCGGCATGAGCGCGGGCGGCACGGGTGGCGCCTCGACGAACGACGGCGGCGTGCATGTCGAGGCGAGCGGCATCGTCGGGTCCTTCGATTGGACCGTGATCTCCATCGACAAGAGCTCGACCGACGCGGCGACGGCCGCCGTGAAGTGGCTCGGCGACAACGGCTTCGACGTGCCCGACGGCGCGCCCGCTCTGCTCGGACCGTACCTCGATGACGGCTTGTATCTGCTCGCGTTGAAGCTCACGAAGGGCTCGGACACGGGCTCGATTCGGCCCATCGTGCTCACGTACGCGGGTGACAGCGCGTCCATTCCGATCAAGCTCACGGCCGTCTCCGCCAACGACAACATGGGCGTGATGACGTGGCTGCTCGGTGACTCCCGCGCCGTTCCTCAGAATTACCTGTCGCTCGACCTGAACGAGGCGCGCATCAATTGGTTCAACGCGGCCTCGACCTACAACGACGTGGTCACCGCCGCCGCCGACGACGCGGGCGGCCAGGGGTTCGTCACCGAGCTCTCCGGGCCGACGACCACGCTCGCGACCGCCGTGTGGGGACCGCAAGACGACGCCAGCTGGAACTCCATCAAGTCGCGGACGTTCTCGAGCTTCGACGACATCATCAATACGACGCTCGCCTATTACGGTAACTACGACGGCTATTGGGACGCAGTACAGGCCGTGGTCACCTTGCCGGACGGCGTGGCCTTCGAGGATTTCAAGTCGTGTCCCAGCTGCTACTCGGGGCAAATTCAGGTCCCGCCCTCGCAGCTGATGGACAAGATCGAAGAGCTCGTGATCACGCCCATTCGCGACGTGCAGGCGCTCATCAACGCGCACCCGCAAGTGACGCGCCTCTACACGACGATGTCCGCCGAGGAGATGAACCTCGACCCGCTCTTCACGTTCAACGCCGATTTGCCGGACACGAGCAACGTGCACACGGCCCAGCGCATCATCGAGTGCAATCCGGACATCTACCAGTACGAGGCGCCCTGGCGCATCGAGCTCCCGCAAGGCGGCGTCGTGCGCGGCACGGCGAACAACGCGGGTACCTGGCCGGCGGATTTCGCGACGCAGCCGCCGAACCGCGTGATCACCCGTCAGGGCGCGAGCGGCGCGGGCAAGACGATCGAAGACAACTCGGACGTGATCAACGCCGCGCTCGACGACTACAACGCCGCGTACCCGCCCTCCACGGGCAGCGGCGGAAGTGACGGTGGCGGCAGCGGTGTCGGCGCGAACGGCGGAGCGACCGACGGCAACGGAGCGCTCGGCGGCACCGGGGCGACTGGCGGGACTGCCAGCGGCGGCAGCGGCATGGGTGGAACCGGCAGCGGCGGCAAGGGCACGGGCGGCAGCACGGGCGGCACCGCCACGGGCAACACCGGAGGCGGCGGTGCGAGCGGCACGACCGGAGGCACCGCGTCCGATCCCGTTCCGGTGGAGCCTTCCGGAAGCCGAGACTCGGGGGGCTGCACGCTGGCTCAGGGCGGCGGCAACCCCGCCTCTGCGTGGGCGGGCTTGTTCGGTGTGTTCTTGCTCGGACTCCGGCGCCGCCGGCAGCTCTGAACGGGGCAGGTTCCTGCGGGTTGGGTGGAAGGGAGCAAGCGATGAAATTGCGTGCGCGAACGGGTGTAGCGGGGTTAGTGGCAGCCGCGTGCGTCGTCGGGGGGGCGACGCGCGCGGACGCCTGCGGCGGCTTCTTCTGCGACCAAGCCCAACCGGTGAATCAGGCTGCGGAACGCATCATCTTCGCCGACAACGGGAACAACACGCAGACGGCCGTGATCGAGATTCTGTATCAGGGCCCGTCCGAGCACTTCTCGTGGCTCCTGCCCATTTCGTCGGTGCCGACTGGGGATGAGCTCAAGGTCGCCTCGAAGTCGGCGTTCGATCGCCTGCAGCTCGCGACGGATCCGCAATACACGCTGACCACGAGCGTCGAGGGCGACTGTAACTTCGACGATAGTTTCGCGTCGGGTGGAAACGGAGGCGCCGCCGCGGAAGACGGGGGAGCGGGGCCGGGGGGCGGCGGCGACGTGCACGTCGAGGCGAGCGGCATCGTCGGGTCCTTCGATTGGTCCGTGATTTCCATCGACCAGAGCTCGTCCGACGCCGCTTCTGCCGCCGTGAAGTGGCTCGGCGACAACGGCTACGACGTGCCCGCAGGGGCTTCCGCGTTGCTCGGCCCCTACCTCGCAGACGGCCTGTACTTGCTCGCGCTGAAGCTCACGAAGGGCGCCGATACCGGCTCGATCCGACCCATCGTGCTCACCTACGCCGGTAACCAAGCGTCGATTCCCATCAAGCTCACGGCCGTCTCCGCCAACGAGAACATGGGCGTGCTCACGTGGCTGCTCGGCGGCGCGCGCGCCGTCCCGCAAAATTACCTGTCACTCGAGCTGAACGAGGCGCGCATCAACTGGTTCAATCCGTCCTCGAACTACAATGACGTGGTCACCGCGGCGGCCGACGACGCCATGGGGCAGGGTTTCGTCACCGAGCTTGCCAGCACGACCGACACGCTCGCGAGCGCCGTCTGGTCGCCGAGCGACGAGCAGTTCTGGGCCACGAACCGCGCCCGCACGTACGCGAGCTTCAGTCAGCTGCTTTCGACGTTCGACTCCAATTACAGCTCCCTCGACGGCTACTGGGACGCGATGAAGGCGCTCGTGACGCTGCCGAGCGCGCTCTCCTGGGACGAGTTCGAGTCATGTCCCACGTGCTACGCGTCTCAAATCGAAAATCCGCCGGCCGCCGCGGAGCTCGCCGACAAGATCGACGCGCTCGCGATCCAGCCGCTGCGCGACGTGCAGGCGATCATCGACGCTCACCCGCACGTCACGCGCCTCTACACGACGATGTCCGCGGACGAGATGACGGCCGACCCGCTCTTCACGTTCAACCCCGACTTGCCCGACCAGAGCAACGTCCACACGGCCAATCGCATCATCGAATGCAATCCCGACGTTTCAGAGTTCGAGGCGACGTGGCGTATCGAGCTCCCGCAAGGAGGCACGGTGCGCGGCACCGCCGACGATCTCGGCAGGTGGCCCGCCGACTTCGCGAGCATGCCGCCGAGCCGCGTCATCACTCGCTTGAGTGACAGCGGTCCCGGCAAGACGATCGAGGACAACAGCGACGCGATTGACGCCGCCCTCGATGCCTACAACGCGACGCGCCCAGCCTCCACGGGGCAGGGCGCCGGCAGCGGCGGAACGAGCTCGAACGGCTCGGGCGGCACCGGTGCCAAGGGCGGCACCGGCGCCAAAACGGGCGCTGGAGGTAAGGGCGGCACCACGGGGAGCGGCACGAGCGCCACGGGCGGCGGCACCGGCGGGACGGGCGGCGGCACCGGCGGCTCGACCGCTCCGGGCAACTCCGACAACGCAGGCGAGGGCGGCGCGACTCACGACATGCCGCCCACCTCGAACCCCGACGCGGGCTTCGCCGCGCCCGCCCGTCACCATGGCGGCTGCGCCGTCACACCCGGCACGAGCGCGAACACGGCATGGACAGCGTCGTTCGGCTTGCTGTTGCTCGGCTGGCGCCGCCGCCGCCGGACCTGAGCGGCGTTCGACCCCGCGTTCAGGCGCGGGCCGGCGTCTCGCGCCGCACTCCGTCGCTCGCGACGGCGACGCGCACCACCGGTTCGTGCCCGAAGCGCGCCTGAAAGCTCGCGCGGAGGTTCGTGGAGAGCCGCTCGAGGTCGGCGGTGTCGACGAGGATGACGGCCGAGCCGCCGAAGCCGCCGCCCGTCATGCGCGCGCCGATCACGCCGCTCTCGCGCTGCGCCTGCGCCACGACGAAATCGAGCTCGGGCACGCTCACCTCGTAGTCGTCGCGTAGGGACGCGTGCGAGCCGTTCATCAGCTTGCCGAAGACCGCGAGGTGGCCGCGCCGGAGCGCATCGACGGCCGCCGAGGTGCGGCCGTTCTCGCGAACCACGTGACGCACGCGCCGGTCGAGCGGCTCCGGCAAGAGCTTGCCGATGTCGTTGAGCTCCTCGATGCCGAGCTCGCGCAGGCTCGTGACGGCGCGCCCGCTCCGCTGCAAGAGCTCGAGCGCGCGCCGGCACTCCTCGCGCCGCTCGTTGTAGCCGCCGCCCGCGTGCGCGTGGCGGACGCGCGTGTCACAGACGACGAAGCTCACGCCCGCTTTCGGCAGCGGCACGGGCGTGACCTCGAGCGAGCGGCAGTCGATGAAGAGCGCGTGGCCCGCGCGTCCGAGCGCCGAGGCGAGCTGGTCCATGATGCCCGAACGTACGCCCGCATAGTCGTTCTCCGCGCTTTGCCCGACGAGCGCAAGCTCGGGCGCGGGGAGCGCGGCGCCGGCGAGAGTCGTCAACGCGAGACCGAGGGCGACCTCGAGCGCCGCGGACGACGACAGCCCCGCGCCGGGCGGTACGTCCGAGCTCACGTAGAGGTCGGCGCCCGCGAGCGCGACGCCGCGCGCCGCGAGCGCCCTCGCGACGCCCTCGACGTAGTCGTGCCATTTCCCGCTGCGCCGCCACGCGTGCGCGAGCGCGAACGCGTGCTCTTCGCGGCGCTCCCGCGAGTAACAGCGCACCGTGTCGTCGGCGCGCCGCGCGCCCGCGACGTAAGTTCGCTCGCCGAGGGCGATCGGCAGCACGAACCCCGAATTGTAGTCCGTATGCTCGCCGATCAGGTTCACGCGCCCGGGCGCGGAGAAGACGGCCGGTTCGCCGCCGAAGCGCTCGCGAAACGCGCGCGCCGAGGAGCTCACCCGCTCGCTCTCGCTCACGGTCGCGCTCCCGAAAGGGCACGCGCGAGCGCCGCTCGGCCGTCGTCGCCCGCGTGCCGTGCGAGCAGCTCGGCGAAAAGCGCGAGAGCGCGCGGGCTCGGCGGCAGCGGATCCGGCGCGAGCATGCCGAGGAGTTCCCGGAAGCGCTCGCGGTCGCCGAGCTCGTCGGCGGCGGCGAGCCCCGCGACCCAGGCGTCGCTCTCCGTCGGATCGGCTGCGAGCACGGCGCCCGCTTGTTCGAGGCCGAGGAGCGGCGCGCGCTCGGCGAGCTCGAGCGCCAGCGCGGCGCCCGAAAGGCGGAGCTCGATCGCGGCGCGTCTCACGGCGGACAAGTCGCCGCGCCGCACCGCGCTTTGAAACTCCGCTGCTTCCGCGCCGGGGACGTGCTCGCCGAGCGCGGCAAGCGCGCCGAGCGCCAGGTGCTCGCGCACATCGTCGTGCTCGCGCTCGGCGGCCGCGAGCAGGGCGCGCTGAGCCTCGGCCGACGCCGGGAGCAAGGCCGCGAGCCCGTCGAGCCAACGCCAGGCTTCGGCGCGCTGTCCGGCCGCGAACAGCAGCCGCGCGACGAGCACCGTCGCGCGCGGGTCGAGCGGATCGTATTCGGCGGCGCGCTCGGCCGCGATGAGCGCTTCGCGCGCACGGCCCATGAGCTCGAGGCAGCGGCCGCGGCCGAGCCAGGCGGGTGCGTAGGTGGGATCGAGGTTCAGCGAGCGCGAGAACGCCGCGAGCGCCGGGCCCGGCCGCGGAGCCCCGTCACGGCCGGCGCGGCACGAGACCTCGCCGTAGCGGGCGAGGAGCTCGGGGCTGTCCGGGTCGGCTGCCATGGCCCGCTCGAGCTCGTCGAGGGCGCGCTCGCGATCCCCCTCCGCGTCGAAAACCCCCGCGCGCAGCGACGCCGCGTACGCTTCTTCGTCGACGGCGCGCCCTCGCTCGACGCGTCCGTCGATGACCCGCGCGACGCCGCCTCCGCCGAGACACGACGTGAGCAGCAAGCAAGCGATCAGCAGGACTCGCGGAGACACCGGACAAGCTCGTCGTTTTCCGCGGGCGCTCCGACGGTGATGCGAAGTTGCCGCGCGAGGCGCCCGCCGCTCGCGTGGAAGCTTCGCACGAGGACTCCCCGCGCGGATAGCTCGCTCAACACGTCGGCGGCCGGGCGCGCGGTTTTTACCCAAAGAAAATTGGCCCCGCTCGGCGTGAGCTCGAGCCCCGGCAGCCGGGCGAGCTCGGCGGCAAGGCGCGTGCGCTCGCTCTTTACCGCCGCAATCAACTTCTCCACGTCGGCCCAAAGCTCTCGCAGCACCACCGTGGCGAAGGCCTGCGACACGCCGTTCATGTTGTACGGGGAACGCACCTTGTCGAGCTCGGCGACGAGCTTTGCGTTGCCGACGAGCCAGCCGACGCGCAGCGCGGCGAAGCCGATCTTCGAAAGCGTGCGGAGGATGACCACATTTTCGTGCCGTCTGAAGAGCTCGAGCACGTCGCGATCGGCATAATTCACGTAGGCCTCGTCGACCACGACGAGCGAGCGCTCGGCGTGCTCGATGACGCGCGCGAGGCGCTCCGCACGCGCGACGACGCCGGTCGGGTTGTTCGGGCTCGCGATGAACACGACGTGCGGCTCCGACATGTCGATGCCGCGAAGCAGGCTCTCTTCGGCGAGGTCCCACTCGGCATCGAGCGGCACCTCGATCACGCGCTGCCCGCGTAGCCGCGCGCTCAAGCGGTACATCACGAAAGTGGGCGTCGTCGTCAGCACGGCGGGCGGCTCGTTGCCTCGCCGCGGCCTGGCGACGGCGGTGAGCAACAGCGTGATGAGCTCGTCGCTGCCGACGCCGAGCAACACCTCCTCGGGCTTCACGCCCAGCCGCTCGGCGACGGCGGAGCGGAGCTCGAACGCGGTCGCGTCGGGGTAGCGCTCGAGCGGCACGCGCGCGAGCTCGCGCGCGAGTCGTTCGGCAACGTGCTCACCGAGCAGGGGCGGCGCTTCGTTCGCGTCGAGGCGCACGCGAAAGGACCCGTGCACGGGCACGTAAGGCTTGAGATCCGCGAGCTCGGGCCGGAGGAGTTCCTCGACGTGCGACATGGGAAAAAGCGCCTCAGTATCACACTTCCGTTACCGTCCCGCATCCGGCGGTGCTAGCGAGCACCCGGCGTGCCGTTCTCGAAGGTACTCGGGCAAGAGTCCGCGGTCGCGACGCTCGAGCGCGCGCTCGCGATCGGCCGCGTCCACCACGCTTACCGCTTCGAGGGCCCGCCCGGCGTGGGCAAGGAGCTCGCGGCGTTCGCGCTCGCGCAGGCGCTCGTTTGCGAGCGCGGAGGCGGTTGCGGCGAGTGCAGCCCGTGCCGTCGCGCGGTCACGCTCAGCGCCGACGACCCGCGTGTTCCCCTCCATCCCGACGTCGTGCTGCTCGGCCGTGGCTTGTATCGCGGCCTGCTCGGCGGGAGCTCGAGCGAGGCGACGGGCATCAGCGTCGAGCAGGTGCGGCGCATCGTGCTCGCGCGCATCGGCTTCCCTCCGCACGAAGGCCGCGCACTCGTGTTCATCGTGCGCGAGGCCGACGAAATCACGCAGCAAGCAGCCAACGCGCTCTTGAAGACGCTCGAGGAACCGCACGAGCGCACGCATTTCGTGCTGCTCACGAGCCGACCGCGCCGCCTGCTCGACACCATTCGCTCGCGCACGCTGCCCGTCCGCTTCGCTCCGCTCGCCGACCGCGTCGTCGCCTCCTTGCTCGAGGCCCGCGGGCTCGACCCGAGCGTGGCCCCGCTTGCCCAGGGCAGCGCTTCGCTCGCGCTCGAGCTCGCCGATCCGGAAGCAAAGCAGGAGCGCGACGCCTTCTCCGAAGCCGCGTTCGCCGCGCTCGCGGCCCCCGATCTCGCCCCCGCGCTCAAGCTCGCCGAGGGGCAGAAGAAGGGCCGCGACGGCCTCAAGGCCCAGCTCGCTTTCTTCGCGCAGGCGGTGGCGAGCGACGCGCGCGCGACCGTCGGCTCCAATCCGCAGCGCGCGCTCAGTCGCGCGCTCCAGCATCGCACGGTGCTCGAGGCGATCGCGGACGTGGAGCGCAACGTGCAGCCCGCGCTCGCGCTCGAGGCGATGTTCGTGCGGCTTCGCTCCGGCTGAGTGCCGCGCCCCGCGGGCGAGCTACGCTTGGCCGTCATGTGCCGGAACATTCGCCCCCTGTTCAACTTCGAGCCGCCGGCGACCGACGACGAATGTCGCGCCGCGGCCTTGCAATTCGTCCGCAAAGTGAGCGGCACCCGCAAACCGAGCGGCAAGAACGTGAACGTCTTCGAAGAAGCGGTCGAGCGTATCTTCGCCGTCACGCGTGAGCTCGTCGACTCGCTCGAAACGAACTCGGCGCCGAAAAACCGCGACGAAGAAGCCGCCAAGGCGCGGGCTCGCTCCGCCGCGCGCTTCGCGGAATGACCGCACGTTCGCGCTCGCGGAGCGAGCCCGCGCGAAATCGCTCGTTATTCGAACGGTTTCGGTCGAATTGCTCTCACGGAGCGGTGTCGTGGAAAACGCGGTCGATCTTGGGATGGTGTTCGGGGGGATAGCTCGCCGGACGCATCCACGCGATTCCCATTACGAACGCGACGACCAAGCCGCCGATGAGCGCCATCACGGCAAGCAGGGTCGAGCCCGCCCAGAGCGCGAGCCCGAACAGACCCACGGTGACCACGAACAACGCAACCATTGCTGTCGAGTGTCGCCACATGATGCCGTCACGGAGTGCATTCGACGTGCCAGCCGCATGACGCGGTGCTCAGCCGCCGTCGCTGCCGTCGAGCCGTGGCGGATCGCATTTTCGCCACGGCGAGGCTCTCTTTCGCTACGGAGCCGGCGCCGTCCATGCCCCCGGGGCGCCGGTACGAGGAGCCAGCGTTTGGGGGCGCGCAGGGTGATTCCAAGGCCGGTGCTCTCGCACTCCGTCGCGGGGTCGCCCTGAAAACTCGGAGCACCCCGCGCTCTTGCCCGCAACCTCGGCGCTACGACGGCAAGTCAGCTGCTCGGGCGAGCACGGCGGGGCGCCGGTCCCATCACTCTCTGCCGGCACGTGCGGCCGTGCCGCAAGGACGCGGCCGGTTAGCGTCGGTCACGGCGCGAGCACGCGCGTGAGCTCGCGCGCGCATGCTTCCACGTCATCGAGCGTGCCGCCGGGCGGCATGACCGCGCCGATCACCGAGACGAGCTCGCAATGAGCCTTCGCGAGCCGCGCCCGCTCGCGATCGATGCCGCCGATGGCAACGAGCGGCACGCCCGCAGAACGCGCGAGCGCATGGGCGCGCGCGAGTCCCTCGAGTCCGACCACGGGCTCGTGGTTCTGCTTCGACGCCGTCGCAAACACCGGTCCGAACGCCACATAGTCGGGTCGCTCCGCGAGCGCGCGCTCGAGCTGAACGAAATCGTGCGTGGAGACGCCGACGCGGAGGTTCGGCGCGAAGCGGCGCACCTCTGCGAGCGGCACGTCGTCTTGTCCCACGTGCACGCCGTCCGCTCCCGCGAGCACGGCGAGATCGGGACGATCGTTCGCGAAGAGCGCCGTGCCCGCCGCGCGACAGAGCGGCGCGAGCGCGCGCAAGAGCTCGAGTGTCGCGCGCGCGCCGGCGGATTTGGCGCGTAGTTGAAGCAGCGGCGGACGCAGAACCAGCACGC
This sequence comes from Polyangiaceae bacterium, assembly GCA_025936045.1. GTDB lineage: Bacteria > Myxococcota_A > Polyangia > Polyangiales > Polyangiaceae > PMG-095. Next base: position 23,028 of record JAICUB010000036.1, on the reverse strand, counting down.
GTTCCGCGAACGAAAGCGGCGCGAAGCCGCAGCGCTCGAGGCCGTCGAGATCGATGAGGGGATAGAGCCCGCGCAAAATCACGGTAGAGCGAGCGTAGCGTGCCCGAGCCCGGGTCGGTCGAGCCCCCGGCGGGGTTCGAGCACTTCATCGCGCGCCGCCAGCTGTGGTACTTCCCGGCCGGTATGCACGCCCGTTTTGCCCTGTTCGCCGGTTCGGCGCTTTGCCTCGGCCTCGTGGCCCATTGTGGCGGGCAGCCCAAGCCGCCCGAGGTCGCCGAGAACGCGCCGGTCGTGCTCGACGCGGGCTCCGACGCCGGGAACGAAGGCGGCGCGGGCGGTGAAGCGTCGGTCGACCACGGGATGAACCACGCGCTCGTCGAGAAGGCGCTGGAGGTCACGGGCACGCCGACGCCGGACGACGCCAACGTGCACGGCTTGCGTTTCGAGGTCGTCGAGATCGGCCCGAACGACGATTGGGCGTTTGCCGTCGTCAACCGCGGCAGTGAGACGATGAGCGTCGTCTTCGATCCGCGCCTGCTCACGCTCGAGGTCGAGCCGCCGCCCGACCCGAAAGCGAAGAAGTGGGCGAAGCCGAAGAAGCCGACCGTGTGCCGGCTGCCGGAGGATCTGCGCCCGGCGCGCGCCGACCTGAGCTACGCCGTCGAGCTCGCGCCGGGCCACGGTCTCGCGGAAGCGTTCGACCCGCGGCTCTATTGCGTCTCCGAAGGGCCGAAGACGCCGCTCGTCGCGGGCGCGCGCGTGAGCGCGAGCTTCGGCTGGCCACGCAAGACGAAAGCGACGTGGCAGCACGGTAAGCGCGTGGAAGAGCCGCTCCCGCTCGCGCCGCCGTTCATCGCGGCGCTCGCGCCGAAAGAGCCCGAGCCCGCCGACGGTGGCCTCGACGACGGGGGAGCCGACGCCGGTGCCGACGCCGTGGTGCTCGAGTCGGGCGACGTCAGGATGATCGACGCGAACGCCGAGCCGCTCGGCGGCGTCAAAGAGCTCCACGGCACCCCGTTCACGCTCGGCGGCGACTACGTGCCCCCGCCGAAGGTCGAGTCGCACGGGCTCGAGTTCGAGGTGACGCGCGGCTCGGATGCGGCGAGCGAAGCGACCGCGACCGTGACCGTGCGGCTTTCGAACCACGGCTCCACGTCCGAGCGCGTGTACTTCCGCCGCGAGCTCGTCACGCTCGAGGTGACGGGCGTCGACGGCACGGAGCTCTGCGATCCTGGTCCCGACGATCGCGCGCCGGATCGCCAGGCGTTCACGCTGCTCAGGCCCGGCGGCTCGATTTCCTTCACGAGCCGCCTCATCGAAATGTGCCCGCAAGACACCTTCGCGCGCCCCGGGCTCTACCTCGTCAAAGGGACGTTCGATTCGGACACTTCGGGCGAGCGACTAGGGCTCGAGGGGTTCGTCGGACACCTCGAGTCGGAGCGCGAAGCGACCGTCCGCATCCGCACGGGACGCTTGCCCTTCGAAAGCCCGCGCCCGCGTGAAGACGTTCAGGTCGGCGCGGCTCAGCAGTAAGGGGAAGCCCCTCACTTCACGCTGAGGATCCCACGGCGCGGCGTGTCGGGGCGGGCGGCTCAGTGCCGCCCGCGCACGAGCTCGTCGAGCTCGGCGAGGTCCGTCGCGGGGCGCGGGTCCGTCGGATCGAGCGCCTTGGCGCGTTCGAAGGCGCGGCGGGCGTCGTCGAAGTGGCCGAGCTTCGCGGCCGTGGTCCCGAGGTTCAGCCAGGCGGAGCCGAGCTTCGGATCGAGCTCCGTGGCGCGCTTGGCGCTCGCGTACGCTTCGTTCAGCTTGCCGGCGACCTCGAGCGCGTGCGCGAGGTTCGAACGGTAGGTCGCGCGCACGGGGTCGAGCTCGGTCGCGCGCGTGAGCTCGCGGACGGCGCACTCGAAGCGCGCCTGCGTGAGACACGCCGTACCGAGATCGGAGTGCGTGCGCGCCGAATTCGGCTCGAGCGCCACGGCGCGTTCGAACGCCGTGGCCGCTTCACCGACCTGCGCCGTGAGGAGCAGCGCCGTGCCGAGGTTCGTGTAGGATTCGGCGTCGTTCGGCGCGAGCTCCGCGGCTCGGCGCAGATACGGGAGCGCCTGGTCGCTCTTGCCGGCGGACATGAGCGCCACGGAGAGCACCGAGAGCGCTTCGAGGTCGTTCGCGCTGATTTGGACGGCGTGGCTCAAGGCCACGATCGCGGCGTCCGAGCGGCCCAGAACGAAAAGCGTCTTGCCGAGCTCGCGTTGGAGTCCGGGATCGTCGGACGCGTGGCTGGCCGCGGCCTTCAGGTCGCGGAGCAGCGCGAGCACGCGCTGATTGTGGTCTTCGGCGCCGAGCACGAACTCGACGTCGGGGGCGGCGAGCGTCGCGCGCGCGATGCCGACGAGGGGCGCCGAAGCGCTCGCCGGCGCGAGCTTTCGCGCGCGCTCGTAAGCGGCGAGGGCGCCCTTCGCGTCGCCCGCCTCGAACGCGGCGTCGCCGTCCCCGAGCGCGCGATCGAGTGCCGTTCCGTCGCCGCGGGCGAGGCTCGTCGGCGCCGGGGCGGGCGGGGGAGAAGCGGGCGGGGCCGCGGTTCTGGGGGCGGCAGGGGCAGCGGTGGCGCCCGGCGGAGGTGCAGGGGGAACGGACGCGGGAGGGGAAGGGGAAGCGGACGGGCGAGCCCGCGCGGAAGAGGGCGGTGACGCGGCAATGCGCGCGGCGGGGCTCGGAGGAGCGGGCGCCGCGCAGCCTACGAGAGTGAAGGCGCCGAAGGCCGCGAGCGCGCCGCGAGCGCGCGGCTCAGGGCGCGTCGGCACGCGAAGAGTGCTCCTTGCCGTCGAAACGGAGCAGGTTCTTCTTGCCGTCGGAGAGCGTCACGAGGTTCACGGGCCGGTGCCAGATGCGCACGAGCGCGGCGAGCGTTTCGTTCGCGTAGTCGTTGCGGAGGTCGACGCCGCGGTGGTCGTGCACGAGCAAGAGCTCGCCGCGGTTCTCGAAATTCGCGTCCTCCACGTAGATGAAGGGGTTGCCGAAGTTCGTGAGCTGCGAAAGCAAGCGCTCCTTCACGTTCTTGAACTCGCGTGAGTCGATTTCGAAGCGCTCGTTGCGGTTCGACCAGCCGAAGCTGAAGAGCTGGTGCTCGAGCGCGAAATCCTCGGTCAAAAACTCGTCGATGAAGGTCACGTCGTTGTAGAGCGCGCGCACTTCGAAAATCTTCTGCTGGCCGAGCCCGAGCCGGAGATCCCAGTGCCGCTTCTGGTCGAGGTCGTTGCAATCCTCCCATTCGGGGCCGAATTGTCCGCGATTCCAGCGGTCCTCGATGCTGCGATAGAGCTGGACCCCGAGCTTGTACGGGTTCAGGCGGCCGCCGCTCGTCACCATCACGCCGGCGTTGTTCTCGGCGTAATCGACGATCTCCGTCCAGTCGCAGACGTCGTTCGTCATCATCTTCGAGTGCCAGTAGGACGCCCAGCCCTCGTTCATGATCTTCGTCTCCATCTGCGGAGCGAAGTAATACGCCTCGTCGCGCACGATGCTGAGGAGCGCCCGCTCCCAGCGCTCGAGCGGCGCGTTCTCGATCAGGAACAAGAGCACGTCTTGCTCGCGGCTCGAGGGATGGCGGCCCTTCTTCTTCTCGCGCGCCTCTTCGATCTTCTTCTTCTGCTCCTCGATGTACTCCTCGGGGTTGATGAACTCCTCCATGTAGTCCTTGGAGCGGAGACGCGGCACCTCGACGGCCGTCGGCTCCTCCTCGACGATCTCCTCGCGGCGCCGGCGGACGAAGCGCGACCAGGGGTCGACCAGGTTTTCGAGCGAAAGACAGGTGTCGACGAACTGCTCGACGCGCGCGATGCCGTAGCGATCGACGATGCGCCGCACGGCCGAGCCGTGGTTCGCCATCTTGTCGATCCAGCGGCGATTCGGGTCGTAGTCGCCGCCGCGCTTGCGCACCGGATCGGTGATGGGCTCGCCCGCGTCGAGGTCCGTCGAGCGGAACGAGAAGTTGTTCTTGAAGAAATCCACGTGGCCGAGCACGTGGCACATCACGAGCTTCTGGTCCGTGAGGCTGTTCCCCTCGAGCAGGTACGCGTACGAGGGGTTGTTGTTGATGACCATCTCGTAAATCTTCGAGAGGCCGTACTCGTAGCTCTTGCTCAGGCGCTCGTACTCCATGCCGAAGCGCCAGTGCGGGTAGCGGTTCGGAAAGCCGCCGTACGCCGCGATCTCGTTCATCTGGTCGTAGCTCAGCATCTGGAACACGACCGGGAAGAAATCGAGGCCGTAGCGGCGCCCGATCGCCTCGATCTTCTCCTGCTCGACGAGCAGGTAGCGCGGCAGATCGGCCTGGTTCGGAGAGATCGGCATTACTTACCCTTGCCCAAGAATTCCTTGATGCTCCCGACGATCGCGTCGCGATCGCGGATCTCGCTCGTGATGACGCGCTCGTCTTCGGTGAAGTGCTCGCGCAGGTCCTTCACGAACTGGCCCGAGCCGTACGGGCTCTCGACCTGGCCGTACGCGAACATGTTCACGCGCGTGAGGATGTCCGTCTTCAAGAGCTCGATGCACGAGAGCGTGTCGTCCATCGACCAGTTGTCACCGTCGGAGAAATGGAACGGATAGATGTTCCACTCCGAGCTCGGGTAGTGCTGGTCGATGAGCTGCCCGCACAGCTTGTAGGCGCTCGAAATCATGGTTCCGCCGGATTCCCGCGTACGGAAGAAGGTGTCCCGGTCCACCTCGCGCGCGACCGCGTCGTGGATGATGTAGCGGCTCTCGAGGCCCTGGTACTGGCGGCGGAGCCAGGTATCGATCCAGAAGCTCTCGATGCGGACGATCTCCTTCTGCTCGTCGCCCATCGAGCCCGACACGTCCATCATGTAGATGATGACGGCGTTCGCGACGGGCTCGACGTCTTCCTTCCACGAGCGGAAGCGCCGGTCCTCGTGCTGGGGCACGATGATGGGGTCCTTCGGGTCGTAGATGCCGCTCGCGACGGCGCGCCGGAGCGCTTCCTTGTACGTGCGCTTGAAGTGCTTGAGCGAGTCCGGACCGACGCGGCGGATCCCGGTGTAGCGATCCTTCGCGGAGACGATGCGGTTCTTGCCCTTGTTCTCGATGGCGGGGAGCTCGAGCTCCTCACCGAGAATGTCGGCGAGCTCGTCGAGCGTCACGTCGACTTCGACGACGTGGTCGCCGGCGTCTTGCCCCGCCTGGCCTTGCCCGTCGTCACCGTCCTGCTCTTGCCCGCCGACGGGGTCGCCCACGTCGCCCTTGCCCTGGCCGACGCCGCCGCGCTGCTTGTCTCCGTAGATGAAGCGCGGGATGTCGATCTGCGGGATCGGAATGCTGACGAGCTCCTTTCCCTTCCTGCCGATGAGCTCGCCCTGAGAGATATAGCGGCGCAGGTTCTGCCGGATCTTGCCCCGTACGATCGCCCGGAACCGCGAATGATCCTGATCGATCTTCAGCGACATCCTCGAAACTAGAATGGCACATCCCGGGCCCAAGCACACGGCCGCCGTGTTACAAACGCCGCGTGACCCCCAAAGCTCGAAGCCTGCTTAGCTTCCGCTGCACCGGCTGCGGCAACTGCTGCAAGGAGCCGCTTTTGCCCCTCACGGCCCCGGACGTGCGCCGCATCGCGCGCCGCACCGGCGACAAGCCCGAGGAATTCATTCGCTGGGTCGACCGCCACGGGATCGATATGGACGACGAGCCGGAAGGCTTCGTGGAGCTTCGCCAGGGCAAGCGCGTCATGGTGCTCCGCCACACGCGCGGCGGCTGCCACTACCTCGGCAAGGACAACCGCTGCACCATCTATACGAGCCGCCCGCTCGGCTGCCGCATCTTCCCGTTCGATCCGACCTTCCACAAGGACGGCAACCTCCGCCACCTCAAGCTCATCCAGGCCGCCGACTGCAAATACGAGCTCGACGGCAAGAACGACGTGGACGAGATTCGCGAGCTCGACGCGAAGACCGAGGCGCAGAACGACGCGTGGCACGAGAAGATCGCGGAGTGGAATAGCGAGCAGAAGAAGCGCAAGCGGAGCGGCCGGGCGGCGGGCACCGCGCGCCAATTTTTCGAGTTCTTGGGCCTGAGCTGATCGGCTCCGGGCTTTCTGGCAGACTCGGGGCATGACCCGCCCGGAGAGCCACCTCGTGCTGACGGCCGTCGGACCCGATCGACCGGGCATCGTGAACGCCATTTCGGCGTTGCTTCACACCGCCGGAGCGAATCTCGAGAACAGCCGCATGGCGATTCTCGGCGGCGAGTTCGCGCTGCTCGTGCTCGTTTCCGGCTCCGAAGCGAGCGTCGCCGACGTCGAAGGCCAGGCGCCCCGGCTCGAGTCCGAGCTCGGGCTCAAGGTGCTGCTCAAGCGCACGGGGCGCGTCGCGCAGCGGGAGTTCTTGCCCTACGCCGTGCGCGTCGCCGGCGTCGATCGTCCGGGCATCGTGCGCGCCGTCACCGAGCTATTCACGCGGCGCGGCATCAACGTCGCCTCGCTCGAGTCGCGCGTGAGTTACGCGCCCGACAGCGGGACGCCCCTCTTCGAGCTCGAGGCCGACGTTGAAGTGCCCTCGCAAGTCGCGCTGTCCGAGCTGCGGCGCGAGGTCGCATCGCTTTCCGACGAGGAGAACCTCGACCTCACGCTCGAGCCGCGGCGCTGAGTCGTGTTCGTGTCGCTATGACGGGCGCCTTCAGCTCCGGCGTGCGCGTGAAAGGCCGAAAATGAACCGGCGTGTGCGGGCATGGTGCCTGGTTGCCGTCGGCCTGAGCGGAGCCTGCGGCGGCAGAACCGACCTCGGGCTCGAGGACGGGACCGGAGCTCGTAACGACGATGAAGGCGGAAGCCAAGCCGCCGCGCGTGGCGGCTCCGGTCCGGGCACCGGTGGGACCGGCGCCGCGTCCGGCGGGGTGGCAGGCAGGACGATCACGCCCGCGGGCGGGCGCGCGGCGGGCTCGGGTGGCATGCCCGTCGCGAACGCGGGTGTCGCGGGCGTCCCGAACGACGCGGGGCGCGGTGCAGGCGGGCGCGCTGCAGGCGGCCGTGGTGCAGGCCGCGGCAACGGCGGGCGCGCTGCAGGGGGCCGCGGTAACGGCGGCCGCGCCGGCGGCTCCGGTGGAGTCGCGGGGTCGAACGTCGCGGGTAGTCCCGACGCCGGCGCGGGCGGGAGCGCCGGTTCGGACTGTATCGTTCGCGTCGCCACCACGGGCGGTGACGCGAACGACGGCAGTGATTGGACGCTGGCCCTCGCGACCGTCCAACGCGGTCTCGACGTTGCACGCGCGTTGCTCGACCGCGCAGCATGTTCGAGCGTCGACATTTGGGTCGCGGCGGGGACTTACTATCCGTCCGTCTCGACCGAGGCAGGCGACGCGAAAAGCGCCACCTTCGAGCTCGTGCCCGGCGTGGGCCTCTACGGCGGCTTTGCTGGAACGGAACAGGAGCGCCGCGAGCGGGACATCGCCGCCAACGTCAGCGTGCTGTCGGGTGAAATTGGCGACCCGTCCGACCCCGCCGACAACGTCTACCACGTGGTCACGGGCAAAACGGACGCTAGGCTCGACGGCTTCACGATCACCGCCGGCACGGCGAACGGCGATGCCCCTCGTAACGCCGGCGGCGGGATGTTCAACGACGTGGCGTCGCCCGTCATCGCAAACTGCGTCTTTCTGAACAACAGCGCGGGCGGCGGCGGCGCCATGTACAACCGCTCGGCGTCGCCCGTGGTGACGAACTGCACGTTCGCCGGCAACTCCGCGCCCGTCGGTGACGGCGGCGCCATGTACAACGATTCGTCTTCCCCGGCCGTCTCGGACTCGACGTTCACCAACAACAGCGCGCGCTACTCCGGCGGCGCGATGAACAACAGTGACTCGTGGCCGAGCGTCACGAATTGCACCTTTGCGCACGACGTTGCCGACGGCTCGGGCGGAGCCATCGCGAACGACGGCTCGTCGCTCACGGTGACGAACTCCTCCTTCCTACTGAACACCTCTTACTCGGGCGGCGCGCTGACCCTTCTGAATTCGTCGGGGACGGTGCTGAACGGCACGTTCGCGCAAAACAGCGCCTACCAGGGCGGAGCCCTCTACGCTCTCTACTCTTCGCTGGTCGTGACGAACACCGTCTTCTGGGCGAACTCCGCCACCGGAACCGCGCAGTTCAGCAACGAGGCGCTCGCGTCCGGTGGCGCGCTCTACGACGGCGGCACGACGCTCGAGGTGAGCGGCAGCACCTTCGCGAGCAACGTCGCGTCCTACGCCGGCGGCGCGCTCTACGACGTTGCGTCGTCGGCGGCGATCACGAACACCATCCTTTGGGGTGACACGGTAGGCTCGAGCAACAGTGAAATCGTCGACGCCGACGCCGGCTCCATGGCCACCGCGAGCTACAGCATCATTCAGGACGGGTATCCTGCGGGGACCGGAGTCGGTACGGCGGATCCGTCGTTCGTCGCCCTAGCGAGCGGGGATCTGCGGCTCGGAGCGGCTTCGCCGGCCATCGACGCCGGCACCGGCTGCGGGGACCACGTCAGCTTGACCGACCGCGCGGGGAACGGCCGCTGGGACATGGCCGGTAGCGCCGACGTCGTCGGCGGCTTCGACGTCGGAGCGTTCGAGTACCAGGGCGTCCCGGGCATCGACACTCCGATCAGCGCCGTCAGCTGCCCTTGAGCGTGCGGACTCCGGCTCGTGAGCGACGCTGCGCGAGCATGAGCGCAGTGTTACGCTCCACCCATGCTCGTGCGTCCTCGTCGCAATCGGCGTTCGCCCGGCGTTCGCGCGCTCGTCCGTGAGGCCGAGCTTTCGCCCGAACACCTCGTTTTGCCGCTGTTCGTTCAGGAGGGAAACGCCACGGCCACGCCCATCGCATCGATGCCGGGCCAGGCGCGACTCACGATCGACCTGCTCGTCGAGAAGGCGCGCGAGGCGCTCTCGCTCGGCGTGCCGGCGGTGGAGGTGTTTCCGCTCGTTCCCGAGGCGCAAAAGGACGCGCGCGGCTCCGAAAGCGCGAACGCGTCGGGGCTCGTTCCGCGCGCAGTGCGAGCGCTCAAGCAGGCGCTTCCCGAGCTCGTCGTGATCACGGACGTGGCGCTCGACCCGTACTCTTCGGACGGTCACGACGGCGTCGTCGTCGACGGCCGCGTCGACAACGATCAATCGCTGCCCATCCTCGCGGCGATGGCCGTCGCCCAGGCGCGCGCCGGAGCTGACGTCGTCGCGCCGTCCGACATGATGGACGGGCGCGTCGGTGCCGTGCGCCACGCGCTCGACGAAGCGGGCTTCACGGACGTGCTCGTCTGCAGTTACTGCACGAAATACGCCTCCGCGTTCTACGGCCCGTTCCGCGACGCTCTGGAATCCGCGCCGCGCGCCGGCGACAAGAAGACGTATCAAATGGATCCAGCGAACGTGCGGGAGTGCGCGCGCGAGGTCGCGCTCGACGAAGCCGAGGGCGCCGATTGGCTGATGGTCAAGCCGGGCCTACCGTATGCCGACGTGATTCGCTTCGTGCGGGACGCGAGCAGCTTGCCCGTCGCCGTTTATCACGTGAGCGGCGAGTACGCGATGCTCAAGGCCGCCGCGGAGCGCGGCTTCATCGACTACGAGCGCTGCCTGATCGAGAGCCTCACCTGCCTGCGCCGCGCGGGGGCGGACATCATCTTCACGTACGGCGCGCTCGACGCCGCGCGGATTTTGAGGGCGCAGCGTTAGCCCGCGGCGGCGCGCCGTCGACCTCCGCGCGCGGCGCCGACGGTACCGGCTGGACGAGGTGCGGCGCGTCCAATTCGGCGAGCTTCTTCGTGCAGGCCACGTAACGCCCGCGCAGGCGTTCCACGAGGTGGTCGCGGAGCAGCGTGACGCGCCGCGGGACGAACGGCGACGGAGGCCACACGAGCGAGAGCGCCGCGCCGCTCTGCGCGTACTCGGGGAGCACGCGCACGAGCGACGGGCGCTGCCGCCCGAGTTGCTCGCCGACCGCCGCGACGAGCGGCACGAGCCCGATCCCGAAGCCGGCGCCGACGGCGAAGCTCACGAACGTCATCGAATCGACGAGAAGCACGCCCTCCGGGTGCAGCGTCTCGGTACCGCGCGGCCCCTCGAGCACCCAGCTGCGCCCACGCTCGAAGACGACGCAGTCATGCTCGGCGAGCTCGGCGAGCGTGCGCGGGACGCCGCGCCGCTCGAGATAGGCCGGCGCCGCGAAGAGCGCGAGCTCGGTGTCCGTGATCTTCCGCGAGAGAAGCGAGGAATCGGCGAGCTTGCCGGCGCGGAGCGCGAGATCGAAGCCTTCCTGCACGAGATCGACGTGGCGGTTCGTGAACTGCAGCTCGAGACGCACCTCCGGGTAACGGCGCTGAAACTCGGCGAGCGTTTCGGCCATGAACGCGTCCACGCCGTCGCTGGGCAGCGACAGTCGCACGCGACCGCGCACCTCCTCCGCCCCCTCGGCGATCGTCGTCGTGGCACGCTCGAGCGCGCCGAGCGCGGCCTCGGCCTGCTCGTAAAATTGTTTGCCGGCGTCGGTGAGTTGAAACGTGCGGGTGGTGCGCTGTAGAAGGCGCGCGCCGAGCTCATGCTCGAGCCGCGCGACGCCGCGACTCACGGACGATGTCGGCAGCGCCAGCAGCTTGGCGGCGGCCGTGAAGCTGCCCGCGTTCACCACGCGTAGGAAGAGGGCGATCTGGTTCAGATCGATCTTTGTCATGCGAGCAAAGGTGCTTTGCGGCGGGCGCGACTGCCCGCGCGTGGACGGAAACCGCATGTTGGCTGGCGTTGGAGGTTTTCGCCATGAATTCGAAGCGTTTTTCGGCTCTGTCGCGCGTCGCGCTCGGTCTCGTGTTCACCGTCTTCGGACTGAACTTCTTTCTCCACTTCATCCCTCAGCCGCCGGAGCCCCCGGCCGCCCTGGCGTTCGCGGGAGCGCTCTTCGCCTCCGGCTACGTTTTCCCGCTGATCAAGACGATCGAGGTCGTCGCGGGAGCGCTCCTCATCGCGCGGGTCGCCGTGCCGTTCGCGCTCGTGTTGCTCGCGCCCATCATCGTGAACATCGTCGCGTTCCACGCGCTGCTCGCGCCCGCCGGGCTCCCGCTCGCGCTGTTCGTCCTCGCCGCCGAGCTGCATCAAGCCTGGGTGAACCGCCGCGCGTTCGCGCCGCTCTTCGAGGGCCGAACGAAGGAGCCTTCGCCCGCGGTCGCGCCGCACGACAGCCCGCGGCCCGCGGCGGCGTGAGCGCTCAGAGGACCCGCAACTTCGACGCGTGCACGAGCGAGCGTGCGCGCGTCAAAGTGCGTCGACTCGGCGCGACCAGAACGACTTCGGAAGCCCCGCGCATGAGCGGGCGATCGGCGTAGCTGTCGGTGTACACCGTCGTCCAGGCGGTGATGGCGAAGCGCCGCTCGAGCTCACGCAGCTTGGTGCGGCCGATGCAGTGCGTTTCGGCGACGAAGCCGCCGAAACGGCGCCTGAGGCGCGTGCCGGCGACCAGCACCTCGGACGTCCCGCGCGCTCGGAGCAGGCTGCGCACGAAGACCGGCAGCGTGCCCGTCGCGACGACGACGCTCCGGCCCTCGCGTAGGTGCCGCTCGAGCTCCGCGAACACCGCGTGGTTCACGAGGCCCGGCAGCACGTCGCGCGCATAGCGCGCGAGCTCCGCGTGGAAGCGCCGCGCGGAAACGCCGAGCGTCATCCCCCAGAGCAAGACCGACGCGGCGGCGGCGAGCGAGCGCAGCCGCAAGCACGCGGCGACGGGCAAGAGCGCGGTCGCGAGCGCGAGGCGCAGCGGTCGCCCGAGGCAATAGCGCAGCGAAAAGTCGAAGAACGAATCGCGCCGGACGAGCGTGCCGTCGAAGTCGAAGACGATGCACTCTTTCACGTCACGCGTCCTCGACACCGAAGACGCGCCGGTACGCCCGCCGCACGTTCTCGGTGATGTCGCGGTAGTGCGCGAGCAGGGCGCTCTCCGCGGGCGCCCCCGGCTGGCTGCGATAGCCCATGCGCCGCGCGAGCGCGGGCAAGCCGGGCGCTCGCGCCGCGACGACGCTCGAGCCCGTGCCGTAGAGCACGTGGATGCGCTGTTCGAGGCGGCGCAAGAACGCGTAGCCTTCGCGAAAGGCGTCGTAGTCGTCGGCGTCGAGGTAGCCCTGCTGCGCGAGCTGCTCGAGCGCGACCGAGGTGTCCGGCGTGCGGACGGCAGGGTCGGCGCCGTTCAGCATCTGCAGGAGCTGCACGGCGAACTCTACGTCGAGCAGGCCGCCGCGGCCCGTCTTGAGATCGAGGCGGTACGGCCGTTCGCGCCCGAGCTCGCGCTCCATCCGCATGCGCAGGTGATGCACTTCGGCCGCCTTCGCCGCGCCGCCCGCGTACGCCGCGCGTTCGGCGACGCGCATCGCGGCCACGCCGAGCTCGGGGTCGCCTGCCGCGAAGCGCGCGCGCAGGAGCGCCTGGCGTTCCCACGCCGCGCCGCTCGAGCCGACGCTGCCGCTCACGGGTGCGCCGTCGGCGCCCGGGATCGGAACAGCGTGGTAGCGCGCGAACGCCGTGAGCGAGGTCACGAGCATGCCGTGCGAGCCCGACGGGCGCAGCCGCGTATCGAGCTCGTAGCCGGGGCCGGCGACGTGCGGCTCGGAAATCAGCCTGATCACGCGGCCCGCCGCGCGCGAGTACCACGCGCCCGCCTCGTCCGGCACGGGCGCGCGCGCCGGATCGTAGATGAAGACGACGTCGAGGTCCGAGCCGTAACCGATCTCGCGGCCGCCGAGTTTGCCCATCGCGATCACGGCGAGCCCTTCTTGGTCTCCGAGCACGTGAGCGACGGCGTGGCCGAGCTCTTCGTCCGCGAGCTGCGCGAGCAGTCGCGTCGCGTCGCGCGTCCCGATCGTGCCCGCGAGGTCGGCCGTCGCGACCTCGACCATCACGCGCTGTTTGGCGACGCGGAGCCCGCGCACGAGCGCATCGCGCCGCTCCTCCTCGTCGGCGTCCTCGGCGAGGCCTTGCAGTTGCGCCGCGGTCTCGACTGCCACGGCGGCGCTCGGGTCGCTGATGGCGCCGGCGCCGAACAAAATCGTATCGGCGAGCTCGGGCCGCACGAGCACCGTCTCGCCGATGAAAGCGCTCGAGGCGAGCGCCGTCACGAACCGTCGCAAGGCGACGCGATCCTGGCCGAGCGCCGCCACGTACGGCTCGGGGGAGGGGAAGCGGGCCAAAATCGCCCGCAAAAACCGCGCGGCTTGCGCAGGATCCGGCGACTTGCCGAGCTCGTCGAGCACGGCGACGGCGAGCTCGGGGAAGCGATCGCGCGTGAGCTCCCCGAGCAGATCGTCGGGCCGTCGTCCGAGCGCGCGCAGGTGCTCCGCGATCTCGGCGTCACCGTACGCCGCCTCGGTGAGCAGCGTCAGCGCGTCGCCGTCACCGCTCAGCGCGGCCGCGACGGCCTCGAACGGCGAGGTCGTGCGGGCGCGCGCGGGTGCGAGGGACGTGAAGAGCGCGTGCACGGTGTCGCGCGCGCGGGCGACGGCATCGCCGAGCGCCGCGTCGCCGAGGCCCATCGTGCGCGCGAGATGGCTGAAGTCGTCGCCGAGCGGCAAGAGGTGCGTCTGCACGCCGGAGAGCCACTGTACGCGGTGCTCGAGCTTGCGGAGGAGCGCGTACGATTCGGCGATCGAGCTCACCTCGACGTCGCTCACGAAGCCGCGCGCGCGGAGCCGCGCGAGCGCCGGTAGGGTGCCCGTGACGCGCACGCTCGGTTCGCGGCCGCCCCACACGAGCTGCAGCGTTTGCACGAAGAATTCGGCCTCGCGAATGCCGCCTCGCCCGAGCTTCAAATCGCGCTTCGGGTCCGGCGAGAGCTCGGCGCGGGAACGACGAACGAGCTCCGACAGGCTCTCGCCGAGCGTCGGGTCGACCTCGCGCCGGTAAACGAAGGGTGCCACGATGTCCCGCTCGAAGAGCTGACCGAGCACGCCGTCGCCGGCCGCGGTGCGCGCGCGCAAGAGGGCCGCGCGTTCCCACAACCGTCCCCAGCGCTCGTAGTAGCGCTCGACCGCTTCGAAGGCGTTCACGAGCGCGCCTTGCGAGCCTTCGGGTCGCAGCCTGAGGTCGACGCGCCAGAGCAGGCCGTCGGCGCTCGGAGTCTCCACGAGCTCGACCGCTCGCCGAACGACGTGCGTCCAGTGTTCGTGGAGGCTCAGCGTGCTCTCGCCCTCGTCGGTGTCGTACACGAAGAGCAGGTCGACGTCGGAGCCGGCGTTGAGCTCGAGCCCCCCGAGCTTGCCGAGGCCGACGGCAACGACGCGCGAGGCCTCGCCGTTCTTCTGCCGCGGCGGGCCGTAGCGCGCGGCAACCTCCATTTCGGCCTCGGCGAGCGCCACCTCGAGCAACGCGTCAGCCAGGCGGCTGAGCTCGCGCGAGGTCACGTCGATCTCTGCCCCGCCGAGCTCTGCGGGCAAGAGCTCGCGCAGAGCAATGCGTGCCTTTTCGGCCCAGCCGGCGCGCCGGAGCGCTCGGGCGCGCTGCTCGGCGCCTGCTCGATCCCAGCGCGCCGGCCGAGGCAGGCGCCGTCCGAGCTCCGAGGCCCGGCGCTCGGAGCGCCAGCCGCGTGCCGCGAGCGCATCGAGGGCATCGATTTGCCAGCCGGCCTGTGGCGTGAGCGGTGGAAATGCCGTGCCGAGCAAGACGGCGAGCGGGCGGGGGCCGAGATCCTGCGCGAGCCGGCGCGCACGCTCCGCGTCGATGGAATCGGCGAGGCGCGTGAGATCGTCCGGCGGCGGCACGCGTAGAGCATCGCACGGCCCTCGGCCCGGCCCGCCCAGATCACCGAAGTCGAGCGGGTTTTTGTGTGTAGCGCTCGGCCCCGTTGCGGGCCGCGGGTGACCGCAGTAACGCGTTCTTGGCGATCGAAGCCGCAGCACCATGCGTTTTCTCTGCGTCTCCGACATCCATGGTCATGCCGACCTGCTGAAGGCGCTGATGCGCGAAGCGGATGCGTACGGCTGGGACAAGCTCGTCGCGTGCGGCGACCTCTGCTTCCCCGGCCCCGCGCCGCTCGCCGTCTGGAAGATCCTCGTCGAGCATCGCGCGCTCTGCGTGCAAGGGCTCGGAGATCGAGCGCTCGCGCAAGTCGATCCGAGCAAGCTCGCCGCGGCGAGCCCGGGTGAACGCGCGCGTATCGAGCGATTGAAGCAGGTTCACGCCGAGCTCGGCGAGCTCATCATCGCGCGCCTCGGCAAGTTGCCGCAGTCGGCGACGCTGCCGCTCGAGTCCGGTCACAACATGTTGGTCGTCCACGGCTCGCCCGCCGATCCGAGCGAGCCGCTCAGCTTCGACATGACGGACGACGAAATCATCGCGTTGCTCGGCGACGAGCCGGGGGACATCATCGTGTGCGGCGGCAGCCACGTGCCGTTCGAGCGCGAGGTCGCCGACGTTCGCATCGTGAACGTCGGTTCCGTCGGCGAGGCGCCGGGCGGCGGCGTAGCGCACGGTGCCATCATCGTGAGCTCGCAGACCGGCTACGCCGTGCGGATGCTCACGGCGACCGCCTAGCCCCGAGCTCGCGCGTCGCTTTACTGGTCGAGGCCGCGGCGGAGCCGTCCGACGAGGTCCGCGACGCCCTTCACACGCCCCGCGCGATCCTTGCCGTCCACCACGGCGCGCACGATTTCCGTGCCGATCACGATGCCGTCCACCCCTGCAGAAGCGACCTCGCGCGCCTGCTCGGGGGTCTTGATCCCGAAACCGACCACGACCGGGATGCCCGCGCGCGAGCGGAGCGCGGCCGCTTTGCGGCCCGCTTCGGCGAGCGGCGCCGAACCGCTGCCCGTCACGCCCGCGACGGACACGTAATAAACGAAGCCGCTGCCGGCCGCCAAAATGCGCGCCTCGCGCGCGAGGCTCGTCGTCGGCGCGACGAGCGGGATCACGGCGAGACCTTCGCGCGCCGACGCGGCGCGGAGCTCGCCGCCCTCCTCGGGCGGCAAGTCGACGAGCAAGAGTCCGTCGAGGCCGGCTTCGCGCGCCACCGCCGGCAGCCGCGCTTCGCCGAAGGCGACTACCGGGTTCATGTAACTGAAGAGGACGAGCGGGTTGTCGCAGTGACGCCGGAGCGTCGAAGCGACCTCGAGCGCCGCCGGCAGCGAGCCGCCCTGTTGCATGGCGCGATACTGTGCCGCGGCGATCACGGGGCCGTCCGCGGTCGCGTCGCTGAACGGCACGCCGATTTCGAGCACGTCGGCTCCCGCGTCGAGCGCGGCGCGGGCACAGTCGAGGCTTTCCGCGACGTTGGGCTCGCCGATCACGAGGTAGGCGACGAGCGCCGTGCGCTTCTTCCGAGCAAGCGCGTCGAAGTACTCTTGAATCCGACTCATGGTTTCCGTTCGAGCAACGTCGCGAGGTCTTTGTCGCCACGGCCCGAAAGGCAGATGGCCAGGCGCGGCGGCCGCCCGAGGCGCAGCCGCTCGCGGCGAACGATGTCGGGCAGACGCGCGAGCGCGTGCGACGTCTCGAGCGCGGGCACGATGCCTTCGGAGCGCGCGAGGCGGTACGCGGCGGCGACCGCTTCGTCGTCGCGCGCGGTGAGGTACGTCGCGCGGCCGCTCGCGGCGAGCCCGGCGTGCTCGGGGCCGACCCCGGGGTAGTCGAGGCCGGCGCTGATCGAGTGCGCCTCCATGATCTGCCCGAATTCGTCGGCGAGCACGCGCGTACGCGCGCCGTGCAGCACCCCGATTCGGCCCTCGGTGATGGTCGCCGCGTGACGCCCCGTCTCGACGCCTTCACCGGCCGCTTCGACGCCGTAAAGCGTCACCGGATCGTCGATGAACGCGCGGAACATGCCGATCGCGTTGGAGCCGCCGCCGACGCAAGCGACGACGGCGTCCGGCGGACCCACCTGGTCCCTGAGTTGCGCGCGCGCTTCGTCGCCGATCACGCGTTGGAATTCCGCGACGAGCAGCGGATAGGGGTGCGGCCCCGCCGCCGAGCCGACGCAGTAGTGCGTCGTCGCGACGTTCGTGACCCAGTCGCGCAGCGCCTCGTTCATCGCGTCCTTCAGCGTGCGCGAGCCGGCATCGACGGGGAGTACGCGCGCGCCGAGCATCTTCATGCGCTCGACGTTCGGTGCCTGGCGCGCGACGTCGAGCACCCCCATGTAGACGTCGCAAGGCAGGCCCTGCATCGCCGCGGCCGTCGCGGTCGCGACGCCGTGCTGGCCCGCGCCCGTCTCCGCGATGATGCGCATCTTGCCGAGGCGCTTCGCGAGCAAAACCTGGCCGAGGGCGTTGTTGATCTTGTGCGCGCCCGTATGACAGAGGTCCTCGCGCTTGAGCCAGAGCTCGGTGCCGAGCTCGAGCCCGAGATCCCGCGTGAGCCGATCCGCGCGGTAGATCGGCGTGGGCCGCCCGACGTAGCTCGCGAGCAAGCCGCGCCACTCCTGCTGGAAGGACTCGCTTCGGACGTGCTCGTCCACCGCGCGCTCGAGCTCCTCGAGCGCGGGCACGAGCGTCTCGGCCACGTACCGGCCGCCGAAATCGCCGTAGTAGCCGCTGCGCGGTGCGCTGGTCATGGATCCTAGCTTGCTCGTTAATCCACGCCGGCAGCGGTGTCGAGCCCGGCCTCGACGGCCGCTGTGCGCGCACGCTCGACGAAGGAGGTGATTTTGGCCGGATCCTTGCGCCGCGGGTCCGCGCCTTCGACCCCGCTCGCCGTGTCCACGCCGTACGGCTTCACGGCGAGCACGGCCGCGCCGACGTTTTCGGGCGTGAGCCCGCCCGCGACCACGACGGCCCGCTCGCGCGCGAGGTCGCTCACGAGCGCCCAGTCGAACGTGTGTCCGGTGCCGCCGAGCTCCCCCTTCACCTTGGCGTCGACCAGGAGGCGGCTGCCGCCGTAGCCGCGCGCCGCCGTCACGTCCGCCGCCGTCGCGACGCGCACGGCCTGATACGCGTTCGGCAACAGACGCGCGAGCACCTCGGGCGTCTCGCTACCGTGGAGTTGCAGCGCGTCCACGCCGAGCCGCTCGCGCAAACCGGCGAGCTCCGCTCGATCCGCGTCCGCGACGACCGCGATCACTTCCAGCCGGCCGCGGACCGCCGCGAGCACGCGCCGCACCGTCGCGTGGTCGACGTAGCGTTTCGAGCTCGGTACGAGGTTCACTCCGATGGCGTCCGCGCCGGCCTCGACCACGCGCTCGGCGTCTTCGGTCGTCGTGACGCCGCAGATCTTGACCCAGAGCGGCATTCGTTACTGACACCCGATACGCGTGGGCCCCGTCACGACATCGTCGTACCAGACGGTCCGCTGCCGCTCGTTGTACTCGCGGTAGCCGAAGCGAAGAGCGTTGAACTCTTGCTTCGCGCTTGCGACCCCGGCTTGCGTGATCACTTCCTGATCGTCGGCGAACAGGCGGAAATCACCCTTGGTTCCGTCGAAGTAGCCCTCGATGCAGTGCCACGCGTTCTCGGCGAGCTGCGCGCCGAGAGGAGCGGACGTGGGGCAGCCCGGCTGGTTCATCGTCCCGTTCGAGCCGTAGCGATAGTCCATGATGTTCATGCCGAGCTCGCAATTTTCTTCGACGATTTCGAGGCCTTTATCGCTGCCGGCCCAGGCCACCTCGAAGAAGGCGTTGTGCTTGTCACCGCTCGCACCGCCGACCGCGACGTCGGTGCGCAAGTACGCGCGGAACCAGAAGGTCGGCGCCGCCGGAACGACGATTTCGCGTTGCGAGTAAGACGCAACCTTCAAAATCTCGACCGATTGCGCGCCGCCGTGGAAGACGGTCTTGTCGAAGGTGAGCCCTTTGCTCGCGTCGTTGTTGTCGTTCGCCGAGAGGTAGGTAGCGCCCATGGGCAACCCTGGATCCTCGAAGCCGGAACAGAACAGCGCGTCCGGTGAGCAGGCTGCCGAGGTGGTGGAGGCACCGGCCGCACCCGCCGCGCTCGTCCCAGCCGTGCCTCCGTTGTTCGGAGCGCCCGCACCGCCCGGTCCCGCGCCCGCAGTCGCCCCTGCCGTCCCGCCGCTTCCACCGAGGCCACCCTGGTTCGCGCCGCCAGCCGGCGAGCCGCCACCAGGGGCCCCGCCGCTCGTCGCACCGCCGCCGCCAGCCGCCCCCGTTCCGCCGCTTCCAGCTCCGCCAGCGCCCGAGGAACTGGGACCAGTTCCGGAGCCGCCGCCGGACGGAGTGCCACTGCCGCCCATGCCGCTGCCGGAAATGCCGGTTCCGCCGCTCCCGCCGAGCGTGCTCGCTCCGCCTCGACCCGCGCCGCTCGCCGGCGTAGCAGGCGCTCGAGCACCGCTGTCCGACTCGTTGCCGCACCCTGTCGTCGCGACGAGAAAGAGCGCCGAGCCCAAAACCACCGGACGAAGCGAAGCATGCATCCTGCGCGAGCCTAGCACCAGGCGACCACGACCACGGTTTCGTGGCGCTCGAGGGTCCGCGCGCGGAAAGCTTTCGCGAGCGGAGCACGTATGCGGTGGGCGTTCGTCGCCGAGCATGCTAGCCGACGGGCGAGGCTCGGCCGCCGACGCGCGGCCCGCCGTTTCTTTGTGGTGACTAGGGAGAACTAGATGTCCGTTCGCTTGCGTTCCTGGCTTGTCGTGACGCTCTTTGCGGTAAATTTCGGTGCTGTCGCCTGCTCCTCGGAGCGGAATTTCCACAACCGCGAAGCGAGCGCCGGGGAAGGGCCGGATGCGGCCGGCAGCGGAGGAAAAATCGGAGCGGCCGCGGGCGGGGCGAAGAGCGCGGGCACCGGCGGCAAGGCAGGGGCGCCGAGCGGAGGCGGGGGATCGAGCGGCACGGGGGACGGCGTTTCCAACGGCGGAGACGTAGGCTCCGGCGGAACGTCGAACTCAGGTTCGGGCGGCACGGTGCTCGCGCAAGGTGGAACCGGCGCGGGCCCGATGACGAGCGAGGCAGGCGCCGGTGGCGAAGCCGGTGACGAGGTCGCAGGCGCCGGCGGCGAGGCGATCGACACGACGGGGACCTGCGCCGTCGTGTGCGCGCCCGAAGCGCATTGCGTGACCGGGATGTCGCCGGCCGTCTGTCAGTGTCCGGCAGGGTACACCGACAAGAACGGTGACGGCTCGGCGTGCGAAGACTTCGACGAATGCGCGAACGCCAACGGCGGCTGTGACCTCTTGACCGTCTGCACGAACGAGCCGGGGACTTTCAGCTGCGGTGCGTGTCCGAGCGGTTATACCGGGGACGGCGCGAGCGGGTGCGTCGACATCGACGAGTGCATGACGAATAACGGCGGCTGCGACGTCCTCGCGACGTGCTCGAATACGGGCGGTAGCAGAACGTGCGGCAGCTGCCCTCACGGCTACTCCGGCAGCGGCGACACGCATTGCATCGATATCGACGAGTGCAGCACGAATAACGGAGGTTGCGATGCTTCGACGACCTGCAGCAACACGCCCGGGTCCTTCACCTGCGGAAACTGCCCCGCCGGGTACACGGGCGGCGGCTCGACCGGCTGCACCGACATCGACGAATGCGACACGAACCACGGCGGCTGCGACGCGCTGACGACCTGCACCAACACGGCCGGATCGTTCAGCTGTGGTGCGTGTCCGGCCGGCTACACCGGAACGGGCGCGACCGGCTGCAGCGATATCGACGAGTGCAACACGAACCACGGCGGCTGCGACGCGCGCGCGACGTGCACCAACACGGCCGGGTCGTTCAGCTGTGGTGCGTGTCCGGCCGGCTACGCCGGAACGGGCGCGACCGGCTGCATCGACATCAACGAATGCAACACGAACCACGGCGGCTGCGACGCGCTGACGACCTGCAGCAACACGGCCGGGTCGTTCAACTGCGGCGCGTGCCCGAGCGGCTATACCGGAACGGGCGCCGCGGGCTGCACGGACGTGAACGAATGCAACACGAGCCACGGCGGCTGCGACGCCAACGCCGATTGCGCCAATTCGCCCGGCAGTCATAGCTGCAGCTGCAAGCCGAATTACACGGGTGACGGCACGACGTGCGCGTGCGCCGTCGCGCCGGCCACGCCCAAGACGCTCGCTCCGTATCGCGGCGCCTACACCGGAAGTTACCACGCGCCCTCCTCCCGCAAGACGCTGCGGCCGACGTTCGTGTTCACCTCGTCCTCCTCGAATTGCGGGGCCGTCACCTACGAGATCCAGGCCGACAACTCGTGCACGCCCGGCAGTCTCGACAGTTGCGCGTTCAGCAGTCCGGAGGTGTCGGTCAAAGGGCTCACGTCCCCGACCTACACGCCGACGACGGATTTGCCCGTCTCGAAGACGGTCCCGGTCGGCGCGCTCTACGCTTGGCGCGTGCGCGCCTGCGATCCCACGAGCGTTTGCTCCGCGTGGAGCTCGGTCGCGTACCTGCACGTCGGCCGCGTGCGCGAAGACGTGAACGGCGACGGCTACGGGGACATGATCGTCATGAACAGCACGACGCAGCTCCTCGTCTACAACGGCGCGGCGACGCCGGATTTCACCACCGTCTCCGCGACGCCGGCCGTGCCGAGTAGCTCGGATCGCATCGGCGCCTTCCTCGGCGACGTGGACGGCGACGGCTACGGCGACATCGGCGTCATGCAGTACTACACGGCGACGAGCGGCTACGCTCCGGCGGTCGTGTTCGGCGGCGCGAGCCTCGCCGCGCGCTCGCCGCTCGTCTTGATCAAGTCCGCTTACGGGTCGTCGCTGAACCTGAACCTGCACGCCGCGGGTGACGTGAACGGCGACGGGTTCGACGACTTCTTGGTCGACATCAAGTACATCAGCCCGCAGACGGAGGTGCAGCTTTTCTACGGCGCGAGCCAGCCGGCGAATCAGGCCGCGCTCCACCTCGCGTGCAACTTCCAGGGCGTCTATACCCAATCGAGCAACGGGCTCGGCGATCTCAATCGAGACGGCTATGCCGACTTCGGCCTCGTCGAGCAAGGCAGCGTGAGCTCGGTGTGGACGGGCCGTATCGCGATATTCGCCGGTGGGACCTCACCGAGCGCGGCGCCCGTCGCGGACATCACGCGCGCGGCCGGCCAAGCGTCATTGCTCTATCCTGCGGGGGATCTCAACGGGGACGGCTACGGCGACGCGGTATCCGTCGAGAACAACAACGGGCTCGTCCTCTATCAGGGCGGCTCGACGTTCGCTTCCTCGGTGTGGAAGACGTTGTCGAACGCCAGCACGACCGCGGGCGTCGGCGGCTTCGACATCAACGGCGACGGCTACGGCGATTTGCACGTGATGGGCGGTAGCGCGAGCATCTACCTCGGCGGCTCCGCCGGTCCCTCGAGCGCGACGCCGTTCCCGACCGCGCGAGGCGCCGATCAATTCGGCGGCGTTACCTTCTCCGACTACGACGGCGACGGGCTACCCGATCTCGGGGGGTCGGCTTCGGGTCAGCCGATGTGGTGCGCGAGCTCCGGAACGGCGACGCCAACCTGCTTGAACGTGACGAACAACGGCGCCCAGTTCGCGGCGAGCAGCTACTCGCTCCTCCACTGAGCGGCCCCGCGTCGAAGCACCGTGGCACCACGTCGGAGAGCACCGCCTGCGCACGGAACGACCGACCCGTAAGAGCTCAAATGCCAGCCGTACTTGAATGCCCCCCCCTTTGCGCTATAAGCGGGGAACTTTCGTACCCGGAACCGATTCCCACCGCCGAAAAGGAGCCCCCATGACTTCGCATACTCGTGCCACCACCCTGCCCGGATTCGTATGGGTGGCGGCCTTCTCGGCGGCTAGCGCCTTCGCCTGCTCTTCATCGACGCCGCCCGACACCAGCTCGGTTGGAACCGGAGGCACCAGTCAAGGTGGCTCGGCCGGCATTGGCAAAGGGGGTACCGGCGGGACGACCAGCACTGGCGGGACGACCAGCACGGGCGGCACGACCAGCACCGGCGGCACGACCAGCACGGGCGGGACGACCAGCACGGGCGGCACGACCAGCACGGGCGGCACGACCAGCACCGGCGGCACGACCAGCACCGGCGGCACGACCAGCACCGGCGGCACGACCAGCACCGGCGGCACGACCAGCACCGGCGGCACCGTCGGCAT